>JBATMZ010000113.1:0-73982 GCA_049290115.1 Saprospiraceae bacterium | reverse complement strand
AGTAAATACAACGTATTTTGGTCTCTACGACCGATACTATTCTCATCAGCAAAAATTCCCTTGGGCTTTACCAGAAAAATGGCAAAATCCACCGATAGAATTGCTTAAATACCCTTTTAATTGTATTTCGACAAACGACATTATTGGCGGAAACTCAGGTAGTCCTCTAATTAATAAAAACAAAGAAATTGTAGGACTCATTTTTGATGGCAACATCGAATCCTTACCAGGTAATTTTATTTTTGACGAAGAATTTAATAGAACTGTCTCTGTCCATTCAGGAGGCATATATGGAGCTTTAAAATATATATATAAAGCAGACCGTATTATACAAGAATTGGACTAACTTTTTATTTCCATATATAGAGTAAATAAAGTGGCCATTATCAACATCTTGGCCATTTTTTTTATCTTAGAATTGACTTATGAATGTTTTTTTAAAAACTAATCCGCTTCTTTTACTTTTTCTAGTTTCTGCGATAGGTTACTTGGTTGGTCGAATTAAAATCGGAGGGACAGGATTGGGTATAAGTGCTGTTTTGTTTGTCGGTTTGATATTTGGTGCCATGGATCCTGGGTTTGATGTTCCCGAGATTATTTTTCAATTGGGCCTTGTTATATTTGTTTATACTATTGGAATAACCTCGGGCCCCGCCTTTTTTCAGTCTTTTCAAAAAAATGGGTGGCGGGATATTAGTTTTGTCATCTTGATGCTCACTCTTTCAGCAATAGTTGCATTCATCATTCATTATCTGATGGATTTTGATGGCCCGACGACAGTGGGTATTTATTCAGGTAGCTCAACTAATTCTCCTTCATTAGCTTCAGCCATTGAATTAATAAATCAAGGATTTAAAAATAAAGCCAATCATATCCAAAATCTAGTAGTTGGATACACATTTAGTTATCCAATGGGCGTTCTGGGTGTTATGTTCGCCATAAAACTCATGGAAAAAAGTTTTAAAATTAATTATGATTTTGAAAAGTCAATCCTAAGAAAAGATTATCCCATCGACGAAAATTTAACAAGTAGAACTATTAGGGTCAGTAACCCTGATGTATTTGGAAAAACACTTCGTGTTTTATTCAGAAATTACCAGTGGAATGTGGTTTTTGGACGGATGGAGAGTTACAAATATGGAAAAATGATGATTACTCATTGGGAGTCAGAGCTACATGAAAATGATAAAATTACCGTAGTTGGAACAGAAGAAGAACTCGATAATGTTCAACATGTTTTGGGTTTTGTAGACCCTGAAAGTCTATCTTTTAATAGAAAAGAATTTGACATTGTTCGAATATTTGTTTCAAACCCTGAAGTTGTTGGTCGCACTATATCTTCATTGAATCTATCCGAAAAATACAGTGCCCTTATTACGAGAATTAGACGAGGTGATATGGAAATGTTGGCTAAATCAGAAACTGTTTTGGAAATTGGAGATCGAATACGTTTTGTCGCAAACAGAGAAGACATTCCAGAAATACAAAAATTATTTGGCGATAGTTATCATGCAGCCAGTAGAATTGATATTTTTTCATTCGGTTTAGGAATTGCTTTAGGGTTATTGTTGGGAATGATTGAAATTACCTTACCAGGCGGTATCGTTTTCAAAGCCGGATATGCTGGAGGACCCTTAATTGTGGGACTAATCTTAGGCACATTAAAAAGAACAGGACCTATCATTTGGGCTCTACCCTATGGAACCAATGTAACATTAAATCAACTAGGATTAATTTTATTACTCTCCGTTTTAGGAATTCGTTCAGGTTATACCATGTTAGAAGCATTAAGTCAAGGCCAATGGTTACCTATTTTTATTGGAGGCGCAATTTTATCCATTACGGGAGCCGTGATAAGTATATGGATTGGATATAGGTTGTTTAAAATTCCTTTTTCTTTGCTTCTAGGCTTCGTGTCAAATCAACCAGCTATTCTTGAATTTGCAACAGATATCACTAAAAACAAAGTCCCCAATATTGGTTATGCCTTTATGTTTCCCATCTCGTTGGTGATGAAAATAATCTACGCTCAAGTTTTACTTTTGTTATTAACTTAAATTGATGGCAAATATAGATGATGTAATTATTCACTTTAATCCAGGACAAGTAACCATCCTCAACCTATGTCTAGCATATATCATGTTTGGTGTAGCCTTAGAACTTTCTTTATCTAATTTTTCCTATGTCTTTGAAAATAAAAAGTCCACTTGGGTAGGCTTATTCTCTCAATTGATCTTCCTACCTTTGCTGACCCTTGGTATAATTTGGGTGATGAAACCTCATGCCAGCCTTTCATTAGGCATGCTGTTAATCTCTGTCTGTCCAGGAGGCAATGTGTCGAATTTTGCCGTACATTTTGCTAAAGGAAATACAGCCTTGTCTGTAATTTTGACTGGGATTTCTACCGTAACAAGTTCCATTCAAACGCCCTTTACTTTTGCTGCTTTATTTTTGTTGCTGCCGTCTACTTTACAAGGTGATCACATTAAATTCCAAGTGCCTTTTGGCGAAATGGTGTTTACCATAATGACACTCATGATTTTGCCTCTTATTGCTGGTATGACGGTTAAAAAGTATTGGCCCAATATTCAAAAAATAATCTTACCTTTTGTTAAAGTATCCAGTATGATTTTGTTTATTGGAATTATTATTGGAGGTATTTATAGCAATCTAGATAATATTTATCAACATCTCGACAAGGTGTTTTTTATCGTTCTCATTCACAATACACTTGCATTATTATCTGGATATGGTATTGGTAAAATTTTTCGACTGCCAATTCAAGACCTCAAAAGTATTAGTATTGAAACAGGTATTCAAAATTCTGGACTAGCATTGGTGCTCATTTTTAACTTTTTTAATGGCTTGGGTGGCATGGCCCTAATAGCAGCTTGGTGGAGTATATGGCATCTTATTTCTGCTTTCACGCTGTCCATTTTTTGGCGGAAAATAGTATAACTCTATTTTTCTTGGACAATTTTTTTCAAATCTGCCTCTGAATAATGAATGTTTTTTAATACCTTTTTGTCCCCCTCTCTATAGACAAGGTATTCTCCATTTTTTTCAACAATATGAGATATGGTATTTTTTTGTTCCCAATAATAATCCCTAGTCAATATGGCATCTTCATAGGTTGCACAAGCCTTACTCATGTTTGATCTTTGAACTTCGTCAAACAATTTTTTAAATTTTTTACCTAGGCCAAATTCAAGGACTGCGCCCGAAAGCACATACTGTAAATCACTTAATGCGTCCGCAATACCAACCATGTCTTTGTCTTGAATCGCTTCCTTCAATTCGTCAAGTTCTTCCTGCAATAAAGACACCCTTAATTCGCACCTTTTTTCATCGGGAATAGATGGCTGATCTAAAATGGGGAGATCAAACAACTCGTGAAATAAAGCTACGTCACCTAAGGCATTTGGTTCGTCAAATTGATACTTGTTCATGTTTTATCTTTTAAATATTTTTAGATCCAATTGGTCAAAATTGCCACTGGTCATCAATAATATATTGTAGTTTGCATAAGTTTCTGATAACAATAATTTTGTCAATTGGTCTTTGTGTTTTATTACTTGAATCTGGTTATGGTGAAACGAATCAAGAACCACATTTTCTGGAATTATTGGCTTATTTTTCATCTTAGAAGCATGTTCACTGTAATAAATAACAGCTTCATCCATGTTTTCTAAAGCATCCTTATATTGAGGTAAAAACCGGGCATCAAGGCTTGAAAAAGTGTGTAATTCAAATACACCCAAAACTTTTTTATTAGGATACCACATTTTAAAAGCATGTGTCGTGGCCTTCACTTTAGAAGGAGCGTGGGCAAAATCAAGGTAAACTACCCTGTCTTTAGTTTCAGCAATTTTTTGTAAACGTTTGGCCGCTCCTTTAAAATCATACATGGATTCCAAAAATATTTCTTCAGAAATTCCAAGTAAACGACAAACCTCTAAGGCAGCTGCCATATTTGATAAATTGTGTTGGCCTATGATAGATATAGGATAACATTTATTTTCACTTGCTACCTCATCTTTTTGACCATTTCTACTCAAGGAATCATACGAAGTATATTGCAAGGAAGAGTTGTTGTCATTAATGAGATTTTGAAGCAGTGTATCATTTTGGTTATACACTACATTTCCATTTTCAGAAATCAGGGTCAAATATTTTTTAAATACGTCGACATAACTTTCGAAAGTTGGAAAAACATTAATGTGATCCCATGCAATCCCCGTCAGAACAGAAATGTGTGGTCTATAATGAAACATTTTGGGCCGTGGATCTACTGGACTACTTAAATATTCATCACCTTCTACAACTATCAAAGGAGCATCACTTATTTTTACCATATTCGTAAATCCTTCGATATGAGCTCCAACAACGTAATCAAAATTAATCTTATTTTTTGCTAAAACATGTAGGATCATGGAGGTTATTGTCGTCTTTCCATGACTTCCGGCCACCACTACCCTTTTTTTATCTTTAGATAAATTGTAAATTAACTCAGGGTAAGAATAAATTTCCAAACCAAGTTTCTGAGCTTTTACCAATTCAATATTATCGATTTTTGCATGCATTCCTAATACAATAAAATCCAGTCCCTCATGGATTCTCGATTCATCCCATCCTGTAGTTGGCGGAAACAAACCTTTTTCTTTCAATCTACTGGATGACGGTTCATAAATTTCGTCGTCAGAACCCGTAATGATATAACCCAAACTATACATGTCTAATGCTAGGTTGTGCATTACCGATCCTCCTATGGCTATAAAATGAACTTTTTTAGACATTTTTTATAGTAAACTAAATGATTAAAGCGAGTGCAAACATATAAAATTTGTTTATTTATTAAATTATAATATAAAACTTTTTCAACCAAATGAACTGTTTCCAGAAAAATATGAACTAATTAAATTAAAAACATTCAAAAAAGTATGTATATAAAATCATTATAATATTTTTGCATTCATAAATCAATAATATATCAATACAACCTTTCCATATAACTATATCTGTATTGAGGGCAATATCGGTGCTGGCAAGACAACATTTTGTAAACTTATCCAAAAGGAATACGAATGCAACCTTATTCTGGAACAGTTTGATGATAATCCCTTTTTACCTTTATTTTATAACGAACCTGAAAGATTTGCATTTACGGTTGAGTTGTTTTTTATGACGGAGCGCTATAAACAATTGCAGTCTTGTTTATTGAATCAAAATTTGTTTAGCCAATTCACCATTACAGACTATGCTTTTGTAAAAACACTTTTATTTGCAAAAAAAAATCTGGTAGAAGAGGAATTTAGACTCTTTCAAAAATTATACGGCGTTTTTGACCAGGCTTTTCCAAAACCTGATATATTGGTGTATTTTCACAGAAATGTGGATATTCTACAAGAAAAAATAAAGAAGAGAGGAAGGGTTTATGAAACTAGTATTTCCGATGATTATTTATTACAAGTGCAAAATGCATACTTTGAGTACTTCCGCAATATTTTGTCTTATCCGGTTTTAATTATAGATGTAAATACGATTGATTTTGAAAACAATGTAGAACACTACAACCATCTTAAATACCTGCTTTCTAAAACGTATAATCCAGGTGTGCATAGAATAAGTTTGGTTGTTTAGTCCTACATAATCTTCTTTTAGTAGTCGTAAGGTACACGTTGAGCTAACTTTTTACACAGTATCTTTAATTTTCCCTAACTTTGCCTTAGAATTATAAAATATGGAACAAAAAAATAAAAGCACTTTTACCCCCTCGTTACTTGGCTCGTGTTTGGGTGTCATTGTATCTTTTGCCTTAATCGGATTGATAATTGCTTTGGCAGTTATGAACGGTTCAAAAGGCGAATCGACCTACGTTAAGAGCAACTCAATTTTACACTTAAAATTAGAAGGCCTAGTTCCTGAAAAAACCGGTAATACAGCAGACCAAAATGCCTTCTTTTCATCAGGTGAGGAAGCTATAGGTTTGAACAGGTTGTGTAATATTATTGAATATGCCTCAAAAGATGATAAAATCAAAGGAATATTTCTTGAAAATAGCTCAATATCCATGGGACAGGCTACTTTATTGGCGCTATCCAATCAACTAGTTAAATTTAAGGAGAGTGGCAAATTTATTTATAGTTATAGCGATGCCCATAGTCAGTCCTCCTATTTCTTATGTTCTGTGGCAGATTCAATGTATTTGAATCCTAGAGGTATGGTTGATTTAAGGGGGTATGGTTCGATGATTCCATTTTTTAAAAGCACATTGGACAAACTAGGTGTTAAAATGGAAGTTTTTTATGCAGGAGACTTCAAGAGTGCATCAGAGCCTTTTAGGTTGGACAAAATGAGTGATTCAAATAGACTACAGATCAAAGAGTTTCTGAAGGACATGAAATCCATTTTAAGTGAAACAATTTATAAACATAGAGAAATTAGCGCTGAAAAGCTCGAAGTAATCATGAATGAATACTTAGGACGATCAGCACAAAGATCATTAGACAATAAATTAGTAGATGTTTTGTGCCAAAAAAGCGAATTTGATGAAATGCTCAAGAAAAAAATGGGCGTAAAAGACGATAAATCGGTAAATTTAGTCAGCCTTAGTTCTTACAACAAAACCGTAAAAGTGAAGGAAAAAGATGTTGACGAATCTATAGCCATAGTATATGCTGAGGGAGAAATTGCTTATGGTGATGATATGAAAGGTGTTATCACTAAAAATAAATACAGTAAGATTTTTAATAAGATATTACATGACGAAAATATTAAAGCTGTCGTATTGAGGGTTAACTCTCCTGGCGGTGATGCTTTTACCTCAGAAGTAATATGGGACTATGTAGAAAAAATCAAGGCCAAAGGTATTCCTGTCATTGCTTCGTATGGAGATTATGCCGCTTCAGGAGGATATTATATTTCCTGTAATGCTGACCATATCATTGCCCAGCCCAATACTTTGACAGGATCTATTGGCGTATTTGCCATGTTTCCCAATGTTCAAGATTTAACAGAAAATAAATTAGGAATTAATTTTGATACGGTAAAAACTAATGATTTTGCAGTAGCATTATCTCCTTTTCAAGATTTATCCGAACGAGAAAAAAACCTCATGCAAGAATCCGTTTTGGAAATCTATGATTTATTTGTTGAAAGGGTAAGTAAAGGAAGAAAGTTGTCATTGGATAGCACTAAAGTAATAGCCCGAGGTCGTGTATGGACAGGAAGTAAAGCTAAGGAAATTGGTTTGGTAGACGAATTGGGTGGTATGGATGAAGCCCTCAAGAAAGCCAAAGAATTGGCTAATATTGAAGAATATAAAATAGTGGAATACCCGAGCATCAAAACCGATTTCTTTTCAGAAATACTCAGAGAAATTGAAAAAGGGCAAGAAGAGGAAATGATGCAGTTATATACTACACCAGAACAAAGAAAAATATATCAATTCATTCAAAATACTCGGTATATCATCGATACCAAAAGGATTCAAGCTAGACTTCCATTTTTACCAGATTTTAACTAAAATGGATTCTTTGATTATAGTGGGCCGTTTTTTTTAAGTAGAAAAAAATATTCTCATAAAAAAAACCTATCCAGAAAAGGATAGGTTTTTTTTACTATTGTGAAATCTATACGGATTAACTATTTCTGTTGATACAGTTGAGATCTTCAAAAGCCAACTGAAGGCGTTTTGTAAAACTAGTTTCTGCTGATCGCAACCAAACCCTTGGGTCGTAAACCTTTTTATTTGGTTTGTCATCACCTTCAGGATTTCCAATTTGTCCTTGCAAATACCCTTTTTTACTTTCGTAATAATTTTTAATTCCCTCCCAAAAAGCCCATTGTGTATCCGTATCAATATTCATTTTAATGGCGCCATAGCTGATGGCCTCTCTTATATCTTCTCTTGAAGAACCACTACCTCCATGGAATACAAAATTGATCGGGTTATGTCCAGTTTTATACTTTTCTTGTACAAAATCTTGAGAATTTTTCAAGATAATAGGTTTTAAGGAAACATTCCCCGGTTTATATACACCATGCACATTGCCAAAGGCCGCAGCTATAGTAAATCGATTAGAAACTTTACTTAATTCTTTGTAGGCGTAAGCGACTTCTGATGGCTGAGTGTATAGTCTAGAACTATCAATATTGGTGTTGTCAACCCCATCCTCTTCGCCACCAGTTACCCCTAGCTCAATTTCTAATGTCATCCCAAGCTTATCCATTCGAGTGAGATATTCTTTACAAGTTTCTACATTTTCGTGGATATCTTCTTCTGACAAATCAAGCATATGCGAGCTATACAAAGGAAAACCATTTTTTTCAAAGTGCCTTTCACTAGCTTCAATTAGGCCATCGACCCAAGGAAGCAAATTTTTAGCACAGTGATCCGTGTGTAGTATCACAGGTACGCCATAAGCTTCTGCGACTTGATGAATATGCAAAGCCCCTGAAATTCCACCTAAAATTGCTGCATTTTGATTGGCGTTACTTAAACCCTTTCCAGCATAAAAAGAAGAACCTCCATTGCTAAATTGAATAATAATAGGACTATTGACGTCTCTAGCAGCTTCAAGTGCGCCATTGACGGTGTTGGTTCCTACCACATTGACGGCAGGTATAGCATAATCGTTTTGGTTTGCGTCCAATAATAATTCGGTTACTTCATCGCCAAAAAGTACACCTGATCTGAATTTAGAAGCCATATGTATATATTTTAGAATCTTTTAAATCATTCCTTTTTCTGCTAAAAACCTTTCTGCATCCAAAGCAGCCATACAACCTGATCCCGCTGCAGTTACCGCTTGTCTATAAATATGGTCGGCTGCATCACCTGACACAAAAACACCTTCCACTTTGGTAAAACTTCTACCTGGGATAACTTTTAAATATTGATTTTCATCCATTTCCAACCAATCTTTAAATATTTCGGTATTGGGTTTGTGGCCAATAGCAACAAAAAAACCTGTGACATCAAGCGTTGACTCTTGTTTGGTTTCAACATTTCTGATTTTTACACCAGTTACGCCGTCTTCACCTAGAATTTCTACTGTCTCAGTATTCCAGTGGACTTGTAAATTTTCCGTTTTCAACACTCGTTCTTGCATAATTTTGGAAGCCCTCATTTCATCCCGCCTTACCAAAAGGTGTACCTTTTTACATAATTTGGCCAAATAAGTTGCTTCCTCTGCTGCAGTATCGCCACCACCGACAATGGCTACTTCTTGTCCGCGGAAAAAGAACCCGTCACAAACGGCACAGGCAGAAACACCTTTATTCATCAGTTTTTGTTCTGAAGGTATACCCAACCATTTTGCACTAGCGCCCGTAGCTATAATGACTGAAAGCGCTTCAATTTCATGGCCTGTTTCTGACCAAACTTTAAGTGGATAACTAGAAAAATCAACCTTATTGATTATTTCGTACCTAATATCTGTTCCAAATCTAGTTGCTTGCTTTTTAAAATCTTCCATCATTTGAGGCCCCATAATGCCATCAGGATAACCTGGATAATTTTCTACATCATTGGTGATTGTAAGTTGGCCTCCCGGCTCTTTTCCTGTATATAAAACAGGTTCCAAATTAGCCCTAGAGGCATAAATAGCGGCTGTATACCCTGCTGGTCCCGAGCCGATAATTAAACATTTTACCTTTTCCACACTCATAATTACATTCCAAATTTATAGCACAAAGATAGATAATTCCAACCGAATCATAGTTGAATCTGTAATATTTATCACGTCAATTTTAAGTATCAACAAGTATTGATTCTAAATAGAAGAATTTATAGATTACCTTTGTAGGGTTAAAAAAACTCAAACATAAAATATAATCAAATGGTTTTGCATGGTAAAATTGTGGATATAAAAAACAAAAATATTTTTAATGGTGAACTGCACATCAAAAATGGGAAAATTGATAAAATCGTAGCTTCCGACCAAGAATATTCACTATATATACTTCCAGGGTTCATTGATGCCCATATCCACATAGAAAGCAGCATGGTAGTTCCCTATGAATTTGCTAGGAGAGCACTTTGTCATGGAACAGTAGCTACGGTCTCCGATCCACATGAAATTGCCAACGTTTGCGGAATGGAGGGAATAGAATTTATGTTGGACAATGCTCAAGGGGCAGGTCTATCGTTTTTTTTCGGAGCGCCCAGTTGTGTACCTGCTACGTCTTTTGAAACCGCAGGAGCTACGATTGATTCAAAAGACATTGAAATCTTGATGGCTAGGAATGACATTTGGTATTTGTCGGAAATGATGAACTACCCTGGTGTTCTTTTTGAAGATTCAGAAGTATTGAGAAAAATTCAGATTGCTCAAAAAAATAAAAAACCAGTGGATGGACATGCGCCGGGTTTAACTGGCGAACAAGCTATTAAATACATTAAACATGGCATTTCGACAGACCATGAATGTGTATCTTTAGATGAGGCACTTTGGAAATTAAAACATGGTATGAAAATTTTAATCAGGGAAGGTTCGGCTGCTAAAAATTACCAAGCACTTGAATCTCTAATTAGTACTCATACCGATCATGTGATGTTTTGTAGTGACGATAAACACCCTGACGAGCTCATCAAAGGTCATATCAATGAAATTGTCAAACGATCCATTAAAAAACACGATTTGTTTGATGTATTGAAAATTGCCTGTGTAAATCCAGTAGAACACTATAAATTGCCTATGGGATTGTTGAATGAAGATGATGACGCTGATTTTATCGTGGTGGACAATCTAAAAGATTTGAATATTATTTCTACCTACTGTAAAGGTGTTCAATATGTTGAGAATAAAATATGTAATCTTCCATCCAAAACACACAACACGATTAACCAATTTAATATTACACCTATTCAAAAAAGTGATTTACCTACATTGATTTTGAATTACGATACACAAATAATTCAAGCTATTGATGGTAGCCTCATCACCCACAAAACCAATATAGATCGATGTAAAGAAGCGGAAATATTAAAAATTTATGTAGTCAATAGATATAAACAAGCTAAAATACATAGTGGTTTCATTTCCGGTTTTGGACCTTTGGAAGGAGCGATTGCGTCATCAGTAGCCCATGATTCTCATAATATAGTCGCTATTGGTAAAAATGAGGATGATGTTTTGAATGCGATTAATTTGATAATTGAAAACCAAGGAGGCTTGTCCTTTGCTTTTAGTTCGGATACCTCGTGTCTTCCACTTCCTGTGGCCGGATTGATGCATATCGATTCGGTCGAAATAGTAGGTTTAGCCTATGAAAAATTAGACAAAAAAGTAAAGGAAGCTGGTTCTACATTGTCAGCTCCTTACATGACATTGTCTTTTATGGCTTTACTTGTTATCCCTGAAATCAAGATGAGCGACCTTGGATTATTTGATGCAGGAAAGTTTGAATTTATACCTTGAATATTTAGTCGAAATATCTCGAGCCTAAATATTTTCTACCTATAAGGCCAATTACCAAAGTTTTTTTGGATAAACACCTTTGTTAATTAAAGTATTAATTTTGTCTATGACAAAAGGTTTATCTTCTTGATAGGTTACGCCAAACCAATCAGATTCTGTATCCAAAACGTGCACTTTAAGCACTTCAATTTTTATTAAATGGTCGATTACCTTTGGAATAAAAAATTCTGAAGTTGGGTTATCTCCTTCGTTTTCTAAGAATGTTGTAAAAAGATTTTCCACATGCTCAAAAAAAGAAGGTAAAAATCCCCACATATTCATTGAAACTAAGGAATTTTCGTCTAAAACTTCAATTTCTTGACCTTCAGGGTATCTAATAATACCATCCTCATCTCGTTTAATTTTAATGCATTCTTTGACTGATTTTAAAAAGCCCTTTTCATCTGCCTGACAAATACCCCGATTGACTGTGCCGTGATCAGATAATGTATTTTTCAAATAATAGCCTACTACACTGTAATTAGGAGAACCCGAAAGATGTTGTTTATTTAAAAAATTTGCCAGTAATTGGTAGGATTCTACTCCATAATAGTCATCTGCGTTTATAACCCCAAAAGGCTCATCGATTTCTTTTTTTGCTACCCAAATAGCATGGGCTGTTCCCCATGGTTTTTCTCGGACACTTCGTTTTTCAAAGCCCTCAGGCAACATGTCTGTTTCTTGAAAAACATAGGACACCTTGATTTTTCCTTCAAGCCGAGGTGAAAAATACTGTTTAAACTCATCCGCAAACGACTGCCGAATAACAAAAACTACCTTGCCAAACCCAGCATTAATGGCATCGTATAAAGAATATTCTATGATGGTCTCTTGATTAGGTCCAAACCCATCCATTTGTTTAAGTTTCCCATAACGGCTTCCCATGCCTGCTGCCAGAACCAATAAAATAGGTTTCATATTATATTTTTAATGTTACTATACATGTAATGGAAAAAATCTCAATATCCAAGACTAACCAACCTAAAGATTTAATTTGTATCTCGTTTATTCAACGAATTTGTCACAAATGTATAAAATCATCTTTAATTAAATATTGAATTAATCCTTTACTGTGTTCCTTATTAGAAAAGCATATTATAAATTTATCCTTTACGACAAAAGTTAAAGAATGTTAACAATTTTTAAATATATTTATACATAATATATATTTATTTGGTAGATAGTATTATATGAGATTATTGTTAATAAATGTGAATATAAATAATAGGTAAAAAATAATATATTACATTATTTCTACCCTACCTTTGTGGTATTATTCACATTAAAATATTTTCTTAAATGAAGAAGTTATTATTATTCGTTTTACCGTTATTTATTTTTTCTTGTAAGCCAGGTGTTGAGACATTCAGACCTCAGATTGAAGAATTATCTACTAACTGGGATGCTAACACAAAAGCTGTGACAGAATTTGCTAACAATTTAACTACTGAAATTACTGGTTACACCAATATGGCATCTACCATGACATTAGCAGAAGATGTTGTAAAAGGTTTAAAACCAGAAATGGCGACAAAATATGCAGAAGCTACAACTGCTTTTTCAGCCGCAACTGCTGCTTACGGACCTATCCAAGCAGAATTGGGTGAATTTACAAAAATGTGGGTTGAAAAAACTGCTAGTGTAAATGCATTAAAAGACGGTTTAGCTAATGGCAAAATTGAAGGAGATATTAAGATGCAAATAGCAGATTTAACTGCTTTAATTGCACAAGCTTCAGAAAAATTAACTGGATGGCAAACTAAACAATCAGAAGCAAAAGTAGCTGCTGACAGCGCTTCTGCTATGCTCAAAACAGCATATGAAATGATTACTGTTAAGAAGTAATTATTTTTGTTTCAGAAAAATTGGGCCTTGGCAATTTTGTCAGGGCTTTTTTTTTATATTTATCTAAGCAAAAGTGTTTTGATTACTTTACTTGCTCCTCTCTCGTTTTTCAAACCGTATAATAGGGATTTACGTTAGTTATCAATATGGCTAATACCCGTGAAGTGTCCGGTCTATTTGACTATTTTGAAACTTATTTGATCATAAGTCTTAAAAATAAAATTTTTCTATAATAAGATTAATTCATTCAAACGACAGATTTAATGGAGGAAGATAATATGTTTGCCTCTACAACATAGGATTAAGGTACTTAAAGAAACATTAAAGTCCATTCAAAAAGATGAAATCAAACTTCAATTGGAAAAGACTTCAGAAGAGCTTTTTGACGATTACAATATCGATAAAGATTTGACTGCTTTACCTTCAATCGATTTTGAAAAATTCTATGAAACAAAGTGAAATCTGGTTGGTTAATCTTGACCAGACTATTGGGGCTGAAATTTAAAAGAAAAGGCCTGATATTATAATTAATAGCGACAGTTTAGGAAAACTTCCTTTATAGCCAAATACACTAATAACCGACTGGAAAGTTCAATACTTTATTGCTCCATGGATGGTAAAAATTGAACCCAATAATTCTAACGGACGCTGTAGAACTTCACGTGATGACTGTTTCCAAATTCGTTTTCTGTCCAAAGAAAGACTTAGAGAGAAACTAGGAAATTTTGATATAGTAACACTTAGAGGGATAAAGGAAGTAGTCTCAAAAGTATTAGACTTTTAAACTCATAATCTTAAAATCTGTGGAATTAGCCACTCGCCACTATTGTCGAGTTATTTTGCATATTAAGAAAAAAAAAATACTTTAATTTTTGTCCACACTTTTAGTTGTTGTTTACTTTTGTCAGCCTTTGGCGCATTGTAATACTAAAAGCCATTTTGTATGCCCAATCCATACCATTCTATGGCACAGGAACAGCTGCTTCTACCTCATAACCAAATAAGTCTTTGGTAGTCAACTCAACTACTTTTCCATATTTCTCCAAATCTTTCATATTCAGCTTATTTTTTGAACCCATAACCCGAATATTCCAATTTTTATTTTTGAGATGGTCGTTGTGAAAAAGTTTAATATCTTGTAAAGTGAATTGATCCACCTGGTCATAAATAAGTTTCCTTGTATCTTCTGTTAATCCTCTTTTTTGAGCAGTTTGATAGTTGAATAATATATTAGTTTTAGTGATACGTTGTGTTTCGATATTTTGTTTTATGGAAGCTTTACAAATTTCCCAGTTAGCTTCAGATTCCCTAAAGTTTTCAATTAAATCTTTCATAGCATCATAAGCTGTCGAAAATTTATCTGCTTGTGTTCCTACAAAAAAACCAGCTTTGTGTCTGTCTTCCTTTTTTGAAGGTGTAGAATAAAAACCATAGGTAGAATAGGCTAAGGCTTTGGCTTCTCTGATTTCTTGAAATACGATTGAACCCATACCACCACCATAATATTCATTGAACGCAGTGATAATTGGAATATTTGATTCATTAAATTCCTCATCCCACCTTTGAAGAAAAATGTCGGCTTGCAACATATCGTAATCAACAAAAAATACGGTATTTTCTTTATTCTCTGACTCAATATATTTTTTAGGTTTTGGATAAACCTTTAATTGTTTATTTAGAATGTGATTTTTTTTCAATTCTACCGCAAGTGCGTTACAATTTTTAGGTCCATAGTAATACACTTTGTGATAATAGGTAAATAATGATTTTATAATTTCTATCAGTTCTTCAGCTTTGACACCTTTCAATTCCTCATTACTCAACACGTCATTAAAAGGATTCAATGATCCATAATCGGCATAATTGGTCAATGCACCGTTAAAAATGGCTCTTCGGTTTAAAGTTCGATCATTTCTTTCTTTGATTTTAGACTCAATAAACTTTTTTAAGGCTTCTTGGTCTGCTTTTGGATTGGTTATTAGATCTTCTATGATGGCTAATGCTTTCTCCCTATTCTCTTCCAATCCAGAAAGGCTAATATTCACTTGTTCGTTTGATGTAAAAATATTAAAGTCAATAGCAAGGTTATATAAATCTCGATTGATTTGTTCGTTAGAATATGTCTGACTACCAATAAACTTTAGGTATTCAATAGCAAGAGGAAGTTTAGTCATGTGATAAGTTCCCATATCAAATACATAGTAAAATGAAAACAAGTTGTTAAGTCTATTTGGCACGGTCCAAAGAGGTACATTTTTATGCACTTCGCCAAAAACTATATCCTTAGTATAATCGACGAAAACGGGCTTTAACGCTTCCTTGGGCCTTTCTGTAATAGAGGTCAAAAAAGAAGATTGTTTTGATCTGTCTATATCCAAAGCTGTGATTTCAGGTTTATCGACTTTTTGTAAAGTCGTATCATTGCCCGTTCGTTTATATATTGTGACATAATTGTTTCCAAACCATGTATTGGCAAAATCTACCACTTCTTTTTTCGTGATTTTGCCGGTTTTTTCAACATTGTTTAAATAGGTTTCCCAACTGGTTCCTGTACTAAAGAGATCATTTAATGTATAAGCCATATTAACAGGATTTTCCTGCTCCCTCACCCTGCTAACTCTAATATTGTTCACGGATGCTTGGATTAATTCATCATCAAAATTACCTTTTTTAATCTCTTCAATTTGGGCTAAAATTAACTTTTCAGCATCCTGAAGGCTTTGGTTCTTCACAGGTCGAGCACTAAAATAAATCATGCCATAATCTGTCAGTAAATAGGTAAAACCTGAGGCATTTAACACTCGTTGTTGTTTAACAAGATTTTTGTCAATTAAGCCACTTTTGCCATTATACAAAATTGACCCTACCAAATCCGCTACAATAGCATCTTTATGGTTTTGATCGGGCATTCTAAAACCTATGGCAACACTTTCTTCGTCTGGACTATAGACATTGACATAGATAGGCTCAACGATTGGTGTCTCCGGCTCAAAGGAAAATGTAGGTACATCCTTGGCCACCCAATTACCAAAATATTGATCAACCAGTTGTATTGTATGGTCAGGATCTAAATCACCTGCTAATATAATGGACATATTATTTGGAACATAATACGTATTGTAATAGGTGCGAATAGCCTTAAGGGATGGGTTTTTTAAATGATTTACATCGCCTAATATCGTTTGTGTTCCATAGGGATGTTTAGGGAACAAATTGGCAAACATTCCATCAAAAACTTTACTAGATCCTCTATCGAGCGACATATTTTTTTCCTCGTAGACCGTTTCAAGTTCAGTGTGGAAAAGCCTAAAAACCGGTTTTTCAAATCTCTCCTTTTGAATTTGTAAATATTCCTCCAAATTATTGGAAGGAATATTTTCCATATAAGCAGTTATTTCTTTTGAAGTAAACGCATTGGTCATCGTAGAGCCTACGGCTGTCATGGCTTTGTCGTATTCATTTGGAACGGCATATTTTGATGCCAAGGTAGAAATTGAGTCTATCTCTCTATATAGTTTTTTTCTGTGTCCTATATCGACAGCGCCAATATATTGCTCGTACAAAGATTCAATTTTATCCAAATAAACTTTTTCATTAGTAAAATCAATGGTGCCTAAATTTTCAGTTCCTTTAAACATCAAATGCTCCAAATAATGCGCTAACCCTGTATTAGTAGAGGGATCATTTTTGCCTCCAACCTTAGTGGTAATGAAACTCATTATTTTGGGCTCAAGGTTGTTTTGGTGTAGAACCACTTTTAAGCCATTTTTTAAGGTATAAAACCTAGTTTTTGTTGGATCACCTTCTACGGTTTCGTAAGTGTATTTTCCATCAAGCGAAGTTTGTTTTACTGTATTATACATATTTTGAGCGAGCATAAGTTGAGATGATACTAAAAGGAGTAAAACAAGACTAATAATTGACCGTATTTTCATTTGAAAGAAATTGAATAAACATACAATGAGAAAATAGACACATGGATAATCAAAGAACACAAAAATAATTCAAATAAGAAATAAGAAACTACCTTATTCGAAAAATTGATCAAAAAAGTATGCAAAAGTCTATCTACGACAAATATCAGGAAAAATCACCGTATCTGTTTATAATAGAATCTTTGTAAAGGTTGAAATAAAGTTCTCCAGATGTGTATACTTTACCTATCCTTTACTCATTGTTTCATTTCTTCTATTTTCAGTACTTCTTCAAAAATTTTATCTAATTCTTCTGCAGGAATGTCTTTTAAGATGATTTTTTTGTCTTTATCTAAAATAAATATTTTAGGTGTTGACTTCACCTTAAACAAAGCATTAAATCTTTGGTATTCGTCGCCTGTATTGATAAAATCTTCCATACCTTTTTCTTTAATTGCTAGCCAACATGTTTTGGTTTTGTCGCCTCCTTTCGTACAAACAGCGAGTAATTTTACATTTTTATCTTTATATTTTTTATAAAAATTGACAACGTCTGGGGTGATTTTTTTGCAATGTCCACAGTCGGGTGCCCAGAAAAACAAAATAGTATAAGGGGATTGGATGGTGGATAATTTTACAGGTGTATTATCTTCTTTATATACGACAAAATCAGGCATTTTTTTACCAATAAGAATGGGTCTTAAGTCATCGGCATTTTCTTTCATTTTATCCATAGTTTCTTCATCTACCCAATGTGCCTTACCTTTGGCATAATATTTATCCACTAAATGAACATACAAGGCATCGTGTCCTACGATTTTAAGCTGGGCATATTTGTTGAGCAAGTCTGCCAAAAAATACCGGTACATTTCAGGATTGTGCTCAACTTTCTTGAGTATATAGTCCACGCCAATAATAATAGAATCAGGTGCTTGTGGTGTCAGTTTGGTTAAGTAGTAATTGACCTTTTGAAATAAAAAAGGTGTTCGTAATATGGCTGGATGAAAAAAATCAACATTGTCAAAATACCGGTTTTTATAATAATAATACCTTTGTTTTTGTTTCTCTTCATCATTTCCTTCAAACTCTGGAATTATGGGTTCGATGTTTGCTTTGAGCAACATTGACAATACACTCCCTTGAAATCGCTCTATGATGTCTTTTTGTTCTTTCTGAACCCTTTTGTCCAATTCACCTAAAGCCTTTTCAAAAACAGAGAAGTCTTCTTTGGCTTCTTTTGCCCTTTCGAACCTTGCTTTAAGGGTATCTGCCTCTGGCCTTATATTTTTTAAAAATTTCATATAGTCATAAAAAGTTTGATTTTCAGGACTACCTTTGACATTGACCTCATCTAATACATTGGCGTCAACAGAAATTTGAACAACCTTATCTGTGCCATTGGCTAAATATTGAAAAAAATCATTGTTTGGTTTCAATAAGACGAGATAAACACCCTGGGGTAAGCTATCCTTCGAAACATAAGTGAATTTTCCTTTACTCTTGGCCAGAATGGTGTCTTTAACTAATGTTTTTTCACCAAAATAATTGCCAAGAATTAAGGTGTCATTGTCATAATTTTTTATCTCTATTTGAATAGAAGTTTGCGATAAACCTAAACCGCAAGCAAGAAAGAAAGAAAGTATCATTACTGATAACCGCATAGTTGTATTTATTTGTTTTGCACTCATGAAACGAAAAGTTTACCGTTTTGCTTTAAATGTGATTTTTTTTAATATATTTTTAACATTATTTTTTGGCTGCCAATAAGTATAATACTGCCATTCTTATTGCAACCCCATTTTCTACTTGATCTAATATGATTGAATAATCAGAATCTGCCAAATCGCTCGAAATTTCCACGCCTCTATTTATAGGCCCTGGATGCATAATGACAATATCTTTATTTACTTTTTCGATCAGCTTTTTATTGATGCCATAATATTGGGTATATTCTCTTGTCGAAGGAATATACTTGATATCTTGTCTTTCCATCTGAATCCTAAGTACATTTGCCACATCACACCATTTTAATGCTTTGGTGATGTCGTATTCTACCGAAACGCCCATTTTTTCAATGAAGGTAGGTATCAATGTAGGTGGGCCACATACTTTGACTTGAGCTCCTAATTTTTGCAGACAAAAAATATTACTCAATGCTACCCTGCTATGTAAAATATCGCCTACAATTAGAATCTTTTTGCCTTTTAATGATCCAATTTTTTCCATCATTGAAAAAGCATCCAACAAAGCCTGAGTCGGGTGTTCATGGGTTCCATCTCCTGCATTGATAATATTAGCATCAATATGTTGGGCTAAAAAATGATGGGCTCCAGGAGCTGGATGTCGCATGACCACCATATCGACTTTCATGGCCAAAATATTATTCACCGTATCGAGCAACGTTTCACCTTTGTTGACTGATGATGAAGATGCAGAAAAATTAACGATATCTGCCGACAACCTTCTTTCTGCCAATTCAAAAGATATTCTTGTTCGAGTTGAGTTTTCAAAAAAAACATTGGCTATGGTTACGTCCCTTAATGAAGGAACTTTTTTTATAGGACGATTGATGACTTCTTTAAACTCAGTCGCTGTTTTAAAAATCAACTCAATGTCGTCAATCGTAATATATTTGATTCCAAGGAGGTGTTTTGTACTCAGTTGAGCTATTGACATATTAAGTTTATTAATATCTTTATTCTTTACCAGGGTATATGACTACGTTGTGGTTTTTATTTTTAGAATCCCAATTAACCCGAACATATGCTTCTTCAAGTGAATCAATCGTGATGCCAACATGATTGGCTTGTATCGGAAAATGACGGTTAAACCGACGATCTACGAGACACATTAATTCTATGGAAGACGGTCTACCAAAATCCATCAAAGCTGCCATAGCTGCATGAATCGTCCGTCCAGTATATAAAACATCGTCTATTAAAATGACTTTTTTACCCTCCACCAAAAAGGGCATATCTGTAGTATAGGCTTTTAGAGGCGTTTCTCTCCGCCTAAAATCATCTCTGTAAAAGGTGATGTCCAGTTTACCATATTTAACGACTGTATTGTGTGGAAGTGAGGTAAAACTTTCTACTATTTTATCCGAAAACAACACCCCTTTTTCTTGAACACCAATGATACAAATCTCTTCATCCGATGACGAGCTTTCCATAATAGAAAGTGCCATCCGCTCAACGGTCAACATAAGACGTTTATGGTGTAAAATGATTCTACCTGGATTCATGTCGGTGCAAATATATTACATAATTTCCTATATTTTATATATTTGCATGAATTGTTCAATAAAGTAATAATTTCTGAATTTTATGACACTGTCTTTCCATATTTTTTAACCCATTATGTTGCAACCGGCTATTTTAAGTAATGAATTTAGAGATGTTCTGCACCAACTAGAACATCAGCCCGACCATTTTTTTGTAACAGGAAAAGCAGGGAGTGGTAAATCCACGTTATTAAATGTATTTAGAAATACGACTAAAAAAAAACTTGTGGTTCTCGCCCCAACAGGTATTGCAGCACTCCATGTCAAAGGGCAAACTATCCATTCATTTTTTGGTTTCCCTCCGCGAATCATCAATCGTCAAGACATAGAAAAAAGAAATAATGTACAAGTTTATAGAAAAGTCGAAGTAATAGTCATAGATGAAATTTCAATGGTGAGGGCTGATATCATGGACAATATCGACTATTTCTTGCGCTTACACAGAGGAAACAACGAGCTTTTTGGCGGCGTTCAAATGATTTTTTTCGGAGATTTATTTCAATTACCGCCCGTAGTAGCTAGCCCTTTTGAAAAAGAATATTTTAAAAACCATTTTAATAGTCCTTACTTTTTTAGCGCTCATTGTATCAGAAATGTTGATTTAATTATGCTCGAACTTCATCAAGAATATAGACAGACTGACCGTCATTTTATCAGACTTTTGGATGCCATCAGGAAAAATGAAGTAGACTATGATGAAATCATAGATTTGAATGAAAGACACATCAACCTCCCAGAAGATAAAGATTTTTATATTACACTCTGTAGTAGAAATGACATTGCAAATCAGATCAATCAAAGAGAATTGGAGGAAATCACTTATCCTGTTTTCGAATACCACGCATATGTTGAAGGCGATTTTAATACTTCCATATTTCCAACAGATTTTGCATTAAGGTTGAAGCGAGAGGCACAAGTTATGTTTATTAAAAACGATGTAAACAAACAATATGTAAATGGTACTATTGGTAAAATTAAAGACCTTACTGAGGACAGTGTTACTGTTACAATATTAAATGAGCAAAAGGAAGTCAAAGATATTCATCTTGACAAAATGGAATGGGAAATAATTAAATACGAACAAGATAAAATTGATCCAACAAAAATTGTCAGCCGAACAATAGGTTTATTTAGACAATATCCCTTGAAATTGGCTTGGGCTATTACAATTCACAAGAGTCAGGGAAAAACATTCGAAAGAGTGATCATCGACCTCGGACAAGGGGCATTTGAAGCAGGTCAAACTTATGTAGCATTAAGTCGTTGCAAAACACTAGAAGGAATTATTCTCAAATCACCCATCAAACCAAGAGATATTATTGTTAATCCCGAAATATCTGAATACTATCAATCCTTACGGTAAATAAACATCAACAATACCTTTTTCTCAAAAGCAAACCTTAAAGCAATACATTAATTAATTGGGCTAAACGTGCTGAATTACTGTTTAATACAATCCATAAATTAGTATTCTTTTTCGATTAATTTAAGTAAATCATTCAAGGATACCATACCCGACTGTCTCCACAACACTTTTCCTTTTTTGTACAAAATAAACGTTGGAACACCCATAATTTGTAGATTTTGTGCCAATTTCGGATTTTTATCGACATCAATTTTTATGATTTTAGCTTTATCTCCTACTTTTCCAGCCAATTCGCTGAGTACAGGAGCCATTGCTTTACAGGGACCACACCATTCTGCCGAAAAGTCGACCAATGTAGGCTTGTCTACACCTATAATATCTGAAAAACTAGTTTTTTTACTCATTATGATCAATTTTATACTTGTTTTTAATGGTTTTATAACCCAAACGAATGAGTAAAACAAATGGAATACTGTGATATACAAAATCTAAGTAATCCATTGGTTTCATGCCAATACCACCTCCCAAGAGCCACTTTATTTTACCATAGATATGTGGTTCTGGTACAAACGGAGCCAGCCCAAGTGTCAAACAAAATAAAATGACCATCGGCCATTCGTCTATAAAAGGAATTTTTTTATTGGTTTCTTTCAAAACTAAATTTTCAACAAAATTAATGGAATCTATTGGTAAAATTGGTAACATTTGTTACCTTTAAAAAATTGATACAAAAAAAGGAGCTGAACATTTTCAACTCCTTTAAATCAAAACAATTAGATCAACAATTTAAAACTCTTTAACAGAGATTGTTCAAACAAATCCTGTTTACTCTCAATATAATTCTAATAAATAATTTATTACATCTGTTGATGTGACAATTCCAACCAATTTATCACCATCTAAAATAGGAACTGCATGGAAGTTTCCAAAACTTAAGGTTTCAGCCGCATCTTTGACACTATCTTCCAATTGGAGGCTTTGTACATTTTTTGTCATGACTTGTGCAATTGTATATCCCGTAAAAAAATTGGACTTAATTTTTTGGTTTTTTTCATCTAATTCTGTAAAAGATATCCGTTCCAAATCCATTTTACTTAATATACCTATTAATTTGGTGCCGCTAACAACCGGCAAATGCCGAATACAATTTTCATGCATCATATGGTAAACCTTGTTTAAATCGTCTGTAAGATTTACGGATATGGGTTGTTTTGTCATGATATGTTCAACCGATTCTCTTTGTTTAATGCTCATCTTGAATTGTTTTATCTATAGGCAAAGTTAAATATACTATCTTGGGTTCTTCATGATACCAATCACCATATTGTGAAATATTCGTCATTATGTATTTAAATGTCGATTCCAAAATCTAATTTTTACTGAAATTATATGATGAAACCCTTTCAACATACATTACTATTGAAAATGCTATGGATACATCTATTTATTTCATGCTCACTTTACGGACAAGATTTTAGCACCCACTTAATGGACAATGCCCAAAAAATGCTTGGGAAATCTTATTTAATAGCCCCATTGGATCAAGATGAACATGAATTATTGGTCACTCACCAAAATGGTTTTGATTGTGTTACTTTTGTAGAGTCCGTATTAGCCATAACTTTAGAACAATTTAAATGGAAAGATTTGAGTTATGAAGAAATCATAACACTTTTGAGATATAGGGATGGGTTAATGACTGATTATAGTTCTAGAATTCATTATTTTTCTGAATGGCTTTTGCAATCTGAATGTAATGATCTTGGTAAAAATATGTCTTTAGTATTAGGTGGGTCATATAAAACTTTAAACTTAAGTGTTATCACATCTCATTTGAAAAATAATCCTGGAAAACCATCATTTAGGTTTTACGATAAAATAGCAGCGTCAGAACGAAGATTGTCAACTATCAAATTCCCCTATATTCCTAAAAATTCTATTCTAAAAATAAACTCAAAATTAGAAAATGGTGATTTGGTAGCATTTTCATCTTCCACGGAAGGATTAGATATACATCATGTAGGTTTTATTTTCATTAGGAATAAAAAGACTTATATACTGCATGCTTCATCCAAATCAGGTAAGGTTGAAGTTTCTACTCTTGACTTGTGGGAATATATTCAATCCTCTTCAAAAACAGATGGAATCGTTATTTTTAGATTCAACAACCCTTAAAAGTTTTGTGTTTTATATTTGTAGGATTTAACCCTAATAACTATTTTTGTATTCCCTAAACTGAAACACTTTGCTTTTTGCCCTATCCATCAAACCGTATAAACTTAAACCAAACATTAAGACTAGTTTGGGAATGGTCTATTTTTTATGCCTTTCCATATCCATTTTAGGGTTCGATAAGGAACAAAATACTAAAGAATCACAAGCTATAACAAGACTAAGTATTATCCAGGAAGCAGAAAAGTATTTAGGCAAAAATTATAAGTCCAAAATCCAGGGTCAAATAATGGATTGTTCTGGATATACAAGATTTATTATGTCTAAACATGACATAAAAATCACGAGAAGCTCGGTAACCCAAGTGCATGATGGTATGCGCATAAAAAATATTAAAGAAGCACTTCCTGGTGATATTCTCGTTTTTAAAGGCAGAAATGTGCGAAATAATCGACCTGGACATGTCGGAATTGTACATCATTGGAGCAATGATACCTTATATTTTATTCATTCCTCTGTACAAAAGGGAATTACCATTGATCACATGTATAACAACTATTATAAGCAACGTTTTCTCCAAGCTCGGGATGTATTGTCAAAAAAATAATTTTCATTAAAGTCCTTGCTCAACCCTCACTTTTTCAAAATGCTCCAATAAAGAAGAAGATAAACCAATAATGGATCTTTCTTCCCAGCTCTTTACAGAACCATATTTAAAATTTATAATATTGATATTATTATCAACAACATCTAAAATGACAACGTATTTATTGGCTTTGCAATCTCCTCTTTGACAACCAGAGAAAAATAAAATTCTATCTTCAACAATAAGTGGGGTTTCTTCATTCCAATCATTTTGAAACGAGTCGTATTCTTTTTTCAACAAAGATTTAATTCTCGCTTGCAATCCAGGAAGTGTAATTAGCCCGATATCACTAGGATTTTTCCCTTCCATCATCTCAAATATAGACCAATCTTCCTTTATGTCAATAACACTATCTTGTGACAATGAATCACTTGAATTTATTTTTTCAGTTTTTGATAAGGCGGAATTCTCGGATTTGCATGAAATAAAAATAAGTACTATGAATAAAAACAAATAGCTACGCATTATTTTTTCAGTTTTTTGATAATTAAATTATGTTATTTATAAATATAGGTTTCCAGTTTTCCTGGCAAACAATAACCTCTATACATGCCTGATGTGTTGAATGGCATGATAATATTCCCTTTGTTATCAATAGCTACTAAGCCGCCTTCACCTCCAACAGCAACTAGTTTTTGAAATACTACATATTTAGCCGCTTTTTCAAGGCTCCAATCTTTATATTCCATCAAGGCTGCTACATCTTTGGCTACGCTATAGCGAATGAAAAATTCACCATGACCTGTACACGATACTCCACAAGTATTATTGTCTGCATAGGTACCAGCACCTATAATTGGGGAATCTCCTACCCTGCCATATCTTTTATTGGTCATGCCCCCAGTTGAAGTTCCGGCGACAATATCACCAAACTTATCTAAGGCGACACATCCTACGGTACCCATTTTTTTATTATCTCCTGCTTGAGGTACTGAATCGACATTTTTTGCTTTTTCCGTTTGTAATTCACTCCATCTTTTTTCCGTGTAAAAGTAGGAAGGGTCAACTAATTCGCATTTTTGCTCTCTTGCAAATTGTTCTGCTCCTTCTCGGACCAATAAAACGTGAGGTGATTTTTCCATAACCGCTCTTGCGGCCGTAATTGGGTTTTTGATATTGGTCAAGCTAGCTACTGCCCCAGCCTTCATCTCTCGGCCTTCCATAATAGATGCATCCAATTCATTTTTTCCATCAAAAGTAAAAACGGCGCCTTTGCCAGCATTAAATAAGGAGTCATTTTCTAATAAAACGATGACTGCTTCAACAGCATCTATACTACTTCCTCCCGCCTTTAAAATATTTTCACCTACAAGTAGTGCCTCCTCTAAAGATTTGTGGTATGATTCTTCGAGTTGTTTACTCAATGACCCCCTTTCTATCACCCCAGCTCCACCATGAATAACCAAGGCGTATTCAGGAATTTTAACCTTAGAATTATCCTTAGAATGGCAAGCGCAAAAAAGACAAATAAAACCAAATATGAAAGGAAAAATGTTTTTCATGAGTATTGAATATATTGTTGGTAATACGTTAAACCTGTTTTCCGTTCTTGCATCAGATGGCTGTCGTTTGACCATTGAAAACAAGTCAAAACTTCGTAGTAATATTGAGCAAAATAACCTGTAAATCCTACAAGGGGAATCACATACAAAGGCAAAACTCCCGTCAAGGACAATACAATTAAAACTATGTAAAATACAAGAATGGTCACAATGTTGGCCACAAACCACACAGATCCATAAAATTCTTTACTCTTTACATTGGTGCGAGTGAAAACGTAGGCTACGCCTAGAGGTATACAATGAAAAAATAGTCCCAAAATGGCTGGTATAAATCCGAGTATCAAGACCACATATTCCCAAAATCTTGGCTTTAATTTGGAAAGTTTTTCCAAAGAAATATTTTTTTTATTCAATTGTTTTTTCCACACATTCAATTTTGATTTCCATTCATTATATTCATCTTCTTCTAGATTATCCGTCTGCTGAGCAATGACTTTACTTACTTGAAGAAAATGATCATTAGCTACTAATTTTGGAAAAGGTTTACGTTCGTGTTTAATTTTGGCGAGCAAAAACATATCTTCCATTAAATGTAATCTTGTTTGTTTTTCAAGATGGATGACATTTTTTTTAAGTTGCAAATGCACATTTTCCAATAAATAGCTAGTATTTTGTCCGACATTACTGACAGAACTGTCAAACATTTCGGCCTTTAAGGTAATAGGCTTTCCCACCCTAATCATTACCTCTCCTCTAAATTTTCTTGAATCTGAAAAATTGATGCCAACAGGCACTATTTCAATGTTGTTCTTTGGATTCCGTAGCAAAGTGTCAGAAGCCAAACGAACAAAACCTTTCTGCAAAGGCCTCACCATTTTAATACTCTTAGTACTTCCTTCTGCAAAAATTAAAATACATTTTTTCTCCAACAACACGTCGGAAGCTGCTTGAAGGCTACTCTTATTCTCTCTAAGTTTTGAAAAACCATCTTTAAATCGATAAATGGGCAACTGGTGTGTTCCAACCAATATAGGTTTGAGAAATTTATTTTCAAAAACATCACCTCGAACTAAAAAGTATAACGGTCTAGGAAAAAAACAAGCCATTAATAAAGGCTCCAAAAATCCACTTGGGTGATTACTTGCCAGGATTTGGGTAACACCTGGCTTAATCACCTCTTCGCCATAAATTTCAATTTTTCGAAAGAAAATGCGAAGGGAGAAGGATACAAGAACATGAAAAAACCTATATAGCATGAAAGAGATTGCTTACATTTGTGCGTAAAAGTAAGTATTCTTCATCGTGAATTCTATAAATTCAAAAAATAAAAAATTCCTCATCATGATAGCCGGGCCTACGGCAAGTGGTAAAACAAACCTAGCCGTTAATCTAGCGGATCACTTTAAAGCACATATTTATTCAGCAGACAGTCGTCAAATTTACAAAGAACTTACGATAGGTACCGCTAAACCAGATCATGACATTCTTACAAAGATACCCCATCATTTTATAAACCATGTTTCTATTCATCAACCATATACGGCTGGAAAATATGAAGATGAAATTCAAAAAAGTCTCCTAGAATATTTTGAAGATCATCAAGTAGGCATCGTTGTAGGTGGAACCGGATTGTATCTTAAATTGATTGTGGAAGGCCTTGATATACTACCGCAAGTTAACCCTGAAGTCTTACATCAGCTTCAAGAATCTTTCAAAAGTAAGGGAATTCAATATTTACAGGGACTGTTAAAGGAAAAAGATATAAACTACTACCACCAAGTAGATTTAAAGAATTCTAGACGTTTGATTCGAGCGCTAAGTGTGACCCTTTCCGGTGACATACCTTACTCAACTTTTCTAGGTAACAAAACGGAAAAATCAAAGAAACCTTATGACATCATCGGAATCATTCTCGATCCTCCAAGAGAGAAATTGTACGAAAACATAAACCAGAGAGTAGACGAAATGATGGAAAATGGATTAGAAAAAGAGGCCAAGAAATTTTTTAATGAACGTCATTTGCCGTCGTTACAAACAGTAGGTTATTCTGAACTTTTTGAATATTTTCAACATCGTATCTCTAAGGAAAAAGCCGTTGAACTTATCAAACAAAATTCTAGGAGATATGCAAAACGACAGGGCACATGGTTTAGAAAATATGGATATGGTCAAATATTTAACCCCGATTTAGAGTCCGACATTTTAAACTATATCTTACACAAAATGAAAGATTAGTTTACGCTTTTATTTAGGTTTAAAACTTCATCTGTCATGATGTCTAACCAAACTCGGTCGTGTGTTATTAATATGTAGCTAATACTACTTTTTTTCTGTAGTTCCATTAAAAGTGTGACAATATTTACTTGAGAAACGATATCCAACATACTAATAAATTCATCAAGTATGACCACACTTGATTGTAAAGCCATAACCCTTGCTAGACATAATCTTTGTCTTTGTCCACCAGATAATTGTTTGGGATAACGTGTAGTCAAATCATTATTCAGTCCAACTGACTTTAAAAGGGAGTCTACACTATCTTTTTTATTATCCACCGATGATAACGCTTCCTCTAAAATGGCTCTTACAGTTAGATGAGGAGGCAAAGACAAGTGAGTATCCTGAAATACAATTTGAATCTGGTGCCGAATTTTTCTCAATGCTTCGAACGAAAGATTTGTTACTTCTTTTCCGGACCAATAAATATTTCCAGAATCCACATCTTCCAATCTTAGGATACAGCGGGCCAATGTACTTTTGCCGCTACCAGAAGAACCTGTTATGCCGATAGTTCTACCTTTATTTAATTTAAAATTTATATCACTTAACACGTCTAAAACTTGATGGCCGCCTTTATCGTACAGGTACCTTTTGTTGATCTTTTTGCCTTCGACAACTATTTGGTTGTTGGGCAGTTGATTTATTTCGTCTAGTCCAAAACTTTCCTTTAGCGAAGATCTGACGTTCTCAAATTCAAGGAGTGCTTTTGTAAAGATATGTTTTGGATTTTTAGTTATGGTTTCAACAGAACCAATATCAACTAATTCTCCATCATCTAAAATAATAATTTGATCCGCCCATTTTTTGGCCCAAACCCAATCATGAGTAACTACCATGGTAGTCGTTTGGTTTTTTACTCTTGCTTCGTCCAATTTTTTGTAAAACAGTATCTTGTTATCCTCATCCAATGAAGACGTTGGTTCATCGGCAAGAATCAATGAAGGGTTATTTATCAAAGCAATGACACACATAATTCTTTGTAATTGTCCTCCTGACAATTGGTGAGGATATGCATCATAAGCCTTTTTTACGTCTTGTATCTGGAAAGAAGAAAACCAGGAAAGAATATGGGTTTTTGCTATTGAAATATCATCTTTTTGGTGCTGCATGTAGGCTTCCAAGACTTGCTTTCCACAGGGCATTAATGGGTTAAAACACGCCATAGGTTCTTGAAAAATGTAAGAAATATCTTTCCCCCTTATAGTTGGCAATTCATTTGATGGTAAGTCAAAAATCGATTTGTTCTGAAATATTATATTTCCTGAAATAAAAATATCGTTAGACCAATCATTCAATTTGGCTATGTTTTCCAATAATGAAGTCTTACCTGCACCAGAAGGCCCTAAAATTGCTACTTTTTGTCCCTTATGTACCTTAAAACTAATATCCTTTAAAATGGTAGTTTGACTTCCTTTTCTAGAATAATTAATGCTCAGATTTTCAATTTGCAATACCACTTCCTTCAAATCCTTATCCATAGAGTTATATTTAATTCTATAAAAATACGATGAACAATATGGCAACGCTTCATTGAAATACGAATTATATCAACTTGAGTTGGACTAATGGTCCCTTTTCATAATTTTCTTATTAAACTCTGCAGATTTTATTTCTGTATCTTGTTTTAATTTTTCCAACATTTCATCTGGGGAAATAACATTTAAATCCCATTGAATCAAATAATAATTAAAATTTGGGGCTATTTTATTGACAATTACAACGCTATATCCTATATACCTTCTTACCCACTTTTCAACTTCTATTCCTGCCTTAGGTTCAATGATTATTTCATCTCTGACATATATATCATTTTCTAAATCTCTACTGGAAACAGGAGTATATTCAAGATTGTCCTTGTTTTTTTGTAACGAATTCCAATCAAAACTATTGGCTAAGTGTTCAAGCTTTAATTGGATCACTTTCAAAGACTCAGGTTTATCTTCTTTGTATTGAATAATTTTTGGTGGTTTGACGCCGTAATACCCAACAGTTATAGATGGAAAGTCTTCGATATAGCTTGGATAAGTAGCATCTAAATTTAAAAAATCACTATTTTTAAAAAGCATATTTAATGCTTGAAACATACTATCTGTCAATACTTTATAATGTTTTCCAATTTTATCTGAATTAGTCTTACCTTCGTATAAAGCTACTTTATTTTTATAAATCGATAGTGAATACACTGCACACTTCCCCAGACAACTGCCTTTATCTAAACTTATAAGTAAATCTTTGTCTTTAAAAGTAGGTATTCTATTTTTGGGACTACAAGAAAATAGAGTCAAACTCAAAATAAAGATTAAAAAGTTGAAAGGATTTAAAAAAAGGTTGAGCATGGGTGTATATTTTGGAATAAAAATGAAGACACAAAGATACAATAAAATGGTTAAACTACCTCTTTGATACTACTTTACAACCTCTCATAGAATTAATCTGAATGGAAGTAGAAGAAAAAAATATTCAGACATCTTTTCAATGAAGTTTTTTTTATAGATTGTGCCAAAATATTTTTTCATGATGACCAATAGAATGATATTTCTTTTATTAGGCAGTTTGTCTTTATTATCTGTCCATTGTAAACAACCATCATCAAAGCCAAACAATCCCATGTCAGAAGTTAATTTTTCATTACCCATGTGGGCAAAAAATGCGACCATTTACGAAGTAAATATTCGGCAATATACACCTGAAGGTACTTTTTTAGCTTTCAAAAAACACCTCCCCCGGCTTCAAAAAATGGGCGTAAGTATATTATGGTTTATGCCCATATACCCTATCAGTCATTCGAAAAAAAAGGGATCATTGGGAAGTTATTATGCGGTTTCGGATTTCAAAAAAACCAACCCTAATTTTGGTTCTTTGGAGGATTTTAAATCTGTCATTGAAGAAGCACACTCTCTTGGAATGAAGGTAATTTTAGACTGGGTGCCTAACCATACAGGCTGGGATCACGTTTGGATGAAAACAAATCCAGACTTCTATACAAAAAATGATCAAGGTGAAATTATGGATCCTTTGAATGAGCACGGAGAATCCATGGGATGGACCGACGTAGCGGATTTGAATTATAACAATACCGCCTTGTGGGATAGTATGAAAAATGACATGTTGTTTTGGGTGGAGAATTATAAAATTGATGGTTTCAGACAAGATATGGCGATGTTAGTGCCTCTCGAATTTTGGGAAAAAACCAGCAAGGAATTATTACAGGTAAATCCTGATCTATTTTTATTAGCTGAATCCGAAGAAAAAGACCACGTCAATAAAAATTGTTTTCACCTTATGTACGCTTGGTCTTTGCACCATATCTTGAATGATATTGCCAAAGGCAAAAGTAACGCAAATGCCATCGACCATTGGAGAAATACGGAGTTTCCGAAAGCTACCAAGGGACTTTTTATGCAGTTTATCACAAACCATGACGAAAATTCATGGTCTGGTTCTGAAGTAGAACGAATGGGAGAAGCGTACAAAACGATGGCCGTATTAACGTATACATTGGACGGCATCCCTCTGATGTATTCCGGCCAAGAAGAACCACTCACCAAACGATTGTTATTTTTTGAAAAAGACACTATTCCTTTTTCAATTTATGCGAATGAAAACTTTTATACCCAATTAAACCATCTCAAGAGAGACCATCCTGCCATGTGGAATGGTCCTTATGGGGGAGACTTAAAGAGGATTTTAAAAAACGAGCATATATATGCTTTTTCTAGAACAAAAGACCAGCAAACTATTGTGGTTATCCTTAACTTAAGTGACCAACCTCAAACTGTCGTTAGTGATATTTCATTTAGTGGAAAAAACCTGTTCACCGGATATGAAACAACTTTAAAAGAAGGCCAAGAGTTTTCACTCTCTCCTTGGCAATATTTTGTATTAATACCTAAAAAATAAACCGACACCATGAAAAAACCAATATTAAGCCAGTCTGCCATTTGGAATATGAGCATAGGATTCCTAGGAATTCAGGCAGGTTTTGCCTTACAAAATGCCAATGCATCCAGAATTCTACAATTATTTGGAGCTGACACTCATCAATTAGGTTGGTTTTGGTTAGTTGCCCCCATTACTGGGATGATCGTCCAGCCAATAGTAGGCTATTACAGCGATCGAACCTGGACTAAAATGGGGCGAAGAAAACCATTTTTCCTTGCTGGTGCAATATTGGCTTCCATAGGGTTAATACTCATGCCTAATGCAGGAATATTTTTAACCATAATTCCCGCATTATGGGTTGGTGCAGGTATGCTGATGATTATGGACACTTCTTTTAATATAGCTATGGAGCCTTTTAGGGCATTGGTTGCTGATAAACTAGAAACAAGTCAAAGAACGGCAGGTTATGCGATTCAAACGGTATTAATTGGGCTAGGCGCTGTTGTAGGCTCCTGGTTACCTTCCCTACTTGGGGATGGGCTTAAAACAACAGAGGTCTTCCCACATTTTTTTGAAAATATATTTGGAGAACAACTATTAAATGGCTGGGGCATGGATACATTAGCCAGTGAAGGAGTAGTTCCTCAAAATGTGGTATGGGCATTTCTCCTAGGCGCCATAACGTTGCTTGTAGCCATTTTGTGGACTATCATTACGACAAAAGAATATTCACCAGAAGAAGTAACTTCATTTGAAGATCATACGGACAATGTAGAATACAAAGTGGAAGGTAATCTAATCTCAACCATTTTTTCAAATCTGACAGAAATGCCAAAAACAATGAAACAGCTAGGTCTAGTTCAATTTTGTTCATGGTTTGCACTTTTTGGTATGTGGGTATATACAACGCCTGCCATCGCAGAACATATTTATGGTTTAGCACCCAATGACACCACTTCTCCTTCTTTTCAGATTGCAGGTAATAAGGTAGGTGTTTTGTTTGGAATTTACAACCTCATTTCTGCTGTTTATGCCTTTTCGCTTCCTTGGTTAGCCAAAAAATTGAGCAGAAAATATACCCATGCCTTATCCCTTTTAGCAGGAGGAATCGGCCTTATTTCCATTTATTTTATATCAGACCCAGACTTTTTGATTTATTCAATGGTGGGTATTGGTATGGCATGGGCCAGTATTTTAGCCATGCCTTATGCCATGTTGGCTGGTTCTATTCCTCCGCTTAAAATGGGCATCTACATGGGTATTTTCAATTTATTCATCACCATACCCCAAATAACCAATGGATTGATTGGAGGCCCTTTATTAAAACATGTTTACGGAGGACAAGCAATCTATGCCCTCGTCGTCGCAGGGACTTTAATGATTGTAGGTGCTGTTGCATCATCCTTTGTCAATGACGTAGATGATATAAGGGGTTAATTTGGAAAGTTATTTAGGTTTAAACCCAAGTTTAGCTGCTTCACCAAGCATAAAATTATAGGCACTTTGATAATCATTTTCGATGGTTCCTTCTAATATAGCTTCTTTAATAGCCGATTTGATAATGCCAATTTCTCTACCTGGAGGCAATTGAAATACTTCCATTATTTGTTCACCACTTATAGGCGGTTGCCAATAACGAAGTCGGTCTTTTTCTTCAACTTCTATAATTTTTTCTAGTAAGGTTGCATAGTTTTCTTTGTATTTTTGAACTTTTCCTTCATTTTTTGAGGTGATATCCGCTTTGCACAAAGTCAACAAGTCATCGATATCATCACCTGCATCAAACAATAAACGACGAACAGCCGAATCGGTAACATGGTCATTGGTCAGGGCTATCGGGCGCAAATGAAGAAAGACAAGCTTTTGTACGTACTTCATCTTTTGATCCAAAGGGAGCCGCATTCGTTTGAATATTCTCGGTACCATAGCAGAACCTAACGTTTCATGTCCATGGAAAGTCCAACCAGCTTTAATATCAAATCTCTTTGTTGGTGGTTTAGCAATATCATGCAATAAAGCGGCCCAACGAAGCCAAAGGTTATCTGCTTCAACACTAATATTATCCAAAACTTCCAAGGTGTGGTAGAAATTATCTTTGTGCCCAATGTTGTCCTTCCATTCTACGCCTTCTAAAGCAGTTAGTTCTGGAAAAATAATGTGCAATAATCCCGATTTATGCAACTGCAAAAAACCCGTTGATGGTTTTTCTGAAAGAATAATTTTTTCCAACTCGATTGAAATCCTTTCTTTGGAAACTATTTGAATTCTTTCCTTTGATTTAGAAATGGCCAAAAAAGTTTTTTCCTCAATCATAAAGCCAAGCTGACAAGAAAACCGAATCGCCCTCATCATTCGCAAAGGGTCATCAGAAAAAGTTTTTTCGGGGTCTAAAGGGGTTTTGATCAGTTTCTGTTCCAAATGAGCCAATCCATTAAAAGGATCAAGTATTTGGCCAAAATCAACTTCATTTAGACTGACGGCGAGTGCATTTATCGTAAAATCACGTCTGTTTTGGTCGTCCTCAAGGCTACCATTTTCGACAGCCGGTTTCCGACTCATCATCTGGTAGGATTCTTTTCTAGCGCCTACAAATTCAATCACCAAATCTTTATGTTTGATCATCGCAGTTCCAAATCGTTTATAAACTACGACATGAGGACGTGGAGACAGTTTGGATGCTAGCCTTTCGGAAAATAAAATACCGTCACCTAAACACACAACATCGATATCTTTGGCTACCGTTAATCGGGATAAAAGCCTGTCTCGAACATATCCTCCTACTAGATAAACAGGAAAATGTAATTCCTTTCCAGTTTCCTGAATTAATTGGAATATATGCCGCTCGTGTGCTTGAATATTAAAAACCAAATCGAAATATTTTATGAAACTTCCACTAAAGAATATTCTTCATAGCCTGTGTACGTTTTGACTATTTCATCTAATATTCCATATAATATATCTGGTTCGTGTTCTGTCACTAACCGTTGTCTAAAAGGTTTAATGTTGGGCAAATCCCTAAAATAATTGGTATAATGCCTTCTCATTTCTGCAATACCCACTTTTAGACCTTTCCACTCTATACTTTTTTCTAAATGCATCCGAGCCACTTCAACCCTTTCTTCAATGGTAGGTGTTGCTAGTTTTTCACCCGTTTTCATAAAGTGTTTGATCTCCTTAAATATCCAAGGATAGCCAATACTTGCCCTGCCTATCATAATTCCATCTACACCGTAACGGTTTTTGTATTCAACCGTTTTTTCAGGTGTGTCAATATCTCCATTGCCAAACACTGGAATGACCATGCGGGGATTGTTTTTAACATCGGCAATCAACGACCAATCTGCTTCACCTTTGTACATTTGTTTCCGAGTCCTTCCGTGGATTGAAATAGCCTTGATGCCAATATCCTGTAATCTTTCGGCGACTTCCACAACATACATCGAATTTTCGTCCCAACCCAACCGTGTTTTTACGGTCACTGGCAAATTAGTTGACTTTACGATGGCTTCTGTCAGTTTTACCATTTTGGGAATGTCTTGTAATATTCCAGCTCCTGCCATTTTGCAGACAACTTTTTTTACTGGACATCCATAATTGATATCTAGTAGTTCTGGATTAGCTGCTTCTACTATTCTTGCCGCTTGTTTCATGGATTCTAACTCGGCCCCAAATATTTGGATTCCAATAGGCCTTTCTTCTTGGTAAATGTCGAGTTTTTGAACACTTTTATCCGCATCGCGAATGAGGCCTTCAACTGAAATAAATTCCGTAAACATCAGATCACAGCCTTGTTCTTTGCACACAGCTCTAAAGGGCGGATCGCTTACATCCTCCATCGGCGCGAGCAATAAAGGGAATTCTCCCAATTCAACATGTCCAATTTTTACCATATTGTGAATTGCGGTGCAAAAGTATAAAAAATAATGCATTTTTTATGTGTAAATTCGATCAATCCGTCACCATAATATTCTATGATAAAAAAAAATGAAAAAAATATTGCACACGTAAAATTTTAATTACATATTTGCATCATATTTATTATATTTATCATGTATAAAACGATAAATAAACATTTTACAATCTGTGGTTTTAGAATCCAAATTACTCGATAGATCATGAAATGCGTCATGATATTAATTACCTGCTAATACTTTCATAATATACACATTAGTTCATCTACACTAAATCATAACTTTTAAAAGACAATTCTTTTGTAATATTTTATATATGAACTTGAAAAACAATAAGCCTAAAGGCTTTTCACAGGACGTAGAAAAAGAAGAATTTGGCAAGTTTAAAGCAAAAAAGAAACCAGCTAAATTAAAGGAAGATAGTAAAATAGATTTAAAGTCAAAAAAATTCTGGCAAGAACGATTTGATGACGAGGGTGAAGACCTTGAACGGTTTATTAAAAAATAAAATTAGAACAACGGCTCAGGAAAAGACCGTAAAAAGTGTCTTGTTTTGTCATAGATTTTACAAAATTGCAAGTTTTTACCTCCATTTGAAAAACTTTAACAAATTTTAAGCGATTTTGGCATAACATTTTCCGAACTGACACGTATTACTTATATACACACGATAACATCGTAAATCCATATCATGAACATATTATTTAAAAAAGTCAAAACTTTTTTATTAGGGTTGTTTACCCGCACTAAAAAAGTTGTCAAGTTTCCTCAAGAGGAGGAACACGACCTCTTCATCGGCGTTTGACCTTAAGATGTTTTGTCAATTACATGAATCCCCCCATTTTCATGTAATTGGCTCTTTTTTTTTAAACATTGCATCAGCGTACTGTCATTATAATTTTATGAAAACTATTTTTATCAGCCGCCATGCTAAATCTTCTTGGGACAATTATTTTGTACAAGATTTTGATAGACCTCTCAATGTAAGAGGACTTAATGATGCCCCAATGATGGCTGCTAAACTAAAAGCACATCAATATTTCCCCCAATATATTATTTCTTCTCCGGCCAAAAGAGCCCTATCTACAGCTGAATTCTACGCCAAAGAGTTTAACCTTCCAATCACAGAGGATAAAAACTTGTACCATGGTGATGAAGGAAATTACCTCGAAGTCATCAACCAAACAGATGAAAAATATAATTCCGTCATGCTATTTGGACATAACCCAGGCATAACCTACATTGCGAATAGTATTCAATCCGGATGTACCGACAATATTCCTACGTCAGGTCTCATCATTGCTTCTTGTGATGTAAAAACTTGGAAAGAAGTGGATTGGCATCTTTGTCATTTGATTCAGTTGGCCTATCCAAAATTGGAGACGTTTTAATTTGCCTTCTTATTCACTTTATCTCAGAATTAAAATTAACATTAGCAGGTTAAAGAAATAGTGACCCAAGATCAGAATTTGAAAATTTTACTATTACAAAGCACCATGGTAAATATAATAATCCTTTTTATGGCAGTGCGATTGCTTCTAGTACCATCGATTGGGAAATCATACAACTATTTTGCCTCAATTTTTGTCTTTTTATAAAATGAATCCACTATGATCATTCACAACGTAGTTAAAGACCGATCCTTCTTGTTATTTTTTCTATTGCTATCGGTTTTTATAGGTAACGCTTTGGTAGCTGAATTTGTGGGTTTAAAAATCTTTTCTCTCGAGAAACTTCTAGGTATTACACCCTTTTCTATGACTTTTTTTGGTGTGCAAGATCTTGGGTTCAACTTAACCGCTGGTGTAGTACTATGGCCCATTGTTTTTGTTATGACCGACATTATCAATGAATATTATGGTGCTCGTTTAGTTCGCCTTATTTCGTACATTACTGTTTTTGTCATTTCTATAGCTTTTATATTTGTATGGATTTCTATAGCCTTACCCCCAAATGACTGGTGGCAATTTGAAAGTGGATTACTTCAATCAAGTGAAGGCATTAAAGATATGAATCTAGCCTTCCAAAAAGTAATGGGTGCAGGGCTTTGGATAATCATTGGTTCACTTATTGCATTCCTAGCAGGTCAGTTTGTTGATGTAATGACTTTTCATAAAATCAAATCATATACTGGTGAAAATAAATTGTGGTTAAGAGCTACAGGAAGCACATTGGTCTCGCAGTTTATCGATAGCTTCATTGTACTTTTTATTGCTTTTTATATAGGCGCCGACTGGGAATTTACCCGGGTATTGGCTATTGGAACTGTCAACTATATTTATAAATTTATTGTAGCAGTTGCTTTGACTCCACTCTTATACCTAGCACATTTTTTAATAGAAAAATATTTGGGCAAAGAACTAGCCGTTACATTAAAAAGGCAAGCCATAAAAGAGTCTTAATAACTTAAAATCCTCTATTTTTACACAATTTTTAAAGAATTCTTTAATAAAACCGTAATTCAAGTGAAGTAAATGAATTTTAACCAATGAATCAATTGACGAATCAAATCTTCATGATAAGACCCGCTTGTTTTGGGTATAATGCCGAAACAGCGGTAAATAATGCCTTTCAAACAGAGGCCAATGCCGAAGATTATCATACCATTCAAAGAGTTGCCGTTGAAGAATTTGACCATATGGTAAGCCTATTGCGAAGTAAAGGAATCCATGTTTTGGTGATTGAAGATACAGCCGAACCTTTAAAACCAGATGCCGTTTTTCCAAATAATTGGATTAGTTTTCATGAAAATGGTACGGTCATCACCTACCCTATGTTTGCCAAAAACAGGCGAATCGAACGAAGGCCTGACATTATAGAAAGTATTTCTTCACAATATTTTATAAAAAATAAATACTCATTTGAGTTTTACGAAGAAGACAACATTTTTTTAGAAGGTACGGGCTCTATGATTTTTGATCGTAGTGATGGAATCGTATATGCTTGTTTGAGCCCCCGAACTAATTTAATGCTCATTGACAAGTTTAATCTTTTAATGAATACCCGAAGCATTGTTTTTGAGGCCGTAGACGAACATGGCCATCAAATCTACCACACCAATGTCATGATGGCTCTTGGATTGGATTTTGTTGTCATCTGTATGGACAGTATTCAAAACCTTGAAAGTAAACAAGAACTGTACGAAACCTTTAAAAAAACGGGCAAAGATGTTATCCATATCTCCCATGAACAAATGAATGCCTTTGCAGGAAATATGCTGGAAATTAGAGGTCATAACGACCAAAGATATTTAGTTTTATCTCAAACGGCTTATAATGTTTTAAAAAAAGAACAAATCGCTAATTTAGAATCGCACACTACCCTTCTTCCTATTCCAATACCTACCATTGAAACCTACGGAGGTGGCAGTGTTCGATGTATGATGGCAGAAATTTTTTTAGATAAAAAATAATGTTAAACCTGTGGGAATTCTGTGGAAATGCCCGTAATATAATTGACCAACAATTGAGCATAAAACGGACCCACTGAGCTTCCTTTAGTGCCCAATCCATTAATATAATACAAATTGGAGTAGTTTTGATGCTGCAAGACAAAAGGTTTTCTGACAATTGTCGTAGGTCTGATGGCACTTTTTTCTTCTATTAATTCATAGTCTCTTTTGACAACCTTACTAATATTTTTGGTTGGCACTTCTGTATCTTCCATTCTTTCGGTAATCTCTGATGGAATGTTCAGGTAGCCTCCTCCAATCCAGAAAATATCCTTTCCAAAAGGAACCAAAAATACATCGTCCTTCACCATCTTAGTAATATTACTCTTTGTCATCTTAATATAGGAAGCTTTACCAACAGTAGGTGAAAATCCAGGGTCAGGAAAAAAGATATTTTGAATTCCCTTGTAACCTTCACAAAAGATCAAATTTTGCGATTTTATTTGTTTATACGTTACCTCTTTATCTCCAACTGCGATATTTTCATACATTACATTTTCTTCAAGGAAGTCCCCTTGATTCATCATATATTGTTTCACTGTAGAAATGTATAAACCTATATCAATACGATAAGATTGGCTGATTTCTGCCAAATTACCTTGGAGGTTGACTTCATCTTTAAATGATTCAATATCCGCATTTTTTACTACATAGTCTGCATATTCAATATCCAATTTCCTAGATTCCCATATATTATCACTACTAGCATTGGGCAATGTGCGGATGAGATTTTTTTTATGGATGATCTGAATATTAAAAAAATTTTCAACTTCACGATAAATTTGTAATGCCACTGGCAAAAACAAGTCTATATTCCAGCTTTTGATATAATTTTTACCAGTTATAGGATTTATGATTCCTGCCGCTATAGCTGAAGAAGAAGATTCTTGGTCTATATCTATCATCATCACCTTTCTATGCCTCTGAAGCAAGGAAAAAGCCATTAGACAGCCTGCAAGCCCTGCACCAACCACAATATCGTCATATTGTTTGATCATAGATTGGGTAAGTTATCCCATTCGAGTTTTACTTTTTTGGGCAAACTATTCACGATGAGTTCGTAGGAGTGGTCAATCAAATATTTTATAAAAGGAACATCCAATTCGCTTTCAAGCAAAACTGTATTCCAATGTATTTTACTCATGTGATAACCGGGCAAAACTGTATCTGGATAATTCATTCTTAGTTCTTCGGCTTTCTGTGGATTACATTTAAGATTAACGCTAGCTGGGTGTTTATCCAATCCTACGAGGGCAAACATTTTGCCCATCACTTTGAATACTAAGGTGACTTGGTCGAAGGGAAAACATTCCTCTACTCCTTTTTTCTTTAAACAATATTCTCTTAGATATTGAACATCCATACGTTTTGATATGGTTTAATTTAAAAAACATTTAGACTTCAAAGTATGTTTCTTTTCCAAATGATTTTAACATGTTGAGACATAAACCACTTTGGACCGTTGTCGGTTTTTTATTAATGGCCTCTGGTTTTTTAGCACTCATTTTGTCCATGGTTGGATTAGAGTGGCAGCCATTACAATTTATCTATGGCTTTGGAGGATTAGCTGCCTTGATTATTCAGCTTTGTTTTATTGTTTTTGGTTTCGCTTTGCTTTTTGTAGCTCGAAATCCAGAACAATAAAAGAAGTAAAATTTAATTATTTGGTCCAGTCTAAGTACCCACCTTTCAAATGGTAAAGGTGTTTAAATCCTTTTTCTAGAAAGATATCCATTGCCTTTGCACTTCTAATGCCTGATCGACAGTACAATAAATAGGTTTTGGTTTTATCCATTTCGACTAATTGATTGACAAAGTCTTCACTATGGTAGTCGAGATTAAACGCATTTTCTATATGGCCTGTTTCAAACTCTTCTTTCGACCTAACATCCAAAACAACAAAATCCTTTGCATTGTACATTAAAGTTAAAGCTTGTTCCTTATTAATTTCTTCCGCTACTTTTTCTTTAAAAAATGATGGGGAATCAACCGTTCCCTGGGCTAACAGCGCCAAACTTGAAGTAAAAAGAAGGACTAGTGTAAAAAATACAGACTTCATATTGAATATTTTTTTATTAAACACCTAAATAATTTTTTAATAATTTACTTCTGGACACAGAACGTAATTTATTGATGGCTTTGTCTTTTATTTGTCGGACTCTTTCTCTTGTGAGGCCAAACTTGTCTCCAATATCTTCCAAAGACATAGGATGTTCAATTCCGATGCCAAAATACAATTTTATCACATCACTTTGTCTATCTGTCAAAGTATTTAAAGATCTTTCGATTTCTTTTCTTAAAGATTCTAAAAATTCAAGCGATGCATCTGTGTCAGGAGTACTATTATTTTCTAATACATCAAGTAAAGAATTATCTTCTCCGTCGATAAAAGGTGCGTCCATGGACACGTGTCTTGAAGCAACTCCGAGCGTTGTCTCTACCTCTTCTGTAGGTATTTCTAGTAACTCTGCCAATTCTTCAGAAGAAGGTTCTCTTTCAAACTCTTGCTCTAATTCAGAAAAAGCACGATTGATTTTATTTAATGACCCTACTTTATTTAAGGGAAGGCGTACGATACGAGATTGCTCAGCTAGTGCTTGAAGTATTGATTGGCGAATCCACCAAACGGCGTAAGAGATAAACTTAAATCCTCTTGTTTCATCAAATCTTTGGGCTGCTTTAATCAAACCCAAATTACCTTCATTGATAAGGTCACTCAAAGACAAACCTTGGTTTTGGTATTGTTTGGCAACGGAAACCACAAACCTTAAATTGGCTTTGGTTAGTTTTTCAAGTGCTTCTTGGTCACCTTCTTTAATTTTTTTCGCTAAATCTACTTCCTCTTCTGGCGTAAGCAAATCAACTTTCCCTATTTCTTGTAAATATTTTTCTAGTGATTGACTTTCTCTGTTGGTTATTGACTTGGTTATTTTTAACTGCCTCATGCTATATTATGGTATTTAAAAAGATCGATTTTTAAAAAAGATTGCAAAATTACACTAAAATACAAGAGTAAAATGTTAATAAAACATAATTAAGGTAAAAGTTTTACAAAAACCAAGCCTATTCTTGTTATTTTATGGTCATTGGTGTTAAAATAATAAACCAGACCGTATTAATAAACGTTTAACTTCTTTGCAAGTTGTAAGTATTAATTATTTTTTTATTAAAAAAGTTCATTTGTTTTGAAAATTGGTGAAATTATTTTTTTTTGCACCCTGAAGCCATTTAAATAATAAACCCATATTTTTTTAACAATTTTGCCCCCCTTGCAGTTACTATATTATACGATACGAATAAAAGCATGAAAAGACAGAAAATTGATTTAGAATTCATCTTCAGAGCATCTCCGACCATTATTTATAATTTTGTGACCACGCCCGAATGTTTGGTCAGATGGTATTGTGAAGATGTCGACATATTAAACGATATTTATACTTTCTTCTGGAGTGCCAATGGAGAAGTGGCCTATATGATGGATGACATTGAAGAAGAACGCGTTAGATACCGATGGGAAAACGCAGATGAGGGTGAATATTTAGAATTCAGAATATATAAGGCAGATATTACCAACGAGACTATCCTTGAAATAACTGATTTTTGTGATGAAGATGAAGTGCAAGAAACCAAAGATTTGTGGAATAGCCTTATGATAGAAATGAAAAAAGAAACCGGAGGATGAGCATAAATCGGCCATCTTTAGTTTTTATTTACTTATTTTTAGTGCCTTATTTCGGAGTTTATGCACAACATAGTTTCTCCACAAATCAAGCAACTTCAGAAAGGATTGAATTGCATCATTTATTTGATTTTTCAGTTCAAAATTATCGCAAAATAGACCTTGGCATTTCGCCTTTGGTTTATGATGCTTTTTTTTGTAAGATAGAAAATAAAATTGAAAAACAAAGTAACGTTCCTTTTAGGTTTAGGCTTGGAAATTTAGACTACGTCAATCGATTGGAAAACAAAAAATAAGCTTATATTTGTCCTTATTTCACTCTAAAATACCTTAAATTATGTTAAGATTAAGTAAATTTGCTTTGATGTTTGGAATGATTATTTTCCTTTTTGCATCCTGTAAAAAAGATGTAGAAGGTTGTACAGATGTGCAAGCGGATAATTATAATGCGGATGCTAATGTTAGTACAAGTACCTGTACATATCAGAAAAGATTCACTGGTGATTATGATTGCACTTTCGGTTGTGCTGGTACCTTAGCTGGTGTTTTCCAAACAGCTGAAATGAATGTAAGCGAATTGGCTGTTAAATCTGAAGTAAACCTAATCATTCAAAGTACCATTGGACCAATTCCAGTAAAAGGAACTGTAATTTCAAAGGATAGTATCAAAATTGATGCAGTATTAGACAATTTGGAAGTTGTTCCAGAAATATTTTTCCCTGGTACAGGAACTACGCCTATTAAAGTTTCAGGGACGGTAAAGTCGACTCTGGGAATTTCTTCTGACAACAAAAAAATAGCGGGAATTTTAGAACTTACCTTGGCCAACAAAGAGCCAGTTACCGTGAGTGGAATTCCATTCCCAGCAGGAACGCTTAAGTTGACAGACAGTTGTGATTTTGAGGGAACAAAACGATAAGAAAATTTTTAAATAAGATTAAAGCCAGACGATATTAATTTTCTGGCTTTTTTTTATGTTTTGAAGTGACCCTTTATTTAATTTTTTCAAATGAATATTTTAAATAAAAGGTCATAAAGGTATACCAATCTCTTTTTTTATTATTGCCACGAGGTGTTCCAGTAGGTATCTCAACCAAATGGTCTTGCCATTCACCTTGTCGATTATTTAGTGAAGCTCCCAAAACATTACCTGTTTGTAGAAACTCATCTCTGTGTATATAAATAGAACTAACATCATCAATGTAGTCTGTAAACGTGAGTCTAGGACTACATTCGATTCCCATCCTTATTGTGCTTAGAAAATCCATTTCGACCGCAAAACCAAATGGAATGCACCATTGATATAATGAATATTTATTGTCTTGATAAGCCATCATTTTTTGACCTTCTGTACCGACAGGCTGCAATTCAATCCAATTATCTTGATAAAAAGTCATGGGATTAAATTTATATCCAGCGACACCAAATGAAAGGATTAGGTCTACATTGTATTTGTTTAATCTTTTCCAAAACAATTCATTAATATTAAATTCGGATTTGATTGAAAGTTCAGCTAAGGGAGACCGAAAGCTTAAATTCCTTTGTTTTCTAAGGTAACTAATGGCTTTGTTGTCTTCCCCTGATAAGGTTCCACCAAGATAACTAACCGAAAGTGCCATATAAGGGTTGACTTCCTTTCCTAAGGACAAACCATAAGCGAAATTACCTGGTGATGATAAAAGGTGTTCTGTTAAATCACCATGATAGTAAACACTACCGGCATATAATTTTATAAAATATGGTTGGGCGGAAATCAGCCTAGGCAGCATCCAAAGTAAAACTATAACCAAAGTTCTACAAACCAATACTTGGGTGTACTGGCTTTTATTAGCACATAACATCATACATCTAAACATTACTATTCAAAAGAATAGACACATTTTATATTGGTATCCCTACTTCCAATATGTAAAAAAAAGGGATAGGTAAAAAATATTACATATCCCTTTTTATTTTTTAAAATTTAATAAATGTAGTTAGGTGGGTGTTTTTACCTTCCTTGACAACTATCTTAAATACACCAGGTGTTAGTCCACTAATATCAATTTTTTCAGCTGAATAGGACTTGAAAACTTCTTTGCCTTCCACCGTAAAAATTTGAATTTCATCGATAGAAATATCTTGTCCAATTTGGATAAAATCCATGGAAGGATTAGGATAGACCTTTAAATTTAAAATTTGTCCATTGTACGTTGAAGTTACTTTAGCAAAATCGTCCATATACCTTGGCAATAACTGATATCCTCCTTCAAAAGGTGGTTGTGCATTTGGCGAAAATTGGCTTAATAACCCAGTTACATTAAATTTATTTCCATCTGGGGCAGGTAAACTGTATAAGTCAACATCATTATCAATCCGTATAGAAAAAACAGATTGACCATTGGTCATATCTACGTTAAATCCAGCTCCCATTCCGGTGGTCCATTGGTTTTTATCAACGAACGACACATTTTTTACAATTAGTAAACTTGATTCATCATTTTCAGTAAACAAATTTACTTCTTTAGCTGAAACCAAAGTTTGGTTTTGTTCCAACAATTTAATTTCGTCTATATTCATTTGAGTCAAACCACGAAATTGGGTGACAATACCTTTTATTTCAACTCTATCTCCTTCCACAACCGTATATCCCAGCGAATTGGAACCATTAAACATGCCTATACCGTTGTTTTGGTTATCAATTAATGTGAACTGCAAACCTCCTTGCCTTAAGTTTCCACCGTAAACGATGCCAACTACTGTACACGAAACATTTAAAGAATCACAAACACCACTTCCATCCACTGTGGTTAATGAAACAATAGTTCTCAATGGATATGGGTCGACGACTACTTCTTCAATAACTGTCACAGTACCTGTCATACCTTGAGCGACATGTTGATCACATTGATAATCATATTTACCCGGCGTGTTAAAGGAAACGTCTAAAATCCAATTACTTGACGAGACAGCCCCACTTGTAAAGCCAGCTGGATTATTAGGAAAGGTAGTTTTAGTACCATTCACATTATGTGCACCACCTTTGTTTTCCCAACGAACGGTTTGACCGACATTGATAGTTATGTCCTTAGGTGAAAATTGAAAGTCTGAAACCTCCACGATAAAATCAGCAACTGGAACACAAGGAGCAATACTATTTGTAGATCCAGGAGTACCATACACAGATCTTCCATTGATGATTAACATGATATCATTTTCTGAAACTTTCCAGTTACTTCCTACATTAGGATCTGCACCTGGACCGCATAACTCTATAGATCTACCTTCTCCATTTGTTCCATCAGAAGAGGACGGCCAAGGTGCCACGTTGGCGTAGGTAAAATCAATAACAACATTGGCTAAACTATCAGTAATAGTAACTCTTTCACCTCCATTACTAAATGCACCAGAATTCCATTGGATGGCAGGTTTATTAAATACGTTTTGAAATGCTCCTAGATTGCCGGCCAAAACTAAAAAGCTGTCTTTTGCTAATGTAAGGTCTGGAAATGTGAATTCTATTCCTCTAGTAAATTTATAATTTAATAAATGCAGTGGTTGATTTCCAACATTCCGCAATTCGATATATTCAAGAGAATCCGTGCCTGATTCTGGTGGATTGTAGGATAATTCTGAGACAACTAACTGAGCTTTTGTAGTAAAAGCGAGTATTAAAAAAGCGAGTAAAAGTGAAAATTTATTCATATGATTAATTTTATTAATTCTATTTTAAAGCACTAAATTAGGAAAAATATTTATTTCTAGGATATAATTTGAATTAAAACATAAAGGCATAATATTTTGATAATATATATTACTTTTGGAATTCTAAATAACACTAAAATCAACAGGATGAATCGCACCTTTTTGAAATCAGTCATCATAAGTTTGACCTTCATACTATTCAAAGTTGCTGTTTTTTCTCAAAATATCACAAACGAAAAAATGGTTGAAGATCTCGTGTTGAAACAGACTCAACAAGTCATCACTTGGAGGCGGCACCTTCATCAGTATCCTGAATTGTCCAATAGAGAATTTGGCACTATGGCTTATATTTCTAAACAGTTGAAGGAGATGGGAATACCTCATGAAACGGGCATGGCCTATACTGGAGTTGTAGCCGTTTTGGATACAGGAAAACCAGGCCCTACTATAGGATTAAGAGCCGACATGGATGGATTACCTGTTAAAGAGCGGGTAGATTTACCATTTGCCTCGAAAGTAGAATCTGAGTATCAAGGAGAAAAAGTAAGTGTAATGCATGCTTGTGGGCATGACGCTCACGTAGCGATATTATTAGGTGTAGCCAGTATTTTACAAAAATTAAGGCACCAACTAACTGGTAAAATTATTTTTGTATTTCAACCTGCTGAAGAAGGTGCTCCAATGGGTGAAGAAGGGGGAGCCCAATTGATGATAAAAGAAGGATTGATGGAAAAATATGGCATAGAGGTCATTTTTGGTTTACATGTGTCAAGTATGTTGTCTACTGGAAAATTATCCGTACGACCTAGATCATTAATGGCTTCAGCGGATATGTTTGACATTAAAGTAAAAGGAAAACAAACACATGGTTCACGACCTTGGGATGGAGTAGATCCTATCACTACATCTGCTCAAATTATCTTAGGGCTCCAAACTATAGTGAGTAGACAGTTAGATCTTACGGAATCATCCGCTGTCATCTCGGTAGGAAAAATTTCTGGAGGTGTTAGAAACAACATCATTCCTGAGGAAGTCAACATGCAAGGTACAATCCGAACGTTAGACACCGCCATGCAAACTGAAATCCATGCTAAAATTAAACATACCGTGAGATTTATTGCAGAAAGTGCAGGCGCCACAGCTGAGGTAAACATACGGAGAGGATATCCTGTCACATATAATAACCCCCTACTATTTAATCAAATGTTGCCTTCCCTTGAAACAGTGGTAGGTGAAAAAAATGTTCATATAATAAATCCGATTACTTGGGCGGAAGATTTTTCATTTTATGCGCAGAAAGTACCTGGATTATTTTATTTTTTAGGTGTTAAACCTCCTGATTGGGATATAAATCAAACAACACTTCATCATACACCAGATTTTTATGTCGACGAAACCGCATTTCCAATTGGTATAAAATCGCTCTTGCAATTAGTTTTTGATTATCAAATCGCCTACAAACCTTGACCAAAAGAATCATTACCTATTACGAAGGAGAACCAGGGCCACTATTTGTGGTAACTGCCGGAATGCATGGAAATGAACAGGCAGGAATAAAAGCTTTGATAGAAGTTGGAAAACTACTTCAAACGTTTAAAAATAATCACACATCATTCAAGTTTCGTGGTACATTACTAGGATTAATTGGTAATATACAAGCCAAGGAGCAATATATTCGTTATGTGTCACAAGACTTAAATAGAATGTGGGAAACAGAATTTGTATACAAAATATTAGAATCCGAACCAGGAACTCTACAAAATGAAGAAAAAGAGATGTATGAAATCGTTCAGACTTTGAGGTCTGTAGTTTTAACAGGAAAATATTCTAGACTCATATTATTGGACTTACACACAACATCTTCTGATGGTATTTTTTCGATTTGTACAGAAGACAAAGAAAGCATAACCTTAGCAAATCAATTACACGCCCCCGTAGTAAGGGGGTTAATGAAAGGGATAAAGGGCACAACACTTCACTACTTTAATAGAAACAATTTAGGGATAGAGGCAACATCTTTAGCGTTTGAGGCAGGTCGTCACGACGATATAAAGTCGGTCAACAGATCCATTGCTGCCATGATCAATTGTATGAGGAGTATAGGTTGTGTATCGCCAGAAAGTGTACAAAATGAATTTGACGAATTATTGATTAATTATTCAAAAAACCTCCCTAAATCTGTAGAGGTACATTATAAGTACAACATTCAAAACAACCAAGAATGGGAAATGGTAGCGGGGTTTAAAAATTTTGATGTGGTAAAAAAGGGACAAATATTGGCACATGAAGAAGGAAAAGCAGTTCTTTGCCCTTTGGATGGTCTAATACTAATGCCATTGTACCAAAAAAAGGGAAATGACGGATTTTTTATTGTAACACCATTATAAAGTGCACCCATGATATTCATACCGGAATCGGCCATTGAAGATGAGTTAAGCAGATATGAAAACCTGGAATTATTTCAAAATGATTGGGAGGTTTTTCAAGAATTACAACCCGTTCTTGCCTATTTCATTTCAGTTGAAAGGTTAGAATTGTTAAAAGACGAAGAAATTTCATTACTTGAGTTTATGACCGTTGTTGTTTGTAAAGCTTGTTCTTCTATGATAAATAAGGAAATTAAAATAGATGTAAAAACTTTGGATCATTATGAAGAGGTTAATTGGGAAATATGGAACAACCATATAACACAATCCCCTACAAAAGCTTTTGATGCTTTTTTTCATGAATATGAACAGGAAGATTTACTTGCTTTTGTCGAAGATTCTGTGCAAAACGATGAAGAAAATATGGTTACAGGTGCTGGCATGGAGTTGATTTCCGTGACGATGAAGTCCATCATTGATTCGATTCATGCGTTAAATTGACCTAATTATTAGTTCATGAGATTCAATCAGATTATATTTACTGGGATTAGTGTTTTAAAATATTATATCAATGCAAAAACGAAATTTAATATTCAATCCCCTTTTTTGCATCAATTTGTAGAAGATATATTAGACAATAAAAGGGAATATTATGCATTTCAATCTATTGAAATCGAGCGTAAAAAATTATTACATGATCAAACAATAGTGGAGTGTACAGACTTTGGCGCAGGCAGTATTATTAAGAGTAACTTTAAAAAATCTTCCATTCGAAAAATCGCTATTTTGTCGTTATCCAAACCAACACAATGTAAAATATTATTTCATTTAGCTAGATTTACCAAGGCCAAAAAAATAATTGAGTTGGGTACTTCGTTGGGAATAAGCACAGCCTATTTAGCGTCTGGAAACACTTTATCAAAGGTAGATACATTCGAAGGTGATCCATTAGTGGCCGCCAAAGCTGATAACGTTTTTAAGGCATTGGGTATTAAAAATGTGTCTATCCATGTGGGAAATTTTCATGAAACATTACCACAATTTCTGTCGGGAAAACCCACGCTTGATTTAGTATTTATAGACGGTCACCATAAAAAAGAAACTACCCTATCCTACTTTTATCAAATACTAGAAAATTGTCATGAAAAATCTATTATTTTGATTGATGACATTCATTGGTCAAGAGGCATGACAGAGGCTTGGAACATAATTTTACAGCATAAAAAAGTTACTTTAAGTGTTGATATTTTTTCTATGGGAATTGTCTTTATCAATCCAACATTATCTAGGGAAAATATAGCTTATATACCCTATTTATATAAGCCGTGGAACATTGGACTTTTTGGTAATTAGGGTGCTATTCACAAATGAACTGAATATATTTTTGGACAAAATCTGATACGGGTGAAATAAGATCATTGTGGTATTCTCCGTTTTTCAGCAGTAATGAATCTACGGATGATATGGGTAATTTGAAAGGAAATACATTGACGTCCAAGTAATGTAAAATAGATGTTAAATGATCTAAACCACGTACATTTCCAGAGCGGCCACTAGAAACACCAATTAGACCAATTTTTTTACCAAAAAAAGTATCCTTTGCATCTTGAGTAGATAATGCATCTATCCAAACCTTTAAGATACCAGGAAAACTACCATTGTATTCTGGAACAACTATAATCCAATGATTAGAAGGGATTAGCCTGCTTTGTTGCCATAAACGAACTGCATGATTGTTATGGGTCTTATCGAAACTAAATTCAGATAAGGTAGACGAAAAATTTAGTTCCGCTAAATCAATCATATTACACGGCATTTGTTGTTGCACAATACTTTCAACTAGTTGGGATATCTGTATGGTTCGGCTTTTCGGTCTGTTGGTTCCTGATATGATTTCAATCATTATTATAAATGTGCCTATTATAAGGCTTGAAATGAAGAATTGTTTTAATGAAATTGAAAAACGCTTTGTGGCGAGAATATTTTCCTAAATTTCTCCATAAATGTGGAAAAAATATATATAAAATTTAACATTATATTAATATTAATGGGCTACCTTTACCTTTATTCTACAAACAAAGATATTGAATTTAGAATAAGTGAAAATATTATAAACACTTTTAAGACAATAATTTATTAACCAAACTTAATTTTTATGAAGCTCAGAATTTTACAATTAGTATTTTTCATCCTTGCAGGCTTTACCTTACATGCTCAGGTGACAAACAGTAGTATGACTGGTAAAATAACGGATGACAAAGGTGAATCTCTCATCGGCGCCACTGTGGTTGCCATACACACACCAACTGGAACTCAGTATGGTACTGTCACAAACGAGGAAGGGATTTACTCTATTTCCAATATGAGGGTTGGTGGTCCATACACAGTAGAAGTATCTTATTTAGGATATCAGACTGTTACATTTAATGATCTTACTTTACGACTTGGCGAGGCCTTTAATGTTTCTACCAAACTTCCAGAAGATGGAGTTCAACTTGAAGGAATTGAAATCTTAGGTACGAGAAGTAATATTATGAATTCAAATCGAACAGGTGCAGCGACTAACGTAGGTGTTGAACAATTAAGTGCATTGCCTACTATTTCAAGAAGTATCAATGATTATACTAGACTTACGCCACAAGCGCAATCTGGAAATGGTTTTGGGGGAAGAGATGGAAGGTATAATAACATTCAAATTGACGGAGCCAATTTTAACAACAACTTTGGATTGAGTTCGACTAACTTACCGGGTGGTGGTTCTCAGCCAATATCTTTGGATGCGATTGAACAAATTCAAATCAACATTGCACCTTATGATGTTAGGCAGTCTAATTTTACAGGTGCTGGTATAAATGCAATCACAAGATCTGGGACGAACACTTTAGAAGGTTCTGCTTATGGTTTTTATAGAAATCAAGATTATAACGGAAGACGAATTGGAGAAGACACCTTAGCGAAAGGCGACAAGACAACATCCAAGGTTTTTGGAGCAAGGTTAGGTGGTGCAATCGTTAAAAACAAATTATTTTTCTTTGCCAACTTTGAATCTGAAGATAACACAAGACCTGGTATTACCTTTATACCTAGTGCTCCAGGTAGAACAGGAGCGAACGTTTCCAGAACAACCTTGGAAGATATGCAAACCGTTAGTAATTATGTCAAAGAAAAGTATAATTACGATACAGGAGCATCTGAAAATTATGCTTCCAATTTTCAAACAAAAAATTATAAAGCTTTAGCTAGAATAGATTATAATATCAATGACAAACACAAATTCACATTGAGATACAATCAAGTAGTAGCGACAGATGATCAAGTGGTTAATGGGACAAGTGCGCCAAATCCAAGGTCTTCTTCAAATCGTATCAGTCAAAACTCCTATGCATTTGAAAACGCCAATTATGGATTTGAAAATAGTGTTCGATCACTAACAGCTGAATTAAATTCACAGTTTTCTAACAAACTGTCTAACCAATTTTTAGCGACTTATACAAGAATTCAGGACAAAAGAACCTCTAAGTCTAGTCCATTCCCATTTATCGACATTAAAAAAGATGGAGATGCTTATATGAGTTTGGGTTATGAATTGTTTACATGGAAAAATGATGTCATCAACAATGTAATAACGTTTACCAATAATTTGACTTATACAACGGGAAAACACAATATTACAGTTGGTGCGGCATTTGATTATCTTACTTTTGGTAACTCATTCCAAAGATATGGGACAAGTTACTATAGATATGCCTCTATGGATGATTTCTTAAATAATGCAACGCCTGAAGCATTTGCATTAACTTATTCCGTTTTACCTGACAAAAGAGACCCTTATGCAGAAGTTGATTTTGGCTTAGGTTCAATTTATGTTCAAGATGAATACAGGTTTAACGACAAATTAAAAGTGACAGGAGGAGTTCGGGTTGATTTACCATTCTACTTAAATAAATTGGAAGTAAATCCAGCTGTAAATGCCTTGAACTTTGTAAATGCTGATGCCTCAGAAGACATCAAATTGGATGTTTCACAATGGCCAACATCAAAACCCTTATTTTCACCTAGAATTGGGTTTAACTACGACGTAAAAGGTGATAGATCAATGCAAGTAAGAGGTGGAACTGGAATCTTTACTGGTAGAATACCATTTGTATGGTTGACTAATATGCCAACCAATTCAGGTATGTTACAAAATACAATAGAAAGAACAGGAACTGCGGTATCAGACTTAGGGATTACCTTTAATCCAGACCCAAAAGCATGGGTTGACAAATTTCCTGCTACACCGGGAACTTCAGCTCCAGGATCTATTGCAGCTGTTGATGAAGATTTTTCTTTGCCACAGATTTGGAGAAGTAATTTAGCTTTAGACATGCAATTACCTGGTAATACCATCCCTACATTAGAAGGATTATACTCTAAAAGTATAAATGACATTGTGCAGTTTAATGCAAATCAAGCAGCACCTATTGGCAATATGAACGCAAACGGTGGAGCAGATACAAGACCATTTTTTGGTGCAAATAGTGCAGCAAGAAGAATCAATGCATCCATGAATGAAGCGATTGTTTTGTCTAATACTAACCAAGGACAAACTATGTCACTGACGGCACAGCTTACCAAAGAATTTTCTAAAAACTTCTCCGCAATGTTGGCTTATACTTTCACGCAAGCAGAAGACATAACTGGAAATCCTGGTTCTCAGGCAGCATCTGCTTGGGCTAATAATTTTTCTGTACGTGGACAAAATGATTTGGATTTAAGTGTTTCAGAATTTGCTGTTCCTCACAGAGTTGTTGGTGCTTTATCTTACAGAATAGAATATTTGAATAGTTTGGCTACTAGTATTTCTCTGTTTTATGACGGAGCTAATACAGGTAGATATTCCTACAGATATACAGCTGATTTTAATAGAGATGGAATCAATTCTGATCTAATTTACATCCCACAAGATGCGTCTCAAATTACTTTCACAGACATCATCAGTGGAGGAAATGTACTATTCTCGGCTGAGCAACAAAGTGATGCATTTTTTGCGTATGTTGACCAAGATCCTTATTTAAGTGAAAACAAAGGAAAATATGCCGAAAGAAATGGCGCATTAATTCCTTGGAGAAACCGTTTTGATTTAAGAATCTTACAAGACATATTCACTAATATTGGCGGTAAAAAACACACATTACAATTGAGTGTAGATATTTTGAATGTAGGAAATCTAATTAATTCAAATTGGGGAATCATTCAAACACCAAATTATAGTAATGGTGGTATTTTGGTACCAAATGTAGCTGCAGATGGTACCGCTACTTTCCAATTGGCTAGAGTTAGTAATGCATTCCCGACTGAAACGTTTAGAAATGTATTGAGTACGGCCACAACTTGGGGTATGCAATTAGGACTTAGATACATTTTCTAATTGTTAAAATCTTAACATGTTATAAAAGGGGGCTTTATGCCCCTTTTTTTTTGCTAAATTAATATTCATTTCATGTTTAGGAATTAAAAAAGATAAGTTTAAAAAATTTACCATTTCGAATTACACATAAAAAGAAAGAGGGGGCACCTTTTAACAAAGTGCCCCCTCTTTTAAATTAACCAGCAATTATTTTATCATTTATCTACAATCCTCTTTTAAAGCCTTTAAATCTTCTTTAGAGTCTACATTGACAATAGTTCCATCTTCCATCACAACGGTTAGCGGGAAAACTAATACAGGTCTAACATCGCTCCCTTGATTATTTTGTTTCCAATCTTTTAAACCAAGGTGCATATCTTTTCTAGTTTCGTAAGCAGTGGTTGTTCCGTCTGGGAATAAAATACTAAGCGGATATTGTAATCTAAAACAAAACTTGCCTCTTCCATCATGGCCAACCGGTCCGTTGTTATCAAAAAATGTTCGTTTACATTCGATTCTCAACCGTTTCAATTCTTCAACCGTGTCAACAACGATTAACTCACCCTCGGCTGTAATAACCGAAAAAGGTAAAGTAATCACCGGTCTAATCCTAGGGTTTTTATTGTCCGCTCTCCAATTTTTCAAGACGGATTTTAAATCGTCATAGGAATTTAATTCACGGGAAAGAGATCCATCTGGAAATGTAAGGGTGACGGGAAAAACCAATTCGTAACATCCAAATCGTCCCATATTCGCAGACTCTTGAATTCTGTAAATAGTTTCTTCAACAAATGTTTCTACTTCTGCCTCTGTTGTTCCTGTATCCGTACAAGACACAAACAAAGTAGCCATTCCAATCATTAACAGTCCGATTTTACTCAACACTAAACTTTTCATAATGTATAAATTTGATATGTGAAATAATACCTCTATAAGGAAGTAAAATAAATTCTGTACTCAAAAAAAGTAAAAATATTTTTTTTATCTTGCGTAGAACTACTTGGGAAGCTTCATGATAAACAGTAATCGTTTAATGCTGTACTTGCCTGCACCATTGGCCAAAAGAAGCATTAATCCACCGCAAAGGGCCAAATTTCGCATAAAGTATAAAGTGTGTAATCTTTTTAATTCTACAGGATCATCCCAAAACGAATAGACAATCAATGTATAAGGCAACCAATAACATAACAGTAAAACCGAACCCACATTCGCATAGTAACCTATCAAAACCAATATACCTCCGACGATGATGAAAATAATGAGTGAAGTCAAAATAAAATCCTGATGCCAGGTGACGCCATAGGCTGCCATAGTCACTTTAGTTTTTTCGAAAAAGACCATGGCATCTAAGGCTTCGAAAATAAAAACGAAAGCAATAAATATTCTGCCCATCAATTCGAAAATGTCTTTCATTAAGGACTACATTTGGGATTAAGCGACCTACATCGCAAAAATACTTACTTGGTAAGTATTAAGAGGCAAAATTAAAAATAAAAATGGAAGTTATGAGAAAATTGTAATGGTACCCGGAGCCGGAATCGAACCGGCACGGCCGCAAAGCCACAGGATTTTAAGTCCTGCGTGTCTACCAATTCCACCACCCGGGCCACTTACAATAGACTATGGAGCGAAAGACGGGATTCGAACCCGCGACCCCGACCTTGGCAAGGTCGTGCTCTACCAGCTGAGCTACTTTCGCAATATTTAAAAGAACTTTTTTTTGAAAAGCGACGCAAAGATATAAGGATATTCCTATTCTCAAAAACGTTTGAAGTATTTTTTTAAATATGTCCTGCAAATATCTTTACCATGGTCCCTTTTACTACTTGATCAGTCAGCAACATTCCGTTTAGAATAGCTAATTCGTTGTGACGAGCAACTGGCATTTTAAAATCATTTAGTACATCTTTAAGTGCCGCATTTTTGTTGGACGTCACTACTTTAACCAAGGTAGGTTGTCGATTTATTTTACTTTGATCGGTCAAAACATTAAAATTTTTCATCGTCGATTGAAAGGAAGAAAAATAGGTATTAAAGTCATCTTTGGTACTTAATCCATGAAATTTGTAAAACATCTTATTATATTCTATGAGATAGGTTAGAATCTTTAAAGGCGTTCCTGAAGCTTGTCCATTTTGGTCTACAGGCACCATATCAGACAAAAGTGCAATCGCATTTAAACCATTTACTTTGACATTGGTGCTTTCGATAACGGTTAATTTATTGTCGGTAATAACTTTGTTTTTTGCATCTTCCAAGTTACTTGCTTGTTGAAGGCCAAGGACCATCATAGCCTTACCATCTTCGGTGGCCATTTGAAATTGGGTTGGCGAATTGACATATTTCCATTTGCTCGGAATAGGAAATTGAAATTTTAATACTGGATGATAAAACACCGAGTTTTCGACAAAACCTTGTTTGGGATCATCGCCATACATGAGACCATCAATCATTTTTAAGTACGAATTGCGGTTGACAATGAGTTTGGAAACATCCATATTCGCTTGTTTCTCAGTGGCCATTTTATTGACCTTTACAAATCGATCACCTGGATCTGGATGTGTCGAAAGAAAAGTAGGTAATCGTCCTTCATCACCACTTAATCTTCCCAATGTATTAAAAAATCCTGCCATGTATCTAGCGTCATAACCTGCTTTGGTGGAATATTCCACACCTAATTCATCGGATTCTGTTTCGTGGCTCCTACTATTGCTTAAAAATAAAAGCCCAATCCCTTGTTGGGCCACATCTGCAAATTCTCTAAAATCTTTAGATACAATAATACCACCAATCATAAGAATCTGTGTCAAAATTTGAGTTGTCTGTTGCCGAGCAGAGTGACGAGCCGTAATATGTCCAATCTCATGCCCTAGTACGCCTGCAAATTCTGCTTCATTATTAAAATGGGCCATAATTCCTCTGGTAAAATAGACATAACCTCCTGGCACGGCAAATGCATTAACGACTGGCGAATCCAAAATTTTAAATTCATAGGGCAATTTTGGCCGGTGGGACAAAAGCGCCATTTCATTACCTTTGGCATTAATAAAGTTTTGAAGACTTTGGTTTTCGTACAGTCCATACTGTTCGACAATTTGTGGATCATAAGATTTGCCCATGGATATTTCTTGAGACTCTGACATCAGAGAAAATTCCTTTTTTCCCGTTACTGGATTCCTTGAGCAACCAAAAACCATGGAAATTAATATGCCAAAAAGGATTATTTTATTCATAATATTATTTTTAAATTTGAACAATTGTTCTATTTTATTCTAACTAAATTATCTAACGAATTCTTGTATTGAATTAAGTTACCATTTTTAAAATTTGTAAGGTTTTAGGATGTATGGTTCTAAAAAACTTTCTTTTGTTAATCGCTTTAAATCTAGATTTTCAATGGTTCGATTCAATTGATCGATGGTATTTGTACATTTCAGCCAGGTATTCGTCGCTAATACATAATCAAAAGAATCAGGTTTTGTTTTATCTATCTCCACCTTGGTTTTTTCCAACAATCCTTGTAGAAAGTCATCAAATTCTCGGAAGGTATGACTTTTACCATTCATCAATAGTTGAATTAAAAAACGGTTTCCATTATAACAATAAAGGTCTTCATTTAGGTCAGTGATATCATCATTTACTTCTGTAACGAAGTCAAAATCTCTCCATTTAGACAGTGACCCAAACACCTTGGTTAACTCGCCAAATTCATAAATCAAATACCTTAAAAGTTTGACGTCACATGACTTATAAAAATAGAAATAAGACATTTTAAGCCGGTTTGGCCATTTGTTTTCTCGAATATTTAATTCGTGTTTTTCATATTTTTCAATATGACGTAAAACAGTTTGAGGCAAAACTCCCATTGGCAAACAAGTTTTTACGTCTTTGACAATGTCATTCCATAACCTATGTCTTTGTTCGTGATCTACCTCCCATGCACTTTCCAAAGTTGCATCTAAATAATAAATACTTTTTTGTAGTTCGATGAGGTTATCGTTAAATTCGGCTTTTTTTACAGTTTCAAATGGTATATGATCCATTAAATAAGGAAACATTCTATATTCAAAAAGCGTCAATATTTTGTCCAGCATAAGTTGCTGCGATTTGACCTTAGGTAATACATTTTGGTTCATACATTATTATTCTTCCACAAGTATATAATTATACACAATACTCAAGACGGAAATTTTAAAGGATTTTCACATTTTTAACAATCATTTCATTCATTTCTTCATTCAATATCTCCATAATTTTGTCTTGGGCCATTTGCAGCTCTTTTTTGAGTGGTCCTGACGTAATATAAACCACTAAATTCCCATTTTTTAATTGGATACCCGAAGTGTAGGATGCAATGGTTTTCCCCATACGTAAATTCCACAATTCCTCGATTTTTGATGATTGAAACCCTTCGTTTAAAGGTTTGTTTTTCTGTAAAAATAACTGTAAAACTTCCTTTATATTTTTATCATTGTGCCGGTTCATAATCTTGTACTTGTTTTATGGTTCCAGATTCTATCGTAAAATGTCTTCCACCCTTTTTAAGATTTTTTAATAATGAAGGTATTCTCTTGTTGTCTGTATCAGTTACAAATACTTGACCAAAAGAGTCTCCAGAGACTAATTCCATTAACTGCCCTACCCTTTGTTCGTCGAGCTTATCAAAAATATCGTCCAACATTATTAATGGTTTTACCTTCTTAGAAGTTTCAAGAATTCGATATTGAGAAAATTTAAGGGCTAATATAAAGCTTTTCAGTTGACCTTGAGATCCAAAATTTTTAATAGGCTTCGAATTCATCCACAAAACAAGGTCATCCTTGTGAATTCCGCAGGTCGTTCTACCTAAGATTTTATCTCTTGACATACTTGAATTCCAAAGGTCTAGAGGATCTTCTTTATGTAATTGTGATTCGTATAACATGACACATTTTTCTCTCTTTTTAGATAAAATGGCGTATACTTCTTCAAAAACTTGTTGAAGTTGCCCAATCAATTGCTTTCTTTTTTCAAATATAACTTTGGCAGGATGTACCATTTGTTCCTGCAAACTCTCAAGATACAGGTCGTCAAAGGCATGAGTTGCCAACATACTTTTCAGGTAGACATTTCTTGACTTTAAGAGTTTATTGTAAAATATAACAGCGGTTAAATAGTCTTTGTCAAATTGAACCAAGGTATTATTTAAAAAATTTCTTCGAGCCTCAGAAGTATCCTGTAAAAGTTTGATGTCCTCAGGGGCAAAAATAACACATGGAAACTGCCCCACGTGATCTGACAATCTATCCAAGACAACACCGGAAACTTCTAGTTCTTTTTTGCCGCCCATTTGGTATTTTAAAACAACGTTGGTGTTTTTGTTCGTTTCAATAAAAGTTCCTTCTAGCCTAAAAAAAGTATTTTCATGTTGTACTGAAAATTTATCCATTCCCGAAAAATAACCTTTACCTAAACATAAAAAATGTATGGCATCTAAGATGTTCGTTTTACCCATACCATTCAAACCAGTGATAATATTAAACGAAGGATGGAAATCTATCTTTTCTTCCGTATAGTTTCGAAAATTAACCAGTTTGAGTTGTGAAATATTCAACCTAAATTATTTGTCTTTATTAAAGTATGAAATGGAAGAAAATACCCCCTCCCCATTTAAGCATCTTCGGAAATCTTTTCTGCTTTATATTTCAAAATTTCCTTAATCCATATTGGTATGATAATGACGCCAAGTACTAAATAAGGGTAGTAAGTTACTAGCCTCCAAACCAATGCAATCAGTGAAGATATTCCTTTTGGAACATAATCACTGTAAAATCCACCAAATAAGTATTCGGCAATGCCAGATCCACCAGGAGTTGGGCTAAATGACGTGATGACGTGCATCACTTCTCCTCTAGCCAATAATAGAAAGTGGTCAAAAAACCCCATTTGAACATTAGTCACAAGGGCCAAGATTAAAAAATTAATGGCAACAAAACGAGTAATCCATGCAAAAGCTGTTGCTACAAATACTTGTGTATGGAAACGCCATGTCTCGTGTTTTAATTCTCCAGAAGCGATGACAACATCAAGGGCGGTTTTACGCAAATTTTCTTTAACTTTTTTCCAAAATGGAATTTTACTCAATAAAAGCAAAAAGCGTTTGACCATCCTTGGATTGATAAATAATCCATAAAAAAACAAAAATCCGTAGGCGGCCATCCCAAGTAACATAATCAAAAAAGTAATGCCGAAACCATCAAAATCACTCAAAGTATGCATGCCTGGTCGAATCATAATGGAACCTAAAATCACATAAAAGATAGGTACTGTTAATAGGAAAAAAAAGGTATCTACTACTAATGTGTATAAAACCAATGCAACTGTTTTCCCACCGTTCAATTTTTCTTGTGATAAAAAAAACAAGGCTACACCTGATCCCCCAACTGAGGTTGGTGAAACGCATGAAGAAAACTCCCAAATAACGATGAGTTCAATCGACTTTCTCCACGAAAAAAAATTATTGGTCAGTAATCTTAGTCTCCAAGCATAAAACAAATGTCGAATGATATACATCAAAATGGCCATCGAAATCCAAAAATATGTTTTGGTGCTATTCTCCACTCTATCCAGTGGTTGGATATCCAATTGGGTAAACATAAGATAAAATACAACGCCCAAGCCAATAATGGTAGGTAGGATCACTTTTGTAACCTTAATTTCACTTAATATCGAATGGGATTTATCTTTTTGTTGTGGCACTTAAAAGCGATTCATTATGGCGTAATATTCTTATAACTCCAGCAGGATATATTTGTTTACTCTGTTGAAGGTTTGTATTTATATCTAAAAAAAAGCAATCCTGCTGCATTAATAAAAAAGAATGGACCTACTTTGTCCGTTTCTATCAAATCATTGATTAGGTTCATCAAAAGAATAATGATAAATGACAAAGAAATGGCCATCACGATGTAAAAATTTTTATCATTCTTTAATCTATGGCAAGTTTCTTCAGCTCTAAGCAGTAAAAATACACAGAGTGCAACAAATATAATAAAACCTAAGAAACCTTGTTCTACGAGGGTCATCAAAAAATAGTTGTGAATACCCGATTGATCTGGATTGTCAGACACATAAGTTTTAAATTGGCTGATGGAATATGCTTTGTAATGTTGGTAAAAGGTGCCAGGACCAAAACCAACCAAAGGTTTTTCTTTGATCATTTCTACACCGGCCATCCATCGATATATCCTTTCCATGCTTGAAATATCTTCTAATTTATAGGTAGCCTCTAACAAATTATCGAATTGTGTATGGGTGATAGTTCGCTCAAAGTTTGGCGTTAAATCAAGGTATTTGTTGTCTATGGCAAGGTAGCTAACCAAGATAATGACGATGCCACCTGTTATCATCAATGCATTTTTTACCCACTTTTTCATAAATATAAAATACGCCAAAAATGCAAAAATAGCGGACAAAATAGCCGCTCTCGTAAAAGAAAAATATATACCTACTACAAAAGTTATCAGTACAAAAGCGAGAAATTTTTTCTTAGAAGAACCCTTTTCGGCCATTCTGTAAAAAGCCCAGACAAAAGGAAGACAAATAACAGATATAGCCGCATAACTGACGTGATTTCTAAAAAACGGTCGTACCACATCGTAACTACTTGCAAAAGTAAATCCTTCCAGGGAATGCCTGATAATCACAATAGAGATGGAGATAAATAAAAAAATATATAAAATTTTATATACCTTTATAAAGTCCATTGATTTTTTAAAATACATTAATGGAAAGAAAAAAAACGGAATTACATACCACATTTTAGCTAAAAAATATTTGGCCGATGTGAGCATATTTTGTGAATGAAGCACCGTAGCTAATATCCAAGATAGATGCAAAAAAACTAAAATAAATATAGGGTCTAGCCAAATTTTTCTTTCAAGAACAAACTTTTGTTTTGTTGCATATATGATGGTTGCCAAGGTCATAAGCAACATGAGTGGTTCTGAAGGTATATCCAAACCCAGTCCAGCAGCTTCAAAGTAATATTCAACAGAAAAAGGCAAAATAGTAAAAATACCATAGAATATTATTCTAATGTCCCTAAGCATATAGACCAAGACCAAAAGTATCATTGGCATTAGACCCAATAACCCATTTTCAAAAAAAGCAATACATCCTCCTATAACGATCAAAAATGAGATAAATGTAAGGTCTGTTTTTGAAAGAGATTTGACTTCTCCTAAAAACAAACTATCAAGGTTTGGTTTGGTCATGCCTATAAATTTCGATCAAAATCAAATATAGGGAAAAAGAAACCATTCCGATAAACATAGCCAAAAGCACCCAAATTGATCTTTTAGGTCTAGATTTTTGCACTGGAATTTGTCCTTGCTCTACAAGATGTAGCGCAGTGAATGGCGTATTTATAGTTGAGGCTAATTGTTTATATCTTTCCTTGTCTAAATTGAGTTGATCCAAATTACGAAACATTTCTTGTTCCATTTGTACAATGGGTGCTACATTTTTAGCATAGATCGACATTTCACTTTTTATCTTGGTCAACTTATTTTCTAACCCTTGTACGATGGATGCATATTTATTTATCGAATCTCGGCTTAACTTTTTTGAAGTAAAATAGTCAAGTTTTCCTTTCTCCAATTGATAATCTGCTTCAGTTCTAGTTATTAGACTTGTATATATTTCTCCTTGACTTCGAATATCCAAAATATTATACTTTGTTTTTGCAAAAAGAATTTGGCTTGCTAAGGTATCGTTTCGAACTTGTTTGTTGGTAAGATTTGATTCAAAATTTTTTATAAGCTTTAATTGGCTTTCTTTGACAATTTTTTGTGCCATCATCCCAATTTTGTCTCTTGCGGCATTCACCATAGCTGCGGCTTTTTCAGGTGATTTATCCTCAATGGAAAGATGCAGTGCCCGGTATTTGGTCTTCATTGTTTGGAAGTTTTTTTGTAATTTTTCTCTAACCTTAAAGCTGGCTTTTGTATCGTCTTTATTTATACCATAGTGCTTGTATAAATCAAAGGAATCAATCAAAAACTGACTTAATTCAAATGACAACGCAATAGTAAACAACCTGTCTAAATCCGTATCGTCCCCATAAATTCTTATATTTTTGTCCTGGCCGCCAATGGGAATAGGATCTGCTAAATCTGGACTTGCTGCATAAAAAATGGTTTCTGATTTGTAGTAATTCGGCAATAACAAACTGATAATCGCTGATGAAATGCCTATGATTCCCACCACCAATAATAGTTTTTTTCTGTTCTTCCACAAGTGTTTCGTAGCATCTACCAAACTATATTCTGAATTCATATTTTGATTCTTTTTGACCATTTTTGCCTTGATACTCGTAAATTACTTTCGCAAAACAAGTCGAAGGTCGGACCATTCAATTAATTTTAAAAAGAAGGCTAAAGGTAGGGAAATAATTGAACATAATACAAGAGAATAAATCCTGTATTGTTGGAAATATTCTGAACATGCGTATGACAAAATTCCTATAAACATAACGTACAATATGGCTTTTTGCAACAAATCAACATTAATCTTCCAAGATAATTCTCGCTGCACAATCCAATATTGGCCAATAAAAACCCAAACTTGCGTTATTAAGGTCGAAATGGCTGACCCTGTTGCCCCCATTCTTGGAATGAGTATTATATTGGATATAACACATATCACCAATCCAGAAATGAACACAGGTGTCAATTTATGTACTTTGTCGACCGCCATTGAAAGTGCCCCTAATATATATCCAAAGGAGACCATACAAAAGGCGAACATGAGAATACGAAGGCTATCAACCTTTTCAGGGATGTGTTCAATGTACAAAAACTGGATAATATCCTCTGTAAAAATTGTCGAAATCACTAAAATTGGCATGGTTATACCTATCATCCAACGGAATACAACTAAAACTAGGGAATCCAATTCCAATCGATTGTGTACTACATTTGAAAACATAGGCAACACTAAGGCTGGAATGATATACAGAAACATATTTGCCGCATCGTAAATCCTATAAGCACCTGCATAAATTCCAGCTTGCAAACCTTGATCATTTTGTAAAAAACCAAGTAGAAAGCCATCCATTTTATTGTACGTAATCATTAAAAACAAGACTATGGCATACGGAATGCAGTTTTGCAGAATTTTTTTACTTTTGGCCACATTCCATCGAAATTTAAAAGGAGGAAGGTTCAACCAAAGTATAAAAAAAGCGATGACGTTCGAAAGAAAAAGTGCCGTCATTTGCCCATAAATGAAGTCTTGAATTGTAAATATCCTGCCACTATTCACCTGTGATAATAACCCAAAAAGAATGACAATCATCAACAATTTGTCTAAAGCAGACAATAAACTATCTTTGATGTAGAGGCCAAGGCCTGAAATAAATGACCTAATTAATAAAAAAAGGGAACTCATCACTAGATTTATACAAATTGGAAACAAAATGTCCCATTGTAGGGAACCTAAAAAATAAGCACCACTTAAGATAAAAATCAACCATAAAGTCGATAATACTATCTTTACAAAAAACACAGGCAAAAGTTGATGTTCTATATCCCCTCTGTTTTTAGATATGGATTGATTATTCCATGTCTGAAGTCCAAAATCTCCAACAAATTGAAATAAAAAGACAAAATTAAGGTGGTAAAAATAAATACCAAAATCCTCCGTGCCCACTTGATTTTGCACATCAGTTTCAATAAAAAAAACATAAAATGGTTTGACCAAAACATTGATGCAAAAAAGCAATAAAATGTTAGTGATAAACTGCTTTTTCATCTAAGTAGCTGACTTTTTGATATAGATTAAAGGTTAAAGGGCAAACATACCATAAAAAAACGAATTTTAACTTCAAAACGAATAGTATGTACGACAAAGAAATCTCTTATGATGAATACTTTATGGAAACTTGAAAGTACGCAGATAATTCAGTAGTTTTGTCCATAATCTCAACACTTGAAAAGGAAATTTAAAAATATTTATGTCGCTGCATCCAGTCAACATGTAGGTAAAACTACCTCGACTTTAGGCCTAGTATCCTCATTTATGAAACAAGGATATAGCGTTGGGTATTGCAAACCTGTTGGACAAAAGTTTTTGGATGTACAAAATCTTAGGGTTGACAAAGACACCGTACTTTTTGCCGATTTAATCAATTTTGATATTGTGCCTGAATTACATAGCCCCGTTTTATTGGGGCCAGGGGCGACCGAAATGTACCTCGATAAGCCCATCAAACTCGAGTTGGAGAATAAGGTTCTTTCAGCAGCCAGTGCTTTAGAACTCGAAAACGAACTCAATATCTTTGAAGGCACGGGGCATCCAGGTGTAGGAAGTGTCGCAGATCTATCCAACGCTAGGGTGGCCAAAATCATTAATGCTGGCGTAATCATGGTCGTTGAAGGGGGAATAGGCAGTACGATTGACATGTTAAACATGACAACTTCTTTGTTTAGAGAAGAAAATGTGCCCATCATAGGCGTCATTATCAATAAAGTATTTCCAGAAAAAAAAGAAAAGGTAGAATATTACGTCGGCAAATGGTTGGCTAAAAAAAACCTGGACTTGTTGGGTGTTTTGCCTTATGAGCGAACACTAGCATTTCCCGTCATCAAAACAGTGGTAGAAGCGATACAAGGGGTTATAACCTATAATGCCGACCATATCAACAACAAAGTGGAGAGCATCATTGCCGGGTCGCTTATCGACCTAAAAGAATTAAAAAGTTCCCAGGATTTATTATTAGTTGTTGCTACACGATCTATCAATGAAGCGATTAAAAAGATAGAATCCATGGCTAAACAACACGGCATAAATAATTGTCCTTTGAGCGGAATTGTAGCTACCGGCGAAGGGAAATTCGAAAAACAGACTTTGGAATACATCGAAAAAAACAAAATTCCTCTTATTCGTTCAGAATTAGATACCTACGGTGCCGTCATTAGTATCAGTAAAATCGAGGTAAAGATCAATACTAGCACACCATGGAAGGTCAAAATGGCCATTGATTTAATTCAGAACAATGTTGATCTCAACGCTATTTTACAAAAATCAAAGTTGTAAGGTGTTTTATCATATTGGTATTTTCTAGAAGGGGTTTACTGTGTAATATATAGTAGTTGAAGCAAACCTTCATAAATATTCAGCATATATTTAGAAACACTTATTCAAAATGCCATAGATTTTTACTCGGGTTCGTCCAACTTCATGTAACAGATATCCGGACTATTCAGGTATCCATTGACTAAATCCCCTTTTTATTCATACTACTTTACCTCAGATATTATATCTTTATGTCCTTGATATCAGATACATTACTTTAACGTTACACACAATTAAAAACAAAAATTCAGAATATGAGTAGAACATATAGACTTTTTATTAGTCATTCTTGGGCATATGGAGATGCTTACGAAAAAATTATCAAATTTTTTGATAATCAAAATTTGGATTATTACGACCATTCAGTCCCCTTGAACGACCCAATTCACACAAACGGAACAGACAAACAATTAAGAGATGCGATTGATGTCAAAATAAAAGGAACTAGCTGTGTTATTATCTTGGCAGGTGTTTATGCAAGTTATAGCAAATGGATACAGAAAGAAATTGAAATCGCTAAAAGTTATGGAAAACCAATTATTGCAGTAGAACCTTGGGATTCTGAAAAAACTTCAAAAATAGTAAAAGATAATGCTCACATTATAGTAAAATGGCAAAGTAAATCGGTTGTTGATGCAATAAAACTTTATTCAGTATGAGAAAGGCCTTAGTAGTAGGGATTGATTATTACAATTCCATAAACCCATTGTACGGATGTGTAAATGATGCTTATGCAGTAAAAGCAGTACTTGATAGGCATAGTGATGGAACTAAAAACTTTGATGCAATAATTGAAGTAGCAACAGGTCCGACATCATATATTGAAAGAAAAGAACTGAAAAATAAAGTTGAAGAACTATTTAAAGACAAAAGTGACATTGCTTTGTTTTATTTTTCGGGCCACGGCTATGTTGAAAGTACTGGTGGATATTTAATAACTTCTGAATGTATAGATGGCGATGATGGGTTTTCAATGAATGATTTATTAGAAATTGCAAATGTATCACCTGCTAGAAATAAAATAATTATTTTAGACTGTTGCCATTCTGGAATGGTTGGTAAAACCTCACAAAAAGAAGACAAATCAATTCTTTCAGAAGGACTTACAATTTTGACAGCTTCAAGTGAAACGCAATATGCAATTGAAGAAAATGATTCAGGTGTTTTTACAACATTGTTTATTGATGCAATGAACGGTAGTGCATCAAATTTAGTCGGAGATATTACTCCAGGAAGTATTTATGCTCATATTGACCAATCTTTAGGCTCATGGGAACAAAGACCAATTTTCAAAACAAATGTAACCTCATTCACAACATTAAGAAAAGTTCAACCACCAATTGCTCTTGCGGACTTAAAACTTTTAACAGAACTTTTTCCAATAAAAGGACAAGAATTTCAACTAGAACCAAGTTTTGAACCCGAAAGTGATAATCCAAATGATGAAAACATAGCAAAATTCAAAATACTTCAAAAATATAACAGAATAAATTTGGTTGTTCCAGTAGATGCAGAACATATGTATTTTGCAGCAATGGAAAGTAAATCTTGTAAACTAACAATTTTAGGTGAACATTATTGGAACCTAATTATGAAAGATAGATTATAAATAAACATTAAGTTGAAGTCAGAATAGATTTAAAAATTATTACCATGCCCAGTCCAAGAGTATTTATCAGTTCGACATATGTAGATTTACAAGATGCTAGATCTGTTGTTGAGTCTTTTTTTACTAGCTTAACTTATGAAACTGTAACAATGGAAAGGGGCGGAATACATTATGACCATAATAGGCCAATAGATGAATCATGCTATGAAGCGGTAAAAGATTGCGATATAATGATCCTTATATTAGGCGGCAGGTATGGAAGTCCAACTTCCAAAGATGCAAATCTAAAAATAAAAAAATACAATTCAATTACAAAACAAGAGTATGAGACAGCAATAAATGAAAATATTCCAGTTTTTACTTTTATTAAAAATAGTGTTTATAATGAACATTATATATACATTAATCAACTACCAAAGTATAGACAAAATTATATCCCTCGGTTTGTTGATAATGTATTAATTTTCAGTTTGATACAAGAAATTAGAAGTCTTAATAATAATAATATCATAATACAATATGAAACTGTAGATGAAATATTGCGATATTTAAAAAAGGCGAATGCGGATCTCGTTCACAGTGCAATAAAAAGCAGGAAACAAGTAGATAAAACAATCAGTCAGGATGTTTTTATTAACGCATATAAATTATATTATTTTAGGAGATCTAAAAGTTTATCATTGACAAGTTTAGCTAGAATTGTAGGAATTAAAAGAAATTTCTTAATTAGTCTTGAAAAGATTAAGGATAATGAAAATAATGGTACAATATTTAGAAAATGTAATTTTGACATATTGTTAAAAATTGAAGAAGCTCTCGACTGTAAAAAGAAATTAGAAGTAGGACAGGAAGATGACCAATTATCAATGTTTCTTCAATATTATTATGCGAATAGAGAAAAAAAAGCAATAGTAACTAATCCAAAGACTATTGATAATCCACATTATCTATTTCCCACTAAATGTGTTATATTTGATTTTGATGGTACACTATCAAAACAACTAGATCGAACATCTTGGGAGTTAATTTGGGAAGAACTAGGGTATACAATTGAAGATTGTGCAAGATTGCATAGACAATATAGTAATAAATCCATATCACACGAAGAATGGTGCAAAGAAACTTGTGAGATGTTTAATGCTAAAAGTATTAATCCTAACACCCTAAAAGAAGTTTCAAAAAAAATAGAGTTAATGCCAGGTGTTCGAGATGTGGTAAATGTTCTTCTTGATGCTCAAATAGAATTACACATTTTATCTGGATCAATTTTAGAAATTATAAATGAAGTATTAGGTGATTTAAATACTAAATTTACTCATATACAAGCAAATTCATTTAAATTTACTGCTAATACTTTATCATATATAGAAAGTACAAAATATGATTTTGAAGGAAAAGCTGAATATATTAATAGAATTATGAAGCAACGAAATTACGCAACAACAGATGTACTTTTTATTGGTAATTCTAGTAATGACCGATGGGCGAGTAGATCTGGCGTTCGAACTTTGTGTGTAAATCCTCATTTTACAGATGGAAATGATGAAAAAGAATGGCTTTATTGTAAAAGAGAACTTTTGGACATGAAGGAAGTATTACCGTACTTAAACTTTAGATAATATTTAGGATAAACATAAATAAAATGGGTCTTTCAAATCTAGCATTTCAATTAATATTAGTTCTAATTCCTGGTATTATATCAACCTTAATTGTTAAGGAACTTACAATTACTAGAAATTGGGATTCATTCAAAATTACAATCTTTACAATTTTACTTAGTGGCATTAATTATATTTCACTGCAAGCAATATATAATTTAGTTTACTATTGTAAATCAAAGATCTGTAATCAAATTTATAATTATCAAAATCTCGATGTATGGGGTAGTTTACAAGATAATGTAACAATTCCATTCAATGAAATTCTACATGCGAGTCTATTAAGTGTACTTATAGGCTTTTTTGCATCAAAAATTGTACAAGAAAAGTGGCTTTTCAGGTTATCTAAACAATTAAATGTTTCGCATAAATTTGGAGAAGAAAACTTATTTTATCAGTTTATGAGAGATAAAGAAACTACAGAAATTTACATTAAGGATCTTTCAAAAAACTTGGTTTACCACGGAATTTTGAGCTTCTACTCTGAATCTTCGTCAATCAGAGAAATTGTTTTAACAAATGTAAATGTCTATTCATATGATGAATCTAAGTTATACTATTGTTCACCAAAAATATATTTAAGTGAAAATATTCAAAATAGTTGGATTATTGAGTATCCTGATCTTTCAAAATTAATAAATATAAATACTGATGATAACAGCAGAAGAGAAGAATCCACTATATCAACCTGATAGAGAAAACAAAAGGGGGTATGAAATTAAGCCGAATCAACCCAAAAGCCCTCAAGGACCGCCACCTCCACCGCCGCCGCCGCCACCAAAAAAAGATAAATAAACTGTGTGTAACACAGGCTACCACGGACATCTCGCCCTATCGGGACGAGCCGTCGGGTAGCCAAACGTTGTAGGTAATGCAAAAAAAACTTAAAAGATAATGACAAATATATATAATAGGAGAGATTTTGGTTTTACAATAATTTCTCGATTTGAAGAAGTTTATAGAAGTTGTTTGATATTAAAGTTAAGTACAAAATTTTCTGATTATCAAGAAGGCGTTCCATCTGGTATTGTTACCAAAATAAGCGAAAAATCTCCAATTTTATATTGGGAGAGCGCAGAAGAATTTTTTGAGAATTCTGATTTTCCTGATTTATTGGAAATATCAATTTACAAAGATAATTTTAAAGACATTTTCGGAGAAAAAATCAAAAAGGAAGATTTGATTTTAATGATGTCTAATCTTTATAGTTTAAGATGTAAAATTGCGCACGTAAAAGGCTTTTTTACTTCTATAGATTTAGATAAGTTAATTGATTTAGTGGGACAAGTTTCTGTATTTATTGATACCTACAGTACACTCAACAATTTAATTATTGAAATAGAAATAAACCCAGAAAAAGTTGCAATTAAAGTTCCAATTGACTTCAATATGGATTTTTTAGAAACTAATGGGATAACCAATAATCTACCAACGCCAGATTACGAATATGAAGGAGGTTTTGTTGGTCGTGACGATGACATTAAAGAAATAATTAAATACCTACAACGCGAGAAGTTTAATGTCGTGACAATTACTGGTGCAGGTGGAGTAGGTAAAACATCTTTGGCTTTAAAGGTAATTCAAGAAATTACTCAAAGACCAAATGCTGATAAATATGACGCTATAATTTGGTTGAGTGCAAAAGAAGACAAGCTTTCTCCTTTTGGAATACAAGATATTGAACCTGACTTTAAAAGTTACGAGGAATTACTGGATACCATTATTAACGTATTAGGATTTGGAATCAAATCTAATGAAGATATTGGAACAGTCGAATCTAAAGAAAATACTGTTTCCACGCTATTTGACATTGTTGATAATATCTTAATTGTAATAGATAATTTAGAAACCGTTACCGATGAGCGAATTTTAAATTTTATAATCGACGCTCCAGTAAAAGCAAAATTTTTAATTACAAGTAGAAAAGGTCTTGGACAAGTTGAAAGAAGATATGAATTAAAACAACTTAAAGAAAAAGAAGCTGTTTATCTTTTTAGGCAATTATCAAAAGATAAGCAAATAACGAGCTTAATTAAATTAGATAATGATTTAATAAAAAAATACGTAAACAAAGTTTCAAATTATCCTTTAGCAATTAAATGGGTAATAGGTCAGGTAGCTAGAGGAAGAGATATAAATAAGGTTATCGACTCAATTGATGATGCGACAGGAGATATTTCTAAATTTTGTTTTGAACAAATATTTGGTATGTTAAACGATGATACAAAAGGAATATTATTCGCTCTTTGTTGTTTTGAAGAACCACCAACTTCTAGTTTATTGAGATATGTAGTTGATATTGATAACACTACATTTGATGATTGTATTGAAGAATTAATATTGGTTTCATTGATTATTCCCGAGCAATTCAAAAACGAATTAAATGAAATTGCTAGTAAATTCTATATTTTACCATTAACTAAAGGGTATATTAGACAACAATTAAGTCATAATGGTGGTTTAAGAGAAAATATATTACAAAGATTAGCCCAAGTTGAGGGAACCATAACAGCAACAGAACAAGCAAAAAGGGAATATCGTTTCAGTTTGCATAATCTTGGAGCTATTTCGGAGGAAGAAAAAATTGCAGCCATTTTTACTCAAACCGCATTTCAAAAATATCAAGCTGGTTTATATGAAGATGCAGTTGATAACTATAAGAAAGCAATCGAAGTTGCACCACGATTTTCTTCTGTTTACCGTAATTGGGCAGTTATGGAATCATATGAAAATCATCTTTTTGAAGCGGACCAACTAATGCAAAAAGCATCTGAATTAAATCCAAATGACCCTCAAATATGGCTGTTATGGGGAAATATAAAAAGGAAAGCCAATAAACTTCTCGAGGCAGATGAAAAATATAAAGTTGCATTTTCATTAACTCCTGATAACCCTATTATCCTTAATGCTTATGGTCAAACGAGAGGTCGTTTAGGCGAGTATGAAACAGCTTTGGATTTGTTAAATTCAGCACTTACAGTTGATGGAGATTTTAAATCTAAAAAACACGAGATTATAAATCGAACCAGTATCGCAGAGACTTTATTAGCTTGGTCAGAGGTTCTCTTACGAGATAGAAATTTTAATAAGTCTAAAGAGAATTTATTTAAAGCGGTTGAAGAATGTGAATTAGCTTTAAAAATTGACCATAATGATGAGAAAAGCTTGGGTATATTTACCAAATCTCAATACAAAATTGGGAGGTATTATGTCGCAATTGATGAAATCGTAAAAGCAAAAAAATACTTTTACAAATGTGTAAATGACGAATCCAAAGGATTTGGAGTTGCGAGATACAAATTGAAAGGGTCAATTGAGCTTTCCAAATTGCTATTAAAATCTAATGAATATGATGAAGTAAAATTAATTTTAGAAAATGCCCAAATAGGTAATGAAAATATTGTTCGTAGATATCCTGAAATATTAGAAGAAATTAATACTCTTTTAGAAAAAGTTGGTGCCGAAACAACATTTGTTATTGGAAAAATCACATACGTAAATACAATATCTGACTATTTGATTATAAATGATGAGGATAATTCTGAAAAATCTTTTATAGCTGGAAAAGTTGATTTTATCCCTGTTTTAAACTCACTTTCTCAAGATATGAAAGGTTTAAAAGTTAGATTTTATCCAAAGATTTTTGTTCGTTCTGGCAAGGAAAAAAGTGAAGCGAAGAATATTAAAATTATAGCGTAAAGCACTACCTACAATCGAGTAGACGGCCGTGAGCAATAATGCCCACGGTGCGCCTCTCACACCACCG
>JBATMZ010000112.1:0-82668 GCA_049290115.1 Saprospiraceae bacterium | reverse complement strand
ATTAGACCAATTTTACACAGTTATCAAAGGTTTTGGTGCGAATGTTAATGTAGGACTGGTGGGTGATAATAGTTATTTTGGAACTACCGCTCCTCTTGCTGGACATCGATTTAGATTTAGTGCCGAACAATACTTTGGAAATGACAAATACACCGCAGTTTTAGCAGATGTACGTAAATACTTTTGGGTCAAGCCCGTTAGTTTTGCCCTTCGTTCTACTAATTACATCAGGTTTGAAAAAGAAGTTAATTCTGTATATCCTTTCTATCTTGGAAATATGGGATTTGTGCGTGGTCTTGGAGGAATTCTCAACACTGATATCGAAAATTTTGGACTTGTTTTTCGCCAATTACTCGGTTCAAAAATAATGATGATAGGTGGAGAAGTTAGGTTACCCTTTACTGGTCCAAAACAATTGGCTTTAATTCCTATAGGTGGATTTTTATCAGATATTAACTTGTTTGTCGATAGTGGTGTAGTGTTTGATGACTTTAACCAATTTAAGACAGGTACGGAAATATATACAGTCGTAAGAGATGATGATGGCCAAATCGTCATTGACCAAAATGGAAATGTTTCCTACGATTTCCAAAATGTAAAACCGTCTATTCTTACATCTGTTGGACTATCGATGAGGGTTAATCTATTTGGAGCTTTAATCCTCGAACCATACTATGCCAGAGTTATCACCAAAGGAAGTCGTTTTCAATGGGGATTAAATATTATACCTGGTTGGTAAAACTTAACGTTAAAAACAGCGTTATTACAGCATGTTTAAAATGATGAAATCTTATATCTTTATATTTTTGGGATTAATTTTTTCCACGATTGATCCATCTATTTTACGAGCACAATCTGTTCAAAAAGCTAATTTGGCCAATGAATATTTTAATACGGGTGAATATGAAAAAGCAGGGCAATTATATGTGTCTCTCTTTAATGAAAACAAATCTAACATTAGCTATTTTGGTAGATATGTTCAATGTTTGGTTGAAACTAATGAACTAGAAACAGCCGAAAAAGCAGTGCGCGATGAAATAAAAAATTCACCAGATCAACTATCCTTATATGTATCCCTTGGAAATATCTACGAAAGAAGTGGTATGGGAGAAAAAGCCGAGAAGGAATATAAAAAAGCTATAGATAAATTGTCACCTGATCAGAATATTATCAACCAACTGGCCAATTCTTTTATACAATTGAATAAAATTGAATTGACCATTGAGACGTATTCTAAAGGTGAAGAAATTACTAAAATTCCAAACTTGTATACGTATAGTCTCGCCGAACTTTACCGTCGGAAAGGTGACATGCCAAACATGATTCACCACTATTTGAAATACCTTAATAAGGATATTCGAAATTTACATACCGTTCAATCAAATTTCCAACGATATCTGCAAACCGAAGATTACAAAGAACTTCAAACCCAATTGTACGAATTGATACAAAATAATCCCAATGATTCCACTTTTCCTGAGATGCTTCAATGGACTTTTATTACGGTCAAGGAATATGGTAAGGCCTTAAGACAAGCAAAAGCTTTAGATAGACAATTTCAAGAAAATGGGGTACGTGTTTATAACGTATCTCAAATTGCCATGAATGATGAAGATTATGATAGTGCTATAGATGGTTTTAACTACATCTCTCAAAACCATTCTAAAAACTCTACCTATTATATAGAGTCACGTAGAGGCTTATTAAATGCCAAAAAATCCAAGGTCGTACAAAAACATGTTTATACGAAAGAAGACTTAATTAGCTTGCAAACAGAATATATAGATTTCTTCAATATTATGGGGAAAAACACCCAAACAGCAACCTTTATGATTGAATATGCTGAGTTTGAAGCTTTATATATGAATGACTTGCCATTGGCCATTGCTACACTGGAAGAAGTAAAACTATTTGGTGGTTTAAGCAAAGAAATTATTGCACAAAGCAAGCTCAATTTGGCAGACTACTACTTGATGATTGGTGATCGGTGGGAAGCCAGTTTATTATTCAGTCAGGTAGATAAGGACTTTAAAGAAGGTAATTTGGGAGAATACGCCAGGTATAAAAATGCGAAACTATCTTATTATGCCGGAGATTTTGAATGGGCTCAAGAACAATTTAAAATATTAAAAGGGGCAACCTCTAAGCTGATTAGTAATGATGCTATTGATATGTCTGTGTTTATATTGGACAATCTCGGCTTAGATACGACAGAAGCTACCTTACAAATGTTTGCTAAAGCCGATTTACTTATCTTTCAAAATAAGTTTTCGGAAGCCATCACTATTCTAGATTCTATTAAAATTATATTCCCAGAACATTCTTTAGAAGACGACGTCATTTATCTAAAGGCTCAGATATATAAAAAACAAAAAAATATTGACTTAGCGATCAACTTACTTGAAAATCTCTATGAAAAATTTCCTGAAGAAATCAAGGCTGATGATGCCTTGTTTGAATTAGCAGAACTGTATGAAGAAACCAAACAGAATACAGAAAAAGCAAAAGAATTATACGAAAAACTATACAATGATTATAGCGGAAGTACCTATGCCGTTGAAGCTAAAAAAAGATATAGACGATTGAGAGGAGAAACATTGTAGAAAGTGGATTACCTATTCATCTTTTTTCGTTGATTTTTTGAAAATAAATTAGACTTCCCTCCCTTGGATTTCATGTTGGGATTATTGTATTTTTCTTCCAAACCACAGCCTTCTTTTGCCTTACAAGATGGCGCTAAAGTTGTCACCATGAAGATGAAAAAAAGTAAGCCTAATATATTTATATGGGTAGATTTCACGTGATAAATTTTAATACAAACGAAAAATACACAGAAAATGTTATCAAACCACACGTATTAGAAAACTTTAAGTCCCTAAAAACACGTCACAATTTAAATATAATATGTAAATATGTTCATTATTTTGCTAAAAAGGCCTAAATAGTGGTTGTTTTCGCATAATTTCAAAATTTATTACACATAAACATTGTGTATATATGAAAAAGGGGTTACATTTGCATTCTTAATTATAAACTCATAAATCTTAGAAAAATGAATAAAGGAGATTTAATCAGCACAGTTGCAGAAACTGCTGGAATTACTAAAGCACAAGCTGGGAATGCCGTTGACGCTGTTTTTAGTGGGATTGAAAAATCATTAAAAGGTGGTGACAAAGCTGCATTTGTAGGTTTTGGAACTTTTTCTACTGTAAACAAACCAGCTAGAGAAGGAAGAAACCCTTCAACTGGTAAAACCATTCAAATCGCTGCAAAAACATCTGTTAAATTTAAAGCAGGTAAGACGTTGACTGACTCAGTTAACTAATACTTTCTCTGGAAAGAGAACGAAAAACAAAGGAAGCGGCTTAAAAGCCGCTTTTTTTTTTGCCTATAAGTCACTTTTTCCTTTAATTACTCTATGTTCAGTAGTCTTATTGGGAAATCAAAAAATAAACTACTTCAAATCAAAGGTTTTCAAAAATTACCTATAATAACCGATGATCGTTGGTTAATTTCCTTTTATAAAAAATATAGTCAGATAGGATTGGCTGGATTCCTACTGACCTAAATTTAGCTATAATCTGTCCTCGGTGATGGGTCGTATGATTGGCTACGTGAAATAAAATATCTTGCACCGTATTACAAAATTCTTCTCCTTCGGAGTTGGTATATTTTATTGTTTCAGAAAAATCAAATTCATCAACAATTTTTAACGTATTTTTATTATTTTCTAACATAATAGACACACTACTGTCGAAAGGATGTACATCATTAACTCCAAAAGAGTTTAGTTTCAGTATTCTTGAATTCCAAATTTGATGGGCATTGAGAATATGGCAGAAAAGAGGGTATGTATTTTCTGGTAAAACAAGGATGTGTTTTTTAATTTCTACAAGTACTTTTTGATTTAACTCCAAGTGGTAAACAAATATATCTCTAAATATCATTTTTGCTAATTTTAGTATATGTTAAAGAATTCAAAAAATATTTTTAGAAAAAGAGATACCTAATAAAAAGATAAATAAACAAAAATTTCTATCCTACTAATCCGTTCATTCTATTAGGATTTACAATATGAAAAGTACCATATCTATCACCATATAAACTACAAAAATAAAGTAATTTAGACTATACGCATTATGGAATGAAGTACGAAATGTTCTATAACAAAAAACCCCGACAGTTTTCACCGTCGGGGTCTTGAATATTTTTAAATCTTATACATGATTATTTGCTCAAATAAATCATCTTTTTGGTTGCCCTATAGCCTTCACTTTCTAGTTCATAGAATATGATGCCTTCCGTCAAATTGTCCTGAGACTTGATGATTATTTCATTATATCCAGCAGGATATGTATTATTGATTTGTTTAATCACTCGTCCAGTTACATCGTACAATTTTAAAGTAGCAGGTGCTGACTTAGTCATATTGAAGCCGATGATTGTATTGTCAACAAACGGGTTAGGATTGTTTTGATACAAATCAAATGTAACGTTGGATGATACTGTATTACTTCTGAATTCCATATCTACATTCAAGACTTCAAAGCTATTTGTGTAAGTTTCCGCTTTAGTGATGTCTGAACATATATTCAATACTCTTGAAATTGTACCATTCGTTGTTGCTGTGAATTCCAAAGTAAATAATACTTCGTTTTTCGTGAATGTTTTTGTCTCTGCATTATTCCAGCTCATGGAAACTAGACCTTCATAAGACCTTGCCATGTTATAATTGCCTTCATCAATGGAGATGGATCCACCTTGAATGGAATTCAATTGTAATTTATCCTGATCATATTGAAGCGTAAATTGAGCTCCAAACAAGTCTTGATAATTATCAGCTGTAACCGCAACAAGTACTCTTTCGTTGGCTCTAAACTCCATTTCTTTAGCCAAAAGTCTTAATGATTTTGACGTTCTACTATCCACATTATTCGTTGTAACATTGACAGCGGCATCGCCATTTACATCACCAATTTTGATGGCTACAAAGTTTTTATTGTTTACAGTTCCTGAGTAATTATTGACCATGATATACTCATTGTAAGGCCATGGATTAACACTACTTGCAAATGTATAACCTTTATCTACAAATCTCCAAGACTTGTTGTTTGGTAACTCGTTGTATACACCTAGAATTAATTTTCTCAACTCTACTAAGTCAATAGTATTGATCTTTTTGTCATTATTAATATCGCCAGCAATCACTTTATATGGTGAAGCTAAGTCTTTAATACCTAAGATATGTCTTTGAATCAATACAAGGTCAAGTGTAGACACTCCATTGTCATAATCTTCATTCTTTTCAGAACTCAACTTATAGTTGAAAGATTCTGGCATACTATTGAATGAGAAGGTACCAGTGGCATCTGTTTTGAAAGCTTTTGTTTCATTATTGCCCATATTTTCAATGATGACATAAGTTTCAGGGACCATTTCATTGGATTCTGTACTTACATTTCCGGCAATCCTAGAAAAATTTTGACATGCTGGTGGGTTAGCTTGAATTTGAAGGACAACAGCACAGAAATCTTGATTTCCAGATGCATCTGTCACACAAACATTTAAGTTGTTTACGCCTACATCATCACAATCAAATAACTTACCTGAAGTTCTACCATCATGTAACCAATATTGTGCATTTCCAGCCAAATATTCTGCTTGAGTAGCAATAACACCATTACCTTTAAAATAGTGGTTGGTACCTGATGCCAACAATCCTGGATTTGGTCTTTCACAATCAAATGTGAACAATAAATCTCCTGGACAATTATCCGTTGCACCTAAGTCAAAGTCAACAGCCCAAATCTCTACCGTTCCTGAAGAAGGCATAATGACTGTGGTTATATCAGATATACAGTATGGAGTTGGTTTTTTACAATCCTGAACTGTAAATTTGTGCACAACAACATCCTGATTTCCACAATTATCTTCTACTGTCCATCTAATTCTATGGGTTCCCACAGGGTAGATTCTTGTTGCATCATTGGTAAATCCAAATATAGTATAAGTAGGAGCATCAAATAAAGCTACTTCATATTTCCATTTCAAAAGATTGGCAGGTGTACATATATCTGTAGCTGTATTTGTTAATACAAATCTCAGATCACATGTTTCACCTTCACCACATTTTGTCACGTCACTTCTGTTGGCAATGACTGGTAAATCCAAATTATTTACTTTGATGACTTGTGTGTACGTCCACGTATTAACTCCAATGGTAGGTCCTGTAGGATAGAATGAACCATCTGCTCTTCTGTTAGGATGGAATTTACACCAATCGATGACTGTCCATCTTCTCAAAATTTTGTAACAAACATTTTCTACAAATTGGAACACTTGATCTTCATAAGTATATGCTACTTGACTACAACCTGGTGTTGCAACAATAGTTGGTATACCCGTTTTACTTGGATCAGTATCTACGTTAATACATCCTGTCAAAGTAATGTTTCCCGGCCATTGACCTGCGGTAGGTCCGTTGTATGGATAATTGTTAACCACTGAAATAGTTTGAAAGCATGTAGCAGTCCTGCCACCGGCATCTCTTGCTTGCCAAGTTCTTGTTCTCGAACCTGTACCACAATTACCAATTTCACCAGTAGTAGATAATATAGTAATCGTTGGCGTTCCACAATTATCGGTTGCCGTTGGTTCGTCAAAAACCAATGGTTCATTACATTCTATTGTTTTAGAATCTTTACAGATTATAACTGGGTCAATTTTGTCATTTACTTCGACAAATACCATGCAAGAATTAGTATTGTTTGATGCGTCTTTCACCTCAAGTTCTACCATTAATTCTTTACCAACATCAGCACAACATACATCTACAAAAGGTCCATAATTGTATGTACTGGGTTGACCAGTTAAAATACATCTCTCTGGTGTGGTCACTCTTCTAACTCTAAATGTAACATTGCTACAGTTATCGTGAGATCCATCATCAAATGTTTCTGCAAAAACTCTTGCCCACCCATTGTTTTGGTTGGATAATGTTACTACGGTTGTTCTGTCACACACTGGTGTAGGAGGAACTTTGTCTTGAACAAATATTTCTGTTAAAGCAGTTGAAGCATTACCACATTCGTCAGTAACCACGTATTTAATCCAGGTACATCCTTGTGGAAGACCAATAATTTGATAGCCTGTGGTCGAATTACCAATTACTTTTGTGATACCATTATCAGTGATATAAATACCATTCAATGGTGGTACTTCTGTTCCATTATTTAATAAAAATGCAACCGTGTATGTCCATTTATTACACTCTCGTGAAGGAACCGTTTCGGTAGGTCTTATTACATTCCAAGTACCACGACAAGTATAAGGATCTACTTCAACTAACGATGAAACAGTTCCCATACAATTTGTAATCGTCATGTCAGGAGGTATTGTAGGTACTATTGTTATAGCTGGTGGTCTCTTGTCTAAAACTTTAATGATTTGGTAAGATTGTTCCAATCGACCAGTACACCAGTCTAGAACAGACCAATGTCTTAGAACTTTAAAACTCCCTGTACAAATATCAATTCTTTGATCCTGATAAGTGGCATTAATCTCACATAATGTATTATTAGGAAAAATAGACACTCCTCCCAAGGTAGGTGCGCCTGATTCTGACGGTTGAGGATAAAAATCTCTTCCTGATGTACCGTCAGCCTTAACAACATCCCAAACTGGCACATTATCACAATTCAAAGCAGGTGCCTGAACATCATCCCTATTTAAAGGAAATTGAAATATCGGCGGGTCCAAATTGGCACGTGTGTAGTAGATATTTCTAGTACACGGAACAGCTTGGTTCCCACTAATATCTTCAGCATTGTAAATAATCGTTCGAATGGCACTAAATGTAATAGCAGTGCTATTAACACAAGGCAATTTGTTTAATGTATTGCTTTCAATTGTTACGGGAACATTTAAATCACAATTATCAGTTGCGGTAGGCGTCACGATGACAGCTGTTGAGTAGCACGCAACGGTGATATCAACAGGGCAATCTATAACAGGTCCTTTCTTGTCTTGAACAAGAATTTTTCCCCAGCAATGATTATTGCCAAGCCATACTCGTACATTTAATGTCTGTTCGAGGTGGTTTCGGTTTACGATGTTTGGTGGCGACAACACCTGGCCGTTTGCTCCAAGTACTTGTACCGTGTATTGGCTGTAAGTACAACCTGCAGGTAATACGCCTTCCAACATCATGGCAGGAGTAATTTCTACAACGCAATCATCGTCCATTGAAACCTGAACTAGATTGTTACACGCTAAAGGGCATTGAGCAGAGACGCTAAACGATGCCACTACCAGCAGTGCGGGTAGAATACTCATTTTGATAACCATACCAAAACGAGTAAATGTGTTTAGTGTAAATTTCTCCAACTTCATGGGATAAATAAATTTAAATTATAAGATTAAAAAAATGATTCCTAAATCATTGTTAGATTTAAGCAGAAAACTTACGGTACAATATTGTTACTATAATAGAATTTGGCAAGGGGATGCCAATTTGGATTACTATTCGTTAATCTGATTACAAAAACTATACCAATTGATTTTCTAAAGCAAACTTGATAAGATTTGCCGTCGAATTAGCGCCCAATTTTCGCATTATACTTTTCCTGTGCGCCGAAACAGTTTGATTACTGATGTACAACTCTTCCGCTATTTCTTTCGTACTTTTTGAAAGAACAATGTGTCGAAGAACTTCAGCTTCTCTTCTGGATAATTTTTGTTTTAATAAAAATCTATCTTCATAGACCTTGTAAGATAAAATGGGATCAGCATTCTTTTTAATTCCTTTTTTCTCAGGAGAAATCCGAATACCTTCACCTATATATGTTTTTTGATGTAACACATCATCTACACATTCAAATAATTCGATAATCTGACCAGTTTTTAGCAAGTAACCATCCACTCCTTTTAAAAATGCTTCTCGTACGATGGAAGATTCACTATAGGTTGTCAATACGATTATCTTAATCTCAGGTTTTGATTTTTTAATATCTTGGATTAAATCCATTCCAGATTGGGCGAATATTCCTATGTCGAGAATTAAAATATCAAATTGGAAAGAAGTAAATTTTGTTATTTCTTCCGCCTGATGGACTATTCCTACTATCTTGATAGGAGGAGATTTCATGTTATTTAAAATAGCTTGAAGACCCTCAGTAAACATACTTTGATGGTCAGCAATAACAGCTTTACATGCCATGTTTTGCGTAATAAAAGTTATAAATTAAAATTCGTTGTTTAATAATCCAATTATAGTCATGCAAAAGAAGTGCCAAAAATAATTGCTGGCTAGCGAACCCTTGCTACTTATGACAACAAACATTGTTTAATGGGTCTATTCAGCACTCTAATTTATTTTATAGTATTTTAGTAAATAGTTACTTTCCATTAAATAAAACAAAAAAAAAGGCCGGGGTGGTTCAAAACCCCGGCCGCCATTATCATACTCGGTTTTATATTCTATAGTATCATTATTCTATTCTCATTATTCTTACAACTTCATTTAATGAATTGGATTTAAGTTTAACATACAAGATACCCCTTACCTCTCCTAATTCCTTTTGACCTAAAGTCAAAGAGTTAATGCCCATTTGTCCTTCTAAGATTTCTTTGTGAATCATTTTACCTGATCCATCAAAAATTGTCACTTGTATGGGAGTCTTCTCTGTAAGTATCCATTCGATTGTGGTTTGATCCTTAAATGGATTAGGGTGGTTTTGTTTAACCAACTCAATATCTGGTTTTTTTAGAGAGGTATATTGTAGGTTTATTCCAAAGTGGTCTCTGTTTTCAAAATAAACTTTGCTTGGTGTGACCTCATTGCTCAATATCAATAATTTACTTAATCTTGATTCAGCCTTTGGCCTCAATAAAAGATGAAATAAAATAGCACCGTCCTCTAAAGTTAAAGGCTCTAACTGGTGGTAAGCACAAGTAATAAACGTTCTACCCTCTTTTTGTATTAAGGCAATTTGGTCTGTTTGTAATGGTAAGTCTTTTGATTCGAATCCTACGTATTCCATTCCATTTAACAACTCCAAGGTAAATTGTTGAGAAATAATTCCATTCATGTTTTTAGCTGTGATAGCAACCGGAGTTATTTCACCAGTTTTCATAACTATATCTTCAATCATAAATTCAGGTAATGAATTATTCCTATATTCAAGGTTGTTATCCAACAAGTCTTTGGAGTAAGAAAGGTTGACATCTCCTACTTTTATTCCAATAAAATTAGTATGAAGCAGGCTGCTGTCTATATTTTGAAACTGAAAATCCAAACTTTCAATCCATGGATTTTTTGGATCATGGTATAATTGGTCTTCCTTGACAAACACCCATGGTTTTTGATTAGGGAAAGAATCAACAGAACCTAAAATTAATTTTCTTAAGGCGACAAGGTCAACTGAATTTATTTTGCCTGATCCGTCAACATCTCCTGCAAGATAAATCTCAGGCATATCAAAGGTTTCAATTCCTAAGATGTGTCTTTGAATGAGCACCAAATCTAAGGTTGAAACTCCACGCAGTGGTTCCTTAGTTCTTTCACCTGTCAACCTATAATCATTGAACATACCTAGATTTTGAAAACAAAACTTGCCTTCGTCATTTGTCATTTGTTCTTCGAAAGTCTCTCCTCCTTCAATCATGATTTTCACCTCCTTCAACTCTTTCTCATCTACCGTTTTTACATTTCCAGCAATCACAATTTTATGTAGCGAAGTACATACATTATCATTGTCCTGTACATCGAGTTTTGTGTTGATGATGGATTGATTCCCTTCTAGGTCTGTGACCCATATTTGAATGGGTTGCTCTCCTACATGACTGCAATCAAATGTTTTACTAATATCGTTTATATTGGTAGAAAAAGAATATTTTAACTGGGCTGTTGGTGTACAGTTATCCGAACTTCCATTATTAAATTGATGAGCAAAAATTGTGGCCATTCCCATTGGAGCAGACAGATTTAAAGCTAATCCATGATGCACTATTCCAGTTGGAGCCTTGCACTCCATGACGGTTACTAACTTTTCGCAGCTGGTAATATTTCCACATTTATCTTTAGCTTGCCAAATGATTCTATGTATTCCTCTTGGTACAGCTCTGTTGATATTAGCACCTGTTCCTGTTTGTTCTATTGATTGATCATTGTTTTCATCAATTTGAAAGCTCCAGGTTATTTGAACTGGTAAACAATCGTCTGTTCCAGAAGCCTGAAGGTTTAATTGTCCTGTACAACTTCCATTGGGAGTACAAACACTAATTGTTTGGCAAACATCACTGTCAATAGTAGGTGGGACATCATTTGTTACATAAATATATTGATCAAAAGTCCACCTACCTATGGAGGTATTCGGTACATAATGACACCAATCTATAACTGTCCAGGTTCGTTTTACCACCTTGCAATAAGCGTTGTTAGGAAAGTTTAAATCTGAATAAGTAGCTGCCGCCATACTACATTTGTCATTGGCTAATACAGGCCTACCAGTGCTATCAGGTGGCGGAATTAATATATTGCAATAGTTGAAATAAGTCTGCTCATTGGGCCAAGTTATATCAAGAAGATTAAATGGATTGACATCGACAACAGTGATAGTTTGTGTTGTAGAAACTTCATTTCCCATTGCATCTTCAAATGTAAAATGACGTAATAAGGTACCCGTATTACACATGACAAGGTTGTTGGTGGTTGTCACCGAAATAGTAATGTCTGGACAATTGTCCATATATACACCATCCATTCCTGCATACCCTGACGGTAAATAAAAGTAATCATTGATGATAATATCTTGTCTTGGCTCACCTTGGGCTACGTAAGTGCCAAAAACACTTAGGTTATTTAAATTCAAGGGAAACTCACAAGAAATGGTAATATCTGGAAGTGGATGTAAAATAGTTGGCGCAATATTGTCCTGAACATCAACAGGAACCATACATGTTGTGGATATATTTCTTTGATCTGTGGCTCTTATTTGGACCATAATATCAGTAAGTGTGACATCATTACAACAGAAAGGTACATTTGGCGAAAACATATTACTATTTGGTAATCCACAAGAAACTTCCATTCTTCTTGCTTCCAAAGTTATATTTCCACCACAATTGTCTTCAACACTTTCAATAAATTCAGAAGCTGGAACCAAGTCATTTAAATAGTCATTTAAAGCAACAACAAGGTCGCCCTTACATATTAAATTGGGTCCTTGGTTATCCACCACTGTAATGGCTTGTTCTACCGTGCTCACATTGTTGCAAACATCCGTCACCGTCCAAACTACCAAGTGCGTTCCAAGAGTATAAATACCACTTGCATTTGATGTATTATTATAATTATTTACAATACTAAAAGTACTACAATTGTCCGTAACACTTAATAAAGGTACAGTTACAAAAGCTTGGCAGAGATTGTTCTCCGTATTTACGGTAATATTTTGAGGAGGTGTAATGACCGGCCCTAATAAATCTGGCAAAACTTGAAATGACGCCAAAACAGGATCCGCTTCATTTCCACAAAAATCCATTGCTGTCCATCTAAAAGTAACTGTATATCCGGTACAAAGATTGGGTGTATATGGCAATGTTTCACCAATGGCATCAACATCTCCACAATTGTCTGTTGCAACTAAATTTTGAGGTGAAGGAACAGGAAAATTACATGAAATATCAGATAGTGTAGGTGGAGTTGGTATCACAGGTCGTATTTGATCATGAATGATAAACTCTTGTGAGCAAGTCCCACTATTTCCAGCTTCATCTGAAATTACATACACTCTTGTAATGGTCTCTGGACAAGTTTGATTATCAGAAAATTCATCGAGTAAAGCAAATGATGATGTATCCAATAATGTTTCATCCATTGCATCACCTCCAGCTAATTCAAATTCAAAATAATCAGCGAATGGGTCTGGTAAATCTTGAGCGCAAGACAACAACTCTTCACTAGGACAAAATAAATCTGGAGGAGTATTGTCAAATACAATGACGGACATTACACATGAGGCTGTGTTCATAGCTGTATCCGTCGCAGTCCAAGTGATATAAGTTGTATCTACAGGGTAATAATCGGAAGCATCGTTGGTATCATTAAAATCATTGATGACAGATGCTAATGCACAATTGTCACTTGCCAATGGCATATCAACAATGACCATAGTATTTCTTCCATCATCACTATTACCTGTTGTAATATCTGGAGGACAAGTGATCATTGGCATTATCATATCAGAAACCGTAATACTTTGCATACAAGTAGCTTGATTGCTATAAATATCATTGATTCTGTAAACTCTGCTATATACCACTATTGGTATTGGTTGAGGGACAATCACCTGAGAGACAAACGTAAAACTAGGTGAGTCCAACTGACAATTGTCAGAAGACTGGCCACCGGCAGCCAGAAATTCTGTGATGTCGGAATATGGTATTGCTTCACTAATATGACAAGGCAAAACAATATTTTGTGGACAAACCAATAATGGTGCCGTGTTGTCCGTGATGCTGACTACTTGGTTGCAATTCATTGAATTACCACAAGCATCCATAATGGTCCAAACGATAACAAAAGATTGTGGACTGTATTCACCACTAGGGTCGTTCATACCCGTCAAATCATTGGATAAAACGGTGATGGGACACAAAGGATCATTTGAAGTTGGTGGGGGTATATTTACAAATACAGTACAGGAATTTGATGGCACACTAATAGTCACCGTTGGAGGACAAATGATAGTCATTTGTTCTGCCATTGATACACATTTATCCTTTTCAAACAAAGAAAGAGACAAAGTTTTAGATGACATAATTCCAGTAGTAGCTATGATGACTGATACAGCCACGCATAGAGCGAAAATCGGTTTGGGCATGATGAATCACTTTAAATGAAAAAATCGGTTGTTTTTGGGATGGAACCGAATTCCAAAATAAATCAGCGTGGCAAAGATAAACAATGTTTTACATATTATGTATTTATTTAATATGTAAATATCATATTTTTTATTCCCTATGTATAAACGGCTTATATTTAGGCATATACATAGTATTATTGAAATTAATCGGTCTTTGAAAATTCACTTTATTCATTTTCAAATAATTTATTGAATATTATTCTATCAATAATTGTAATGAATATATATGAAGATAGTAACTTTGCCTTTGCTTTTATAAATTCAATATAGTAATATATCAGGCTGCTGATATATTGCTTTTTCTTTAATTTTAACTATATTTAAAAAATGAGTAATTTTTCACGAGTTATAGCAGGTACTATCCGATGGGGTAGTTGGGGGGCCAAACTTTCTTCTACTAAAATGGCAGAATTGATGAACTCCTGTTTAGATATTGGCATTACAACTTTTGACATGGCTGACGTTTATGGCAATTATACAACAGAAAGAGAATTTGGTGATGCTTTAATCCTAAGCGGTATTCAAAGAGACAAAATACAATTGATAGCCAAAAGTGGAATCATTAAGCCATGTGCTGAAAAACCAGGCTTTTTAATTTCTCATTACAATACTTCTAAACGGCATATTATAGAATCCGTAGACCAAAGTTTAGAAAACTTGAATTCCAACTATCTAGATGTCTTTATGGTTCATAGGGGAAGTCCAATGCTTGATTTTCAAGAGATTGCTGAGGCTTTTCAAATTTTGTACGAAGCAGGAAAGGTGAAAAGTTTTGGGGTTTCTGATTTTAATCACACTCAAATAAGTGCGATGAAAAAGTATTTTCCTATCAATTCAGCGCAAATGGAATATTCGATGTTGCATGATCAAGCAATGTACAATGGAATTTTGGACATGTGCATGGAACATAATATAACACCAATTTCTTGGGCACCCATAGCTGGAGATGTTCTCTTTACTTCTACAAAAACAGGTAAAAAACGTTACGAAAAATTAGAAACGTTGGCTGAAAAATACGAATGGAGTGTAACTGAAATGGCTTTGTTATTTTTATTACATCATCCAGCTAAAATTCATCCAATTGTCAGTGCACCAAAATTGAATAAAATGAAAGAATTTACCGACCTTTTGGATGTAAAAATTACAAACGAACAATGGTTTGACATATTAAGAACCATTAAAGGTGAGGAAGTATATTAATCTTCCTGATTGAATTATTAACATTATTTTTTGTTTGTGATTTTGAATAAAAATACGCTTCACACAAAAAAATAAATTTCAAAGTTCTCACAGCATGTTTGATAAATTAGATGCTATTGTCGATCGTTTTTATTATCTGGAAGAAAAATTATCAGATCCAGAAATATTGTCTGATATTAGGCAATTTGCTAAAGTCAATAAAGAATATAAAGACTTAAAAACTATTGTTGACGTCATTCAAGTTTATAAAACATTAACCCAAAATATTGAAGGTGCTAAACAATTATTTTCTGATAAAGACCCAGAAATTCGGGAAATGGCAGAGGCTGAAATTGACACCCTTGCCCCAGAACTTGAAAAAGTTTCAGAAAATCTAACATATTTACTTATCCCTAAAGATCCAGAAGATACGAAAGATGTTGTTTTCGAAATTCGATCAGGTACAGGTGGAGACGAAGCAAGTATTTTTGCTGGAGATTTGTATAGAATGTATGTCAAATATTTTGAAAAACAAGGCTGGAAAACAGAAATTTTAGACGAAAATCCAGGATCTGTAGGCGGCTACAATAAAATAGTATTAGAAGTTTTTGGTGAAGAAGTTTACGGAAAATTGAAGTTTGAATCCGGTGCTCATAGAGTCCAAAGAGTTCCAAAAACAGAGTCTCAAGGCAGAGTGCATACTTCTGCAGCAACAGTTGTTGTCATGCCTAAATTTGAAGAAGAAGATATTGATATTCGAAAAGACGAACTCAAAACCGATACTTTTCGTGCACAGGGAGCGGGTGGACAGCACGTTAATAAAACGGAGTCTGGAGTAAGATTTACACATATTCCAACTGGTATAGTGGCCGAAAGTACAGACTCCAGATCTCAACATAAAAATAGAGAAATTGCCCTTCAACGTTTATATGTTAAAATACAGGATTCGGTCAAAGAAAAAAATTATAACGAACAAAAAAATAAACGAAAATCCCTTGTAGGCACAGGAGACCGATCAGATAAAATCAGAACATATAATTACCCACAAAACAGAGTAACTGATCATCGCATTAATTTGACATTGTACAATTTGGATAGTATAGTAGAAGGTGATATTGAAGAAATTATACAGGCACTCCAAGTAGCTGAAAATGCTGAAAAATTAAAAGGAGAGGAGGTTCTATAATAAGTATTTCCCTCCTTACTCCTAACTACTTATGTTTAACTATCAAGTCAATACTTCATTGGTTTCTTTGTCTGTTTTTTCGACGACAACAAAATCTGACACCACAATTTCAGTTATATATTTATTAACTCCATTTTTGTCGATGTACTTACGATTCGAAATTTTGCCTTCCAAACCGACCTCCACTCCTTTTGCTAACACGGCAGACATTTGTTCTGCTATTTTACCCCAAGAAACGATATTAAACCATGACGTATCTTTTTTAGACTCGCCATTGGCAGCAGTATAGGAATTGTTTACGGCTAATGAAAACGAACATTTTTTATAGCCATTATCAAAGTTTAACATCTGTACATCATTTCCTAAATGTCCTGTCAATTGGACCAAATTTTTACTTATTGCATTCATAATACAAGTTTTAATGATTAATATTTTATTTAATTTTTTTTCCCGTAGGCCTTTAAAGAATCTGTTTAATTCATAGTAGACATTCAACTAAAAGTTTTATATGCAATCACTTTGTGAGTGCTAAATGTTATTCTTATAATACCTTTTAAGAATAAGCATCAATACTTCCAAATGAAGTTAAAAACTCATCAAAACGGTAATGCTTCTTGTTCCACTTCTATAACATCTTCCGTCTGGCCTTCCTTTTGACTTTGATTTTTATTTAATGTGTAAAAATCTACCACAACTATTTCTGTTACGTATTTGACAATACCATTTTTGTCTGTATAGTTACGATAGGTTATTTTGCCTTGAACGGCCAAATCGCTTCCTTTTTTGACATAGGTTTTTAATAGTTCTGCTACCTTCCCCCAAGCAACAAGAGAATGCCAATCCGTTTGTTTCACCCTTTCGCCTTGATTATTGACGTAAACAGAGTTTGTAGCTAGAGATACTGTAGCCTTGTGCATGCCACTTTCAAACGTGATCATATCCACGTCTTTTCCAACATTTCCGATTAAATGCACGGAATTTTTTAATGTACTTATCATAAGTTTGTTTTTAAAAGTCGGAGTTTAATTTTTGTCCGACTTGGTTACGAAATAAAATTAATGTTGCAAAGATGGAGACAAAATGTTTTGTCAGCCGTTTTATAAATGTGTAGATACGTTTGTAAACGTTTGTATATATTATCAAACGACTGAGAGAAGCAAGATAAGATTCATTGAAATGGGTTAATTTATCCTAAATTGTTTATCATTCAGCGACACATTTTAAAACAAATTGATCGTTAATAATGATAATAATTTAAAGGTCTTTATTGCTAGAAATCTATCTACTCTATAAAACACAACTATATATTATTTAATTTAATAATATATTCTTAATTTAGCCGCATGAAAATTTTAATGGTTTGTTTAGGTAATATATGTAGATCTCCACTAGCCCAAGGCATTTTAGAATCCAAAATAAAAAAATATAACCTCAATTGGGAAGTGGATTCTGCTGGCACATCTGGATGGCATAACGGCGAAAAACCCGATGCAAGGGCTCGTGCTATAGCTAAAAAAAGAGGTATATCTATTGAAAATCAAATTTCACGAAAGTTAGAACCAAAAGATTTTATACATTTTGATTTGATTTGTGCAATGGATGCTCAGAATTTTAATGAAATAAAACGAATGGCCCCAGATACACGTCAGGGTCCAAAAATCGAACTATTGATGAATTTTGCTTACCCTTTTCAAAACCAACAAGTTCCCGATCCCTACTATGATGGAAAGTTTGAAGAAGTGTACGACCTTTTAGATACTGTTCTTGAAAAATTTGTGCTATCAACACATTCAGAATTGTCCGCTTCTTCTTAGAGTATTACATCCACTTTTTTACAGAAGTCTCTATTTGGAGTAGGCATTGATCTACCATAGATTTGGCCAAATCAACAGGGATATATGGTATCGTTACACTCCCTGACGCCAAAAAGAAAGTAACGTCACAGACATGACGGCGAACTTGAAATGGGGTCTGATTAATTTGAATTCCTTGAAGTTTAAAAAGTGGAAATAATACATTCTTTTCCCCAAAGGCGCCTCCTCGAATAGTTAAATAATTATCCTTTAAACAATAGGTTTTTTTTATAAAAGATAAATATCTGGTAAAAATCATCCAACCATAAATGATCCCAACAAAAAGAATCCATTGATATTTTGCTACAAAAAAAAATAAAGCCACAATAAAAACAAAAACAAGTGTTAATATAACAGAAAACCGGGTAAAATACGTCCAGTGTATTGCTAGTCCTTCTTCTTTTTCAGGAATGTTCACCTTAAATATATTGGTCGTTACATCTTGAATTTTCTGTTTATTCATTCCTGGAACGGATATTTTTTGATGCATTTCCATCGAATGACTAGATGCTTGATGCATTTCGAAATCAAAAAACCCCAATGTTCTTTTCAATAAATTATCACTCCAACTAATCATTTGAATTTTATGATCTAATGCTGAAGTTTCTTTGCGGGTAAATAATCCACTCGTCAATTTAAATCCTTGCTGTCCTCTCACTAATTTTAACTCGAAAAAAGTGAAAACGGATCTACCCACCGATATAATAATTGATACTAAAAAAAATAAAATAATTAAATAAAGATAGATTCGGAAGTTTAGTTGCGATGTGGTAACTTCTTCGTAATAACCATCAGCATCTAAGCCTAAATCTTTAATGTTTTCATAAATCCAAAATAGAAATAATAAAATAACACCCCCAGATCTCATATGATTCCTGGTTAGTCCCACCTTCATTAATTCTTTTAATGAAAGCGTAAGGATGGTGGTTTCAGTTGCTTTTTCTTTGACATCAGCCAAAGGAACATCAGCTTTAATCCTGTTTTCTTTATATTTTAATATGAAAGCACGTAAATGTAAGGCTTTCGATTTCTCTATGGCAAAAAAGTCAATTTCTGTTTTATCACTTCCCGCCGTATCCATTTTCAACTTCACAACATTAAAAAAAGTGTGAAATATGCTTTGTTCTACTTGAATCGTTTGTATTCTTTCAAATGGAATATTGATTTTAACAATGTTTATAAATCCTTTGTGAAGATACAACTCATTGTCTTTAATAAAATAATACATCTTGAAGTATCTCATGAGAGAAACAAAAACAGCAATAATACCCACTACTAAAAGCCCCCAAAACAAATAGGATGTATAAGACGCTTTTTCATTGTCCTTAAAAAATATAACCAACAAGGCGGGCCATACTCTGACAATAATATTGTAAACCGTTCGGTATAAAATAAAAAGTATCGCAACGGGAGACTCCCGGTTTGGTGTGAAAAGGTCGATGTTATTCTTCCTCATCCAGAGATGTTTTTTTCATAATCCATTCCTTTAATTGACCAGCAACTTGGGGTGAAAGACCGGGAATAGTTAAATCACTGGCACTCCCTCCTGCTGTAAATAAAGTTAAATCTGCCACATTAAAGTATCTGTCAAACGGCCCTTGATGAATTTCAATATGTTGTATTCGATTAAATGAAACGATTGTCATCTGCTTAAATAATATGCCTGATTTAAACAACAAATCATGTTCTCTAATTGCAAAACCTTTATATTTCCAAGCATTGAATCCAAGCCATAGCACTATTCCACTTATTAATACATAGATTAGAAAAATGATAGCATACAAAATTATAACTGTCCACTGAATTAAAAATACTACACCAACAAACACAAAAAATCCAAAGATTGTAATACCAATTATACTTTGCATTTTTAAAAGTCTGTCATAACCTTTTTCTAAATGACTAAAATCAACTTCGTCAATTGTTGGAAGTTCATCTTTACTGATCAGTTTATTTTGAAAAATCATCTTTTCATAATTATGTTAACCTAACATATCCTAAATCCTTCTGTTCAAAGATACCTATTTCTTTCCAATACTGCTAAAATATTTTTGTACTACCAATCTCATTTTCTGTCGCTTCCTTGTACATCTGTTAATGGCAACTAAACCAACTTCTAAGAAAGTAAATAGACTACCAAAATTTATATTTATGAACAAATTACGGTAAATATCATTTATATAGACTTGTAATACTTTCGTAAAATAATTTAAATGTCCGATATTGCCATTCCATTTTGTAAAAAGAAAAATGAAGATTGGAATATTGCTTATAATCAAGTGAATATTGTAATAACTGATACTATAGAATGTATCAAATATCCTTGGTCTAATTTAGCTGGGAATAATGCATTTTTTTCTGTTTCCTATTTGTCTGCTTTAGAAAAAAATCCAGCTGAAGGAATTGTTCCTTTTTATGTTTTAATTCAAAAGGATGAAGAAACGATTGGAATCGCTTATTTTCAATGGAAAAATTTCAAATTAAACGAAAATATTCGTGAAAACGGACCCATTGATTCTTCTATAATTCAGAAAGTAAAAAGGAATGTCATAAACGTGGTCAATTTTCCTGCTTTGGTTTGCGGTAATCTACTACTCACAGGAAGTTATGGTTTTACGTTTTTAGATAACATAAGTGACAAAGAACAATGGAGATATTTAGAAAAAACCATTGAAGAATTAACCTTATACTTAAGTTCAAAAGGTAAACCCGTTGGACTTGTTCTGGTCAAAGATTTTATATCAAGTCATAAAAAAGACATTTCATCTAATAGTTTTGTTGAATTTAAAGTCCAACCTACTATGATGATGGATATCCAAAATGATTGGTCAAAATTTGAGGATTACAAAGAAGCTTTGAAATCGAAGTACCGGGTAAGGTATAGAAAAGCAAAAAAGGACTTGGAACCTATAGATAAAATAGAATTTACAGCTGAAGATATAGCGCAACATAAAGAAACGATTTATAACCTTTATTTAAATGTATCTAATCAGGCAGAGTTTAATTCTTTTTTGCTACACGAACATTATTTTGAAAGTGTAAAAGAATCAATGGGAGATCAATTTACCTTTTTAACCTACTGGAAAAACAATAAAATGATAGGGTTTAGTTCGACCTTACAAAACGGAGACTACCTCCATGCCCACTTTTTAGGGTATGAAAAAGAAGCCAACAAACATTGTCAATTATACCTCAACATGTTGTATGACATTGTAGATCAGGCTATTCAACATCAATTAACCCATATTGATTTTTCAAGAACTGCGATTGAAATAAAATCTACTGTTGGAGCTAAAGATGTACCGCTTTACTTGTATATGAAACATATGAATCCTTTATGGCACAATTTAATAAAACCAATCCTCAAACTTGTGGCTCCCAAAACTGACCATACTATCCGACATCCTTTTAAGGATGAATTGGATCACTAGATAAAAGTCGTTTTGACGATATTTTTATAAAATCCCAAGCTTTTTCTTATTTTTACTGTGGTTATGTAATAACATAACTTTTATCTTTGGAGAATGGAGAAAATGTATGATTATGTTATCGTTGGTAGTGGTTTTGGTGGCTCAGTATCTGCCCTAAGACTTGCTGAAAAAGGATATCATGTTTTGGTTATTGAAAAAGGAAAATGGTTTAATAAACCAAAGGATTTTCCAAAAACAAATTGGAATCTTCGCAAATGGTTATGGGTGCCCTCCATTGGATGGAAAGGATTGTTTAATTTATCGTTTTTTCGGCATGTCACCGTGGTCAGTGGAACTGGTGTAGGCGGTGGCTCTCTAGTTTATGCCAATACTTTACCCATTCCCAAACGACCATTTTTTGAATCCGGTTCATGGAAAGGATTGCAAGATTGGGAAAAAGAATTAAAACCATTTTACGAAATAGCCAAAAAAATGTTAGGTGCAGCACCCCATCCTTACACGGGCAAAAGTGAAAAAGTATTACAAGAATTAGCCCGACAATTGGGCAATTCAGAAGGATTTAATAAAACAGATGTCGCCGTTTATTTTGGGAAAATTGGGAAAGAGGTAAAGGACCCATATTTTGATGGAAAAGGCCCAAGCAGAACAGGATGTAATCTCTGTGGTGGATGTATGTTGGGTTGCAGATACAATGCTAAAAACACCCTAGACAAAAATTATCTTTATCTTGCTCAACAATTAGGAACTGAAATTCAGGCTGAGCACATTGTAACCGATGTTAAACCATTAGATGACAGCGGTAGTTTGGGGTATGAAATATTCTTCAAAAACACTTTTTCAAAATGGACAAAAACAACTTCCGTAAAAACAAAAGGTGTGATTTTTGCCGGAGGAGTTTTGGGTACATTGTCCTTATTACACAAAATTAAAAAGGACTCACTCCCCCTTTTGTCAGATAGATTAGGAAAAAGTGTTAGAACCAATTCTGAAAGTTTAATAGGTGTCACTAGTTTCGATAAATCTGCTGATTTTTCGGAAGGTATTGCTATTGGGTCTATGATACAATTGGATGAAAACAGGCACATAGAACCTGTAAAATATCCTAAAGGCTCTGGGTTTTGGAGAATTTTTATGGCGCCGATGGTTCGAGGAAATACCTTCTTTCATCGCCTTGGCAATATGATAAAAGATTGGTTTTATGAACCCAAGCGTAACCTTAAAGCTTTGTTGATTGCTGATTGGGCTAAAAGTACTCAAATCCTCTTATTTATGGAAAGCATAGAGTCCACTTTATCCATGAAAAGGTCATTTTTTGGCTTTCTTCGAACTAAGGTTGAAAGAGGAAAATCACCAACTTCTTACAATCCCTTGGCCTATTCGACTGCTAAAAAAGTAGAGACTATTATCGATGGAAAAGCAATGGTCATGAATACAGAATCTTTGTTGGGGATTCCAACCACAGCGCATATTTTAGGAGGTGCATGTATGGGAAAAGACGACAAAGACGGTGTGATTAATCACCAAAACAAGGTATTTAATTACGAAAATATGTTGATTTGCGATGGCAGTATGATTTCGGCCAATATTGGTGTCAATCCAAGCCTAACGATAACGGCAATTTCTGAAAGAGCGATGAGTTTAATACCCAATAAGGAAATGAAAAATGAGTTCTAATCAAATCTTGTCCCAAGAATTTTACCAATCGGAGGATGTAGTGACTAACGCACAATTTTTATTAGGTAAAGTTTTAACTACAAAAATAAACGGTGTACTTACTTCCGGTTTGATCGTCGAAACAGAAGCCTACAGAGGACCTGACGATAAGGGTTGCCATGCCTATGGTGGTCGTAGAACTGAAAGAACTAGTTCTATGTACTTATCAGGTGGTCATGCTTATGTTTATTTATGTTATGGTATCCACCCAATGATTAACGTCGTAACTGGACCAAAGGATTTTGCCCATGCAGTACTCATTAGAGGGATACAACCACTTTATGGCTTGGAAATAATGGCGCAAAGAAGAGGATTAAAATCCAACGATAAAAATATCACCAACGGTCCAGGAAAACTCGGTGTTGCACTAGGAATTACAAAAGATTTAAATGCTTGTCCATTCTTCAAATCCGATAGTGAAATTTTGATTGAAGATCATAATTTATGTATAGATGTCAAAACTATCTATGCTGGCCCCAGAGTAGGCATGAGTATTCATGTAGGAAGTTGTGCCCATAGACCTTGGCGATTCTATATTAAAGATAATCCTTGGGTAAGTAAACCACTGAGTGTGGACTATCGTGGAAAGTGGTAAAAAACTAATTATTGGTAAACTCCTACTTTTTCACAATCGTATAATCTACTTGTTTTTCAACAAGAATTCCTTTTTTCATATTTTCTTCTAAATACAATCTTCCAGGACTTATCTCCTTATTCAAATATTTCTCAATCATTAGACTAGCAATAGGTGCTGCCCATTGAGCACCAAAACCCGCATTTTCAATAAATACAGCTATAGCGATTTTAGGATTGGTTTTTGGTGCAAAACCAAAAAATACAGAGTGATCCTCTCCATGTACATTTTCTGAGGTTCCTGTTTTACCACAAATATCTAAGCCTGGGACATGAGCTATTCGGGCTGTTCCAAATAAAACAACTTTCTCTAGGCCATCTATCACTGGGCCAAAATGTTTTTTATCAATTCTTACTCGTTTGGGTATGGTATATTCCAATGGCAACGCCTTGCCTGAGAGATACCTTTTGATAAGGTGAGGCGTATAAAACTGTCCTCTGTTGGCCAAAATAGCTGCCAGATTTGCCATCTGTACCGTTGTAAGCTGTAATTCCCCTTGTCCAATGCCTACAGACAAAGTCCAAATAGATCTCCAACCATTTATTTCTTTTCTATATAACCTATTGTAATATTCCGAGCTTGGAACAAATCCTTTATTTTCATAACTTAAGTCTACGCCTAATCTTTTACCTAATCCAAAATCGTGTAAATAACTTACCAGGGTATCCAAGCCTAATCCTGGTTTTTTATACCCATATTGATCCAAAAAATCACGATACAATTGAAAAAAATAGGTATTGCACGAATGCATAATAGCCAAACTTATGTCTGTAGGAACCGCATGACCGTGACATTTTTGAACTTTAGTCGCACTCAAGCGATAATAACCTGGACAAAAAATAGTTTTAGATGGATAAGTCGTTCCTTTCTGGAGCGCAATAAGCGAGAGTATGGGCTTAAAGATAGATCCTGGTGGATATTTATTGGTTACTGCACGATTATTTAATGGTTTGTTGATCGAATCACTTAATAATTTTCTAATGCCATCTCCCCGGTATTCGTCCAAGGTTAATATATTTGGATTAAAAGATGGTGCCGATATGAATGCCAATATTTGTCCTGTAGAAGGTTCGATGGCCACAATTGCACCCTTTTTATTTTGCATTAATAATTCTCCATACTCTTGCAAATCAAGGTCAATTCCTAATTCAATATCCTCACCAGAAATAGCCGACGAATCTAATTTACCTTGATCAAAAGAACCAACCATTCTCCCAAGATTGTCTCTTAAAATATACTTAATTCCTTTTTCTCCAGACAATTCACTTTCATAGGCATATTCAACTCCTGAAACACCTATAAAGTCGCCAGGACCATATTTATTATCGTGTTTTTCTATGGTTTCTTTATTGACCTCGCCCATGTATCCTAATGCATGTGCTGCCACTTCGTGAGGGTATGCTCTAATGTATCTTTGAACTGGATAAAACCCTGGAAATTTAAACATGTGTTCTTGAAAAACAGCAAATTGTTCTGGGCTAATTTTATATAAAAAAACAAATGGTAAGGCTTTATGAAACTGCGAACTACTCCAATCTTTATCTAGATTTTGAATAAATGTCACTTTGTCAATATTTAATAGTCGACAAAACTCCACTGTATCCATTTTAGGGTTTATCTTGTTCTTTGTAGCATGGATTTCATAGATGGGGTAATTTAAAACCATTGGTTTCCCATTTCTATCGTACATTAATCCCCTAGCAGGGTACAATATATTTTTAAACAACGTTGTCCTTGCAGCTTGCTCTTTATATTTTTTTGTAAATAACTGCAGCTGAGCAGTCCTTATGGTCAATATCAGCGAACAAAGGATAACAATAAAATAAATGACTTTTTTCCTTTCGTCTCTATCCATATTACCTTGATCTAAATAAAAACTGAATCAAAATAATGACGAATATAGACCCAACAAATGTCACCAAAGTATTCATGACAATATCAAAAATAAACACAAACGAAAAAGCTTCAACGCTGAAGTAAAAAAATAAATAACAAAATAATAGAATGGAAATATACGATGTAAACCACCCTAAACCTAGCTTGTGAAGGTTTGGAGAGTCGTTCATATTGTATCCTTCATATGGTTCTAAAATGCCCAAAACAAATGGTCTTATATACGCCATAAAAACTAAAGCGCTGGCATGTACTCCAGGAGAATCGTAAAACCAATCTACCAAAAGTCCCATAAAAAAAGCCAATATCAAAACTATGGTGTTTTGTAACTTTATAGGCAGTAAAAATATAAATAAAGGATAAACAAAGATATGTAAATACCGCCACCCTTCATCAATAAACTGAATCTGCTTAAAGATGAGTATTTGTGCCAAAAGCAAACCTATGAATCGCCAAACTTGTGTAATCGCTAAGTTATTCATTGGAAATTTCTTGTTCTAGTTTCAATTGTTCAGCCGAAAAACTATTTTTAATCACATAAGCATATTGAAGAGATGAAATATTTTTAAATAATTTTACTGTTATTTCATAACTATTACTTCCAGGAACAACTTCAAAAGACTCGATTTGGCCGATTAATATTCCTCTAGGGAAAATCGTTGAATAACCACTTGTAATGATGGTGTCTCCCTTTGAAATATATTGATGTTTTGGAATTGATTCCAACGTCATTCGTTGAGGGTCAAATGTTTTCCAAATCAAATTTCCATGAGTGTTTCGTGATTTAATAGCACAACTCACTCTTGTTTGACTATGCAAAATTGAAACAACATGCGCATAATTATCCGAAACGTTTCGGACTATCCCTATTATCCCTTTGTCGCTGATGACACCCATATTAGGCTCAATTCCTTCTCTTCTTCCTTTACATAACGTCAAATGATTGTTTGTCAAATGAAACGTATTGTTGCAAATAGTTGCTGGTATTATAGAATATTGAGAAAAAATACTATCCAAAAGAGGAATTTCCTTATTGATATATTCAATTCGAATTAAATTTTCAATCAAGTTTGCATTTTCTCTTTGAAGGCTATCATTTACCGTGCGCACATTCAAATATTGATTGACCCTATTGGTGGCTGTTGCAATTTTGGCAATGTAGACATTGGAAGAATTCCAGAATATTTCATTTTGAACTCTGTTATAGTTCACAATGAAATACAAACATGTACATTCAAGTATTATAAAAATCAGGTGGTAGCCATATTTTATAAATAACTGAAATACATTGTTCATACTATGTCACAGTTATAAATTAGATACTCTTCCGATCGATCAAAAATGAATATTTATGTGAGTTTTTTAAGGCTAGTCCCGTGCCTCTTACAACAGCCCTAAGCGGGTCATCTGCAATAATCACATTGAGTTTAGTTTTCATAGAGATTCGTTTGTCAAGTCCTCTCAATAATGCTCCACCGCCTGTTAAATACAATCCTGTCTGATAAATGTCCGACGACAATTCCGGTGGTGTATCTTCTAAGGCTTTTAATATCGCCTCTTCAATTTTGCTAATAGATTTATCCAAAGCTTCAGAAACTTCAGAATGGGTAGTAAATACCTGTTTAGGTATACCAGTTAAAAGGTCCCTACCATTTACTGCATATTTAGGTGGTACGTCAGAAATGTCTGATAACGCTGCCCCAACGTGAATCTTAATTTGTTCTGCGGTTCTTTCTCCAATGAGCAAATTATGTTTTCGCTTCATGAAGTCAATGATATCATTGGTGAATTCGTCTCCTGCAATTCGAATAGATTGATCTGTGACGATTCCCGACAAAGCAATAACGGCAATTTCCGTTGTTCCACCACCAATGTCTATAATCATATGACCAATGGGCTCTTCCACGTCAAGCCCAATTCCCAATGCAGCAGCCATAGGTTCGTGAATCAAATAGGTCTCCTTAGAATCTACGTGATCAGCTGAATCAAAAACAGCTCTTTTTTCTACTTCGGTAATCCCAGAAGGTATACAAATGACCATCTTTAGGTGGGTAAAAAATCTTCTTTTTTCGCCAATCAAATTGATCAAACCTTGAATTAATGCTTCAGCAGCTTGAAAATCTGCTATCACCCCATCTTTTAATGGCCTGACTGTTTTTATGTTATCGTGGGTTTTTTCATGCATTTGCATAGCCTTGGTGCCTACCGCAATAACTTCATTAGTTTGTCGATTGATGGCAACAATTGAAGGCTCATCAACGACAACCTTGTCATTTTGAATGATTAACGTATTAGCGGTTCCCAAATCCACTGCTAATTCTTGGGTAAAAAACTTAAAAAGCCTCATTATTATTTAATCTCAATGATTGGTAATTATTTTTAGGGTTGCAAAAGTAATACTTTTCTTTGATTTTCAGCCTATAATGATATTTGTATTTTTAACTAAATATATCAAAATGGTAAAGAGTTTACCAAAATTAGTTTATACAATTCTCATTAAAACTAGGGTGAAAATAGAATTGCCCGACTTTAATTCTTCATTATAAAAATAAAATAAAAGTTCGCCTTTGAAAAGTCATTTTTTAATAGGCTCTTTCATCGCTATTGTTCATATAATTTATAAAAGCTCTATTGACCACTCTTGTCCCTCCAGGTGTAGGATAGTTACCAGAAAAGTACCAATCACCCTTATGTTCCGGACATGCTTGATGAAGTTCATCTATTGTTTGATAAATAACTTGGACTTCTGGCAATATATTTTCTGGCGTTACCAACTGTGATATCTTGGCAGATATTTGTTCATCGCTAAACTGGTCATACAAAAACTTAACCTGATTAGTCATTTCTTCAATAGGCAATTTTTCTTGTTCGAGGCATCTTTCACAAGTTTCCTTAAGCAAATTCAATTGATTGGTTTCTTCTAGTAAAGCTACTAAAGCCCTGAAAGCTACAAACTCTTTCATTTTACTCATATCAATACCGTAACAATCGGGGTATCTTATCTGCGGCGCTGAGGATACAATAATTATCTTTTTCGGTCGAAGTGTCGACAATATATAAATGATGGTTTCTTTTAAGGTTGTTCCCCTGACAATAGAATCATCAATCAAAACTAAAGTGTCAACTTCATTTTTTACAATACCATATGTCACATCATAAACATGGGATACCATTTGTCCTCTAGAAGCATTGTCCGCAATAAAAGTCCTTAACTTTTCGTCTTTTACGGCCAATTTTTCAGCACGGACGGACATTCTCAATACTTCATTTAACTTTTCTTCTGTCAATTCACTTTTTTCCTGTAATGCTTTTATTTTTGTAGCCTTGATGTCATTTAGTTTGACCTCCAGTCCTTTCATCATTCCAAAAAAAGCGACTTCAGCTGTGTTTGGAATAAATGAAAATATAGTATTTTCGAGATCATAATTAATACTTTTTAAAATTCGGTCTACCAGTAATTCTCCGAGCTTTTTTCTTTCGAGATAAATATCCCTGTCAGTTCCACGGCTAAAATAAATACGTTCAAAACTACACGGGCTTTTGGGTAATGGATCTTTACACAATTCTTCTGTAACCCTACCATTTTTTTTAATAATTAAGGCGTGACCTGGTTTTAGTTCATTTACTTGGTGTATCCTAATATTTAACACTGTTTGAATAGCAGGTCTTTCTGATGCAGCTACTACAATTTCGTCGTCATGATAATAAAAAGCTGGTCTAATCCCCGCAGAATCTCTTAATACAAAAGCATCGCCATGTCCTATAAGCCCTGCCATTACATAACCACCATCAAATTTTCTTGTAGCCCTTTGTAATAATCTGTGGATATCGAGATGTTCAATGATTAATTGGTTAATTTCTTGATTGGTGTAGCCTTCAGGTTTAAACCAAGAAAAAAGTCTTTGAACTTCACTATCCAAAAAATGTCCTATTTTCTCAAGAACGGTAACAGTATCTGACTTTTCTTTTGGATATTGCCCGAATCCCACCAATTCAGTAAATAATTCATCTACATTCGTAAGGTTAAAATTTCCCGCTAAAGCCAAATTTCGGGTTATCCAGTTGTTTTGTCTTAAAAATGGATGCACTGTTTCAATGGTATTGGCGCCGTGAGTACCATAACGTAAGTGTCCAAGTAATAACTCACCCATGTAGGGTTTATTTTCTTTTAACCATGCAGGATTTTGTAAGTTTTCTTCTGGCACTCCTTGAAAATGTTTATAAACACCATCAAATAAATCTTTTAAATACTGTGGGCTATTACTTCGCTTTCGCGAAATAAATCTTGTTCCTGGTTCCGTATCCAGTTTTATTGTAACTAATCCTGCCCCATCTTGTCCTCTATTTCTTTGTTTTTGGAGCAAAAGTTGCATTTTATTTAGGCCATAAAGTGCCGTTCCATACTTTTGATGATAATATTCTAAAGGTTTTAACAACCTGATTAGTGCCAGGCCACACTCGTGTTTGATATGGTCGCTCATCGCGGTTTTTTATTTCTTATCTTTTTGGCTAAACAGTGTGCAAAATTACATGATTTAAGCTTATAAATAGGTAAAACAACCCACAACTTATCCAAAATCCTGAGAACTGTCATGTTTTTCTCTAAATCCTGATTTTATTTTACTTGGAAAAAATCCATTTATAATTTTATTTGTACCTGTGCAGAAAGTTTTAAAGTATCAATTTAACAGCTTAGATAAATAGGCCGAACCAATTTTGGTTCGGCCTATTTTTTAGACTCATGCAGCTATTGAAGTTTTAACTGCAATTAAAGACTCATTTATTAGTTTCGACCACTTTTCAGCCAACTGTTGTTCACCATTTTGTTGCATACTTGTTTTTAAATCAAAAATTTCAACCATCACATCATCAACATTCTTATTTTTTGATTCAAATTTTAAAACAAGTTTATCTAGTATGGTTTGTTGAGCTGCCAAAACGCCTACCGTTTTAAAGGATGATACCACATGACACTTTTGAACTTTATAAAGCTCAACGACGGTTTGTTTCACTTCTTTCGGATCAAATTGAATGATAAAAACTTTTCTGTTTTCCTTATCCATTCCAATGATGAAATCTTCTAGGATTTCAAAAATACCAGCTTCTGAATCACTAGCTTTGGCTAAATTATTAAAGGCTTGTATTTTTTGATTTTGTTTCTTTTTAAGTAAAATATAAAAGTAGATAAAGGGAGATAAACAAGTAGATACTACGATAACTCCAAATATAATATTTGATAATTCCATGATTATATGTTTTTATTGATATTAAAATAACCTGTTATAAAAGCAGGTTAACACTCTAAGATCGGACCATATCCGAATAAAATCAATAAGTATTACCAAAAATAGTGGAAAGGATAAATCAAGTCAGAAATACGAAGTCTGTAAAAACTAGCCTCTGAAAATAGTAGATATTGCTTAAAAAAAGCTTTAAAACATAATTCAAAATTTTTTGAAAGAAAAAAGTGAATTAAATTTTGTTCCGAAGTTGTTACTGAAGAATCTTCTTTCTGATGAAGAAAAGAATGGTTTAGGGAAGGTTTTTGACTTTGAATTCCAGATAAAACATTCTTAAAAATTGTAGTAATTTCCGAAGTTTTATACAGACGTTTCTCTAATGATTGGTGATGCGAAATGCTTGTTGCTCCACAATAAAGCAAAATCAAAAAGACAACTTTTATAAAACGAATCTTTTTTATCATCGAAAGCAAAGGTAATTCATTTTTAAATCACGGTACACAACGAGAACAGCATTAACTAAACAACAACATAAAGAGAAAATATTCAGTCGGTTTTAACAATCGTAAAATTTAAATTAGACTAATAAACGGTTACCAATTTCCTTAATTTAGAATAAAATCGGCTATGAGTATAAATTCTGGAATTTTCACACTAAAGAATTCCTTAGTCAATACATCTTCAAATTCATATTGCCCCTTCATTTTGCCTATAGCGCAATTAATCGGACTCCACGAGGTGTATTGAAATGATTCATTAGGTATGATTTCAGGTTGCTGTCCGATAACTCCTTCTCCTTTTACTTCTCGTTGAATCAAAATACTTTCATAAATATACCAGTGCCTGTTAATTAATTTAACTTTGTTTTTCCTAGTATTTGTAATCTGAACTTCGTAAGAAAAAATGAATTTTCCAATGGAAGGATTGGACTCTTTCGACAAGTATTTTGGCACTACACTTATTTTAATGCCCGAGCTTATTTGGCTATATATTCGTGGATGTTCCATGTCTTTAAATAACAAAGGTAGAAACAACCAAATAGAGTTTTGGTTTTATCATCCACATTCTCAATGTTAATAATTAGCCAAACCCCTTCTAAAATAAAGCTTAGGATACCATGTTTGTTTATTTTTGCAACTCGTTATAATATATATTTACCCAATTATTAGGCACTTGCCTTTACAATTATTGCAATCCATGAACAACAATATTAAAGAAATTCAATTTGGCACTGGGGTTGGTACGCTACACTTTGGTATGACAAAAGACTCTGTTAAAGCATTACTAGGTAATCCCGATGAAATTGAAAATATCCCTGGAATGGATGAAGAAGTCAATGATGATCTTGTTTCATGGCACTATGACGAGCAAGAATTGTCACTGGTTTTTGACAGATTATATGACTGGAAACTTGTGTCTATTTCCGCTAGCGACGCCCACTATACTTTACATGGAAGATCTATTGTTGGATGTCCTTTAGAAGAATTTGAAGAATTTTTTGAAAATCTGGGTATTGAAATTTCTCATTCTGAAGACCTGTCTGATGAAGAAACCCCTAATTTTATTCTTTTAGAATCCGAAGATGTAGGGTTGTTGGTTTGGTTTGATGAAGGTGAAGCAGTTGAATTTCAAATACTTCCTGATGTTGATGAAGATGGCGAAACTATCATTTGGCCAAAATAATTTCCACAGTTAGGTTCGTCTAAAATATTTTACCAAAATAAATGGTTAGGCTCATTATTTCTTCTGTAAGTTTTTCAATAAGGTTTTAGCTTTTTTACTTCCTTTCTCAGCAGCTTCTTTAATATCCTTTATATATCCAGTTTTTCCTGCATTTTGTTTTGCCAACCCCCTGTGGGTTAAAATTTCTACTTCCTCCACACCATCATCTTTACCAGAGGTAACCAAAGCTTTGTCAAAAGCAATAATAGCTTCTGAATATTCTTTTAGTTCGCTTAAGACTAAACCGTATTGAAACCATGCTTTACGTAGCCAAAAAAGATTAGGATCGTTTTTCTTGAATTTTCTATTGGTGTATAATTTTAAGTCAAAAGCTGCCTTTGTCCACTCTTTTAACTCTATATGACAGTCAGCTTTCAGTTTCCTTGATTTCCAATATAACGTTTGAAGTGCAATTGATTTTTTAATTGATTCTTCTAAATTTATAATAGCTTCTTCATACTCCTCTTTTAGAATATGTATTTTTGCTATGCCATAATATGCTGTAGGTATGCTTGAATCCAAATGAATACACTTATTGTAATCTCGTAAAGCATCATGGTAATTTTTCATGATAAAATTTACTTTGGCCCTCCTTTCATAAGCTTGTGCATGTCTATTATATTTTTCAATAGCCATATTGAGTGCCGTTATAGCTTCAGCTTCACGACCCTTTTCTTTCACCAACTTTCGGCCTTTGACAAATGATTGAACAGCAGCTTTGTCGCTAATTGGTTCCAATGTCTCGAAACTAATCACCTCGCCTTCTTTGATCAACCAAGCACGAACAGAACCCGCAACAGCAAATTGAGCACAATAACCTATAATACCTGCCGTTACTTTAAAAGCTTTTTCAGATACTTGATTGACGTATCTTGGAATTTCTAAAGTCAGCTCTTCTTCATTGAAGATGTCTTCAAATTTGAAAAGAACGTCGGTTTTATAATATGTTTCAACGCGCTGTAAAAACATTTTGGTTACCTTCTCATAACTCTTCGTGCTGCCAAACTCCAATCTACCTTGTATAATTGTCTTAAGGTACATCCAACAAATTTTTACATTACTACGTATAGAAAAAACTATTCCAATCTTATCAAAATTGGTTAATTTGAAAAAATAAAGTCATTTTTTTTAAAAATACATTAAAATGACCCTCTCTCAATTAATATGAAAGCAATGGAATACATTAGACAGGAGTCTTTTGACCATTAAGTTCAATATCCTAACAAAAATAGTTACTACAAGTTGCATATAGCCTATCTTTGTCTTTTCAACAGCCTGTTAAAAATAAATATACTATTTTTGCATTCAGTTAAATTATAAATTTTACATGAATCTAAAAGTTGTAGCTATCCGTATTTTCGCTAAACTTCTGCGAAAAACTGTTGATAAATTTAAGAAAAATGCCGTTATAGATCAGCAAAAATTAATGCTGCAACTTATCAAAAAAGCAAGTAATACTACTTTTGGCAAGGACCACCATTTTCAATCTATCAAAAACTATGAAGATTTTAAAAAAAATATTCCTGTTAGAGATTATGAAAATCTAAAATCTTATATTGAATTAATTCTTGAAGGCAAACAAGATGTTTTGTGGCCTGGTAAACCAAAATATTTTGCCAAAACTTCTGGTACAACGAGTGGGGTTAAATATATTCCCATCACCAAAGAAAGTATGCCAAACCATATTTCTACAGCTAGAAATGCGTTAATGAATTATATAGCTCTATCTGGAAATGCAGATATTTTTAAAGGCAATTTAATATTTCTATCGGGCTCTCCAGAACTGGAAAGTAAAGCTGGTATTCCTACAGGTAGACTATCAGGAATCGTAAATCATGAAGTTCCAGTCTGGATAAAAGGAAATCAATTGCCTTCCTATGATACGAATACAATTGAAGATTGGGAAGAAAAACTGGAAAAAATTGTCGATGAAACGGTTCATAAAGATATGCGCTTAATTAGTGGTATTCCTCCATGGGTTCAAATGTACTACGAAAAACTGCTTGAAAGAACAGGTAAATCTACAGTTTTAGAATTATTTCCAAACTATAGTTTGTTCATGTATGGTGGCGTGAATTTCGAACCATACAGAGCGAAACTTGAATCGCTTATAGGTAAAAAAATAGATAGCATCGAAACATACCCAGCTTCAGAAGGTTTTATTGCGTTTCAAGATACACTTGAAGGCCCAGGTCTCTTATTAAATACCAATTCGGGAATCTTTTTTGAGTTTGTGCCCGTTGAAGATGCCCACAAAGAAGATCCAAAAAGGTATGATCTTTCTTCCGTAAAACTGGATGTCGATTATGCATTGATTATTCACAATAATGCAGGTCTTTGGGGATACTCCATAGGTGATTGCGTTCGATTTGTTTCATTAGATCCATATCGAGTTATTGTTACTGGACGAGTCAAACATTTTATTTCTGCGTTTGGCGAACATGTTATTGGAAAGGAAGTTGAAGAAGCGCTTTTAGGTGTTTGTAATCAACAAAATATTAAGGTGATAGAATTTACAGTGGCTCCACAAATATCTCCACCTGAAGGAGGAACAGCCTACCATGAGTGGTTTATAGAGTTTGATACTGCACCAAAAGATCTGGCAAATTTTACTTTGGAAGTAAATCAAGCTATGTGCCAACAAAATATTTACTACGATGATTTAATCAAAGGAAATATATTACAAACACTCAAGATTAGAATACTTCAAAAGGATAGTTTTCGCCATTATATGAAAGATAATGGAAAGTTGGGTGGACAAAATAAAGTTCCTAGATTATCCAATGACCGAAAAATAGCCGATGCCTTGACCAAATATTTTAATAAGGATTATTAAAGATGGAATCTTATCAGATTATCCTACCTCAGTTTGAAGGTCCTTTTGACCTATTACTTTTTTTTATAGAAAGAGATGAGCTGGATATTCACGATATTCCTATAGCAAAAATTACCTCTGACTTTTTAGACTATGTTAGAGATCTAGAACGGCTAAATATAGATGTAGCGAGTGAGTTTATTCTTGTTGCGGCAACCTTAATGCGGATAAAAGCCAAACTGCTTATTCCTAGAAAAGAAGTCGATGAAAAAGGTAATGAAATTGATCCTAGAGAGGAATTAGTCCAAAAACTCCTTGAGTATAAAAAATTTAAGGAAATTCTAAACGAATTGAGCTTTCTGGAAGATATTAGAAACGAAAGGTTTTTAAGGGGTAATTTGCAAGCTGAATTAAAAGATGTAGCAGAAAAAGCTTTAGTGGATATAGAGCTCGAATCTTTGAGTTTGTACAAGTTGTTATTGTCTTTCCAAAAAGTACTTAAAAGGTTTGAAGAAGATGCTACTAAAGAGATTCCAAAAATTGCAAGCTTTGAATACAATATTGCTGATCAACAAATGTATATTCTAGAATTGCTGAAGGATAATGGCCATGTTAAATTTGAAAATATGTTTTTGATGATGGAAAATAGAATGATCGCAGTAGTCACATTCCTAGCTTTACTCGAATTACTTACCCTACAAAAAGTAAAAATAACACAAGGAGAAGGTGTGAATAATTTTTGGATAACGCCCAATACCGACACTTTATAATTATACTCTTAGTCTTCCAAAAACCGGATATTTCTTTTTAATCCTTCGTATTTTGTACGCTTGACAGCACTTCCTTCAAATAATCGTTGAAAGGTAGTTTCACTCAAATCCAACCACGCTTCCTTAGTCATGGTCAATAAATTATCAGAAGGCTTAAATGCCCCTTCATTATGTGGTTCAGAAAATCGATTCCATGGGCAAACATCCTGACAAATATCACAACCAAACATCCAATTTTCCATCTTACCCTTAAAAGATGATGATATCTTATCTTTTAACTCAATTGTTAGATAAGATATACACTTACTGCCATCCACAAAATATCCATCTTGGTGAATTGCATCTGTTGGGCAAGCATCAATACACTTTCGACAAGTACCACAATAATCTTTAATAGGAGGGTCGTATTCCAAATCAACATCCAAAATGATTTCTCCCAAAAAAAAATAAGAACCCTTTTTTGGGTGGACCAATAAAGTATGTTTTCCTACCCAACCTATACCACTCTTCTTAGCCCATTCTCTTTCTAATACAGGTGCAGAGTCGACAAAAACCCGACCTTCCACTTTTCCCACTTTTTCTTGAATAAACTGAAATAATAGATTAAGTTTTTTTCTTACAACTTTATGATAGTCTTTTCCAAAGGCATACATAGATATTTTAGGTGCCGTAGAATCTACTTGCTTTTCAGTACTAAAATAATTATACGCCAATGAAATCACACTTTTAGCTCCAGAGACAAGCAACCTAGGATCAACCCTTTTTTCAAAATGATTTTCCATATAGGACATCTCTCCATGTAGACCTTTATTCAACCATCTTTCGAGATGTAAGGCTGCTTCATCTAACCTTTCTGCTTTTACAACTCCAATGGATAAAAAGCCTAGCTCTTCAGCCTTTTGTTTGATGGATTTGGTTATATCTTGCTTCTGAATGATATTCATGTTACCTAAAAAAAAAGGGTTATTGCCGAGACAACAACCCTATATATGGTAAAATTTAATTATTTCACTAAAAAATTTACATGCCGTCTTTCCCCTTACCTCCAAATGATACACTAAATGATATTTCATGGGAACCATTATTGTAATCTTGAAGCGGATTTGACGAAGTATTATAACCATAATAAAGGAAATATTTATCAACATTGGCCCCTAATAAAAATCCCAATCTTTTGTCAGCTCCAACCGTGTAAGAAACACCTCCAGTAAATCTTTCTTGTAAAAAGGATACATTCAAGTTTATATCTAAATGTGTCGGTACATTAGCCAAATTTTTAACAATGACAGACGGCTTAAAAATAACATCAGATTCACTGGCTTTAATATCGTAGCCTGCATGGAAAATAAAACCTACAATTCTATCTGCCGACGAACTTGATCCTGTGTCATTAATTCTACTGCTGACCAGTGAAGGAAGTACCAATCCATAACTCAATGACTTTTTATATATTCCGTAAATCCCAACCGTTGCATCAAAATATTCAGCACCCTCCAAAGCAGCAGCAACCTTAGGGTCAGAAATAACCGCAGGGTCAGTGATAGATGTAAGTCCATGTTTTATATATTCACCTGATAACCCAAATCCTATTTGATTATTATCTCCAACAATGGTATAACTGACACCAGCCAATGCTTTGGTCGTTTCTAATAATCCATAATTGTCGCGTAAAACCATTACGCCCATCCCTAATCTATCAACCATTGGTCCATCATAAGCGATGGTTGTTGTACTTGGAGCATCATTGATTCCAGCCCATTTTCTTCGATAATTTACAAGCAAATTATGCTTCATTTTGGATCCAAAAGCAGCTGGATTAATAAGTTGTGTATGAATATTTGCTTGGGTGTAGATATATCTTTCATCAAAATATCTCGATTGAGCAGTTGCAGAAAAACCGATACACGCCAGACAGAATATTATTATAATTTTTAACTGTTTCATCTGTATTTTACATTTATTCATTATGCTATTCACTATCACTTTAATGGACATTATCTCAATATGGTTAAAGTACCATTAAACACATCTCTTACACCACTTCCATAATTCACTTCATAAATCCAGATGTATGCACCTTCGTTTAATACATTGTTTTTATTGTCTATGCCTATAAAAGTGTTATCATATGGAGATTTATTGTAAACTAATCTACCCCATCGGTCGAACATGGATAAAGACCCATTTAATTCCTCAGCACAACTGATAATAAAAACATCATTTTGTTGGTTTCCATCAGGAGTCAATACTATAGTACCTACACCACAATCATCTCCCCCAGATGTGCTACAGGGTTTAACATCCAGATTATTAATTATCAATGTACAATTGTTGGCATCTGTGATGGTTACGCCATAAACACCAACGCCCAAACCATTTAATTCGTTTGTGGTACTTACAGGATTTGACCATTGATAATTATAGGGTGGTGTTCCAGATGTATTTACTTGAAGGGTAATACTTCCATCTTCATCATCACCATTAGTACATGCTATGGTTGGTGTTGGTGAGGTTAGTTTTGTTGGCGTTGTTATAGTTATATTTCCAGAAATCGCCAAACCAGCATTATTAAGTCCTTCCACTGTGTATGTTCCAGCACAAAGTTGGTCAAATTCGAAAGGGCCAGCCGCATTTAATGTGACTTCTTTCACTAGTAACGCTCCATTCTTAATGGACACTTTAACTGGCGTTGAACCACTAGCTAAAGTTCCTGCTATTTTTCCAGTACAATTACCTTGACAATCCACTCCAAATCCATTAAAATTGCTTGAAACTGCAACAGCTTCAAATACAGCTTTGGTAGGTCCAACCACTTTTTCTTTGACCTCAATGTTTATAGCTACTGCTGTACAACCATTAGCATCCGTTACTGTCACATTATAGAATCCAGGTCTCAAATTAATCGCTGGATTTGTATTTTGTGCAATCTGGGTCGCAGTACTCTGCCATGTTATCGTATAAGGTTGAGTGCCACCTGTATTAGAAAGTGAAATTGAACCATTATTACTGCCTGCATCAGAATCTACGGTGGTTGTAACTATAGTCACTGGAGTAGTAGGCTGAGAAACTGTTGCACTAACCACGACACTATTTGCTGGAACTGAGGCATCAGTAACTGTAATACTATAACTTCCAGCACTCAAATTACTCACGGCACCTGTAATCGTATAGGGAGGACACCCTCCTGTAGAGATTACCGATATGGAACCATCCATACCTCCAAAACATTTTACAGGTGTAGCCACGGCTGTAGCTACTAGATTGGTTCTTGAATCCGAAATATCAAAACTTTGAGTGCCCGTACATCCTTTGCTATCAGTTACCGTCAGTTTGTAATTTCCAGCATCAAGATTGGAAATATTAGCAGTACTGCCAACATTTGGATCCCAAGCATAGGTATTAAAAGGAGGGTTTCCTCCTGTAATGCCCGTGACACTGATAGAGCCTTTTCCTTCACAACTGACATTTGTTGTTCCTGTAGCAGGTACATTAACCCTATCTGCTTGTCCTACATTCGCATCACTTGTACACTGTACAGCGTTATTACAAATTAACTCTAATTTATAAGCTCCTGCTGCAACATTGGTTAAATTACAATCACTCAAATTAGCTGAAGACTTGATGATGGCACCTTGACTGTTTTTCCAAACACACATACAATTTGTAAGTGCTGGAGCTGGTGTTACGGTAGCCGTAACCGTACCATTACTTCCTCCAAAACATGAAACTGCTGAAATGGCATTCACAACACATGTTGACGTACCCATTGGGCAATTTATGGTAATTTGCCCGTTGGTAATTTCTGAATCAAATTCGTAATCGTTTTGTCCATCATAAATTCCATTAATTTCAATTTTCAATGGAGTTCCTGTTATTTGAACAGGCACTACTGCGTCACAGTCTCCTATCAATTTAAAACAGACCTGAAATATTTTGTGGCCGTTCGGTACGCTTGTTACTGAATTATCGCCAGTATTCCATGACAAATTTAAAAAACTAGATAAATTGGTAAAACTACCTTGATTCAATCCCTTTAAATCATACATTCCTGTTGAAACGTATTCTAACATTGTTGTATTCCAGTTGAAGGAAAACTGCATATTTCTAATATCGTTAAAATTTTCAACGGTTATATCCAAACAAACGTTACTACCTTTGTTTCCCATCGAATTGCTTACTTTTATTTTAACTGGCGGAGCATCTGCTATTTCTCTAATCAAAACAGTTCCCGCTTTCACACAAAAAGGAACACTTACTGTGTTTTCTCCTACTTGAGCAGCCCAGTCCATCTCGGGAGGCATTACTTTTCCCATACAAATTCGAGCATTAGCATCAGGTGAGGCAAGAACCTCAAAACATATTTCAAATGCCACTGTATTATCGGTAGCATTCAAAGGCTCGTCAGGGGTATTATTAAAGTAACTATACCTTATAATTCCATTGGTGACAGCTGGGGGAGTTAGAAACAAAGTTCCTGTTAATAAATTCGATTTTATACTCACAAACTTAAGCTGTGTCGTGTCCCATGAAAATGTTCCTTGACCACCTTGGATATTTATAAAATTTTTAACCTTAAATGGAACACAAATTTGATCACCTTTTTTAGCCGTAACTGTATCTCCAGTAAATGTTAAGTTATTTGGATTATTACAAACTACGTCGGGGCATGGATCCGTCGGATTGGGATTATTACCTTTAACTTTTACTGACCCTTTTTGAGAAGAAAAGTTGGTTACCTCCGTAAAATCTCTTACATATTCTATTTTTAGTGGAATATTAGTTTGTGTAATATCTGAACTTGCACCTTCACCACCTAAGACATTAAAGACTATAGAAAATAATCTGGTACCATCAGGAAGTGTCCTTGGCATTAAATTCTGATCACTCCACGAAAACGTCAATTGACCTTTTTTAATATTTCCCGTACCCGGAAATCCAAAATTGGCGCCAGGACTTGGTGATAAATTTAAGGTTGTATTCAAATTTGTCACCGAATTAAATCCTATGATAAGTGAATCGTAGTTTATCGCAAATTGAGCCGCCTGAATATTTATAAATCCGTCTATGGTCACATCAACTGTAGCAGTTGGAGTGCCTGGATCTACCTGAACATTCGCAATTTTTAGGACAATCTGAGCATGATTGGAGTTTAAAAAGAAAAACAAACCAATCAGGATTGTTGTGATACATTTCCTCATAAGAAGAATTTTTTAGTATTTATTATTAAAATGCAAAATTAAATTATTTCTATCAAAAATTCGAACATCGTGCCAACAATATAAGTCATAAAACGAAAAACTTACACAATTGGTATAATGCTTTCAAAACCATTATTTTATATTTATTAAAACTTGCATAAAAATTTCCACTCATTGCCACTTAAATAGAAAGGAAACTTATGTATAATTTCTTAAAAATGAATGGTATCAGAAAATTAAAAACAATAATTTTCAAAATATATTCAATATAAATACGAGAGGGCAGAAGTTTGATGTCGCTTTAGCACAACAAAGATAACTGATTTTTTTATTTCAAACCCATTTTTCCAGGAATTAATCACCTACAACATATGGGTTCAATTGGAGAGCTGAATATATATTTTTATGTTTCACGGAATATTTCATCAATTTTTAGCAATTTTGCCCTGTAATTTATTTGACTTTGGTAGTATTTTTATCAAGACTGGTTTCTCTCCTTTTTCACCCTATATTTATGGTGATTTACATGCTGATTTACCAAATGTTGGCCATTCCAGAATATTTTTCCACACCTGACCCTAGACAAAAAACCTTTATAGTGTTGTCTTTTTTGACGCTTTCTGTCATGTTTCCTCTTCTAGGAATTGCCCTGATGCGCATGCAAGGATTGATTTCTTCTTTCCAATTAAAGACTAAAAAAGAGCGAATTGGTCCTTTGATTTTAGTCGCCATTTTTTATCTTTGGCTATACGTTAATATCCGTCAAAATAACCTTGTGCCAGATATGATTTCCTTTTTTGTATTAGGCACCATCATCTCTCTTTTTATGGGTTTGTTTATTAATAGTTTTTCAAAAATTTCACTTCATAGTATAGGTATTGGTGGTTTATTGGCTGGAACTTTTTTTGTATATGATCATTTTATGTTTACTACTTTCGACTTTGTTTTACCTGTTTTAAATATCGCTTGGAGAATCTCACACGATATTATTATCATTGGTGTCCTTTTGATTGCTGGTGTCGTGGGAACAGCCAGATTAATCTTGAAATCACATAAAGAAGATGAAATTTATGGTGGTTACTTCGTAGGAATATTGAGTCAAATGGTCGCCATTCAATTGTATTTTTAAATAATAATATGGACAATTTAAAACAACTTATTCATGAAGCTTGGGATGACCGGTCACTAGCTCATTCTGAACTACACAGGGATGCCATCGAACAAACTTTGGACTTACTTGATCGTGGTAAAATAAGAGTTGCCACACCAGAAGATGGTGAATGGCTAGTACACGAATGGGTTAAAAAAGCTGTTCTGCTATTTTTTTCAATACAAAAAATGGAAACGATAGAAGTAGGTCCTTTTGAGTTTCACGATAAAATACCTCTTAAAAAAGATTATGCTGCTCTTGGAGTTCGGGTGGTTCCTCATGCCATAGCCCGCTATGGTAGTTTTGTAGAAAAAGGTGCCATACTCATGCCATCTTATGTAAATATTGGCGCTTATGTTGGCGAAGGAACCATGGTCGACACCTGGGCCACTGTGGGAAGCTGTGCACAAATCGGCCATCATGTTCATCTTTCAGGAGGTGTGGGCATTGGAGGTGTATTAGAACCACCCCAAGCTAGTCCAACGATTATTGAAGACAACTGTTTTATCGGCTCTAGATGTATTGTTGTAGAAGGTGTCAGGGTGAGAAAAGAAGCTGTCCTTGGGGCTAATGTAGTGTTGACCCAGTCAACAAGAATCATAGATGTAACAGGAGAAAAACCTGTCATATTTAAAGGAGAAATTCCAGAAAGATCGGTTGTCATTCCTGGTAGTTATACCAAAGAATTTCCAGCAGGTGCCTATCAAGTCAATTGTGCTTTAATCATTGGACAACGAAAAGCATCTACCGATACTAAGGTGTCCCTCAACGATGCGTTGCGAGAATATAATGTAGCGGTGTAAAACCGATTTAGCCGTACAATTCGTATTTGATTTGTGCGTGTTTTACTTTCTTTTGAATAATTAATAATTCGACTGCCTGATCAATCATTTTGGACCATCCACACAGATAAATGGTGGCCTCCTCTGGTATAGCATAGTTTTGATCCATATACACTTCATGCACGTACCCTCGGGTAAATCCATCAACATTTTCCCTTGAAAGCGCCACGGAATAGGTAAAGTTTTTGTTTTCCTTTGCCCATGTTTTAAATTCATCAAAATACAGAATATCTGATTTTTTACGGGTTCCGAAGATCAAATGAATGGATGTAAACGGCAAATTATTTTTTATAATGTCCCACATCATTCCCCGAAAGGGGGCAACACCTGTACCTGTGGCAATCCATATCATTGGTTTGTTTAAATCTTCTGGAAGCACAAAACCTCCATCTGGTCCCTTAAATTTTAATATATCGCCTTCTTTAACTTCATCACACAAATACTTACTGGCCAATCCTTCTTCAAATCGTACAATACAAAACTCTAGGATCCCTTTGTCGTTGGGCTCATTAGCTAAACTGTAACTCCTCCATTTATCTAATCTCTTCTGCCCAATAGGCAAATCCATGGTCACAAATTGTCCTGCTTTAAATTCAAAAATAGCCTCATTTAGTATCTGAACCGAAAACTGTTTAGTATTTTCTGTAATGGATTCAATTTTGGTAATCTTCCCTTCGTACCACGTTGTTGGCATAATCTTAATTTTTAGTCTTTGTTGGCCAATTGTCCACAAGCAGCATCTATGTCTTTGCCCCTGCTACGCCTTACCGTTACCATCACCTCTTGTTTTCTCAGCAACATAGCAAAAGCATCGGTTTGCTCCATAGCTGCTTTGTCAAAAAGTAGACCTTCGACTGGATTGTATTCTATAATATTTACTTTTACAGGAAATCTCTTACACAATTTGACTAGGTTTTTGGCATCAGTGTCTGACAAGTTTGTCTCCCTTAAAGCTATATATTCGTAACTAATCCTGTTTTTAGTTTGTTGATAAAAATATTGTAAGGCTTCCATCAATTCACTCAAATTATTTGATTCGTTGATAGGCATCATTTCATTTCTTTTTACATCGTCAGCGGCATGCAATGAAAGGGCTATGTTGCATTTGATACCATCATCGGCTAGCTTTTTTATCATTTTGGCAATGCCGGCTGTACTTATGGTGATTCTTTTGGGAGACATTCCCAAACCAGTTTTGTCTGTTATGTATTGGATACTTTGTAGTGTTTCCGCATAATTTAATAAAGGTTCGCCCATGCCCATATACACAATGTTGGTCAAAGGGTGGCCAAAATTTTGGAGACATTGTCTGTTAACCAAAACCACCTGATCCACGATTTCAGCGGCACTCAAATTCCGCATTCTCTTCATCATTCCCGTAGCACAAAATTTACAAGAAAGGCTACATCCTACTTGTGTCGAAACACAAACAGTATAGCGGTTGTCTTCGACAACTGGAATGAGTACTGATTCAATTTTATTCCCATCGTGCAAGATAAACCGGGTTTTAATCGTACCATCCGAACTTTTTTGACTTTTATCTTCCCGAATGGGTAATATTTCAAAATGATGTTTTAAAACTTCCCTAAAGTCTTTGGAAAGGTTGGTCATTTCATCAAAATCGACTTCAGATTTTTCCCATAGCCAACTGAAAATTTGTTTGGCCCTAAATTTAGATTCTTTTTGGCTCAATACCCAGGCTTCAATCTCTGACAGCGATAATTTACGAATGTCAAGGCGATTTGTTTCGGGAAGTTGTATGATCTGTTTTTCTTTCATTGTACCCTTAATTGATGGTAAAACGAATGTATTTTATCGTTCTTCCGACTTCTAAATGTGCTCTTTCATAATATGTTTTGAAAGTCAATTCGTTAAAAGCCAAAGGTTGTGCATAAATATCATCATTTTCGTATAAAACCATACTATTTTCATAGGTAGATAATACTTCCCTTGTAAACTGAAATAAACCATCATCATCTGTTTTTAAATGGATATGGGCTTTTGGTTTTAATAATGGTTTATACCGATTGAGGAAAGCCGGAGATGTCAATCTTTTGTTTTCTTTACTTGCTCTGGTAAAAGGATCGGGAAAAGTTATCCAAATTTCGTCAATTTCTTGTTCTGCAAAAAACAAAGCTATTTGTTCTATTCTTGTTCTTAAAAAAGCTGCATTTTTTAAACCATTTTCTTCAACTATGGTGGCACCTTTCCAAATTCTCGCTCCTTTGACATCGAGGCCAATAAAATTTTTATCGGGGTAAGCTTCTGCCAATGCCACAGTATATTCTCCTCTGCCACAAGCTAATTCCAAAACGATAGGTTGATCATTTTGAAACAGTTTTTGTGCCCAATTTCCCTTGAGATCCACCTCCTCTGTTTCATTGCGCATCAGCTTAGGAACTTTCGGGTTTGGGTTTTCAATTACAAAGTCATACGATCGAATCGCATCAAATTTTTTTAATTTATTTTTAGCCATATTATTATAAAAAGAAAGGCAAATTTAGGTGAATTTTTAGTCTCAAATGACTTTTAGAACGCTTTGCTTTATTTCCCGTCTTCTAAATCTATTATTTTCTGATACATTTTTTCATTCAACCACCACTTTATAGTACCATAACCAAGGATTCCTGCAAATGTCATCGTCAACATTTGTTCTATGGCTTTATAATTAATAAAAACTTCTTTAAAAGACAAATCTTTCAAGTACCATAAGTTAAAAATCAAAAAAACAACAAAACCAAAAGTCGCACCATTGATGAGTGCATATTGAATCCTTCCTTTCAAGCGGGTTTTTTCCCAACTTTCTTTAAATTTTTGATCTGATGGTGTCATATTCTAAACTTTGCCTCAAAATTACAAAAAATAAAAAGCCGAAAGAAATAGTCTTCCGGCTTTCAGTTATTTCTATAGTTAAGTGTTTAGGAACACTAAACCAAACGTCTCTCGATCAAATTAAAATTTGATATCAAGTTTATAGTTGTCTTTATTGTCTATTGTTGTCAAGTTAACTTCTTTAACCTCCAATAAGAAGTAATCAACACCATTGTTAACAATGATCAAATCACCTACTTTAATTTTATTGCTCACTGTAAAGGCTGTACCTGCACTCCAAAGTCCTAGAATTTGTTCTTTAATAGTGATATCTCCAAAAGTAAAACTTTCTGGAACTCCGTTCTGACCTTTGACGATGTATTTTAACTGCGAACCGTTAACACCACTAATTTGTTGTTTCCAGTTTGAAGCATCCGGTAAACCAAGATCAATACCCTCATCTTTGATATGTGCACTTGCGTCCATCGAACCAACACCTGCGCCGTTTTTTAAGTTTAAACCTCCCGTTCCAGTAGGTCCACCTTGATTAAATAAAACACCATTTAAAGAAGTCACAAGTGTTCCTGATTCCGTAATAATAAGTGATTTACCAGCAATATTCCCATTTTCGTCTTCTACTTCAAATGAATAAGTTTTGGAACCTAAAATCGAATCGGACTGAATGGTTATTACATAATTAAACGCCGCTTTATCACCACTAAATAAAAGTAGTGGGTTAGCATTGGCAGGACTTCCACCGATCGTGATTCTATCTAAAGCTACGTTTGTACTTCCTTGTTTGATTCTCAATACCTTCATGTCATTTGTACCTTTGGTCGCCTTGACATTTACAGTAAATGAAGAATTTATTACAAGTTCCGTGTCTCCTGTAATATAACCTGAACCAGTTTCGAAAGAAATAGTAGCTTTTGTATCGGCATCAGTACCCGTTCCATCATCCGTACAAGAGGAGATTAACAATAAGCTGACAAAACCTAAAACGATGCTTTTTAAAGAAAAATTTAAAATCATAAAAAATTATATTTATTTGATGAATGAATATTTGCTGTAGATGTATTCAAGCAGTAGACGTTGCATTTTATCAGAAGTAACATGAAAATAGAAATTTTACTTCATGTTTAATGAAACAATTTGTTTTCCATGATAATATTCAAACGAAAGAAAACGATGTATTGTTTCGTAATTGTTGTGCTTAATTTTCCCAGCAGCTATTATTTTTCCATTAAATACTTGACTCATCTGCAAAAGTTTCATTCTACCTTCCCATGCCGTTCCTGCCCCACCCGAACTCAAGATAAATCCAACACCTGCTAATTGATTCAATTTTTTTACTTCTTGAAGTATGTTTGGACAACCATCGATGACTTTATGTATTGTTAAAGGTTTTCCGTTGCTCATATCTATAATCCGTTGTATCATAGATATATCTAGTTGACCATCCAAGTTACTTGCTCCAAAAACAAGTCCAGAGACACCTTTCATTGAAGAAAATAATTTCGCTTGTTCTTCCATTTCCAACATCTCCTCCTCAGTAAATATAAAATGCCCACCTCTACATCGAATCATTACTTTGACAGGAATGTCAATTAGTGATAATAATTTTTTAGTCAACATTTCATCGGGTGACAATCCATCTTCCGACAAATTACTACACCACTCAAGTTGATGGGCACCATTATTTTGTGCAGCGATTGCCGCTTCAATGGTTTCAATACAAGCTTCTTTGATTACCAAAATCCTACTTCTATTCTACCAAAAGTTTGAATCCTACACCGTGAATATTGTCCAATTTAATACTTGGATCCTCGTTTAGATATTTCCTCAATCTGCTGATAAAAACATCCATACTTCGACCTAAAAAATAGTCGTCTTCTCCCCATAGTTTTTCGAGGATTAAACCTCTTTTCACTACATTATTTTTATGGTCGAGCAACATTTTTAATAAGTCGGCTTCTTTTTGGGTCAAGTTACGTTTTGATTCCCGAATTGAGAGGATCAAATTCCGATAGTCAAAGACATATTGACCTATTTTATGCACGTCATTAACAGGGACAGAAACAAATTTTCTTTTGAGAAAAACTTCTATTTTCAAAATCAATTCTTCAATACTAAACGGTTTGGTTAAGTAGTCATCTGCGCCCAACCTCAATCCATAAATTTTATCTTCTTTCAAGGATTTGGCAGTAAGAAATAAAATGGGAACATTAGGATCTGCTGCTCGGATTTTTTGAGCTACCTCAAAACCATCCATCTTGGGAAGCATGACATCCAAAATACACAAATCAAACGGATTTTTGTAAAAAGTGGAGATAGCGGACTCACCATCCATACAATGTTCGACCATATAACCATTCAACTCTAGGTTGTCTTTGGTCACAAAACTCAAGGTTTCATCATCTTCTACATAAAGTATTCTTGGTTTTTCTTTTTGCATATCTCTTTTTTTCGTGTAACGAATGTAAATATAAAATAGTTTACCTAATTAATTGAAATTAAGTTTTATAAGTGAATGATGGAATTTCGATGATGAATGAGGTTCCTTCACCTTCGATAGAAGACACAGAAATCCACCAGCCGTGTGCTTTACATATATTTTTAACATAAAACAAACCAAGTCCGAAACCTTTGACATCGTGTTTATCTCCCGTTGAAACTCGATAAAATTTATCAAAAAGTCTCTTCTGATCTTCCAAACCTACACCAATTCCATTGTCTTGAATGGAAATTCTTAATTTTTGGTCATGGATGGAAGTTTTGACGGTAATCTTTACCAATTCATTTTTACAGTACTTCACAGCATTGTCCAAAATATTAGAAATGACATTGACAAAATGAAGTTTATCGGTATGGATATTGATGGGTTTGGTATCACAAATAAAGTCCATATGCCCATTTTTTACCTTCATGGCCTCAGCCTTGACCACTTGTTCTAGTGTTTCATCCAGATCGACCCATTCTTTTTTTAATTCGATGCTGTCCTTTTCCATTCTAGCAATATTGAGAACTTTTTCGACTTGGTCATTTAAACGGTTATTTTGGTCTTGAATGATGTGGGCATACCTTGTCAATCGAACGTCTTCACGGGTTTTTGGATCATTGGCCAATACATCAGAAGCTATTTTGATGGATGCAATGGGCGTTTTAAACTCATGGGTCATATTATTGATAAAATCCCTTTGCAATTCTGATAATCTTTTTTGTTTTAAAATGACCCAAATACTGTATAAAAAAAACAAGATAGCAATGACAGAAAACAGGGCAAATACAATCGTCATATTGAGATTGGCTAATAAAAAGTTTTGTCTATTGGGAAAACGAATGACAAAATAATAGACGAGGTCGTCGAACTTATAATTTTTATTGAGTTTGGTTGGTGTGGATTGTTTATCTTTAAAACTGCAATAATTGCCATACACCAAAGCATCGTTAAAACAATCATAGATAGCGTATTCAAAATCCGTATTTAGGGATTGGTTGGTAATTTCTTGAAATAAATATTCTTCTAAGATGGGCGGGTCGATAGAGCTATTGACATTGACGGCGTAATAATTTGAAGACTTTCTTTGTATCAGGTTTGTCTTAGGCAGCACCGTATTGTTATAGGCAGTCAGTCGCTGTGCCACCTTTCTCAACGCAATATTGACCGTTTGATCAAATTCTTTGTCCTTAATATCCCATGACTGCAACAACCAATAGGATTGAATAAATATAACCCCAATGATGGAAAATCCGCCAAGTAAAATGAGCCTCCTGATTAAGTAATTGGGCATGAATTATATTGTTCTATTCATCAAACAGTCAGATAGTCTAGGAAGTTCAGTTTGGGTTACTTTAGGAGTTTATCAAAAAAGAATTTTGAAGATGTGCCTAATAACTACTATGTTAAAATTAAAGGTTTTCTTGGTCCTCGATGATTTCGAGTGCTAGGTCAACATCTATAGTTTTTACTTTTATTTCTATAGGTTGCATATTGGATGGTAGACCTGAATTATTTTCATTGAGTGGAAAAGTTATGATGCCAGCGGTGTGCAAAGCATTGATGACGATTTCTGCTAAAATCGGATCGTGGTAGTTACGGATAGTTACATAAGTTGCGTCGCTCATAAGCCGAAGATTATAAAAAAGCAAACAAAAATTTAAAAAAAATAGTTCCTTCCAGGCTCTAAAAACACAAAAAATAACCTCGTTACAGGAAGCTTATTCATCCTATTAAATAGTCCTCTTTAACGAGGCTATTTAATAGGATGAAATACTTAAATTTCTGAAACAAATCGTGGATTGATATTATGATGTGTTTCAATCTTGTGACTATGTTCTTTTTCGATTACAGTCCTCAATATAACAAAAAATTAATTTTTGCCGATACTGTTGAGTTTAGTAGTAACTGTTTCTACCACTTTTTTCTGCGAATCAATTTCGATCACTTTGTTGTCCTGATCAATGATATTTTGTTCGATATTTTTTTCCGCCTCGGCTATTTTTTGTTTGGCGTTTTCGATGTCTTTATGGTATCCTTCATTTTTATCCATAAGTCGTCTATAATCTTTTTCAAGCCTGTCTAAATTTTTCTCTTCTTCCTTCAGTTCACTTTGCACCACATCACGTCGACATTCGAAGTAATATTCCTGCAAAAAAGCTTTGGTAGCTTTTGCTTGATTGCTGTGTTCTTGACTATTGGCGAAAGCGCCACCGAGATCTATCCAAACCATGGCAGAACCGATACCTTTGCTTTCATCAAATTTAACATAGAGATCTACAGGGGAAGAACCATTGATTGGCGTGACTTTGGTAGACATCATATAAAACTCACGAGCTTTTCGATTTTCTTTGATTCTACCATAATCTTTAATGGCATTTTTAAATAAGTCTTCCATAATTTTTTTGTTGGCACCTTCTACATCGACAACAAAAGCGTTTTGAGCACCAAGGCTCATGGAGACTTTTCTTTCTTGAACATTTTGTGCTTGTGATGAAAAACCAATCACCAAAAACATAAGAATAAGCGTTTCAAATCTTTTCATTGTAAATACTTTTATAATATGAATTATTTCTTTTTTAAGACGGGATAATTTTTGTAAAAGTACATTTTTAATCCTATTTTTACCACTTTTTTAACAATTAATTTAATATTACATAGATTATATTATTTATTTTCATAATATGTAATATATTTGTATTTCAATCAAAAACCGTGATAGTTAAAAGAGTATATTCCTGGGTCGTTAGTTTTGGTTTATTTGGATGTTTTACATTATTTCCAATAGAAACGATGTTTCACCCTCCCTTATATGGAAATCAAAATATAACCAAAGATCCGGTTTCGGAAGAGTATAAAATCAAAATAGCCTCTTTATCTTCACAGTTTGAAACTCAAGTCAAACAAAAAATGTCACAAGCTGCCTGTGTAGGTATGTCTTTTGGCGCGATTCATAAAGGAGAAATCGTTTTTATGGAACATTTTGGTTCGAAGTTTAAAGGTTCTTCAGAATCAATCCAAGATACGACTGTTTTTAGAATTGGTTCGGTGTCCAAAGGATTTGCTGGTATCTTAGCTTCAAAGCTGATACAAGAAGGAAAATTTACACTAGACGATCCCATCAATAAATATATCCCCGAACTAAAAATAAAGACCAAATCAGTACTGGACACCATTACCGTCAGAGACGTATTGTCACATACTACTGGTTATATCCAACATGCTTTTTCAAACCTTGTTGATGATAATATCTCTATGGATAGGATCATTCAAGCGATGAACCGTTACCCTCTGAAAGATCGCGTTGGAAAAGTGTATAATTATCAGAACGCCGCCTTTGCACTCATAGAAAAAGTGATTGAAAACACTACAGGACTGAAGTATGAAGAGGCCTTAAAAAAACATATTTTTCAACCGCTGGCGATGAACCATTCATCTGCGTCTTATGCTTCAATGATGGAGTGTACTGACAATTGTGTTGGCCACAAACCAGGTGGTAAAAAAGGACAGTTTGTTTCTGTGCCTATCAAACCTCACTACTACAATGCTGCCTCCGCCGGTGGTGTCAACTCTTCTATTTCAGACATGTTAATTTGGCTTAAAGCACTGATGGGTTACAAACCAGAAGTAATTAATGATGAAGTGAGATTACGGGCATTTACGCCATATATCTACACAACCCATGCACCAAAATACTTCAACCGATGGGACAATATCGAAGAAAGTGCCTACGGCCTTGGATGGAGAGTACTTCGATTTGACGATAAAGTGTTGATTTATCACGGTGGATTAGTCAATGGCTTTAGGGCAGAAATCGCTTTTGAACCAGGCTCCGATTGGGGAATGGTTGCTTTGTTTAACTCTACATGCTCTTTTTGTAATAGTATTGTACCTACTTTCTTTCAGACCAAAGATCAAATATTTGCCAGCGTAGACAATCCTTAGTTTTAGGATGACACAATTGGAAGACATCTACGGATATTTTGTCAGATAATTAGTCGCTTATCTTTAAGGTAGAATATTTTGTATTTGGCCGTTTTATTAAGGATATAAATTAATTTTTTTCGTTTTTTTCCATTATAATTGCTTAAATTTTATCAGAAATTGCACAAATTTTAGTAATTTTAAGGCAGTAAATACAGTCAAAAAATAACCTTCAAAAAAGGTGGCTTTTTGACATCATGTACTATATAACAACAGGAAAATAATTGAAAATGGACAATAGACCTTGGTTAAAAAATTACCCGCCCAATATTCCATCCAACATTAATGTACATGAATATGAAAGTCTTCTTGATTTTTTTGCGGAATGTTTTAAAAAATATAAATCGAATGTAGCCTTCGAATGTATGGGTCAAAAGCTCACCTATGGTGAAGTAGATAAACTTTCCACATATTTTGGTGCTTATTTGCATTCAAGAGGACTAAAACCTGGTGACCGTTTTGCCATAATGATGCCCAATTTACTTCAATACCCTGTTGCTGTATTTGGTGCTTTAAAAGCAGGACTCATTATTGTCAACACCAATCCGCTCTACAAACCACGGGAGATGGAATATCAGTTTAAGGATAGCGATGTCAAAGGCATCGTCATATTAGAAAATTTTGCCAGCAACTTAGAAAGAGTCCTACCGAATACGTCTATTGAGACCGTCATTGTTGCTTCCATAGGTGAAATGTTATCTTGGCTCAAAGGTGCTGTGGTTAACCTCGTGGTACGCCATGTAAAAAGAATGGTACCCAAGTACGAATTGCCCAATACGGTCACTTTTATGCATGCGTTGAGAGAAGGGAGGAATTTTAAATTACCAGAATTTGATAATTGTGCAGACGATGTAATCATCCATCAATACACAGGGGGTACTACAGGCGTTTCCAAAGGTGCTATGTTGACCAACCGAAATTTAGTATCCAATATGATACAAATTAAAATCTGGATGGTCAATCACCTCGAGGAAGGAAAAGAAATCACGCTTTCTCCTTTGCCGATGTACCATATTTTTGCGTTTACAGTCAATTGTCTGGCTATGTTGAGTTATGGTGCACATACCGTTTTAGTCGTCAATCCTAGGGATTTGCCATCGGTAATCAAAGAATTTAAAAAACATAAAATCAGTTTGATGACAGGATTAAACACATTGTTTAATGCCTTATTGAACCACCCAAGTTTTGCGTCTGTAGATTTTACTCCGCTGAAAATTACCGTAGGCGGTGGTATGGCCATCCAAAAAACAGTTGCAGATCGTTGGAAAGCCATTACTGGTTGTCCTTTGACAGAAGGTTTTGGTATGACTGAATCTTCGCCATTATTAACCGTCAATCCATTTGACGGTAGTGGCAAACAAGGAAGTATTGGATTGCCTGTTTCTTCCACTGATATGCGAATCATCGACGATCAGTACAATGTTTTGTCCGTAGGAGAGATAGGGGAAATCCAAGCCACAGGACCTCAAATTATGAAAGGTTATTACAACAAACCTGAAGAAACAGCCAATACTGTGCGAGATGGCTGGTTATGTACTGGTGATATTGGTTACATGGACGAGGATGGTTATTTTTATATTGTCGATCGTAAAAAAGATATGATTCTTGTAAGTGGTTTTAATGTGTATCCAAATGAAATTGAAGGAGTTGTGGCTGGTCATCCAAAAGTTTTAGAGGTGGCAGCTATAGGAATTCCAGATGAAAAATCTGGTGAAGTGCCCAAAATATTTATCGTCAAAAAGGATAAGTCCCTTACGGAAAAAGAAATCCTGGCTTATTGTAGAGAAAACTTGACCAACTATAAAGTTCCTAAAAGTGTTGAATTCAGAACAGAATTACCTAAAACAAACGTAGGGAAAATATTGAGAAGAGAGTTGAGGTAAAGGGGTTGAATCGCTTTGCGTGCAATTATTTATCTTATTCTCTAATTGGCAGTTTAATCACTTTTACGGTCTCTATTTTTGTACCGCTGACATCTAATACGACAAATTTAAAATTATCTAGTATAATTTCTTCACCTAGTTCGGGGATGCTGCCGTGGGTCATCACAATATATCCAGAGAGTGTCACATAATCTCCTTCTGGCATTTGTAGTTCGGGAAATTTCATATGAATATAATCCATCTCCAGTCTTCCAGAAAAGATAAATTCATTGTCCGATATCTTGGTTTCCTGAAAATCTTCGTGGTCGTGTTCGTCTTCTATTTCTCCAAATATTTCTTCTAGAATATCTTCAAGTGTAATCATTCCTGCCGTACTACCATATTCATCCACAACTACAGCGATATTAGTACTCGTTTTAATAAATTTGTACATTAAATCTTGGACATTCATCACTTCGGGAACAAATTCCATCTCCATGATGAATTTTTTAATGCTAGTTGGGTTCTTGAGTAAGAATTGGTGGTGTACGTAGCCAATAGCATTCTCGATATCCCCATCCGTCACAATTAATCTTGAATGTTTTGATTCGATGAAAGCCTTTTTGATTTCGATCATATCGTCGCTCTTATCCACAAAAACAATTTCATTCCGAGGAATCATACAATCTTTTACCTTAATCAGGTTTAAATTGAGTGCATTCGTTAGTATTTCTTTGTCAATATCTTTTTCTTCATTGACATTGGTGGCTATATAATGTTCGAAGTCTTGTTTAGTTAGAATATTTTCAGCTTCCCCTTCGGTATTCTTAAAAAATATTCGGATAAAACCATGAGAAACTGAGGTCAATAACCAAGCAGGCAAAGCCAGAATAACCTTAAAAAAATTAATGGGGTAAGCCAGCTTAAAAATCAACTCATTGGCATAAATTCTAAACAATGTTTTGGGCAGATATTCACCAACAAGTAAGACGATGATGGTCAGTATAAAAGTATTGATCAAACCAATAACTGCAGGGTTTAGGGATAGTATATTGTTTAAAACTGGTTGGGTAAGGCTTGTCATAAATATGGTAAACATGACAAGTGAAATGTTATTCCCCACCAACAAAGTACTTAAAAACGATTTTGGATCATTATACAATGAAGTTAGAATTTTCCCTTTTTTACTATCCTTGTTTTTGAATACTTCGATGCTCAATTTATTGGCGGATAAATAAGCAATTTCGACCCCAGAAAAAAATCCAGAAAGCAGTAACGCAACAATAACTAATAGAATAGTACCAATCATGAATTAAAAATAATCAGGGCAAAGTTATTAAAATCCACCGAGAAATTCAGTGATGTTGACTTTACCCTGAACCTTTTTTTTGATTTCGAACAGAGTGAAGTTTTGATTTGCTTGAAAACCAAAACCATACGTAGTGTCACCTTGTATTCTATCTGTAACTCTAACAATCTTGTCCGTGTATACAATTTGTTGATTTTCGTCCCAAATCAGCTCTGGAGATTCTAGTTTTTTTTCTTTATCATAAAATTCTACTCTTCCTTTGGTTGTAATTTTTCCAGTTCGCACATCCCTTATTGCCGTATTGGCTTCAAGCCAGCTAACTGGATCTTGATTTTCTCCCATAAACGTTACTAAAATACCTTTGTCGAAAACTTCTTTTTCTCTGCCAGGTTGAATATATCTTTCTAAAACGGGAGCAGTCACTATCATTTTAATTTTGGCCGAATCGCTGTAAATCATCCGAATGCCCTTGCCTTTTTCGATATGAACATCGACCTCTTGTTCCAAAAATTGATCAATCTCTTGAATATCTTTACAAGAAAAAAGTAATAGGAGCCATAAAAATAAAATACTACTGAAATGAAATCTCACAATCTTAGGATCACTCATTTAATACTGTTAAATCTCCAGAAAAAGCTTTGACTTCTTCATCAATATACCTTACTACAGCCACCCAAGTGTAGACACCTTGAGCAACTTCTTTTCCTCTGAAAGTACCGTTCCATCCTTGTAATGGTTCGCCGAATATAAACGTACTGACCCCTTGTTTATTTAATCGACTATCAAAGCCCCGATACACTAAATTCCCCCATCTATCGTAGATATCTAGTTGTTCGACATATTTGATGCTTCGATTTCCGTAAAGGTTAAAATATTCATTGACTGGGTTAATCGCTTTTTTTATTTTGATGACATTCGGGTAATCAAGTTGATAATTTTTTATGATTCTGATGGTTACCTCAGCAGAGCTAGTGCACCCCATCGTATCTGTTACCGTAAATATGTAGGTTGTGGTATTTTTCGGAAAAACATTGGCCAAATACGTATCTGGATCATAGTCCAATACATCATCAAAAGGATCCCAAAAAGAAGAGCCCACACCATTGGCACTTTGTACGATAATTCCTTGAATAAAAGCATCTTCCCCTAAATCAATTTCTTGATCTTCAATGGCATCGACAATGAGGAGAGGCGGTTCAGTGACAATCACAATCGTGTCATGCTCACATCCTTTAATGTCCCTCACTGTAATATTGTAGGAACCGGCACTCAGATTTCGAAATATTTCATTGGGTTGATATGTCGCTCCATCATCAATAGAATATTCAAATTCTGGACTACCCCCAGTAATAACACTGGCCGTAATTTCGCCTTGGGGCACTTGAAAACAGCGCAGGTTTGTTGGTATTCCAGTAAGTCGTAAGGTGCTCGTATCTTTACAACAAGGTTCAACATAAAAGTCAACTATTTTGGTAACCAAGCAGCCTCTACTGCTTTTTACGGTTAAGGCGGCTATTTTTTCACCAAATGATTCGTAGAGAACATCGTGTGGACCAAAAGTAGTAGCATTTCCGGGAATGGCTCTGTTGCCAAAAGACCAAGCATAAGATATGATAGAGTCTGTCAGTGATCTGGAAGTATTGTTGAAAGTAATGGTCTTGTCGCATTCAAATAAGTTGAGTGCTTCGATTTCAAAGTCCACCTCAGGTCCTAAAAATGTGCCTGTTCCACCAAATTCTATATCAAATCCAAGACCTGACCGCGTAAAATTATTAACTACCAACATATAGGATTTTCCACTTTCCATATTAATGGGTGCCACAAAATTATTATCGCCGGGAGCGCATCCAGCTGTTTCTGTAAAATCAGACTCCCCAGAACGTAAGCCCGTAGGGCCATTACAATTAATCCATTGTGATAATGGAAGGGAATTACCTAAACCATCGCCATTTGCTCCGGAAGCCATACATCGAAGCAAAGTTCTACTTGTTCTGCTACAATCATCTAGCCCATTTGTCAGTTCATAGACGGCAAAATCCAAATCATCACTGATAAAATCTCGTCCACGGTGATCATTGGGTGTCAAAGTAAAAGTCAGTGGACCTGTCTGATCGCAAGTCCACTTATACCAAGAAGATTGAAACTCTTGTTCGATACAGTTTCCTAATTCGATTTCATTTCTATCCATCCCTGCACCAAAAAGACTATCTACCACAAATGGCGCTTTATCACACAAAACAACACCAGATTTACAATCAGCTTGTGGTACGGGGACAGGTTTAAAACCGTTGACACATAGCTTAAACGTACCTTCGCCACCTACGGAAGATTCGATATAAATCAAGTATGGTTTTCCGGGTATTAGATTATCAAAAATAAATTCGACGACGCTACCCTGACTTCCGGGTGAACAGGCAATAAAATTATTACAATCATCAAAGAGCAATATTTTTGGAGAACGAATAGAACCACCTTGCCCTTCTCCAAATACTCGAATGGATACCGCAAAATTATTTGGCGTAAAAGTAAACCAAACACCATTTGCCCATCTCAAAAAAACACAAGCTGTATTGGCATTTGGAAAAGAAGGATCTGCTGTTGCACCTACGTTTGTAAAGGCATCATCCTCAGAACAATAATTGTCAGTATTGTCTAATTTTAAAGCAAACCTACATTCGTCGTTTAACGGTTGAGCAAAAACATTTAATATGGAAAAAAGCCATAGAAAGCCAATTATTCCAATTTTTATATTAATCATTGTTAGTTTATTCATTTATTGACAAGGGGTACTTCCTTAAAGAACACTCTTTTTACATTTTGTGCTTGTTAAAAAAGCAAATTTAACGTAAAATTAAGGAAACCTGCTTTGTAAAAGATATTAATTGTAATTTTGACGCCTATATTTGTATTTTCATGCTTTACTTGGTTCCAACCCCCATTGGAAATATGGAGGACATTACGATTCGTGCTATATCTACTTTGAAAGAGGTGGATTTAATATTAGCGGAAGATACGAGAACGAGTGGGCATCTTTTAAAACATTATCAAATAAATACCCCGGTTTCTTCTTACCATGCCTTCAACGAACATAAAATTCTGCAGAGTCTAATTTCTAAACTGAAAGAAGGAGTACAAATAGCGTTAATAACAGATGCTGGAACACCAGGAATCTCTGATCCAGGATTTTTATTGGTGAGAGAATGTGTAAGAGAAGGATTGGCCATCTCGTGTTTACCAGGTGCGGTTGCCTTTATTCCGGTATTGGTATCTTCTGGTTTGCCTTGTGACCAATTTTATTTTGAAGGATTTTTGCCTCATAAAAAAGGCCGGCAAACAAGGTGGCAATTTTTAACTTCATTGGAATGTACTTTTATCCTATATGAATCTCCCCACAGACTGGTAAAATGTCTTGAAGAGACTTTAAAATATTGTGGTCCTGAACGACTCGTTTGTGTTGGGAGAGAGGTAAGTAAAATGTTTGAAGAAATAAGGACAGATATACCTTCAACATTGATTACTCATTATACCACCAAGCCTCCAAAGGGAGAGATCGTGATTGTAGTATCGGGAAACAAAGAAATTAAATTATAACCATGAAAGATACTTTACGTTGATTCAATTTGAAAAATTCACATTGGCAAACGGACTAAGGGTATTAGTTCACGAAGACCACTCTACACCATTGGTCTGTGTCAACATTTCATATAACGTAGGTTCCAAACACGAAGATCCAAATCATACTGGGTTTGCTCATTTATTCGAACATTTGATGTTTGGAGGCTCAGAAAATATAAAAGACTTTGACAAACCTCTTCAATTGGCAGGTGGGGAAAATAACGCCTTTACCAACAATGACTTGACCAATTTTTACGACATACTTCCAGCTGAAAATATTGAAACTGCCTTTTGGCTAGAATCAGATAGAATGATGTCATTGCCTTTGAATAAAAAAGTATTAAACACACAAAAACAAGTAGTCATTGAAGAATTTAAGGAAACTTGTTTAAACGAACCGTACGGAGATTTTTGGCACCATATGAGTGCTTTAGCATATACAAAACATCATTATAATTGGCCAACCATTGGGAAGGAAATAGCCCATATTGCGCAAGCAGAAATCGAACAAGTCAAACACTTTTTTGATACATTTTATACTCCTGACAATGCTGTTTTGGTGGTAGCCGGAAAAACAAATTTGAAAGAAGTAAAGGCGCTTTCTGAAAAATGGTTTGGTGCCATTCCAAGAGGAAACGGGGATTTTACACCCATGATTTTGGAACCACTTCAAGAAAAGTTTAGGTCGAAAACAGTGACAGCCAAAGTACCCCAAGATGCTATCTTTTTAGGATTCCCTATGTCTGGACGTTTGGACAAGGAATATTACGTCATGGATTTGATTACAGATTTATTGGCCAATGGAAGGTCTTCTCGATTTTATAAAAAATTATACAAGGGGAAAAAAATATTTAATACCATAGATGCTTTTGTATCGGGATATGTTGATCCAGGCTTATGTATTATTGAAGGAAAAATCATGCCGGGCTTTAGTGTGGAGCAAGCGCGAATTGCTATTTGGGAGGAGTTAACTTTATTACAAAACGAACGATTAGGTGAGACTGAATTGATGCGGTTAAGAAATACCTTAGAGAGCAGCTTGGTGTATTCTGAAGTCAATATTTTAAACAAGGCCATACTTCTTGCCTTTTTTGCCACTTTGGGTAGGGAAGATTGGATTAATGAAGAAGCTTCATTGTACCAATCCATTACAGAAGAAGATATTATGTTGTGCGCTCAAAAAATATTTGTCCAAAAAAATTGTAATGAATTAGTTTATCTTTCATCAGAAACAAATTAATCTTCTAGCGCAAAAAGGTTCATTCGAAAACAATTAATGTTTGGTTTTTATCTACGGCAGCACCTTTTTGAACTGTAATTTCCTTAATAATTCCCTTCCCTGGAGATTTCAATATATTCTCCATTTTCATTGCTTCTAGACTCATGAGGTTTTGACCTTCGTTTACTTCTTCACCAACTTGAACGTAAAGATCCAAGACAAGACCTGGCATAGGTGCCTTTAATTCTTTGACCAAATAAGCCACAGGTTTTAAAAACCCTAATTTTTGAATAAGCTGGTCAATAGGCTCATTTACTTTGACAGGAAAATCGTATCCTTCTACATTGATTATAAAGCTTTTATGATCAGGATCTGAAAATTTTACTAAAATATCGTACATTTTTTCATCGTGTAATACTTTAAGCTTATTGCCTTTTTCTTCAATCAAAACGAGTCCTTGATCTTCGGCTGATAACAAGAGTGTTTTTATATTTTTAATATCAAATTCCAGCATATAATTAAATTTATTTTCCCTTTTTAACATTTGATAAGGCTAATAAAAAATAGGTTTCAAAAATAGTAAAAATGAAGTATGTAGCTAAAAAGGGGATGACAAATAATTGGCTCTCAGGCTTTTTAATTTTAAAGTACAATAAAATTAACCCAATGGAAACTAGCATTCTAATAAACATATTAGAAATTGTAAGGGTTATAAATTTTGTGCGATTAGGGTTTTGAACAGATTTTCGTGCATAGTAGTATAAAAAAATCGACATAATGCCAAATACCGACATCGTTATTAAACCCATATCTAAAAAACCACTGGTCGCAGAAATTCCGTTTAATATACATAGTATGGTAAAGCACAAAATAAGTACGAAACCTATTAGAGTATAAAAGGTAGAGGTAGTCATTTTTTCTTTATCAAATCAATGTAAAGTTTGTACATAAAACCTGTAAGGGTAAAGACCGTAAGAAATCCTGTGAAATAGGGTTTAGGCATGTCGAAATAGGTATCCAATTTTTTGCCAATAAATATGGAAAATATAATAATACCCGCCATTTGAAAGGCCAAGCCTGTATATTGAAGATATGAATTGGCCCCTCTTTTTATGTTTGAATCCGATTTTTTATCTTCTTCCATTTATTTGGCTTGGGATAGCTCCTTATGTACCAAAGGCTTTAATTTTTGTCCAGCCATGACACAATTTCCAGAGAACACAGCGCCTGGTTGAATACTAATTTTGTCTGTTTTAATATCAGCCACGATGGAAGCGGTTTCTTTGATGGAAAGTAACTCTCTAATTTGGATTTCTCCTGAAAAGTGTCCTTCGATAATAGCGTTTTGTGCTAGGATTTTACCTTCTACTTTCCCTTGTGGGCCAATGATAACCCTACCATTGCAATCGAGATTGCCCGTTAATTCGCCATCAATCCTGATATCATTTGTAGCAATAACGTCTCCCACTATTTTAGTTCCTTCAACTATACTATTGCTCACATTTGCTGCTACTGGACCATTTCCAGTGTTACTCTTTTCATTTTTATTTCCAAACATAATCCATAAAATTGTATAAAATTTCCAATAAATATAGCTACATGAAAAAATCATGTACTGTTGACATATTATGAAGGGGGATATGCCAAATAACTACTCTTGGAATAATAATTCTTATTGAACTCCTATAATGTAAACAATGTCACAAGATTAGAACCTAGGACAATAAACCCCACGACTCTCAGGGCCACATATATTATAGATTAAGGAGAACTCAAAAGCGCCATTAAATGGATTTGCTTTTCGTAAACCCGATACATTTATATCGTAACTAAATCCAATACCAAAATTTTCGTAATTAAATCTTGTCGACAATATTAGGGCATCAGAATGTAAAGATGTATTTTCTGTTCCATCAGCATTAAAACCTGTGGTTTTTAAACCAACTCTATACCAAGTACCGATTTCCCATGACTGATTAGTCAGTCTAGAAGGGCCCATGGCAAATCGTAAGTTTGCTCCTGCATTCACTTCTCTATGTGGGCCTTGCGCCATATATACACCAAAAGGCAAAATTGAAATTCTTTTTTGTAAAGGATACTGTAAACCAGCGTGAATAGTAAATCTACTGCTTAATTCAGCTGTTTCACTAGCACCTGCTGATCTAAAAAAACTTACATTAGGTCTGTTTAAATGGTGGATGGCTGCTCCAACATACCAATTGGTATAATCATCAATGACACTAAACCATAATAAACCTGCAGCAAGGTCACCATATAAAAACTGTTGGTTAGCTATGGATTCACCTGCAGCCGAAGGGTCTGCAATTTGACTTGGCCATCTCAAATCTTCTTCAGAAATACTTCTTTGGGTAAGAGCTGCGTCTGCACCTATAACTAAATAGCTTGCTTTTTTACGATATCCCGCCATTTTTTTACTGTATGAAAGAGATAATCTACCTTGTGTAGTACCAAATCTTGAAGCTCCGGCCACATCACCCCAAATACTACCTCCAATACCGAAATAATCTTCTCTACCGACGGCAATTTTTTGGTCGTAAGATGCTGAATAGGTATTATAAGCATTGGCTTTTAATACAGCCGCCCATTGATTTCTATAATTGACGATCATTCTTGTCTTACAATTCATCACACCCGTCATAGCAGGATTTAGATTTAATGGAGACATATAAAATTGGGTAAAATGTATATCCTGACTTTGGGCAGTTGAAAACAAACCGCAAAAGAAAAGGACTAAACATGCTTTACAAATAATTCTCATATTCGTTTTAAATTATGGTGGCTGAAAACCTGTTTTTTGTTAAGGAATCGTAAAAGTAAGCCTTTTTACATTTACCACAATCCCTTATTCAATATTTTTTTCCAAAAATTATACCAAACACGTTTGATATAAAATTTATTTTTAATATTTACTTGTTCGAATTAGGAATATAATTTCTTATAATCTAAAAATAAGATATTATATTCTATAAATGTTAAACAACGACTTATTTTTTAGAATTAAATTTTGATTTAGTTCAAATTATTTTAATATAAATTCTTTTAATTTAATTCAATATTCAATTTCTTGTGCTCCATATTTATGGATCATTATTTCATCCATCTCGTCAGTTTTATAAAAAATGCTTTTTAAATATTTTGTGAGTATTTCTCCTTGAAAAAATTGATCATACACTAGAAAAGAAACGATGACAACATTATCTTTAATTGAATAAGTCAAACCTCCTGACAAACTGTTTTGCAATAATATGAATGTGTAAAATTCTTCTAGTTGATGATCAGGTAGCATACACAAATAGCCTTCTGTTGAGATTAAGCCCGTTTTTTCGTGGTATGAAATTTCAATTAATGCACTTCCATGTAATATCATCCAATGATTTGGTCCTTTTCTAGTCAATTCAATATCATATCCCATTTCGATCAATATGGATTCTATGACTCTGCTAACTCCATGTGGTTGGTAAGACTTAATGTCTTTAATCATGACGATTTTATAACCACAATTCTTACAATATTTTTGTATTTCATTTTTATTTTCCTCTACTAATATCGTATGGCATGACTCGCATCGTATAGCTCTGTGCCCGTCCAAGGCCTTAAATGATTCAAGGATTTCGTAAATAAAAGAAAATGGAAGTGCAAAACCAATACTTTGCCCATTTTGAATCGTATACGTATTTATTCCAATTACTTTCCCTTTTTGGTCACACAAAGGCCCACCACTATTTCCTGGATTTAGCGCTGCATCATGTTGAATATAAAAGATATTTTTATCCTTACTGGAAATATTGGAGATAATGCCAAGTGTGGTTGAAAACGGTAGTCCAAATGGATGCCCCATGGCAATTACAGAAATTCCTTCTTTTAACTTTGTGTTTTTTGCACAAAGCGCCATTCCCTTTACTTTAAAGGATGAAGGTCTTTTTAAAAAAGCTATATCGTAAACTTCATCAATGTAAATTACTTCGGCAAGAAGCGGCTTTCCCAGATGCCCTTTGATGATGACACGCTGATTTCCAGTTACAACATGGGCATTAGTCACCAAAAAATCATAATCTTCCAAATAAAACCCAGTACCAGTATAGTATGGAGTGGCTATTTGAATAATGGCTTCCTTGGACTGTTGAATAATTGCTGTCAATTGTGTCATAATTCTCTTAATATTGAAAGCTTCACCATCAAAAGGAAACTATGACAAAATTGTGGTAGATCATCAAAAATCAAAACTTTTGTATCAAAATTAATTTCTTGCCCAGGAGAATTTTTAAATACTTTAATATTTTGAATTTCTTTAATAATGTCTTTTTTCAAAAGAATACCATTTTTTAGGAAATGTTTTTCATATCCAAGACTAATAAAATAATCGTTTTCTGTCACCTGATAATACAGCCTTAAAATATCTTTGTAAGGAGATGGTAAGGCAAATGAAAATAATGAAAAACCGACAACATAATCACAGACAAAACGATGAACGTCCAAGTAATTGTTGTCTAAAAACCAATCTAAATCGCTCCATTGTGCTTCTATGATTTCACGTAAACCTTGTAATCCAGTAGGTAAGTCAAGTCCAAATGTCGACCGAGATTCGTACAGTTCTTTTTTAATTTCAGATTCTGAAATACTAGCCACCTCTCTAAAATTCTGTATTAATGTACTCGTTTTAGCATCCACATCTTCTGCCTGATCATTAAAATATCCCCGATGGCAATGTTCGATGTTTTTCATCAATGCACCCTCAGGTTTGACAAGGTAGTCAATACAGTAGGCACAGGCTAAAATCATATACATAAAACTCCCAGTGAATGCATTCATGTTCGCCGTAGGCAGATTAATATTCTGTAATACTTGATTCGTTTTTTTCTTAAAAAACAAATATTTAGCCTCAACAATTTTAGCATTTAATTGAAAAATGTGATCGTTTTGTATAGGCTCTAATTGTCCAAATTCTGAAAGTAAAATATCGTCAATTTTATCCGCTCGAACCGAAAGTTCCCTAAGAGCCTCATACATTTTATGGGGCAGGGCTTCTTCCATATAATTGTCGAAAACTATAATAATTTCTTGGTTGTCATTAATAGCAAAACGACTATACGTCATATTGTAATTTTCCTCAAGTAAAATCCTCATCCAACCCACTTCCTTTTGGGAAAATCGAGCTATTTTGGCTACTACAAAACTATGAATAGCCGTAACTTCTCCTTCAATAAGTTTTGAACCTTGATAAAGTTTGAATTGCAATTTTCCATTAGCCTGAGTCCATTCAACATTGTTGAGGGTTGGTTCTTTTAGAAATTGTAACAAAAATTGAAAACTGTCAATATATTTTTCTTTTGAATATTGGTTTACGGCACTATCCCAAAAACCAAGCTGTTCGTCTGACTTATACGCATCACAATACCTACCGAACTGTATATGTGGTTGGGTCTTAGATTTTTTTAGAGTAAATAATTTCGAAATCAGTGTCATTGTATAAATTGACCTAGGTTCAATATTCGACAAAAATACAAACCTATTTCAAATTAGACGCAAATTCTTCTATTACTCCTAAATAGCCAGATAAAATCAAAAAATCAGAAGATGATTCAAATCACCGCAAAACATTTAATTTTGTAGGTGATATTACCTTCTTTTGTTCTAAAATTATACCATGTCCAGCTTTAGGATCAGGCCAAAATTTGAAGTGACTTGTAGTCTTTCAGTTGAAGATGTCATTCTAAAAACTAAAGATTTTCTCCAAAAAACAGATACATCTTGTTTTGGGATTGCAATGCAAGACCATATTACACTTTCCGTAAAACCAAAATATCGTCATTTTTGGTCACCTCAGCTAAGCCTGGTATTAACACAAGAGGAAGAAAAAACTAAAATTACAGGTTTATATGGACCTATGCCAAATGTTTGGATGATTTTTGCTTATGCATATCTAGCCTTATCAACCCTCATTATATTTATATCCATTATTGGTTTTTCTCAATATAGTTTAGGAATAGAAAGTAACATTTTATGGTTTCTCCCATTTTTACTAGGTTTTATATTATTTCTATACATGTTAAGTCAATTTGGGCAAAAGTTGGGAGCGGAACAAATGTTTACATTACATCATTCATTTGAAGAAATAATTGGAGAAAAAATTCACATTCCAAGTCTTTAACTTATGTGATTTTTCCATTGACCTGATATGAAAATTATTAATAACTTTGTATTTTGTAATTAATGTAAAAACGGTATGCCTCAAGGTGTTGCGATAAATAGAGATGAATTGGCTGTGGTGAGAAAACAATTTGACTCACTCATGGATAAAATGGCTACTTCCTTGCAAGAAGAAGACAAAGGAAATTTAGAAAAAGCTTATTCTCTGGCCGTAGATGCTCATAAATTCCAACGAAGAAAATCTGGAGAGCCCTATATACATCACCCTATTGAAGTGGCCCGAATCTGTTTTGAAGAAATTGGACTTGGACCTACCGCTGTCATTTGTGCTTTACTTCACGATGTTGTGGAGGACACGCCTGTAACTTTGGAGGAAGTGAATAAAATGTTCGGTCCTAAAGTTGGTTTAATTGTAGATGGCCTGACCAAATTGGATGGTACGTATAATTTAGAAAATCCAGACAGTCCTCAAGCTGAAAACTTTAAAAAGGTACTCAGTACGTTGGTGACAGACGTTAGAGTGGTCCTTATAAAAATGGCGGATCGACTGCACAATTTAAGGACGCTCGAAGCTCAACCTCGTCACAAACAATTAAAAATTGCCGCTGAAACAGAATACATTTATACACCCTTGGCCCATAGGTTGGGTTTGTATAATATCAAAACCGAATTTCAGGATATCTGTTTAAAAATAACTGAGCCTGATATTTTTGCAGATCTTAAAAATAAGCTCAATGCCAGTGACGATGAAAGGGAAAAATATATTGAACAATTTATCAATCCACTCAACGAAGAATTAAAAAAACTGGATATTGCATTTAGGGTCTTAGGTCGACCTAAAGCTATTTCATCCATTTATACAAAAATCAAAGCAAGTAAGGTTTCTTTTGATGAAATTTACGACATTTTTGCCGTTAGAATTATTATTGATGTGCCAGTAGAAAAAGAAAAAATCTATTGCTGGCAAATTTATTCCATCATCACCGATGTTTATAAACCCATACCAGAGCGGTTAAAAGATTGGGTAACTACACCTAAGGGAAATGGTTATGAGTCACTACATACCACTGTCATAGGACCAACGGGCAGATATGTCGAAGTACAAATTCGTTCAGAGAGAATGGACGAAATTGCTGAAAAAGGTTTTGCAGCACATTGGAAATACAAAGGTGTAAAAAAGCAAGAAAATGTTTTTGATAATTGGCTGGATAATGTCCGAGAACTTTTAGATGCAAAACATTCTAATGCATTAGAATTTGTAACGGATTTTAAAACAAATCTTTTTAGCGAAGAAGTTTATGTTTATACACCAAAAGGAGACATGAAAATAATCCCTAAAGGAGCCACCGCTTTAGACTTTGCATTTGAGATCCATACGGATGTTGGTTATCATGCTACTGCCATCAAGGTTAATAATAAATTGGTGCCAATGGGATACAAACTCAATAACGGCGACCAAATTCAAGTCGTAACCAACAAGAGTCAAAAACCAAGTGAGGACTGGTTAAAATTGGTTGTGACAGGCAAAGCTAGATCAAAGATACGCTCAGCCATGAAAGAAGAAAGAAAGAGACTTGGTGAATATGGAAAAGAAGCATTGGAAAGAAGGCTGAAGACCCTTAAGTTGGATTTTGATGAAAATGTAGAAATCATTGCTAAAAATTTTGGCTATAAATCAAGAGGAGATTTGTATTTTGCATTGTCCAATGAAGACATCAAAATTTCCGACATTAAAAACTACACTATTGAAAATGGTAAAATTTCTTTCAAACCTGCTGCAGAAGTGGCTAAAAGTTCGCCAATAAGTGAAGAGCTTAAAAAAATACAACGCCCAAGCAAGCAAAATAAATCAAACATATTGGTCAATGGAGAACCCGCCGATATGTATCAATTTACCTTAGCTTCTTGTTGCAATCCTGTACCTGGTGACAATATATTTGCTTACCTGACGACGCATACGGGATTAAAAATACATAGAACATCTTGTCCTAACGCAACGCATTTGTTGGCTAACTACGGATATAGAGTCCTAAAAGCAGACTGGGAAGACAATCAAATATCTAATTTTGTCGTCGAGTTAAAAGTGACTGGGGTAGATTCCGGTATTGGTGTAATACAAGCTCTTTCGAGCGAAATTTCACATAAACTTGGCATCAATATCCGCAGTTTTAGCATTCAAGGTGACGAAGGGTTTTTTGAAGGAAAAATTGGTATTTTTGTATTAAATAAAGAGCAACTAAACCAAGTTGTTCATTCTCTTGAAAACTTGGAGTGGGTTTCATCCGTTGAAAGAATGGACAAAAGTTCTAAATAAAACATCATGATACGTCAGGAAGAAAAAATTAAAGAAATCCTAGAAGAAGTAAAAACTATTTTTTCTACCTACCTTGAAAAATTTACCTTGAGAAAAACACCCGAACGGTATGCGATTTTGGAAGAAATCTATAGAAGAACAGACCATTTTGATGCCGAGGCTTTGTATATTCATATGAAAAATCAAAACTATCGAGTGAGTCGTGCCACCGTTTATAATACCTTGGAATTGTTGGTGAGTTGTGATTTAATCACCAAACATCAGTTTGGCAAAAACCTTGCACAATACGAAAAATCCTATGGCTTTAAACAACACGATCACCTTATTTGTCTAGATTGTGCGGACGTTCTCGAATTTTGTGATCCAAGGATTCAGCAAATAAAAAATATGATGGGAGATATCCTCCAATTTGAAATAACGCACCACTCATTAAACCTATATGGAAAATGCCAAAGGGTAGATTGTACAAATAAAGTTAAATTATGATTTTAGATGTTTTTGTAGCAATAGTCGTCTCCCTAGGTTTTTATTTGGGATATTCACGGGGATTAATTAAAACTGTGTTTGACTCCTTGTCATTGGTCGTAGGAATTTTGGCAGCTTTAAAATTATCCCCTATAGTGATTAATATACTCCAGAGTTTCCTAAAGATATCGCCCGCCATGACTTTTTTACTAGGTGTGGTGATTACATTTATTGGAGTATTGGCCCTTATTCGCTATTTTGGTAAAAAAATTGAAGCTATGTTGGAAGCAGTTAATATTAACTTTATCAACAAAATAGCTGGCGGAGCCATACAGGGAATATTTTTTGCCTATCTTTTGAGTTTGACTTTTTGGTTATTAACCACTATTAATGTGTTGAGTCCGACTGTCAAACAAGCAAGTATTACATATTCTCTTTTAGAACCTTTGCCCGAAAAAGGTAAAAAAGTATTTACGGCTATGAAACCAATATTTCAAGGCTTTTGGGATAAAACTTTGGAAGCTATGGATGCTATTAAAGAAAAATCAAATAACCCAACAAGTGAAAATTAATTCTAAGGAAGGTTGTTTAAAAAAATTTGACTTAGTTTTAAACGAAATACTTACAAACGTTGTTTATCAATTTACTACTTTTGGAAGCTATTAAACAAACTATGTAAATTGTAAAAATATGATGATTTCTTGTATCGTTGCCGTAGGAAAAAACAATGTCATTGGAAAAGACAATGATATTCCATGGTACTTACCTGCTGATTTACAGTACTTTAAAAAAACAACGCTACATTCACCTATTATTATGGGAAGAAACTGTTTTGCTTCCATAGGTAGACCTCTTCCAAAAAGAACCAACATTATTGTAACCCGAGACATGTTTTTTATCACGACCAATTGTACGGTTTGTAGGTCTATTCCCGAAGCACTAAAAGAAGCCCATGCTTTAAAAGCAAATGAGGTATTCATAATTGGCGGAGGTCAGATATATGAACAAACGAAAGATCTTTGGGAAAAACTTTACATAACTCATGTGGATATTGAAGTAGAAGGTGATATATTTTTTCCGGAGATTGTAGAAAAAAATTGGAGATTAATTCAGAAAACTGACCACTTAAAAGATGAAAAAAACGAATATGATTATTCTTTTTCTGTTTTAGAAAGAGTATAAAAAGAGGGTCATTTATTTTGATGTAACTTCAAATATTATAGCTTAGTAAAACAACTATTTAACTACTTAAAATTATTGGATTATGAAAAAAAGTAACATTCCTTTTCAGGAAGATTTTTTACATTATGTGTGGAAAACAAAACAAATCAACCTTCAAAATTTAACCACCACTGACCATAAAAAAATTGAAATATTGGATTATGGAAGGCACAACTACGATGCTGGTCCAGATTTCCTTAATGCACTTATTAAAATAGGAGAAACGGTTTGGGCGGGAAATATTGAAATTCACCTCTTGAGTTCTGATTGGATAAAACACCAACATAACGAAGATGAAGCCTACAATAACGTCATATTACACGTAGTTTATCATCATGATCAAGATATAAAAATTGACCATCATGTAGTCCCATGTTTATGTTTGAAAAACAAAATACCTAAAGTTTTAATTCAGCGCTTTTTAATACTTCAAAGTTCGCCTTTAAAAATCCCTTGTGCCAAAATGCTTCCCGAAATTGGTCAAGAGATATTTAACCTTTGGAAAGATGGTTTAATGACAGAAAGGCTGCAACAAAAACAAAATTTCATTTTACCACTTTTGGAAAAATATACCTATGATTGGGAAACTGTTTTTTATATTCTTTTGGCAAGATATTTTGGTGGCAAGGTGAATGATATTCCATTTGAGACTTTAGCAGAAAAAACACCCATCGATCTCATCAGAAAAAACAGATTTGATGATGTATTGATTCAATCTCTTTTTTATGGTCAGGCTGGTTTCTTGAATGAAATATGTGATTCAGGTTACCCATGTTTGTTACAGGACAAATATCAATTCTTACAAAAAAAATATGGTTTAAGCCCCTCTTCCATCATTAGTTGGAAGTTTAGTAAATTGCGTCCTCCGAATTTTCCAACCGTACGCATTGCACAATTTTCTTCTTTATTGACTAAAAATGTCTCATTATTTTCTGCCTTGTTGACTTGCAATTCTGTAGAAGAGATGCACAAAGTATTGACGGTCGAAACCCATGAATATTGGAAAAACCATTATCGGTTTGGAAAAGCCTCACCACCGTCTTCAAAATCTTTGACGACCTCTTTCAAAAACATTTTAATTATCAATGCTTTTTTGCCCTTGGCTTTTATCTTTTCCCAAAAGTATGGATTGACTGAAAAAAAGGACTGGGTTTTGGATATTTTGAGCCACATTAAACCAGAATACAATCAATATATTTCCAAATGGCAACAACTGGGCCTGTACGTTCAAAGTGCTTTGGAAAGTCAATCACTATTACAACTTACTTCTGCTTACTGTGAAAAAAAATTATGTTTAACGTGCAAGATCGGACACAAAATCGTCTCTTGTAATCCAAAATAATTATATTATTACCTAAATGAGCGCCTTTTATACATTTAATAAAAATCACATGTTTTTTTGGTAAAATCGTTAAATATTTCTTATTTAAGGAAATTTTCCAAATTCTAATGTAACTTTGTCTTTAATAATTTAATTTTAATAAAAACCTTGAAAACAAAAAGTTATCATTAACCTTATTTGTCAGGGAATATATCTTTTATTGTATAAAATAATATTTAAATGAATTTGAAGTTTTTGGTCTACGTGCCAGCCTTTATCCTTGTTTCGACATCAATGGTAAGTTGTCAAAATGGAAATCAATCTGTGACAGCACCTGAACAGGAACCAGCCAAAGAATCCGTTTACACTGCCGAAAACGAAGGTTGGTTGGTCAATGTCGATGAAGCATTCCAGATCTCCAAAAAAACCGGTAAACCAATCTTAGCGAATTTTACGGGAAGTGATTGGTGTGGATGGTGTAAGAGATTGACTGCATCCGTTTTTGTTCATGACGAATTTAAAAAGTGGGCCGCAGACAATGTAGTACTTTTAGAATTAGATTTTCCTAGAAAAAAAGTTTTGCCAACAGAAATTCAGCAGCAAAATGCTGGCATGCAACAAGCCTTTCAGGTGAGAGGTTATCCTACTATATGGGTTTTCCACCTCGATAAAGACAATGAAGCAAATCAATTCAAAGTAAATGCTCTTGGGTCTACAGGTTATAAAGCAACACCAACAGAGTTTATTGACGATGTTAAAAAGATGATGGGCAAATAAAGTTTGCCTATTTTTTGATTTTATTTATCTTTATGGATTCTTTACAAAATCTATAAATATGAAATCATTTTACCTCTTTTTTACCTACACTTTTGTCTTATTGATATCTTCTCTTTCCGCCCAGGAAATTGTTATGGAAAAATCAATAGACTCCATGATTATCAACAAAACATGTTGTGATACTGTCATTTGCAAACCAAAACCGTGGGTTACAGCAGAATATAGAACATATAATAATCCAGCAAAATCTACCGTAAAGGAACTTAGCTCAGCAGGGTTTTTATTAGACGAACACGGTACAGAAATAGGAATTAAATTTGGACAGTTTCCAAAAATATTCTACTATCAACAATTGGGCAGTTTAGAAAACACAAACTATTCCTCTATCTATGGTATTGGCTTAAAAGAAAAATATCAATACGATTTTATTAAAAACCCAGCCATTGTTTTAGCTCCTTATTTGGAGGTTGGTGCTGGATTTTATTTCCTTTCTTTGGTGAAAAACGTCAACAACAATAGTTATACTTCTCCTAATAATAATTTACTTTCACAAAGTAAATTTGAAAATTTTAGTATTACTGGAGACCTGGGATTAAGCATTGGTTATGAATTTAATCTGGGAAATACGAGTATTGGCATTACAGGGAATGGTGGTTATATGACCAATCTTCCTAGTAATTGGAAAACGGGACATTCTCTTGCTTTTAAGGAAAAAGTTGACTTATCTAGTGTTTATTATGGAGTAAGACTTTCTATTGGATTATCGAATTGTTGCTGTTGCTGTATGTAACCATCTACAATTTTTTCTGGCTTCGTTTTATTCCTTTTTAGGGTTCCTTCTGTTTGATAAAAACAAAAAGGGAAATAAACTATGCTTAAAATCAAAAATTCAGCATGGGAAAATTTCTTCATTTGATATTATAAGCGTCCTTGAATATTCTATAAGAATATTAGTTCAAAAACTTGTTCATTCATTTTATTCTGACTTAATTTGACTTCTTATAAAATCAATAAGTATGAATACGGTTGTAAAGGTCAAATTATCTGCTATGATGTTTTTCCAATTTTTTATTTGGGGAGCATGGTTTGTGACATTAGGAACATTTTTAGCCAATAATATGAAATCCTCAGGGGGAGAAATAGGAATGGCTTTTAGTACTCAATCTTGGGGTGCTATTATTTCTCCTTTCTTTATTGGTTTGATTGCAGATCGGTTTTTTAATGCCGAAAAAATACTTGGAGTTTTACACCTTATCGGAGCATTTTTTATGTACCAAATGGCATATTCTGGCCAATTTGACCATTTTTATCCCTATGTTTTTATCTATATGCTGTGTTACATGCCCACGCTTGCTTTGGTCAATTCTATCGCATTTCGGCAAATGAATAACCCAACTAAAGAATTTGCCAATATTCGTCTTTTTGGTACATTGGGCTGGGTAGTTGCTGGACTATGTATCAGCTATGTTTTTGGCTGGGACAAACTTGAAGCTATTGAAAATGGTGCCTTGAAAAATACGTTCATTCTAGCTGGAAGTATCTCTGCACTGCTTGGAATATGTAGCTTTTTTCTACCATCAACTCCTCCTATCAGTGTCAAAACAAAAGCCATTACAGTCAAGGATATTTTAGGTTTAAATGCACTACAATTATTAAAAAACAAAAACTTTTTGGTCTTTTTTGTCTCTTCTATTTTAATTTGTATTCCCCTCGCTTTTTATTATGCTAATGCTAACCCATTTTTGGTCGATTTAGGCATGTCTAATCCAACAGGTAAAATGACATTAGGGCAAATTTCGGAAATTGGGTTTATGTTAGTTTTGCCATGGTTTTTTATTAGATTTGGGTTTAAAAATACAATTATAGTAGGAATGTTTGCCTGGTGTCTTCGTTATATATTGTTTTCTTATGGCGAAGTTGGAACTTCTTCATGGATGTTAATTTTGGGTATTGCTTTACATGGAATTTGTTATGATTTCTTTTTTGTAAGTGGCCAGATTTATACCGATTCAAAAGCAGGAGGTCAAATTAAAAGTGCGGCACAAGGGCTGATTACTCTGGCTACTTATGGCCTAGGCATGTTGATCGGTTTTTGGGTGTCTGGAATTATCGTAGAACAATATAAGGGAGACTGGTCAATCATTTGGTTGTTCCCAGCAATTTTCGCATTGATTATTATGGTCTTTTTTTATTTTGCTTTTCGACAAGAAAAAATTGAATATCAAGTCTAGATGAATCCTGAAGAACAAAAACATATTTCTTTCGCTGAACTCTCGGGTTGGTTTGTCTTTACGTCTGGGTTATCGATGTATAGAACTACACTTTCTTCCTTCGAATTAAATCCTTGCGAAGTCTATTTATTTTCGCTGATTCCCGCTGGTATTTTCCTTCTATACCCATTTTTTAAAAATGTATATACTTTAAAATATATAAGCATCATATTTGGAATATCAGCCGCTGTTTCATTTTATATTACACATCAGGTAGCTGTTGTTATTGGTATTTTTAGCTTGAGTATTGCTTGTCTTCCTTCTCTTATTTCTTCCGTAAGAAGTTTGGTTTGGGGCGTATGTATTGCCTTGTTAGTTGTGTATACCCCACAGAGTTTTAATTTAAGCGAAATGGTTTTTAACATTATTTTCTCGTTGTGTATGGGAGTCCACTTATTCCTCAATTATAAACAAATAAAACCGACTCAACAGATAAAAAGCAATACTTCAATTTCTGATATAGGTAACCCATTTTTGTACAGCATTATTTTACTTATAGGTGCACAAGTCCTTTTACTTTGGTGGTGGGCTGTGTGGATGGTTCCGATATCATTTTATCCAACATGGGTGAGTAGTTTACTTATTATTGGTGGAGTTTTGTCCTATCGACCTGCCTGGTTCATATTCAAAAAGAGCATTAGACATGTACTATATTTATTTTTTACCCTGTTTTTTACCATCATCTTTCAAGGCTTACTATCCAGTACCGTTGGAATAGGGTTTCAAATCATATTGTTATTGCTGTTAAGCGCATTAATCATAATTTTATCGTTATTAGTAGGTCAGATATCGCCCAAGAATTTATCTATGGGGTCTTTTGTCCATTCTAGATTTCATTATTGGGTATTTTTAACCTTGGTATGCTTGATTTTAATCCTTCATATACCAGGTTGTTATGATTTATTCTATACCATTAAGAGATTAGGTTTGCCCGAGTCTTTATATTCTTTATCTACGAGTCAGTTGTTTTTAAAAAATTTGAGCATTTTGCCAGCTTTGGCTTGCATATTAACTGGAATTTACTACCTCAAAAGTAGATCTAATCATCGTAGGGCAATTTGATAAAAAACTGAATTTAAAAATTGCTCAAGTTTCATTACCTTTGTGAAGTCTAAGGAAAATTATGAGCCAATTTATCGTTTCTGCCCGTAAATATCGACCATCTTCATTTGACGAAGTGCTTGGGCAGGATCATATATCCAAAACTTTAAAAAATGCCCTTCAAAGTGGACAGTTGGCTCATGCCTTTTTATTTACTGGACCTAGAGGTGTAGGGAAGACCACTTGTGCCAGAATACTAGCAAAAGTCATCAATTGCCATAATCCTGTTGACAAAGTTACTGCTTGTAATCAATGTGGTTCATGTAAGTCTTTTAATGAAAATGCATCATTTAATATTGTAGAATTGGATGCCGCCTCCAATAATAGTGTTGACCACATGCGTGCACTTATCGAGCAAGTTCGTTTTCAACCACAAGAAGGAAAATACAAAATCTTTATCATTGACGAGGTACACATGTTGACCTCACAAGCTTTTAATGCCTTTTTAAAAACTCTGGAAGAGCCTCCTTCTTATGCAGTATTTATCTTAGCTACTACCGAAAAACACAAAATCATTCCTACTATTTTGAGTCGGTGTCAAATTTTTGATTTCAAAAGAATCCAAATTAGCGATGCCGTCAAACAATTGGAACTTATTTGCCAAAAAGAAAATATAACTGCCGAAAAAGAGGCTTTACACACAATAGCTCTCAAGGCGGATGGTGCTATGCGGGACGCACTGTCTATTTTTGACAAAATAGCAGGTGCGTCGAATGGAAATATTACATTTAAAGATGTAATTCAGAATTTAAACATGCTCGACTATGAATATTTCTTTAAGGCAACGGATGCATTTTTAAGCCAAGATATACAAGAAACACTCAACTTATTGGACGAAGTGGTCAAAAACGGTTTTGACCCTGAACAATATATTAACGGGTTGGCAGATCACTTCAGAGAACTAATGATGGCCAAGTTTCCAGGAACTCATAAAATTATTGAACTGAGTAAAGAGTTGAAAGATCGATATATTGCTCAAGCACAACTTTGTCCGCCCGGGCTTATATTTTCGGGATTACAATTTTTGAATCAATGTGAAATCAATCTTTCAAGGGCAAAAAACAGAAGATTACACGTCGAATTAACACTAAGTAAACTCACTTTTTTAAACAAATTACAAAATGTGGATGTGCTTAGCGAAACGCTGAATGAAAAAAAAAATGATAGTCGCGAAGTAAAACCAAATAAGACTACTTTTAAATCAGAAATTACTAAAATAGTAGAAGAAACGAACCCAATTCCCGTTGTAAATAAAGAAGTTGCCAAGGCTGAAGAAAAAAAATTTAAGGGCTTTACCAATATTGACTCCATTCGAAAAAAAATATTGGAAGAAGAGTCCATAAAAGCTCATTCTAGAAAAAATTTAAACGTCGATGCCTTAAAGTCTATTTGGATAGACTACATGGAAAACAACCCTTCTATGAGTGTTCAATTGGCCTTAAGAAATACAGATATTCACCTTGAAAATACCTCATTAAAGGTGTATGTTCCCAATTCGGTCAGTATGGATTTAATTTTACAAGAATCATCTTTGATTGACCGACTACGGATAGAATTAGGTACGCCTGAACTAGCCCTTCTTATCGAAATTGATAAAACCCGATTTCCAGATTTTGAAGATGTTAAACCTCAACTCATTTTGACTCAAAGAGAAAAATATCAAATGATGCTGGATAAAAATGAAAATCTTACAGAATTTGTTCAAAAACTAGGATTGAAGCTCGATAATGAAATGCATTAATTTGCTAATAGAACTCTGTCCACTTTTTGATACCTATTTAAAGAAGTCTCATTTGATATGATTCAATAATATTGTCAGTTGCTAGAGGCCTTAGAATTGTCTTGTTTTTTGTAATCTTATTAAATCAAAACCTTTGGCTTTTAGCCGTAATAAAATTTCTTTATATACTTTTTCGTCCATGTCCTTTGTTCGTGACAAAATCCATAAATATTTTTTATTAGGGTGGCTCACAACGGCGTAACTATAGTCCTCTGCCAAATCAATAATCCAATATTTACCTTTAAAAGGCCAAAAAAACTGAACTTTTAGTTTGGCATTGCCTGAATTTTTGTCCACAAATGCTTTCCCTTTTATATAAGATTCTTTGCCATCAATGCTTCCTTTGTTACATCGGTTTTCTACAATAATGTATCCTTTTTCACTCAAAGAATACTCGGCAGTGGTACAAAAACAATTTTTTTGAAAACGCTGAGGATAGGCGGCAATTTCGTACCACTTCCCAGCATATCTTTTTAAATCAACTTGTGCAACGGTTTCCATTTTTTGTGTTCGACATTGTGTAAAAAATAAGATGACCATGAAACCAACAAAGTACTTATTAATCATAGAGTTGTACATATGTTAAATATTAATGTTTTTTAATTTTTCATAAAAAAACAAGTTAAAAATTAATAGCTCAAATCCATAAACCACATCCTCTACCGGAATCGTCAATAATCGAATGGAAAGGTTTTCATCATTGTTGTACCAAACGACTGGTTCGGAGAGACCGTATCCGGTGAGTATACCATTCACGATAAAAAAAGGTATTAATAACAATGGATAAATAGTAAAAAACTTAGGTAGCCACTTTACTCTAAACAAATATTTCAATGCCAATAATAATATTCCAGTACTAACAAAAGTTACCGAAGTGTACCATTTGTCTATGTGTAAAAATCCAAACAACACTAAGGATACAGAAACACCAAGGATAAATACATTTTCAAAACTACTACTCCACTCAATTTTATAAAATATATTGATACAATGATAGGTAAAAATACAAGCAAATGGAATACAAATAAAAAATAATATTTCTTCAAAAGGCATCCCAAGAATCTTAAATCCAAGCGTATATTTATCACTAAAACCCCAAATACCCATTCCTGTAAATAATGCATCCCAAACTAAAAAACAAAACGCAGCAATGAGATTTGCTATAAAAAACTCCTTAAAATATTTGTGGAATTTAAGCTTTGGGTGAAAAGAAAAAATAAACGGAACGATAACGGAGAAAAAATTCACCAAGAGATAGGTAAGCTTCATTGCTGAATGATTGTACCTGAAGTCCTGAAATATTTTAAAGGAACCCACAGCATCCCAAAACATTCTCCATCATGTTTCTCTACATGTTTATGGTGCATTTTGTGGGCTCGACGGATGGCTTTAAAATAATCATTATCGATATTTCGCAAAAATTTAAAACGCTGGTGAATAAAAATATCATGGACTAAAAAATAAGCAAATCCATATAATGTAATACCTAATCCTATCCAAAACAGATAATTAAATCCATTCTGCATACCTAAAAATAATCCTATGATACCTGGTATAGCGAATATGAGGAAGAAAAAATCATTTCTTTCAAAAAAACCAGACGTTTCTTTTTTGTGATGGTCTTTATGTAATATCCACAGCAAGCCATGCATTACGTATTTGTGCGTAAACCATGCAATAGCTTCCATCGACAGAAAGGCGGCGAGTGTTATTAGGATCTTTATCATTTTTTTATAAATATTTGGGTGAGTATATTTTTTCTAAAATTAAAAATATTTTCTATTTTTTTTCTAACAAACAATTCATGTGTTATACGACCTATAAACGAAAAAGGTAGTGCATAACGTATTTCATCTTCCACCAAAACACCTCCATTTTTTTCTGTAAAGGTATGGGTATGTTCCCATTTTTTATAAGGTCCTTTTAATTGTTTATCCACAAAATGTTTTTCATTTTGCACGTGGCTGATTTCTGTCTGCCAATACATGGGGATACCTAAAATTGGTCTAACACGATAATCAATCCTCATACCTTCATAGATTTTACTTTCAGGATTTGAGAGGATTTTGAATTCCATTTCAGGTGGTGTGATTGTCGAAAGATTTTGAGGAGATGAAAAAAAGCGCCATGCTTCTTCAATTGATATGGGCAACCATTGCTCTGTTTTATATTGATACATAAATTTGGTTCTTTTGACTTTGGTCGTTAAATTTAGTTTTTGTTAGTGTACATGACATATACATATAGAGTTTTTTCTATCATACTTTTTCGTTCAAATAACTTCGAATCATTGTTTGAAGTTCTACGTCTTTAATAACTTCCACATTTTTTTCTAAAAAGTTTTTATCCTCTTTAATTTGACTTGAATATCCAAGAAATTTAGGAACATTTGTCTGAATAGTTAATCTTAAGTACCTCAATTCGGAATTTTTAGGTGCTGAATTTATGGCCCCTTCTAGAATACTTTTCCCTTCAGTAAATAAATTCCATTTTTTAATTGGATTCACTGCAAATTTTGCCAATACTATTTTTACAGCTCCTTCGTAACCTACATATACCTTATCAACTGACTTTATTTTTTCAATTTTACTTAACAGCAAATTTGCTTTAGATTCATCAGATGGAGACTGAATATATAGGCTGCGTAGATTACTTAATTCTGGATTTACCCAAGATAGAATTGATAATAATAGAAATAATTTCATTTTAAAACATATTGAGCTGATGTCTTATATTTGATTTGAACATAAGAATCATTTTTTGATAATTTGAGATTCTTACCCTTTCATTCATTATTTTTTGTGGCGGCAATCTTTTGATTTTTTTAAAAAGTGCCTTGTAATAATAATATGCTAGGTAAACCCCTTTGCGTGCCCCAGATGGAAGCATTTTTATTCCAATTAATGCATTGGCTAAATCCACTTCTATATCTTCTTCAATTTTTATTTTATCCCGAGCTTCAAAATTGAGTAAGTTTACATCTGGAAAATAAGTCCTTCCTAACCCTTCAATATCATCTTTAACATCTCTCAAAAAGTTTATTTTTTGAAAAGCTGATCCCAAATCCATTGCATACGGCTTCAATAATTCAAATTGTTTTTTATCACCCTCTGTAAATACGTGTAAACACATTAGTCCGACCACTTCAGCAGAACCTAAAATATATTTTTTATATTGTTCTTGATTATAATCCTGCTTATAAAGATCCATTTCCATACTATCGAGAAAACAGTCAATCCACTCCATTTCTATGGCGTTTTGATGCACCACTTTTTGAAAGGAATTTAAGATTGGGTTTAATGATATTTTGTTTTCAATAGCAGCATAGGTTTCTAGTCTAAAATTATTTAATAAATTTTTTTTGTCGAAACCATGAAAGCTATCCACTATTTCATCAGCAAAACGCACAAATCCATAAATAGCATAAATGGGGTCATGCATTTTTTTTTCTAAGAATAATATCCCAAGAGAAAAACTAGTACTGTATTTCCTTGTAGTTATTTTACTGCATTTCGCAGATACTTCGTCAAATAGTGATTTCATTTTGTTTTAATTTTAATTTTTTATGAAGTAATCCACTGGCAACTTTTCCCGAAATAATAGCTGGGGGAACACCTGGACCTGGGACAGTCAATTGTCCCGTATAAAAGAGGTTTTCGATTTTAAAATTTTTAATTTTTGGTTTCAAATTAGCCGTTTGCATGAGTGTATTGGCAAGACCATATGCGTTTCCTTTAAATGAATTGTAATCTGAAATAAAGTCATTAACGCAATAACTTTTTTTGTAGATGATGTGAGGTAAAATATTTTCACCCTTTATGTTTTCTAACCGGGACAACATCACGTTAAAATACTTTTCCCTCATTTCATCACTATCCTCTAGTCCTGGTGCTAAAGGCATTAATAAAAATAGGTTTTCGTGTCCGGAAGGAGCTACGGAATCATCCGTCCGAGAAGGACAACAAACATAAAACAATGGTTTCGTTGGCCACTTCGGATTTTTGTAAATTTCTTTTGAATGTTCAGCAAGACTTTCGTCAAAAAATAAGGTATGATGATTCAGTGAATCTATCTTTTTATTTACGCCTAAATAATATATAAGGGCAGAAGGTGCAAAGGTTTTTTTGGACCAATAATCTTCAGAATAATTTTTTTCTTTTACATCAAGCAATTGACTTTCAACGTGATGATAGTCTGCAGATGCTATTACTCCATCACAAGAAAAATCTTCTCCATTCACTTTAATACCGTTCGTTTTTCCGTTGGAAGTTAATATTTTTTCTACTGATGCATTAAAGTGAAAATTAGCTCCATTTCTTTTGGCAACTTCAACAATACCATCTACTACTTTTCCAAACCCACCTTGTGGATACCAAGTTCCAAGTTTTAAACCAGCATAATTC
>JBATMZ010000111.1:0-81597 GCA_049290115.1 Saprospiraceae bacterium | reverse complement strand
CTTTGCCATCATAACTGACTTTTCAGTTTAAAAGCTTATATTTTGCAAAAATTAGCTCAATCTTTATGGCATTAAAAGAAGAACTCAAACGACAAGGTGATTTTTTGTTTAAATACCGAAGTTATTTACCTCTACTATTGCTCATTTTCGGTGTAGTATTAAAGGTCTATAAAGTACAGCAAGCCAATATTGATGGCAATGGTTTGTTGACGGAAAATATGAAATTAGTGGCTTTTTCTGTAGGACTTTTAGGCCTTTTTATACGGGTGTTCACCATTGGTTATACCCCAATTAATACTTCAGGCAGAAACACAAAGGAGGGGCAGGTCGCTGATAGCTTAAATACAACGGGTTTGTATTCTTTGATTCGCAATCCGCTTTACTTAGGCAATTATTTTATGTGGTTAAGTATTGCGATGTTGACAGGTAATGTATGGTTTATGTTTACATTTACCCTACTTTATTGGATTTATTACGAAAGGATAGTGTATACCGAAGAGCAATTTCTGACAGGAAAATTTGGTGAAGTTTATCTTAAATGGACGGAAAAGACGCCTCCTTTTTTACCCTATCATTTTCAGTATATCAAACCTAACCTTCCGTTCAGCTGGAAAAAAGTATTAAAAAAAGAAAAAAATGGCATTTTTGCGCTGTTTTTGGTTTTCCTAATTTTTGATTTAGTTGACTCTTTAGTTCTACAGCGTGAAATCACATTTGAAGCTAATTGGATTTGGATCGGAACGATTATATCTGGACTGGTTTATCTTGTTTTAAAAATACTTAAAAGTTATACGAAAGTTTTAGATGAAATAGACCGATAGTTTTTTTACAAACAAATTAAACCTTAGCTATTGGTAAAAACATCCTCAATATGCCAATAAAATCTTAACCCAATAAAGACAAAGCCTTGCTTAAATCAAAAATAATTACTCAATAATAATATTATACAAACGATTCCTTTGGTAGGTTTCACAAAAAGCTATTTCAGAAAGTTTGTTATTGCACAAGGAATGTACCTTTTTTAAATATTTTTTTCTAAAAAATTTAATCAATTTATATCATATTATTAAATTATTTAATACATTACATCTTGTATTTAAATATTTTACGATTATATAATATTTATTAATATATGTTTGTTTGTATTTTTTGTATTTTTTGTCACCATAGATTGACCTTATCTTTGTGTTGTTAACAAGTTAAAACTGTTAAAACTTTCTAAAAGAAGAAAGAAAAAACAAACAAAGAGAAAGAGTTTTTGGTTATTATAAAAAGAATGAAAAGAGTGAGATCCTTTTCATTTTGTTCGGGGATTTATTAAAGAATTCAATAAAAAGGGTGGCTTACTACGAGCCACCCTTTTTTTTTTGCGGCAAATCTAACAGGGATGCCGAAATTTATATAAGTCTACATTTTTACAGCCTGGAGGAAGACCATTCAACGTCTTTCAAATTATCTATGTAATTTTTGAATCTTCGACTTACTTTTCAGGTCGAAATCGTATCTTTGCCCCCATTACTTGGAGAATGTTCAGGTTTTAAATTGAAGTAGAAAAATATATGAAACTATCATTGAGTTGGGTAAGTCAATACATTACCCTAGAATATACACCCGAAGAAATTGCAGAAATGCTAACAACTATTGGGCTGGAAGTAGAAGGTTGGGAAAAAGTGGAAAGTGTCAAAGGTGGGCTCCAAGGAATTGTTGTAGGTCACGTTACCTACTGTGAAAAACACCCGGATGCTGATAAACTTTCATTAACACAGGTCAATATCGGACACGAAACGAATCTTCAAATCGTATGTGGTGCACCAAACGTTCAAAAAGGACAAAAAGTACTAGTAGCCACTATTGGTACAACATTATACGACAAAGAAGGAAGCCCATGGAAAATTAAAAAAGGAAAAATTCGAGGGCAGGAATCAGAAGGTATGATATGCGCTCAAGATGAATTAGGCCTTGGAGAAGACCATTCTGGTATCATGGTATTAAGCCCCGATGCTCCTATTGGAGAGTCAGCAGCATCTTATCTTAAAATGGAGGAAGACGTTGTATTTGAAATAGGTTTAACACCCAACCGTTCGGACGCAACAGCTCATTTGGGCGTGGCTAAAGATTTACTGGCTTATCTTAAAGTCAATAAAAATTACGATGGTGAAATCTTGTTGCCCGAAACCAAAGAATTTATCACCGAAAAAATAAAACAAAATATTGAGGTCGAAGTTCTCAATAAACATGCTTGTGCTCGATATTCTGGGATTACCATAGCCGGGGTACAGATAACAGATTCACCCGATTGGATTAAAAAATCACTTTTGTCCTTAGGCATAAAGCCTATCAATAATATTGTAGATATCACCAACTATGTTTTGCATGAAATGGGTCAACCACTTCATGCATTTGATGCTGATAAAATTAACGGTAACAAAATCATAGTAGATACTTTGCCTGAAGAAACACCGTTCACCACTTTAGACAATGTTTCACGAAAGCTTCGCGACGCAGATCTTATGATTTGCGATGGAGAAAAAAATCCCCTTTGTATGGCTGGCATATACGGTGGCATTCACAGTGGCGTTACAGCTACTACAACTAATATATTTTTAGAATCCGCCTATTTTAATCCATCCTATATTAGGACTAGTAGTACAAGCCATAATTTAAGAACAGAGGCGGCCAAAATATTCGAAAAAGGGGCCGATCCAAATATGACAATATTTGCCCTAAAAAGAGCAGCAGGGTTAATAAAAGCATCTGGCGGTGGATCTATTAGTAATGATATGATCGATGTTTATCCACATAAGTTGGATGGTAAAGAAATAAAAATTCGTTATAGTAAAGTGAATGAAGTCATAGGCGTAAATATTGAAAAGGAAAAAATTCAATTTATTTTGACTAGTCTAGATATGAAAATCAGAACTTTTGACGAAGATTCAATTTTGGTTTATCCTGGCACCAATAAACACGATGTAACTCGTGAAATTGATGTCATTGAAGAGATTCTTCGGATTTATGGTTTAAATAATGTGCCAATAAGTTCGGGTATAAAATCTACTATTTCCTACACGCTAAAACCAGATAAAAATGAGATTAAAGAAATTGTAAGTCAGTTTTTATCAACCAACCATTTTCACGAGATGATGGGGCTTTCCCTCATTGAAAGCAAACAACTCTCAGATATTGATGCACTAAATCCAAAATCTTTTGTGTACATCAATAATACGTCTAACATTCATCTCGACATCCTAAGACCTGACCTTTTAACAAGCGGACTTCAAACCATTGCCTACAATTTAAATCGACAGCAATCAAATTTAAAGTTGTACGAACATGGAAAATCTTATACTAAAAACGAAAATGGTTTTGAGGAAAAAGAATACCTAACCATCTTTTTAACAGGCAAAAACTTAGAAGAGACTTGGTACGCTCAAGGTAAAAACGAAATTTCTTTTTATGATATAAAACACGTTTCCATTTCCATAATGAAAAGGCTCGGTCTTGTGTCATGGCAAGAAGATGATAAACCAAGACATTTTGGCCTAAAGTATGGTATGACCTTCCATAGGGCGGATAAACCATTTATAATTTTTGGCGCTATATCGTCTGTATTATTAAAAAAATTCGGCATCAAACAAGAGGTGTTTTTTGCCCAAATAGAATTACTTAATGTGGTTAAAGCTCTAGCTAAAAACAAGTTTACTGTGCGGGAAATATCAAAATTTCCTTCTACGAGACGAGATTTAGCCATTATATTGAATGACAATGTGCTTTTTGACGAAGTACTAAATTTGGCCAAAAAAGTCGATAAAACTATCCTCAAAGATGTAAGATTATTTGACATCTTTAAAGATAAGATCAAAGTGGGCGAAGGTAAAAAATCATACGCTGTCAGTTTTCATTTTGAAAATACAGAAAGGACACTATCAGATAAAGAAGTTGATGTCATCATGGCAAAAATTATAATTTCCATGGAAAATCAATTACAGGCAAATATTCGGAAATAATTATATGGATTATAAAAAAATATAATATCTTTGACAAAAAATATGGTTTCTCAAAAAATAGACCTCATTCGGCAAAAAATGGAAAACATCCTTTCTAGGATTGTGGACATGGAATCCGAAAGAGCGAACTTATTTGAGAGAATTCGTGTTTTAGAAGAAGAATTAAAAATTCAAAGATCAGGTCAACAGCTTGTAAAAGAAAAACAGGAAGACGACCAACATTTGGAGACGGTAAAACCTTTGACTTTGTTTGGCGATGTTACTAAAAAAGATTTAAAAAATACAATCGAGGGATTTATCGAAGAAATTGACCAATGTATAGAGATCATAGAAAAGAAATAACATGCAACAGGGCGACTTAAAACCGGTTGAAATTCATATTCTTGGTAAATCATTCCCTTTAAAAGTTACTGGGGATGAAGCTATTTGGGTAACGAGCCTTGAAAATGAAATTAACGATAAAATAGCCTCATTTCAAGAGACCTATCCTTCCCTTGATAAATTAGATTGCACCATTATGACTTTATTGACCTATGCTTTTGAAAATAAACATCATTTGTCAAATAAAACGTCAAAAAATGACAATGACGTCGATGAAAAACTCGACGATCTCCTCCAAATGTTGTCCGAACACTAATTTTCTACCATTGTTGGCTTGCTTTAGCAGGCAGATTTAAAGGAAATTTGCCTTGAACATAACGTTCAATGTACTTTTATTCATTCATTAAATCAAATTAACATGGACATAGGAATTGGGTTGTTAATCGGGGTTTTAGCAGGAGGGGGCGTCAGCTACTTCCTGATACGAACTTTGTTTCAAAACAAATTAAAAGAAGCTAATAATAAAGCAGATATAACCCTCAAAGAAGCAGAATTGGCCGGCCGACGCAAAATTAGTGACGCCGAAACTGCTGCTGAAAAAATAATTTCTAAAGCTGAGCAACACAATGAATCTATAAAACAAAAAAAGATTCAAGAGTCAAGAGAAAATTTTATTAAGCTGAAGTCTGACTATGAAAGTTGGAAAGCAGAACAAAAAGTTGAACTTCGCGAACAAGAAATGACTATTTCTGCTAAAGAAAAAGAGTTAGAAACAAAACTCGAAAAAATTGTTGCCGAAACAGAAATTTTGGATAGCAAAGAAACAGAACTTAATACACTTCGTGAAAATCTGGACACTCAACTGAAAATTGTTTCCAAAAAAAGAGAGGAATTGGATTCTGCTAATGAAAAATTTATCAAAGAATTAGAAAATATATCCAAACTTTCGCAAAACGAAGCCAAAGAACAACTTCTAGAAGCGATTAAAGCTAAAGCGGCCAATGATGCTCTCGCTATAGAAAAAGAAGCTATATCGACGGCAATGGGAAATGCAAATAAAGAGGCTAAAAAAATCGTTATCCAAACCATTCAAAGAATGTGCGCAGAATACACGATTGAAAATACCGTTTCCGTATTTAATTTGGAATCAGATGATATTAAAGGCCAGATTATCGGAAGAGAAGGAAGAAATATTCGAGCACTTGAAGCAGCTACAGGGGCTGAAATCGTGGTAGATGATACACCAGAAGCTATTGTCATCTCAAGTTTTGACCCAATACGAAGAGAATTATGTAGGTTATCTTTGAAAAAACTGGTCGCCGATGGTAGAATTCACCCAGCCAAAATCGAAGAAACTGTAGCCAAAGTAAAAAAACAACTTGAAGAACAAATCATCGAAATTGGCGAACGGACCATCATTGATTTAGATGTCCATGGTTTAGCACCTTATCTCGTGAGGATGGTTGGTAGAATGAGGTTCCGATCATCATACGGTCAAAATCTTCTTAAACACTCCATCGAAACAGCCCACTTGTGTGCTACAATGGCGTCAGAATTAGGCCTTAGCGCCAAACAAGTCAAAATGGCTAAAAGAGCTGGACTGTTACACGATATTGGTAAAGTTGCCGAAGAGGATTCTGAATTGTCGCATGCTTTATTGGGAATGGAAATGTGCGATAAGTACAAGGAACATCCCGTTATTCTCAATGCAGTAGGAGCTCATCACGATGAGATTGAAATGAATAATATCATTTCTCCAATTGTTCAAGCATGTGATGCTATATCGGGCGCTCGGCCTGGTGCTCGACGAGAGATTCTTGAAAGTTATCTTAAAAGAATTGGTGAATTAGAAGAATTGGCTTTATCCTACGAAGGTGTACAAAAAGCATATGCTTTACAAGCTGGAAGGGAATTAAGGGTAATTGTTGAAAGTGAAAAGGTAAGTGACCAATTTGCCGATGATTTAGCTTTCATGATTTCACAGAAAATTCAGGATGAAATGCAATACCCGGGGCAAGTAAAAGTAACGGTCATTAGAGAAAAAAGAGCCACAGCTTTCGCAAGATAAATAAACGCTTTAATTTTTTTGTTTGAATGTTGAGACAAATTCAGGTATATAACAGCCTTTCTAGGCAAAAAGAAATATTTAAGCCTCTTCATGAAGGTTATATTGGTTTATACGTTTGCGGCCCTACCGTGTACAGTGATGTTCACTTAGGAAATTGTAGGACATTTGTAAGTTTTGATGTAATTTATCGCTATCTTCTATATATTGGTTATAAGGTTCGCTATGTGCGAAATATTACAGATGTAGGTCATTTGCTCGATGACGGAGAAGACCGTATGGCAAAAGGGGCTAAACTTGATGATCTCGAACCTATGGAGGTTGCTCAAAAATATACGGTCGGATTTCACGATATGATGCGTATTTTGAACACACTTCCCCCTAGCATAGAACCAAGAGCAACGGGGCATATTTTGGAACAAATAGAATTGGTTCAAACCATACTTGACAATGGCTACGGCTATATTAACAATGGTTCTATTTATTTTGATACTGTAAAATTTGCTGAAAAAACAGGTGAATACGGCAAATTATCGGGAAGGGTTATCGACGAACTATTAGTTGAAACAAGGGATAATCTAAAAAATCAAGACGAAAAACAGCATCCTTCAGATTTCGCCATATGGATGAAGGCATCAGATGAACATATCATGAAATGGAATTCTCCATGGTCTGTCGGTTTTCCAGGTTGGCACCTTGAATGTAGCGCTATGAGTACCAAATATCTTGGAAAACATTTTGATATACACGGTGGCGGAAACGACCTTAAATTTCCCCACCATGAAAATGAAATTGCCCAAAACATGGGAAGTTGTGGTTGCCAACCCGCTTCGTATTGGTTACATACCAATATGTTGCTGATGAATGGTAAAAAAATGTCTAAAAGCGACGGGAATACCATTTCGCCTACGGAACTATTTACAGGAGAAAGTCCTCATGTAACCAAAGGATACTCTCCAATGATCGTTAGGTTTTTTATGCTGCAGTCCCACTATCGATCAACCAATGATTTAACAGATGAAGCACTACAAGCCGCAGAAAAAGGATTTAAACGGTTGATGGAAGCCAAAAAAATTCTATTTGCATTAGATATTAACACCCAACATACAGGACAATTGGATGAAGAATTAAACCTAAACATAGAAGCAGCATTTAGTGACCTAGATGATGATTTTAATACGCCAAAATCTTTGTCAAGATTGTTTGAAATAGTGCCCACTATCAACAGTCTCAAAGATGGAAAAGTGGGTCTAGATCAAGTTTCACAAACTACTTGGCTAACACTGAGATCACAATTTAATGCCCTTATTCATGATATATTCGGGTTGACCGAAAGCGAACAAGATTCACAATCTGGTCCTATTGATGGTTTGATGAATTTAGTGATTGAATTGCGTCAAAATGCTAGAAACAACAAAGATTGGCCGGCTTCTGACAAAATCAGAGATGTATTACAGGAACTAAACATCGTCATAAAAGATGGTAAAGAGGAGACCAGTTGGACTTATAAATAATAAAAATGAAAAAGAGATACCTATATTTATTGACTTTTGTTGCTTTTAACATAGGTTGTAAAAATGATGCGGATTCAAAAAAAAGTGTAGATCAAAATCAAACACCAACTGTCAAAAAAAAGGTGATGGTGCCTGCGATCAATGGAGATTCTGTTTATCATTTTGTAGAAAATCAACTATCATTTGGCACTAGAGTACCTGGTTCTGCGGGTCATAAAGCAATGAAAGACTGGCTTGTTAAAAAAAGTACCTCGTATGGTTTAACAGTTGTAGTACAAGACTTCAAAGCATCATTCTTAGGAAAAACCGACATAGCCTCTTACAATATCATCGCAAGTCTAAATCCCGAACACAAAACAAGGATGATCCTAGCAGCACATTGGGACACTAGGCTTATAGCAGAAAAAGATTCTAATCCTGCAAAAACAAATCAACCTATTATGGGGGCAGACGATGGAGCTAGCGGTGTGGCAGCCTTACTAGAGATAATGCGAGTTATGTCTCAAAAAAATATAGATCTTGGCGTAGATTTTATATTTTTTGATGCGGAAGACCAAGGAGATGAAAAAGGGAATTGGTGCATAGGTTCTCAATATTGGGCTAAAAATCTACATAAAAAGGATTATACTGCGGATTGGGGTATTTTATTAGATTTAATAGGTGCGCAGAATGCAAAATTTCATAAAGAAGAAATTTCAATGTATTATGCTGGAAAATATGTGGATAAGGTTTGGGGATTGGCTCAAGGAATGGGATATGGTCAATATTTTTTGAATGAAAAAATTGGACAAATTCAAGATGATCACTACTATGTCAACAGTATAGCAAAAATCCCAATGATTGACATTATCAACACCTTGCCTAGCGGGAATTTTGGTAGTTATCACCATACACATAGCGATGATATTGGCATCATTGACAGAGAAGTTTTGCGAGCTGTTACACAAGTTACCATAGCCGCCGTATATAAATACTCTGACGGAACATTATAACTATTTCATTGTTATGAATTTATTGCCTAGACATTAGTCTTTTTTAAATATGAAGGGCATTTAAATAGTAATTTTATCATTTTTAACCTATAAATATATTTGCGATGAAAAAAGTAAGTCTTTTACTTATATTTTCAATGATTGTTTTTTCCAACACACATGCTCAAGAAATAAATAAAAAACAATGGACATTATTTTCCAAAACTACAGCTGACTGGTGTCCAAATTGTGGAACTTGGGGCTGGAATATGAACAAACAATTAATAGAAAAAGTAGGCGATAAAAACTCCATCATTTGGGGACTTCATGTAAGTGGAGATTTAACAAACCAAACAGCTAAAGATTTAGCGGCCAATTTAGGTGTAAATTATCATCCAATCTTTTTTGAGGGCCAATCAAATATGAATGTTTCAAGTGGGAACATTCCCCAAAAACTCGATGAAGCCGAAAGTATTGTTGATCTGAACGCCATACTTGATCCATTCGCAGGAATAGGTGTAACAGCTACGATTGATGATGATAATACCTTGGAAGTGAAGGCAGAAGTTGAATTTTTAAGCAATGTAGAAATGGGTAATTACTATTTAGGTTTATACCTAGTGGAGGACAATGTAGTTCATTTTCAACAAAGCATTGGTTCGAATGCCGTGCACCGTTATATTTTAAGAAGAAGTTTACTTTCAAGCACTTTTGGAGACAACTTAACATCAGGAGAAGTAGCTTCAGGCGCCAAATTTAATGTAGAAACAACCATTCCTAATATTGGTGGTAATAAAACAAATTTAAAAGTTGTTGCTATCATCTGGAACAAATCTACGGAAGGTAAATATCGATTTTTTAATGGCAACCAGGTGAATGTGGCTATTACTTCAGGCACCAACGATCAAGATGTTCCATTTGATATTTTTGCCAATTTCCAACAAGATAATCTATCAATACATTTTAAAAATGAAGATATTGTTCCAACAATAGATTTAACGATTATAGACATTCAAGGTAAGGATATTTTTTCTACCCAAATATCAAACGAAGCTTCTTGGGAAAAATCTATATATCTACCTATTCCTACAGGACAATATTTCTTAAAATTCGATGCTAAAAAACATGGATCTACCACCTTAAAGTTGTTTAAACCTTAAGTAATATTTCTTTGTAATTTATAGAAACGTCGGGCTTTGCAAATAGGTTCGGCGTTTTTTTTATCAAAAAAATCCTCGTACAAAATGATCATGTTTTAAAATGCTTTCAATGTATCGTAATAAATACGGTCACGATTAATTTTCCTCTTCAAGCATCTTTTTTAACTCAACAAGCTTTAGCATACATTCAATGGGAGATAATGTATTAATATCTAGGTCTTTGATCATCAACTTAAGTTTGCCGGCAGTATTATCTACGGTTTCAAAGATATTTAATTGATAGGGAGGCGGAATATTTCTTGTATTTGGTTTTGATTGTTTTTCTTTTTCATCATGGGCAACATTAATTGTTTTTTGTTCTAATTCTAAGAGAATTTCCTGAGCCCTTTGTATAATATTTTTAGGCATACCGGCCATTGCAGCGACATGTATTCCAAAACTATGTTCACATCCACCTTCGACAAGTGTACGAAGAAAAATGACTTTATTGCCTACTTCTTTAGTAGCCACATTAAAGTTTTTAATCCGTGGATATTGTAAAGCCAATTCATTTAATTCGTGGTAGTGGGTAGCAAATAAAGTTTTTGGGTTGGCATTTTGGCTATTATGTAAATATTCAGCAAGAGACCAAGCAATTGAAATTCCATCGTACGTTGAAGTTCCTCTGCCTATTTCATCCAATAGAATCAAACTCCTTTCAGAAATATTATTCATAATGCTGGCCGTTTCATTCATTTCAAGCATAAAGGTAGACTCACCACTAGAAATATTATCGCTTGCTCCTACCCTTGTAAATATTTTGTCCACGATACCCAATCTTGCTTTTTCTGCGGGTACAAATGAACCCATTTGTGCCATCAAAGTAATTAAAGCTGTCTGTCTTAAAACGGCTGATTTTCCAGACATATTGGGGCCTGTAATCATCATGATTTGGGTGTCCCCGTTTTCGAGATATATATTATTGGGAATAAAAGAAGTTTCAATGCCTAATTGTTGTTCTATGACAGGGTGCCTTCCACCTTCGATATCAATGACAAGTGATTCGTCAACTAGCGGTTTGGTGTACCCATTTTTATATGCCACCTTAGCAAAGGACAAAATTACATCCAACATTCCCAGATTTTTAGCATTTTGCTGGATGGCATCTAGGTAAGAATTAGCTTTAGTAACTAACTCAACATATAATTTTTCCTCCAATTCAGAAATTTTTTCCTCAGCAGCAAAGATTTTAGTTTCGAGTGTTTTAAGATCTTCAGAAATATACCTTTCCGCATTGGTTAATGTTTGTTTTCTTATCCAGGTATTTGGAATTTTGTCATGGTCTTTATATTTATTGGTTACTTCCAAAAAATAACCAAACACATTATTGTACCCTATTTTTAAGTTACTAATACCTGTTTTTTCTGCTTCTGTTTTCTGTATATCTAGTAATAATTCCTTGCTATTTCTAATGACATGCCGCCACTCATCCAATTCAACATGAAAATTATCTTTAATGACATTCCCTTTAATTAGTAGTGCCGGTGTCTCTTCAGAGATCGCATGATGAATTTCTTTTTTCAATAGCTCACAAGGCAGTAATTTTTCGGACATCATCCGAATATCTTCATTTCCTGAACGAACCAAAATATCCATGATCAAAGGAATGACTTCTAAACCTTTTTTTAATTGAAGCAACTCCCTAGGATTGATTTTCTCCATGGCCAACTTTGATGCAATCCTTTCCACATCTCCCATAGATTTAATCCATTGGTCGAGTTTCTCTTGTTGTTCGTTTTGCTTGAAAAAATATTCCACCATATTGCTCCTAGACTGAATTCTATCAAGAGACAATAAGGGCATAAGAATCCATTTTCGCAACAACCTTGCCCCCATGGGAGACACTGTTTTGTCTAAAACTTGTAATAGAGATTTTCCACTTTCGTGATTTGACCTCACCAGTTCCAAATTATTAACTGTAAATCTATCCAGCCATATAAAGTGTTCTGATTGAATTCTGTTGATACGACTAATGTGTGATAGTTTTTCATTTTGCGTTTGACCTAGATAATGTAAAGCAGCTCCCGCTGCTACCTGTCCCAACTCTAATTCTTCAATGCCAAATCCCTTTAAATTACCGACTGAAAATTTTTCTAATAATTTTTCTCTTCCGTAATCATAGGTAAAAACCCACTCATCTAAAGTGTAACAATAATATCGATCAAAAAAAGTTTGCGTATATTGTTTTTGATAAAATTTGGAATATATAATTTCTGCAGGTTGAAAGCTGTCGATTAACTTTTCGATGGTGGACTTACTTCCTTCGCTAACTAGAAAATCGCCAGTAGAAATATCTAAAAAAGCGACTCCAATCTCGTTTTTAGGGGTAAAATGAAGGGCGGCAAGATAATTGTTTGATTTCCTGTCAAGAATCGTATCATCTATGGTTAATCCAGGCGTCACTAAGTCTGTAACGCCTCTTTTAACTATTTTTTTATCTTTACTTGGCTTTTCTAATTGTTCGCAAATGGCAACCCTATACCCCGCCCTAACCAATTTTGGTAAATATACATCAAGCGAGTGATAAGGAAACCCAGCAAGTTCGATATCCTGACCTCCATTGTTTCTTTTGGTAAGCACGATGCCTAAAATATCTGCTGTTTTTATGGCATCTTCTGAAAAAGTTTCATAAAAATCACCTACTCGATACAAAAGTATAGCATCGGGGTGTTGCGATTTAAGCTTAAAATATTGCGACATGAGTGGCGTAAGTTTTGCCACCTCTTTGACTTTAGAAATTTGCTGTTTTTTGGTCAATGTTATTTTTCTCAGGTTTCACAGCAAAAATACTATTTTTCTATGAAAGGTTTACCTAAGTTTAAAAATCCAGCACTTCAATTTCAAAAATCATCATTGCGTTGGGACGTATACCAAATGAAGTACTAGATCCATAGGCTTTATCCGAAGTGATAAGTAATTTCCCACTACCTCCTTTTCCAAACTCAGGAATTCCCAATTGCCAACCTCTAATAGTACTACTCAATTTTATTTTCAAACTATCACTTTGATCAAACACCTCTTCATCATAGTAATATCCTTTATATTTTACGGTTAATGTTGAAAAGATGGAAGGTTTTTCTTCTGATCCCGGATTGTCTATCACAACATAAACACCATCAGAAATAACTTGACTAACTGTCCAATTCTTTTTAGCAACAAATTTGTTTATTTGGTCAATTTGTTCTTCAAAACTCTCTCCTTTGGAACAAGATGTTAAATTTAATACAAACCCTAATAGGATAAATAATAAAAACTTAGGTCTTAGTGTCATAAATATTTTTTGATTAATGAACAGAAGGGTTCTCCCTATAATGTGACAAGGTACAGCGCAAATAGTCTAAGTAACCATCGACACCAGGAACATAGGCACGTGGCTGGGATAAAACTTTTTGATCGTTAGTAGCTAAAACGTATAAAGGTTGTGCATTTTTTTCAAAATTTACAATCTGAAAATCTGCCCATTTTTTCCCAACATTTCTCAATTTTTCATTGGTATTTATTGAAATGAGGACATCTTCAATCTTTTTATCATCATCTACATACAATGAAATCAAGACCACCGAGTCTTGAAGAATATTCCTCACTCTGTCGTCAATCCATATATGTTCTTCAGTCTTTCTACAATTAACACAACCATGACCTGTAAAGTCGATTAAAATTGGTTTATTGACCTCATTGGCATATTGAATTCCTTCAAAATAATCTTTAAAACAATTGATGTTGTTGGCACATTTCGAGTAGGATGAATATTTGGCCTTAATGGCAGGATCCAAAATAGGGTCTGGTAAAAAGTAGCTATAATTGGCAGGTGGTGCTAGGCCACTCATCAAGGATAAAGATTTATAATTTCCAGTATCCTTATTTACAGCAAAACCAGTAATTAAGTAGATTACGGCGGCTGTTGCCAAACCAGCAAATGCAAGCCGTGTAAAACTTAACTTTTTGATAGGACTATCGTGTGGGAATTTTATAAAGCCAAATAAATAGAGCGCCATTCCAATAAAAATAATCACCCACAAAGCCATGAATAATTCGTATTTCAAAAAACCCCACCTATTGGTCAAATCAGCTACCGATAAAAATTTAAGTGCTAGTGCTAACTCTAAGAATCCAAGCACAACTTTTACAGAATTCATCCAGCTTCCTGATTTTGGTAAGGTATTCAACCAAGCTGGAAATGCTGCAAAAAGTCCAAATGGAAGGGCTAATGCCGAGCTAAATCCAAACATGACCAAAAAAGGTCCAAAATATTCTCCTTTAGTACTTGCTTGAACAATGGCTGTTCCAATGATAGGTCCAGTACATGAAAACGAAACCAATGCTAAGGTAAAGGCCATAAAAAATATGCCTAATAATCCACCTTTGTCAGCTATTCTATCACTTTTTGTACTCCAAGAACTAGGTAGCGTTATTTCATAGTAGCCAAAAAACGAAAATGCAAAAGCCACAAATATTAGGAAGAAAAGCGAGTTGGCAATCCAGTTGGTCGACAACCTATTTAAGGCTTCTGGTCCGACTAAAATCGTAATTAAGAGTCCAATCAAAACATAAATCACTATTATAGACGCTCCGTAAATGGCTCCATTTACCCATCCTTTCCGTTTTGTATCTTTGAGAAAGAAACTTACCGTCAATGGTAACATTGGAAATACACAAGGCGTAAGTAAGGCAAGTAATCCGCCAATAAAACCGAATACAAAAAGCCACATTAATCCTTCTTTGGTTTCATTTTGCCCACCACAATCGGACAAAGGATTTTGTTGAGATTCGTATAAGGTAGTTATTTTTTGGTCAATTTTATTACCTTCGATTTTGGGCCCGAGAGAAAGTGCAGTACCTGATAATGTGTCTTGTAAGCTCAACGATGAAATCGTCGCCGCAGTATCCTGTTGTATTGGCAAAACTACCACAGGAGATACTCCCATATCCTCGGTTGAGTTTGTTTTATTTACAGATGGTTTAATTGATTCTGTTGTACCCGTAAATGTAAATGAAAATTCAGCATCGGTAGGCGGCAAACATTTTTCATGGTCACAGGCCATAAATTCTACATATCCTGCTGCAGGTTTTGAATGATCTAACACCTTAACCCTTTGTTTCATTACAAACGGTTTATCGGCAGTAAATTTAATAACATGAACACCAAAAAAAGCATCCATGCCAGATTTTTTAGCCCCTGTTTCCGTAGCTTTGCCCATCAGTTCGATGCCAGATTTTTCTTCAAAATTGATGGAAGTAGGTATGGGACCATCGTCTGATGTAAATTGTGAATATACCGTCCATCCTTTGTCTATTTTTGCTGTATAAACAAGAAAATATTCTGTATCATTAATTTTTTCCGTAGAAAAAGACCATTTTACTGGTTTGAAAATCTGGGCTGAAGTTGTTTGAATTGTCAACGCCCAAAAAAATAAAATTAACCAAATATTAAATCTCATGTGGATTGTGGTTTAAATAATGTGCAAATGTAAAAAAACATTTTGACTACCATGAATAATTGAAAGGTACACGCGTAGGAGGCAGACATCTTTCCTCGTCACAGGTCATAAAATTTACGTAGCCGCTCAATGCTTTTTTATTCTTTTTTTCCAATTGAAAGGTGAACACCGCTTTGTCTTTAAATTTGAGTACTTGGACTTCAAAATGTGGGTCCATTTCCGAAATAACATTTTTTCCTTCCTCAAAAACTACTACTTCTTCAGACATATAAAAAGTGGTTGGTATAGGACCATCCTCCTCTGTAAACTGGCTATAAATGGCCCATTTTTTTTGTATATTGGCCGTTGCCACAATGTCTACTTTATCGCCAATGTCCTTGAAATGAAAAGTCCAGTTTACGGGTGACTGCCCAAACAAAGATGTAAATATATTTGTCATAAGTAAAAAGCCAATAAAACCAATTTTCATCAATAATTCATTAAATATATGTGATAGAAAGAAACGATAGTATATATTTTCTAAAAAGAAGCAAAGAAGTACAAAACTAAGGTAATTTCCATATTTTATATTGTAACCAAAGTATCTTTATCACAACTTTAACCAAACATTAGGGAATTGGTTTTTAATACTAGATAAATAGTCATTTAATATAATTTACTAAAAATACTATCCGTCAACAATGATTAAAAATTTTAAAATATGTATTATTTTGTATTTTTTAATTTGAAACGTGACCTATTTTTATAATGAATTGTTAGGTATTATTAATAATGTATATATCCTCATGAAACTTCAGAATACTGTCATTAATATTGCTTTTTTTATCTTTAGTTGTGTAATCATCTCGATGATATCTTCCTGTTCGAATTACAAAAAAATACCTATTTTTGATGAAAATAATATTCCACCCTCGCCCGATTATAGTCTATTGCAAACTTGGGCGGCACATCCCTATAAACTAGACCCATCAGATAAAAAGCCTGGAGATACCATGGTTTACAATGACTCTTTAGCAGATGTAGATGTATTTTTTTTACATCCAACCTCCTTCACACAGCAAAAAAAATTTAACAATTGTAATGCAGATGTAAATAACCAAGACTTAAATCGCAAAACGGACCGAACTTCCATACTTTTTCAAGCGAGTGCATTTAATAACGGTACAAGGGTTTTTGCACCAAGGTATCGGCAAGCACATTTTAATAACTATTTTACTGAAGATAAAGCAACGGCAAAAAAAGCTTTTGACCTTGCTTATAAAGATGTATTAAATGCCTTTGAATATTATATGCAAGAATACAACGAAGGAAGGCCTTTTATCATCGCTAGTCATAGTCAGGGTACCAATCACGCCATTCGACTCATCAAACAAGTCATTGATGGAAAAGCCCTTCAGTCAAAGTTTATTGCAGGTTATCTAGTGGGAATGCCTGTGACAAAAGATACTTTTCAGTTTATTAAACCCTGCACTACTCCAGATCAAGTGGGCTGTTATACTTCTTGGCGAACCTATAAAAAAGGAACAGAAATAGACAAAGAAAAAGGAAAATCAATCCTTGTTACAAATCCCATATCGTGGTCTACAAACACAGATTATGTGTCCAAAGAAAAAAACAAACCAAGTCTACTTACAGACTTTGACCAGATCCACCCATTTCTAGTAGATGCACAGGTAAATTCGACCATACTTTGGGTAAATAAACCTAAATTTAAAAACAGTATATTTTTACGAACCAAAAATTACCATCCGGCTGATATCAACTTTTTTTATTTTAGTATTCAGGAAAATATTGCTGATAGAATAAATAACTTTGAATTGCATTTTGATAATAGTACTAAATAAAATAAAATATTTATTATATTATAAAAATAATACATGTATAAATCACTTGAACAAGCGGTTTTAGACTTAGAAAATTCAGGTCAATTATTACGGATATCGGAAGAAGTTGACCCAAACCTTGAAATGGCAGAAATCCATCGTCGAATTTTCGATCAAAAAGGACCTGCTATATTATTTGAAAATGTAAAAGGTAGCCCTTTTCGAGCTTTGTCCAATGTATTTGGAACCTATCAAAGAACAGACTTTCTATTTCGAAATACTTTTCCAAAAATTAAAAAAGTAATCGCCCTTAAAGCTGACCCTAGTAGATTTTTTAAAAATCCGCTAGCCTATATAAGTGCTCCGTTTACAGCATTGACTGCGCTCCCAATGAACCTGTGGGTTCAACCCAATTCGATGTATGGAGAAACCACAATAGACCAATTGCCAATGATCAAATCTTGGCCTATGGATGGTGGTGCATTTATTACCTTGCCCCAAGTTTGTACCTTGCCTCCAGGGTCAAAAAATATGATGGAATCCAACATAGGAATGTATAGGGTGCAATTGTCCGGAAATGACTATCAAATAAACCAAGAATTGGGCATGCATTACCAACTACATCGAGGTATCGGAGTTCACCATCAAGCATACAACCATTCAGACGAACCGTTTAAAGTTTCGATTTTTATTGGAGGTCCCCCTTCACACACGTTTGCCGCTATTATGCCCATGCCAGAGGGTCTCAGTGAACTAACCTTTGCAGGTATGTTAGGAGGAAGGCGTTTCCGATATTTTAGAGACAAAAATGGACACATTATTTCTGGAGATGCTGATTTTGTGATTACGGGCACTATTGAAAAAAATAAAAAATTACCCGAAGGTCCATTTGGTGATCATCTTGGTTACTATAGCCTGACTCATGATTTTCCCGTTATCAAAGTAGACAAAGTTTATCATCGAAAAGATGCGATTTGGCATTTTACTGTAGTGGGCAGGCCACCACAAGAAGATAGTAGTTTTGGTTACCTTATTCACCATTTGGTGACCGATCTTACCGAAGGTGAATTTCCCGGTTTGAAAGCTGTTCATGCTGTGGATGCTGCCGGAGTCCACCCATTGTTGTTGGCTATTGGGAAAGAGCGTTATATGCCCTTTCGAGAAAGGGTGCCGGAGGAAATCATCACGATTGGCAACAGACTGTTAGGTTCGGGACAAACATCTCTTGCAAAATATCTGTTTATCACAACGGATGAAGATGATCCGACACTTGATATTCACGATATCGAAGGTTATTTTGCGCATGTGCTCGAAAGGGTCGACTGGAAAAGGGATCTACATTTTCAAACCAAAACCACGATTGACACTCTAGATTATAGTGGAAGTGGCTGGAATGGTGGTTCTAAACTTTTGGTAACTGTTCGGGGAGATATTAAAAGAAGCCTGGACAAAACACTACCTAAAAGTTTTTCAATTCCCTTTGCAACAAAGGTAAAAGTGATTCAAAAGGGCATTTTAGGCATTCAAACCTTGCCCTTCAAAGACTACACGTCCACCCAACTTCATATGGATCAATGGCTAGAAGATTTGCGCAAAATAAACCTGGAATCCTTTCCATTAATCATCCTTTGTGACGATGTTGAATTTATAACAGAAACCATAAACAACTTTGTTTGGGTCACTTTCACTCGTTCCAATCCGTCCCACGACATATATGGAGTGGACAGTTTTACGGAATACAAACATTGGGGTTGCCGGGGCTCTTTAATTATCGATGCCCGAATAAAACCACACCATGCTCCGGAATTGGTGGTAGACCCTGAGATGGTAAAAAAAGTTGGTGATCGTATAAGGAAGTGGTCGTGATATAGAATCGGATTTTTTTCTGTCAGTATTTACCCAAAAGGTGATTACCCCAATCCTAAGAGCTGTTTTATCTCCTCTTTTTTTTCAGGGCTCACAGGTATAATACTCTTATCTTCCATAATAATTTGGTTGGTCCTGCCCTTTATGTATTTATTGATGTACTTTAGGTTAATGGTATGACTTCGGTGTACCCTGTAAAACGAATGTTTTAAAAGTGGTCTTTCCACATCTATTAATGGTTTGGAAATAATGTGTTTTTCATTCAAAGTATAAACAAGCGTGTAATTCGCAGATGATTCCAATCGTACAATATGGTTAAAATGAATAAACACAATACCATCTTTTCCATTTACAGCTAATTTGTCGAAGCGATCCTGTGGATGAAGATTTTGTTGCAAGAGTTCCATTTTGTCCTTTAAGGTATTGTTTTTCCTGTTTAAGAGATGCTTGTTGATGGTCTTACTCAACCGGTCGCTGTGCACAGGCTTTAATAAATAATCCATAACATCCAGATTATAGGCATTTAAAGCGTATTGATCGTATGCAGTAACAAAAATCACATCAAAGGAAATGTGCCTTAGTGTTTTCAAAAAATCCATTCCATTTAGTATTGGCATTTCGATATCTAAAAACAGAATATCCGGATGTAGCATGTCAAGTGCCGACCTTGCCTCCAGAGGAGATGTAAATGTTGCTAATATTTCTATAGGTATATCAAGATTTTCAATTTCCCAAATCAATGCATCAATTCCGGGTTGTTCATCATCAATAATGATCACTTTCAGTGGTTTCATTCCGATTCGGTATTTAAATAATTCATGTTAAATAATTTGATATTAAATTGTATAATAACTTCTGTCCCGCTGTCATTGGGTAGGTCTGTAATTTTTATATTTGCAGTTTCACCATACATGTGTCGAAGCCTTGCTTTAGCCAGTTCAATACCGGTGGATCTGCGTTGTTTTGTTACAGGATTTTTTTTCTCAATGGAAAGTCTTCTGCCGATTCCGTCATCCTTTATTAGAATTTCGATAATCTCTTTTCGTCTTGAAATATCAATTTCCAACTTACAAGCCCTGGTCCTGTGGGACATACCGTGCCAAATTGCATTTTCCACAAAAGGTTGAAGCAGCAAAGAAGGAACATAAACAGCCGGTAATTCAATATTATTTTCTGTCGACAGTATGTAATCAAAGGGTTCCTTAAAACGATTTTGCTCTAATTTTACATAGGTAGCTATTATATCGAGCTCCTTTTCAAGCGAAATGTAGAGTGATTGAGAATAATATAAAATTTCTCTCAATAATTTAGCAAAATCATTTATAAAATCTGTGGCCAGGCGCTTTTCATTGTTGATAATGTAACTCTTTATTGAGTTAAGGCTATTAAATAAAAAGTGCGGATTCATCCTTGATTGTAATGATTCCATTTCAAGTCTGTCTATCCGACGAATTACTTCGGTCTGTCCAAATCTGCGTCTTAGAAATGTGCGTTTGTTATTCCAATAATAAAGTCCTGCTAAAAGCAATAAAAATATGATGCCAGATAATATAAGTTTTAAATTTTTATGCTTATTATTTGAATTTAGTATGATAAGTGATTTTCCTGAATATGAAACATCGTCCATCAAACAAGTGAATGAAAAATAGCTAAACCCTGAAGGAATGTTATCCAATAAAACAGTATATGGGCTTGTTGACTTTATATTTTTACCATTTAAATAATAATGGATTTCTGCTGTTGTCGGAAAAGATGAAAATGGAGTAAAAAAATCTATTTTAAGTTGACTTTCAGTCTGTTTCAATACCAATGTATCTGGTAAGTTTGTGAAACCATTATTATAAAAAATTATATCTTTATCGGATGTGATCTTACAGATATCCACACATGTGTAATCTGTTTCACTTTTCGATGGTATATCATACAATGCAATTCCCGAGAAATTGGCTACTAAAAGTTTATCATTAAAAACATGAACCGAAGAAGCGGGTTCTTTGACATATGTTGTATTGAAATAGTCAGGAAATGATAAAAATTGTTTAGTTTTAAAATTAAACAATACAGGAGCGGATACTCTAAGTGCGGCTGCAACAGCAATAGAGTCATTAATCTTTTTAATTTTTAAAGAGACGTTTTCATCTAAAGGCTTCGAATCGTCGTAGGTTTGATAGATATATTGTTCCCATTTTTTTGAAATTAAATTAAAAATACAAATTCCACCACCCCATGTTGCAGTCATGACATTTTGACTGCTTACTTCCAGATCTAGGATGAAATAACTTCGATTTTTTATATAATTATTTAATGGTTTGAGCCCAGTTAAAAAATGTTTTGGCATAGGATAATGTATGTATTTTTTATTCTCAATATTAAAAATACAAAAACCCATGGTGCCTCCTACTAAAAATTCTTTATTATTCAATGGGTTTTGTTTAATTATTCTGACCATATTCATTGAATGAGGTCCATATAACAAATCCGGAAACTGATCTTTAAATTTATAGGCTGCTTCCACATGCAAATCTTTGCTAACTTTTAAAATACCAAGTTCAGATGCGAGATACATATAATTTTCTATCTCCAAAAATCCATATACACCACAGTTTTGATAAGGGTTTATTAATTCATCATCACCCTTTGGTAATTGTATTGTGCCGTCCATCTTTAAAACCAAAAATCCCGATTTATAAAATCCTACCCACAAATTGCCCGCCTGATCGAAATTGAGTGCATGTATGAATTGGGTGGGCAATTTGATATCGACCCTATGCCATTCACACCCATTGAAACGAAATAATCCTTTAAGTGTGCCTACCCATATGTGTCCTTTTTTATCCACAGCCATTTCCACATGTTCAGAAGCCAATTCAGGTACAGCCCACACTAAACGGTTATCTTTTAATGAATCCTGACCAATACATAAAATAGGGTTCATCACAGATAATATGAATACACTGCAGATTATGGAGATATAATATCTTATATTTTTCAATTCCAAGTCATACTTTAAAATCTTGAATAAAGATAGCTAATATACATCTAATATATCCCGGTTATTGCAATTATTATGTGAATCAGGAATACAGGGGTATAAAACATACAAATGACTGATTAAAACACTTTAATCGTCTGTTTTAAATATTGGTATACTGTACTTTTGAAAATCAGTAGTACATTTTGTGTTTAATATTAAAAATTACACTTTCATACAGTCTGAATACACATTCAATCATATTTATATTTTACAATTTTGATTATACGTATTTTTATGCCGTCGTATTCCTTAGTCTTAGGGCAGTCATAAATACGCCCCAACCGACAAAGAAAATATTAACAAAATGAATAAATTAAAATTTACAAAAGACGAAGGTACTGACTTCTACAAAGAACTGAACGAAAGAATCGAACAGTACTTTTCTGAAAAAGGAATTCGTAAAACAGGCAACCAGACAATGATTTTTAAAATCATACTTTATTTCAGTCTTGACATCTTGTTTTATGGACTAATGATTACAAGTACCTCGACCTTTGGTTTTTACTTCTTTTATCTACTAATGGGACTTTCAGTTCTCTTGACAGCTTTTAATATTTCTCATGATGCAGCACACGGAGTTGCTGTAAAAAGTAAATTTTGGAACAAATTACTTTTCTCATTAAGTTTTAATCTTCAAGGAAACAACGCCTACGTTTGGGGAAAGAATCACAACGAATCACATCATTTATATACCAATGTTGAAGGAAGCGACATTGACGTGTTAAATAACCCATTATTCCGAATGACTGAAAGTCAAGAATTAAAATGGTTTCATCGATACCAGTTTATTTATGCTCCTTTTCTGTATCTTCTTTATTCGATAAATTGGTTTTTCTTTCGTGAGACCTTGATGCTGTTTAATCTTTCAAGCAGAACCATCAAAATTGAAATCCCTGGAATTGAAGTAGTCAAATTAGTTTTATACAAACTTCTATACATCGGGTATATGATTATTATCCCAATTTACTTCTTGCCTTTTGTTTGGCAAACTGTTTTGTTGGCATTTTTACTGAATCATTTTATGGTTTCAATATTATTTGTTGGTGTTTTGGGAGTTTCTCACCTATCGGATTTTGTAGAACACCCTGTTCCCGACCAAAATAACAAACTAAATATGAGTTGGCCAAAATTACAAATGTGTACTTCTGTTGACTATAACGCTGACAGTATTTTTTTCAATTGGACATTGGGCGGTTTCAATGCTCACGCTTTACATCATTTGTTGCCCAATATATGCCACGTTCATTATTTAGAAATCCTTCCTATATTCAGGGAGTTGGCAAAAAAACACGGTTTGAACTATATGGAAATGCCATACAGAAAATCATTAGCATCACATTTCAGATTTTTAAAAGGTATGGGTACACATCAAACTTTTAAACCAATAACTTTTGCGAGATAAACATATTCATATCGCCCAAGACAGCGAATTGCTGAAAACCATTTACCGCCAAGTAAATGAGCAGCTTAATATTGACAGCAAGGCCTTTTTAATGAAAATATGGGTTAAGTTCATTTTCTACTTTTCATTTTTGACTTTCACTTACTCACTTTTGTATTTAGTTGCTAATCCAATTTATTTCATTCTCAGCTTTGTGTTATTTGGTTTTGTATCCTTACTTTTTGCTTTCAATTTTTCTCACGACTTTTCTCATAACACGGTTTTTAAAAATAAAAAGCTGAATAACCTTTGTTTTATTTTCATTTACACAATCGTTGGAGCACACGCAGAAGCTTGGAAACAAAGACATATCAACTCACATCATTATGCGCCAAATGTGGAAGATTATGATTCTGATTTAAAAATAACAAAACTAATAAGAGTAATTCCAAATAGCGAACACTTATGGTATCATAAGTATCAACATCTCTATGCTCCTTTAGCTTATACAACTTATTCACTTTTTTGGGTTTTTATAAAGGACTTTGTAATTCTATATTCAAAAGACGAATACACAGAAAAGAAAGGATTAAAGTATCACCTTTCATTTTGGATGCAAAAGACTTTTTACTTGACTTTCATACTTGTTTTACCATTACTATTTTCAGGACAAATTTGGTATATAGTGTTGTTTGGTTTTTTACTAATGCATTTAACACAGTCTTTGTTTTTACTATTTACTTTCTTTATGACTCACCACGTTGAAGAAACGGAATATCCAACGACAGACGAAAACGGCTACATAAAGACCTCTTGGCTAATGAACCAAATAAAAAGTTCAAATGATATGCATCCATTTAGCGAGACAGCAAACTTCATACTTGGCGGTTTCAACAACCACATTGCACATCACTTGTTTCCACATTTTCATCATATTCATTACCCTAAACTCAACAGAATATTGTACGAAATTTTAAACGAAAACAACATTAAACCAAATCAGACAACGTATTGGGGCGGACTTGTTTCACACCTAAGACTGCTAAAAAGAATGGGCTATGCAGACAAGATAAATGTCTTATAACCTTAACTATCCAAAATGGGCGATACGGAAGTTAAATGATTCCGTTAGCTATTTGGATTGTGCTTGGTATTAAGTTCTGTCACACAGTGATGTAAGCTAAGATTAATTCCCAATGTAAGGAATACAAAAATTATTTAAAATTAAATAACCAACAAAAATTAATGTCATGAAACAATTTATCTTGCTTTTATGGGTCCAAATCTTTAGTATTTACAACCTTTATTCTCAACAATGGAGTTTTGACACGACCTTTGGGAATGCCGGGAAAACATCTTTCAATTTAGCAAAATCAGCAGACTTTCTACATAATATTGCAATAACCATCGAAGGAAATATTTATGCTGTTGGCGAGATCAACGAGGGGGGATACAGCGGAACAGCTAAAGTCCTCGTACGCTTCAATGCTGAAGGCAAGATTGATCAAAATTTCTCAAATAAAGGCTATTTAGAATTAAATAACTTTTCTGAAATTCTTGACATTAAAGTACAACAAGATGGAAAGATTGTGATTGCCGGCTTAGAGAGTTATGCCTCCGGGTATACCATTCGCAGGTATTTACCAAATGGTGGTCGCGATTTAAACTTTGGTTCTGGCGGCAAGGCAACACATCCCCTTTTAGAGGATTCTAAATTACATTCCATTATTTTAATGCCGGATGGAAATATCCTTGGAGTCGGGGCAAGTAATTACAGTGTTTTCAAATCAAACTTTTTATTGGTAAAATTTAACTCAAATGGAAGTCTTAATACCAGCTTCGGGGTCGGTGGTGTCGTAAATAATACAAAAGCACAGGGCATAGCTTATGATATTGTTTTGCAGAAAGATGAAAAATTTGTAGCCGTAGGATACAACAAGAATGTTAAAATGAATGCCATTCGTTTTAATCCTGACGGAAGTATAGATTTATCTTTTGGAAATAATGGCGTAATGGTATATGAAAGTGGAGAAGCAAAAAAAATACTGATTCAAGATAATGATAACTTAGTAATTGGTGGAATCAGTAGTGGGTTTGATACCCTTGAAACCAGACTTTTTCGTATTATGCCGGATGGAGTATTGGATGAAAGTTTTACAGTGTTTTCATCGATTTCTCCTCGGAAAAATTATGCAGAAAGTTTATTTGAAAAAGATTATGGATTAATTTTATTGGATAATGGCAGAATAATCCAGTCTTTTTACAGAGAAGTAGATGGTTTAAGTGATATAGTCCTTACGATGTTTGATACCGATGGAACTATTTATAAAAGCTTTGGAAACGAAGGACAGTTGGTCATTGATCTTTCCAACGTCTTTGAAAGAGGAGGTACATTGTTATTAGACCAAAGTGGAAAAATTATTGTAAGTGGTATCTCAGATCTGGATATGGTACTTCTCAAGGTGGATACATCGGGCAATATATATACACAATATGGAGGAAAATTCAATTTTGCAGATGGAGATGATCAGGTTATAGATATTTCATTATATCCTGACGGCAAGATTTTGGTTAATGCTATTAATGGTCCGGCAATTAAATATGACAGAGATTTACTTATATGTCGTTTGGATCAAACAGGGACTTTGGATTCATCTTTTGCCGGAACCGGAGTTTTATTATCAGGACATAACTCAGATTTAAGTAGAGCCCGCGCCATCGAAGTCACTCCGGAAGGAAATGCAATATTGGCAGGGCATGATTATGACAATTGGGTCGAAGTATCAAAATTGCTCCCAAACGGAATGGTTGATCAATCCTTTGGTGATGAAGGCTATGTAAGATTTACATTTAAAGATTCCAGTTATAGATTTAATAATGTTACGTCACTGTTAATACAGAAGGACGGAAAAATTTTAATAGGAGGGATATGGGGTCTATTGGACTATCATTTTGCTCTGGCAAGATTATTCCCGGATGGGAGTTTTGATCCTGAATTTGGATCAAATGGTACTATAATAACAGCATTTCCGGATGAAGAAGGTACATTGACTTGTTTGGCAACTGATGAGCTGGGAAGTATTTTTGCCGGTGGCTTGCATGAATTACCCGGGACAGATGAACAATTTGCTATTATAAAATATTTATCTGATGGCAGATTAGATAAAAGTTTTGGGTTGAACGGTATTGCTACTTTTCTGGTTAGGCAATCATGCTCTATCAGTGACATCGTAAGTCAGGAAGATGGCAAAATTATTGTGATAGGAAATGCAGAAACCAATTCCGGAAAAACTTCTGTTGGGTTGCTTCGTATTCATGGCACCACAGGATTACCTGATTTGTCATTTGGAGATGATGGTTGGGTGTTTTCAGACTTTGGTACAGAACAAAGCGCAGCCTTTTCTGGTTTATTGCAGGACGATGGCAAGATACTTGTGGCCGGAATTAGCTTGACAGGTGCAAACCAGTCTTTTTCTTTGGGTAGATGGCAAAAGAATGGTGATATTGATACTACATTTGGCAACAGTGGCTACATCATTTTTAATTTTGGTTCATCACTAAGCGGCTGTACTGACATGCTCATCCAGCCAGATAATAGTATACTACTCGCCGGGGCGAATATTAATAATACAGGAGGCATTGACATAGCATTGGCCAGAATTCTCAATTCACTTAACGTCGGAACAGTAGATGTTGAAAATCAAAAAGAAGTTTTATTGGTCTATCCAAATCCAATCGGAGACCAGGTTAACCTTAAATTTGAACTGAAGGAGGCGGGTCATTGCGAAATTTCTTTATATAACATTCATGGTAATTTGATACAAATATTTGAAAGAGATAAATCATTTCCTTCAGGAAGTAATGTAGTGACTATTATTCCTGACAATAATTTATCATCAGGAGCATATTTTTTACGCTTAAATTGCGGGACAAAGCCTCACGTTGGAGTGATGGTATACAAGAAGTAGGACAGTGCCTTTCCACAATATGAAATTCATGTAAATGATGTCTGTAAGTACATGTACTAATAAGTTAATATAAAAGTTAACAGATAAATAAGTCGCCGGAGAAGTAGCGAATTTGCAAGTGTATATTGACAAAGCATTGCCCTATAAAAAAAATAGTTATATGAATAAAACATATAAGGGCTTTTAAAAAACATCAGTATATTTTGTGTTTTATATTAAAATTACACTTTCATACAGTCAGAATACACATTCAATCATATTTATATTTTAAAATTTTGATTATACGTATTTTTACACCGTTATATATCTCGCATTAAACGATTATAAAAATTAAAGATATATATGAAAAACTCTGTATCGATTAAAAAACCTTAAAATACAAAGAAATGAAATATTCTGTTATAATTTTATTTTACATAATCCTGATTCCAAACCTCTTATTTTCTGCTGATGTAAGTTTTACAACGATGACAGTATCGGGGGGCAATCATTATCAAGGCACTTTAAATATAGTGACATATATGATTCGTATGGACGTAAGCGGCGCCCCGGTGACCATGACCAATCTCAGTATGGCGACATCAGGTACCTACGATGCAGATGATATATCCCTATTTAGGCTACACAGACATACGTCACCATCGCTGACAGGGACAACATTAATTACAAGTGATGGGACTGCCACTGGCACAGGAGAGACGGTGAGTTTTCCCCTCAATCAGATTTTTAATCCCGGCACATACTACCTATTGGTGACTTTTACTTTGACGAACAATGCTACAGATGGAAATTCCATTCACATGGATGGAGGTACGCATGCGGCAACATATAGCTTCGTAACTGCGCCCAATGTGACCGATACACAAAGTGATCTTGCGGAGATACAGTGGATAGGATTTTTGTGGTATGAAGATCTTGATAATGATAGTTACGGCAATCCTATCAACTTTATATATTCGAGTCCTCAACCATCGGGCTACGTATCAAATCCTGATGACTGTGAAGATACAAACGCCAACGTACGTCCGGGTGCAACAGAAGTTTGTGACGGTATGGATAATAATTGTAACGGACTTATAGCTGAAAGTCCTGATTTGGATAGTGATGGAGTATGTGATGATGATGATAATTGTCCTGATTCTTTTAACCCCGGACAAGAAGATCTGGACAATAATGGTGTAGGAGATCTTTGCGAATCATATTCTGATTTGGATGGTGATGGAATATCCGATGATGATGACAATTGTCTGGATAGTCCAAATCCTGACCAATCAGATTCTGATTGTGATGAAGTTGGTGACTCCTGTGATATTTGCCCTGGAATTGATGATAAAATAGATTGTGACCAGAATGGTATACCGGACTGTAATTCTCTGCCTCCTTTTTCGCAGGTCTTTGCAGGCTGGATTTGTAGCCATAACAAAGTGCTTATTTGTAAAATTCCTCTGGGCAATCCTTCGAATAAACAAACTTTGTGCGTTAATTATAATGCAGCACAAACCCATCTTAATCAAGGCACCTATTTGGGCCTATGTAATAGTGCTTCATGTAACGGAAATAAAATATACAATAACAAATTTATTGAAACTTACATTCCGGGCGCTGAAATAGAATTATTGATATTTCCATCACCGTCAATGAATTGGCTGCACTTCAACATTTCCAATACTGACGAGAAAGAAATAAAAGTAGAAATAATAAATTCTATCGGGCAAATATTTTTGGTTAGACACCTCAATGATGGTAATAAAGTAGGAAGTTTTGATATATCCGAACTGCAAAATGGAATTTATTTTATGAGGGTATCCACAGTTTTGAAAATAAAAGCAATAAAATTTATTAAAATTTAATTTTGAGAATTAACCTTATAAAACAATAATTTAGTTGTTGCACAAAATGTAACTGGAAGTAGAATTAATAGAATTCAGATACATTTTTAGATTTCAAAAATATGGATAATCATTATTGTAAAAATACCGGACAACTTAGGTATATCAAAATTAATAGAGTCATAGTTCTACTGATATTAATTCTATTCATACTTAAAAATATTGAAGGGCAGGCCAGTTTTTCAAATGAAAATATAATGAATTTTGCAGGAGCTTCAACGTTGCCAATTTCAGACACACTATTATTAGAAGAGTTCCTGAAAATTAAGTCATTCAGTAATAAAGAGGCCGAAGCAGGTAGGTATCTTATGGATATATGTAAAAAATCCGGGCTTCATATTTATCAATTTGGTGATCAGGATGGTAATTTCAATTTTGCAGCATCCTTGTATGAATTGGATGAAGGACGCCCAAACCTGATTTTTATGAATCATCTGGATGTATCGTTGGTAGGCTCGGGTACTAAATGGATACATCCTCCCTTTGATGGAAAAATTATAAACGATGAAATATGGGGACGTGGTGCTTTTGATAACAAAGGTTTGGCAGTCATACAGTTATCCGCTATATCCCATTTTGTCGAAAGTTCGGTAAAAACAAATTTTCCTTTCAATATTACATTACTATCCACATCGTGCGAAGAAAATCAATGTACCGGCGGCATCCGATTTGTGCTGGAAAACTATTTTGAACTTCTCAATCCATGGTTGGTGATTAGTGAAGGTCCTCCCGGGTTGGACAGTCTCATCAGCAATAATCCCGGGATGGCTGTTTTTAGCATTGCTACGAGTCAGAAAAAAGCACTTTGGTTAAAAATGGAGTTGACAACACGGACTAACGGCCATAGCTCTGTACCACCATTTAAATATGCAAATCAACAAATGGTTAGAATCCTTTCTGACTTAACAGATAAAAAAGACGATATTATTTACATCAATGAAAACAAAATCATTTTAAAAGAATTTGGGAGACTTGAAGGAGGAATAAAAGGATTTGTTTTGAAAAACCCTGTTCTGTTTAAACCACTTATAAAGCCAAATATACGTAAGCATAAGGATTTGGTAGCTATTTTTTCCAACACAATTACTATTACGGGAATTTCAAACCCTACCATGGTTCAAAATGTGATTCCTGATAAAATCGTTTGCCTGTTGGATTGCAGATTACTTCCCGGTACAGATAGTGAAACTTTTATTTCCAATCTTAGAAAAATAATTAAAAACAAAGATGTACATATTGAACGGATATTTGAATCACCCGAAGTAAATACCACCTCACATAATCATCCGGCCTATCAAAAATTAGGTGCCGCGATCAGGGATAGTTATGGAGAAAGTACTCCTGTACTTCCTATTATGTTGCCAAACTTTACTGATGGTATGTGGTTTAGACAGCGAGGGATTCCGGTATTTGAAATTACACCTGTCTTTATGAAAAGAGAATTGATGAACTGTATCCACGGTATTGATGAAAGGCTACCTCTGGTAGGCCTGAGTCAGGGAACAAAAGTTTTTGTGAATTTTATAAATAGTCTGATTTCTGGGGAAATCCGACCGTAACTTTTTTAATTATCTTGACCATTTTAATCATTTCTTATCTTCAATCATAGAAATTTGCCAATGGACTATTTAATAGATATACGTACCATATATTTATAAAGTAATAAAGGCGTATGCTCAATAAAATTATAATATCAAACAATATTTATATTAAAAATTATATTTTTGTAAGTGATTCAATCTTCGGATTCATTAAATTTATGACCCAATAATATGAAAAAAATTGTGTTTCTCCTTACATTTTATGTTTTAATATCATTTCCGGTACTATCACAGACTCCTTATAATTCGAATTTTGAGGAATGGGGGATGTATCCATCAAAACCATATTTAGAAGTGGTGGGATGGAATACAAGCAATGGTTGGCTAGATGATGAAATCATTAATGTTACAAGGCACACCGACCAGGTTTATTCAGGAAACTATGCTGCAAAACTTCAGACAAAAGGCTTTAATAATATGGTAAATGCGTCAGCAGCAATCGGGATTTTCAAAATGAATTCTGATTTTCGGATAGTACCTGGAGAAGCTTATTCCTATCGACCGGATAGTATTACGGGATATTATATTTATTATCCTGTCTCCGGTGACATTTTTGCTACTTATATCATTCTCACAAAATGGAACGGACTTTACAGAGATACAATTGGAAGAGGTGCTTTTTTGACTTCTGACAAAGTCAATACATTTAATCGATTTTCATTTCCCGTAAATTATAGTAGTAATAGTATGCCTGACAGCATTACCTTTCTTATTACAATGGCGAATTCATTGGCAAGACCCGGTAGTTTTTCAATAGTCGATAATATACAATTTATCGGAGGTGTCTCAAAAAATGAAGAACTGAATGCCTATACAAAATTGACATTATTTCCAAATCCGGCGAGTACTCAAATAAATTTGAATGGTCTTGAAAGTAAAACCTTGGTTGAAATATATGATTTAACAGGAAGACTTTACTATTCTGATATTCATGAGGTTGGGGAAGGTAGTATATCAACCCTTAACTTCCCAAGTGGACTATATTTTATTAAAGCAAAGGGGCTCGCAAAGTTATTTAATGTTGTCCATTAGTTTTTTTTACAATTTTATATCTAATAATTCTATCTTTTTAAAATCCGCTAAGATAAAAAAAAAGAACTCATAAGTATATTCAGAACTTTGACTTTATTGACCCTAAACTATTTAAGTCATAGGTCTACGATAATAATTTTATTCATACTTAAAATATTGAAGATCAGGATCAGTTTTCCAAATGAAAATCTAATAAATTTTGACGGAGGTTCAATGTTATCAATTTCAGACACACAATTAAACAATGTAGTACGGAAATAAGCAGGATTCAGATTCATTTTTTTTCAGAACTTAACTTATTTTTGCCAACCGTATCACCATTCCATGTTCAGGGATGGGTAAGGGGATGGGTATAACATTATTTATGTTCAGCCGGCCTGCAGGGTAAGATTTAACAAATTTTAAAAATTTGTCAAATCTCTGGAACGTTCCGCCTACCCTATTTTACAGAAATATTCAAACCTTTACTATGACTACTAAATTCAGGTGCGTACATACTCTGTAAAGTAGCCAATCCTCCCGTGTATTTTCCTTTATGAACTACATTCAAAGGATATTCCAAAATAAAATCTCCTTTGGGTAAGTGGCTTATATAAAAGTGAGTCGCAAGATCTTTGATGTTTTCATAATATCCAAGACCTCCTGAATATTTGTGTCCACTCAAGGTCGACAATGGTTCAAAACCACTAGCACGACTATCTTTTAAATGCACGTAATCCATGGCTCTATCTGTTGTAATACGAAGGCGAATTACCACTTTATCACCTGGATGTAATGTGACATTTTTGGAGATTTCTTCCAAGACCTCACCTTTGTTGGTCGTGCGACTTACATAAACCGATTTCTGAATACTTAAAGGGTTTCCAATTGTGGCTTTGATTTTATCCATGTCTTCAAAATATTGATAGTACAAAGCTCCCCAAGAAGTACTGGTGTTAGGATTATCAATAGAAATATTAGCCCAAGTTTTTGGAAATTCTTTTCTTTCCCAACTTTTTTGGACATAACCCGTACCAGATTGTCTTTTTTCAAAAGTCACTTCTTTTCCATCCAATAAAATTTTTACTGGCTCCTTTTCTTCTAGCCAAGAGATGCCACTTGTTGTTTCGCCTTCAAGCAAAATACCATATAAAGCAGCAGCTGTAGATTGTGTTGTTGGCCAATGTTTAGTTTGCTTGTTTTTAAGTAACCATAATTTCATTTGCTGAATAGCTTCAGTCGAAGCAGCCATTTCATGATAAAACTCTATCATTCTACTGTGCCTTTCGATGGGCAATTCATTCCAGCGATAGCCATTCCCTGCATTCCAATACTTACCCATTTCATCTTTCATAAAAGACCTTTCCTCAAAGGATTGTAACAATTTTTTTGCCTGTACATCTCCACTTCTTTGCAAGACGATACCTATCAAAATCTGCGTATATAAATTTTGGTTTAACCAATCTTCCTTCGCTCGTTTAAAATAGTAATGAAATACTTCTTTATTTGATTCTGGTAATTTTATTTCTGGAAAAAAAGACCGAATGTATAAATAATGAAATCCTAAATAGTGAATTGGTAAATTTTGAATATTTTCTTGAGTTTTCAAACCTTCCCTTGTTTTATTGTACCAGTACAACGTTTCTTCGTCGATATACTTCATCGCTTTTTGGACCAAAGTCATCACTTTCTCATCATTTTGATCTAAAGCGCCCATCTTGACCATTTGACCTAAAGATTCTACGATATATTGTGTCATATATAAATCAGCCCGGCCATTGATAAACCAAGGAAACGCACCATTAGGCAATTGCCTTTCTTCCAACTTATGGAATGTTTTGGACAATTCGTTTTTAAGTGTATTGACTTCAAACAACAAAGCAATATTCCTTTTTTGTTCTTCTTCACTTAAAGCATTCATAACCCATGGTGTCTCCTCTATTAAGGCACTTTTTAAAGCTTCATTTGTAGACAATTTGCTTAATAATGCATCTTTTTCAACCAAACGCCATTGGTCAAATATTTGACTAATTCTCGGATTTGAAGAAGCAATTTTTGAAGAAATCTGATTTGCAAAATATCTATTGATTATATGTTCGGTGCACTCATAACCTTGTTCGGTCAGATAAGGCAATGCCTGGACAGCAAACCAAATCGGATGGCTTGCATATTCTAAAGTATACCGATTATCTAATTTAGTTTTTGAATTATTTTGTAAAAAAGAAGTAAATGTAAAATCTTTTTTCTGCTGTCCGTGAACGTACATTGGTAAGGTTTCTGTAACCAATAATTTGTTGGTCAACACAGGAATAATATTTTCTTCACCATCGGAATGTCCGTCAGTTTGTCCAACAACCATCCAAGCTAAGGTTCCTGTAAAGTCTTCTGGCACCAAGACATTCCATTCTAGCCCTGAGGAACTATTGGCTTTTAATATTAATTCCTTGCTCCGTTTTGTACCTAAAAATTTTTCTGTGACATCTTCACCGGTAAGTACATTTTCCAACTTCATTGTCACTGTGGTTAATAAGTTTTCCGAGGTAGTATTTACAACTTTTGCCGTTAAGACGAGTTGGTCTGAAGTTCTTAGAAATCTTGGTGCATTCGGAAAAACCATCAGCTTTTTGTAGGTTTGAAGATATCGCTCATCATATCCGACCTTCATATCAGGTGTGTGGGCGATAGTCATCATCTTCCATTTAGTCAATGCTTCATTCATAGTAAACGAAAATTTGACATTTCCATTTTCGTCCGTCTTAAACTGAGGATAAAAAAAGACTGACTCTGCCAGATTTTTCCTTATGGCCGGAGGGCTTTCCTTCTTACCTAAGGAAGAATTGTCGCCACCATCTGAATATATTTCATCTTGGTTTTCTTCCATTGAAAATGGAGTAGGTGCATTTGCCATTTCTTTATTTCTTCCAGCTCTGGATTCCATGATTACTTCCCCCCTATCCATTCTATTTTGATAAAATACAGATCCACCATAATAATACATTTGCATTCCTAACAAGCTTGGATAATTATAGTAGATATTACCTTCTGATAATACTTGATTCCATTCGTGGTTAACGACATAATTATACACACTTTGAAATCCTTGAATGTACTTCACCAAACGACTGTAATTGGCTTGATAAAACTGGTGTTTCCATTGATTTTCTACAAAAGTTTCCAATGAAGCATCGTACATTGTCGTCATTAATTCTGCAATAACAGCATCCTTTTTTTGACCAGTTACCACCATGGAATAAGTTTCCTGCGTACCAGGATAAATTCTATCTCTAAATGTTTCGAGTTTGATGTCCAATTGTTTGTTGGTATAAGGTACATCTATACGATATATTTCGTTAGATTGGCGATTTTGATAGACGTATTCTACATGAAAAAACAAACCGCCCCTATGAGCTTCTTCAATTGGAAAACTAAAATGAAATGCCGACGACACTTTAAAGTTATCCTGAAAAAGTATTTTTCCTTCTTTTTCAACGATTAGATACATGTACACTGGTTTTTCAGAAGTGCCAAAATCGAATTCTGCTTTTTGCCCAGGTTCAAGGCTTGATTGGATGTAATCGACATGTAGTGGATTAGTTTTTGGACAATCTTTTTTGTCCTTGTTTGTCATTATATGATATGATACCTTTTCTACATTTTTACCAAAATCATCTTTTGTTGAAAGTGTCATTTTAAATACACCCGCTTCTTCAAACATAGAAGAAGATATAGCTTGACCACTTTGAAAAGCCCCCATAAAGGTTTGTTTTTCCACTTCCCATGTATCGAATCTATTCACCATTTCTAATGGAGGTTTTGGCTCAGAATAATTCATTTGTGGAGAAAACAAATCCCTGTCTTGTTGAGTCCAGTACTTTAATTTCGCCAACTGTTTTGGCTCTTTTAATTTTTCAATGACTAGATTACCTGAACAGTCTTGTGCATACCCTTGAAGGTTGGTACATGTCACCGTAAATGGGAGTAAATTTTGAATATCTGCTTTGTTGGGAAATGTATTTTCCAACAAAAGTGAATGATACCCTACGGAAATAACCGTTTCCTTGTCTCTCGTTTCTCCAGTCACATCCACTGCATTTACTTCAATTCTAAAGTCAAAAACTGGCATATCTATTGCTTCAATTTTTTCATCAGGAATAGCTAGAAAGTCAAATTCGAAAGTTCCATCTTGACTGGACACTAATGATCCAAATCCAACGACAGTTTCTGTTCGATTATACCCTGGAATAGGTCTCCACCACCAACCCCAATCGATAAATCTTGTGCCACGAATTACCTTAAAATTGACCTTGGCTCCATCCACTGGATTTCCAGCAAAATTTTTAACCTGCCCTCCAACTCTTATGCTTTGGTGTAAGGTATAACTATTTTTGAAGGTGTCCAAAACTACTTCAAATGTTGGCCTCTTATATTCTTCTACACGAAAATATTTCTGGCCTGAAACACCATTTTTACTTTCTACCTGGATGTAGTATTGTCCCGTCAACAGCCCGGTTGGAATGGTAAATGAACCTGCAACCGATCCAAAATCATTAGTAGTGAGTGCTAATGAAGATACAACCTGATAATTGGCATCGTATAGAGAAATTTTTAATGGAATGTTTTCTAATACATTGACTTTACCTCTTCCGTCTGATTCTATAGCTAATGTTTTGAAATGAACTATTTGTCCAGGACGATAGATAGCCCTATCAGTGTAAATTTCTGCAAATTTATACACGTCTTGTCTGTCATAGTCTTTAGAATAATATAGATCGTGACCAAGATTAAGGATATCTTTCCCCTTTGAAACCACAATTTGGATCTGCTTATTTTGAGGTAGTGGATAGGTAACTATACCTTTTTTATCTGTTAACTTTTCTCCTACGTTTTTACTTTTTTCATAACGAGTCTTATTATCATAATCGATTTGAAAGAGGGCCACTTTAGCACCTTTGACTGGTTTTCCTGTCATCCTATCGACAACTCTATACACCATGTTGTCATTGTCCTTAAATCCAAAATAGGATAAATCAGATACATGGAATAATGTATACTGTAACAATGGAATGGTCATATGGCCTTCTTTGGTATTCATTTCCAACATATAAGTACCTAACGGTAACAAAGGCAATTCTCCTTCGATTAGTTGCGTGGTATAATCGCTTGCTTGAGGTAAATTCCATTCTTTTTCATACACAACCTTTGCTTGTGCTTTTAATTTTTCATAGGCTTGTTTTTGGTCGAAATGCAACCAAACCCTTTCAACAGATGACAGTGAATAAACTTTAAAATTAACTTTATTAAGATTTTTATAGTCTAAGGCAAAACGGATAGTTTCTGACGGTGAATAAACTTTTTCAGTAACTAGCGTGGCTTCCTTCTTAAGAATATTTTCTTTGGTATTTTTACATGCGTTTGCACCTGGAGAGTCGGGAAATAACTTAATTCCTTGTTCGCAAATTTCTAAGGCCCTTACCTTTAGATTCTGAGATAACAAATATTCCGCAAGTGAATGATACATCATAGTAACAAATGCCTCTTTTTGATAAGTGGTTAACATTTGTTGCAATTGCTCCTCATACAATGAATCCTTCTGAGGAATCTGTGATTGTTGATATACGTATTTCAGTCTAGCCAAATCATAATCGGCCTTTACTTTATCACCTTGTTGGCTGGCGTTTTGTAATACTTTTTGATATCCCCGTACGATAAAATAGGTTGGGTCTTCGATGTTTTCATTTGTTAATAAAACACCCACAAAAGAAGACAAATTACCCAATAATGCTGGATCTTTGATTATAAATTCACTTTCAAGGGATAAATTTACTTGGCCGGTTTGTTCGGAGAGGTACTGATAAAACCTATCCCACAATAAAGTATACAAAGTCGGTCGAATCGAAATATCTACATTTTCTTTACTTGCCAACAATTCAGTAAATTCATTCGTCTTTTTATCTAGGTTTTTACCTATCAGAGATGATTGGTACAACGAAAATATTTGGCGATGAAAATCTTGGCTACTCCAAGTCTTAAAGTCATTTGAAAACTCTCCAATGGTTTGACTTACTTGAGAAATTTCATAACGATTGTTTTGAAAATATTGCGCATACATTTCTGCTAGGAAAGATGAAAGAATATTTTTGACTGGTTCTGTATAAATCATTCTTTGAGTGTCCATCCATTCAATGGCTTTCTCCATGGCCTCCTCCTCTGTTTCAAGTAAAAGTTCAGACTTTGTTTTTATAGCTTTGATTATTTGTACATCAACCTCTTCTCGGGTGGCCATTGTTAAAATATTTTCCACTTGCTCAAGCGCACTTTTTGGAAGGCCCTGAGATCTAAACTCTTCCACTTTTTTCCAAGCTTTGTCGTAATCGAATGGTGGAAGAGAACCATTTGTGGTGGTAGTAATTCCAAGTACTAAACTCATAAGCCAAATTAGTGTATTCATAATTTTAATTTATTTAAATATTTAATTTGTAGCAAAAACTTAACATCCAAAAACAGCAAAGGTTAGTGAACAATTAAACGAGTTTTTGACTACTCTTTATTACATCGAAAGGCAATTCTTAATAACCTTTACTATGCCGTCGTTAGTATCAAGATGGTTTATTGAAACAAAAGGTGCAAAATAAAATGTTAAATTGCCAATAAAAGTATGTAAAAATTACAATCCAAAGTCAAAACCTTCTTTCAAACGCTCCTCGTATTCTTTTTGGTCAAAAAAATAAAGTTTAGCAGGTCTGTGTGATACGTCTTTTTGTGATTCACCTGTAGGCTTAAGGATTTGTAAGTTGCCAAGTTTTCTTCGAAAATTTCTTTTATCTAATTCAACACCTAACACCACTTCATAAAGGTTTTGAAGTTGGTTGAGGGTAAATTTTGATGGTAATAGTTTAAAGCCAATAGGATGTTCTCTCAAATTTCTGCGAAGTCTATCCAAACACGTATCAATGATGAGTTTGTGGTCAAAGGCTAGATCTTGTATTTCGTGGACATTTTTCCATTGAAGAATGTGGTTACCTTTTATCTTTAATAACGAATTTCCATCTAATTTTATTAAAGAATAATAAGACACTGTAATAACTCTTGCCAGGGGATGTCGATTTAATGCAGAAAAAACTTGAACTTGTTCGAGGTATATGTCATCCATGCCTGTTCGTGTCGACAGTACCCGATGGGCTGCTTGATCCGTGGTTTCATTTGGATGAACCAGATCGCCAATCAGGGACATTTTATTTTCGAAAGGTGGCATATCACAAGGAATCAACAATACCTTCAAGCCAGATTGGTCGTAGCCAAAAATAACACAATCTACGGAAACAGCCGTTTTGTATTCAAAGTGAATTTGGTCCAACCATGTGTTAATATTGCCTAAAGTGCCCATCATAATATTACAAAAGTGTTTTTTACAAATGTAAAATTAGAATTTTATAAAGAAAATCAAACAAAAGAGCTGTTTTTTACTCATTGTTTTGGTTTCTCCGTAAAAATCGGGTTGGTTAAGGAAGTTCTTCTTTATTTTGTGGATGATTATCCATTTTATTTTATGACACCTTTTTTGTCAATTTTACAGGAATATTTTACACCTTTTCATCAAAAACTTGAAGGCGTTCCTATTCCTACTAAACTTAACAACCCTTTTGATTACAAAGTACCAGAAATAGCTAAAATCGCCGTTAAGGAAGTTCAAGAAAATTTGCTCTTAAAAAATTTTGGACATGATTTTGGTTTAATTGGTGAAAGTGGCCTTGGCAAAATGGTAGGCGTACTTGTAGCCAAAGATGATAAGGGAAACATGGGTTATCTCGTCGCATTTTCAGGAAAACTTGAAGGTGGAAACTTCATTAAAGGGTTTGTCCCTCCAGTTTTTGACACATTTGAAGAAGGTGGTTTTTACAAAGTAATGGAAGTTAAAATTAATGGGCTGAACCATAAAATTTCCACTATGGAATCATCCCTACATTTATTACAAACAAAAGAAAATTGGACTAATAGTATTAAATATTTTGAAGAGGAAGTACAAAAATTAAAGGACCAACATAATCATGATAAAAAAACAAGAGATGAATTACGTCAAAAGATAATGAATAAAGGTATTCACGATCCTACTGGTGATTTATTACTAAAATTAAATAATGAAAGTGCCCGTCAGCATTTTGAAATGAAAGATTTTCGTAGAAAATGCAAAATAAATACCGCTAATTGGGAGGAAAAGATTAAAAAATTGAATCAACCCATACAACAGTTAAAAGAACAGCGAAAAAAACTATCCGCCAACCTACAACAAAGTTTGTTTGAAAAATATACTTTTCTAAATGCGCTTGGAGAGGAAAAAAGTCTGAAAAATATTTTTATTAGTTCAGATAATCATTTACCTCCGTCTGGGGCAGGTGAATGTAGCGCCCCTAAACTTTTACAATTTGCTTATAAAAACCAGCTTATACCACTGGCGTTAGCTGAATTTTGGTGGGGAAAAGCACCTAGTTCCGAAATACGAAAACATCGTCAATATTATCCAGCTTGCCGCCTTAAATGTTATCCAATCTTAAACCATATGTTGGTTGGACTTCATGTTGATCCTCTGTCTGAAATTTTGCCTGTTTTAGGTGAGGAGGTCCCTGTCATCTATGAAGATGAGTCCATTATCGTCCTCAATAAACCACAGCCCTTTTTAAGTGTTCCAGGAAAATTACAAAAAGATTCTGTTTTAGAGCGCCTAAAAAAAGCTTATCCAGATGCTTCAGGGCCTTTGTTAGTGCATAGACTTGATATGTCTACTTCTGGAATTATGGTAGCAGCAAAAAGTAAAGAAGGCTATATCCATTTACAAAAACAATTTTTAGACAAAAAAATTCAGAAGAGGTATATTGCTATTTTGGATGGAGAATTACAAAAAACAGAAGGAAGAATTGACCTTCCCCTTCGGGTTGATCTGGACAACAGGCCAAGGCAATTAATTTGTTTTGAACATGGAAAACCATCCACGACTTTATGGAAAAAAATTGAGACCTTAAACGGGCGTACCAGAATTCTGTTCATACCATTAACAGGTCGCACCCACCAACTCAGAGTGCATAGTGCGCATAAAGACGGTCTAGGAATACCAATATTGGGTGATGACTTATATGGTGTTTCAGATGAGCGATTATACCTACATGCAGAACATATATCCTTTCAACACCCTGTTACCAAGAAAATGATGTCATTTACGGTTGAAACTCCTTTTTAACACATCATATAAATATTTAATGCGTTGATTATTAACCTTTAACTAAGGAAGGGTTTATTAAAATTTTAGGCTAATTTTTGTAATAAATTAGCCTAAGAATAAGGAAAATTCAATTTTTCTTCATTGTTTTGTGCCTAAATTAAATCTCAAGTATTCCTAAAAAGAATACACCTTATTGTTTGAAATTTGCATAATGTTTAGAGTATTTTACATTATTTTAACCTGTATATTGTTTGTTTTTATAGGCAAGTCACAATCGCCTCCTGACATTATCAGGTCATATATTGACAAAGATTGTCGGATAAATAATCTTGCGCCTTCGGATTATTCTGATATAGTAGTAACTCATCACCACGAGAGTTCGGTGAGTAAAATAAAACACTATTATTGTAATCAAAGATATAGTGGTATTTTAGTGCATCAATCATTGATTAGCGCCCATATAGAACAAAACGATACGCTCGTCGCCATCAACAACCAGTTATTTAGGAATATAGAAAAAAGAATTTCCCCTTCAACAATCAAAATTTCACCGCAGCAGGCCATTAACTTAGTGATAGACCATTTTAAATATACTGGCCAAGTAAATTCAGGCCCCATAGAGATAAGTTCAGGATCTGAACAAAAACAAATTTTTAGAGACAAAAATGTATCTTTAGAAGACATTCCTGTCAAACTTATGTACCAACAAACAGAGGATGGTTTTCTTCGATTATCATGGGATTTAAATGTGCTTCCACCTAATGGGAAAGCTTGGTGGAGTGTAAGAGTTGATGTTGAAACGGGAGAAATATTGGATAGTATTAATTGGATGGTTCAATGTTTTCATCCATCATCACAGCACTTACATAGCGCTTCTTGCCAATCTACATCACAGAGTGACCACACTAATATCAACAAATATGTAGGATTTAATAAATTTTTTACTCCTTTGGATGGAAGTAGTTACAACGTGTTTCCTCTTGGTTTAGAAAGCCCAATCCAAGGGGAACGTACCCTTGTTGTTAACCCTGCCGATTTAAATGCTTCTCCTTATGGTTGGCATGACACCAATGGATTGCCGGGTCCTGAATATACTTATAGTCGTGGTAATAATGTTCTGACTCAGGAGGATAAAGATGCAAATAACGGTACTGCTGGACAAAGAGTAGAAGGTGGAAATAATTTGGTCTTTGACTTTCCTTTACACTTTGGCCTTCACCCTCATCAGAATCAAGATGCAGGCCTAAGTAATTTATTTTATTGGAATAATATCATACATGACGTTATTTACCAATATGGTTTTACAGAAGCAGCTGGCAATTTCCAACAAAACAACTATGGAAAAGGAGGGAATCAAAATGATTATGTTTTAGCTGATGCTATGGATGGTAGTGGAACCAATAATGCCAATTTTTCTACTCCTCCAGATGGGTCCAACCCCAGAATGCAAATGTATTTATGGAGCGCTGCCACTAGTACCTTGACATGTACAATTGATGAGCCAAATAATATCCAAGGTAATTATTCTGCTGCCAAGGCAAGTTTTGGCCCTTTAATTTACAATATAAGTCATCAAGTAGTATTGGCAAATGATGGATCCAACAACTCTTCATTAGGGTGTAATGCTTTGGTTAATGCAAATGAAATACAAGGTAAAATTGCGTTAATTGACCGGGGTACTTGCGAATTTGGCACCAAATGCCTCAATGCCCAAAATGCAGGGGCTATTGCTGTCATCATTTGTAATAATGTCTCAGGAGCATCTTTTGCGATGACACCTGGAGCAAATGGAAACCAAGTCACTATTCCCTCAGTCATGGTAGCTAAAACAACTTGTGACAGTATTAAAATCTATTTACAAAATAACTTGGTTAGCTTAATTGGGCTCGGCGGTGTACCTTTTGATTCTGATTTTGACAATGGAGTTATAGTGCACGAATATGCACACGGTATTTCTAATCGTTTGACGGGAGGCGGAGCCAATACAAGTTGCTTGTCAAACCAAGAACAAATGGGAGAAGGGTGGAGTGATTGGTATGGACTTATGCTAACTATGAAGCAAGGAGATTTACCTGAATCTGGAAGAGGTATTGGCACTTATGTCTTAGGGCAACTACCCACTGGGGCTGGTATTAGGCCTTACAAATATTCTACCAGTTTGACAATCAATCCTCATACTTATGCCAGTATTACAACTGTTAGTGTTCCGCATGGTGTTGGTTCTGTATGGTGCGCTTTACTTTGGGAAATGACATGGGCACTTATTGAAAAATATGGATTTGACCCTAACGTATATTATGGAATAGGAGGGAATAATATAGCCATGACTTTGGTAACTGAAGGTTTGAAACTGCAACCTTGTTTTCCAGGATTTATAGATGGAAGAGATGCCATATTACTTGCCGATCAACTTATGTACAATGGAGCACATCAATGTTTGATTTGGAATGCTTTTGCTAAAAGAGGTTTAGGCTATAGTGCTGATCAAGGAAGTTCTTTTAGTCGGTCTGATGGAATTCAAGCCTTTGATTTACCTCCTAATTGCCATCTTTCCATTACAAAAACGGCCGATCAAAATTATGTTTCTCCAAGTGATACCATTACCTATAGTTTTCAGTTAGTCAATAATCATCATACGAGTATTCAAAACATTAGATTGATTGATACTTTATCATCCAACACAGATTATGTGGATGGAAGTGCGACCGATGGAGGTTTTTTTGTCAATAACATGGTAGAATTTCCAGCATTTGATATAACGCCAGGGGACACAATATTTAGATACTTTAAGGTAAAAGTACCAATGAATGTTTCAACAGCATCCTATAGTTTTACCGATGGTGTGGAAGTAACCAATCAAAGATGGAAAACATTTTCTACAAAGCCTTCACAAAGTAATTGGACGAAAGATAATGTTAATCCCAAAACTGGGAATTTCTGTTGGTTTGCACCAAATATTTCGTCCGAAGCACATGTATACTTAACATTAGATACTAGCATATTAGTTGGACAAAATGCGCAATTGCAATTTTGGCATCAATTTAATATAGAATCAAATTGGGACGGAGGTCTTGTGCAAATTAGTAAAGATGGGGGAATAATCTGGACAGACGCTAGAAGTTTAATGACTGAAAATGGGTACAATGGCTATATAAATAACAACCCAGAATCTCTGGCTTTCAGTGGGAATAGTAATGGATATATTCACACAAGTGTAAATCTTTCATCTTACAAAGATCAAATGATCCAAATTAGATTTGTATTGTATAATGGTGTTTCAGGATCAAACGTAGGTTGGAATATAGATGATATAAGTTTTGTACTGGTAGAGCCACTAGTTCATAATTCTGTGCGTTTGGTCACCCCAGACATCAATGTGGAACGCAAAATATCTAAACCTGTATCGATAGTCCCTTGCCAATCTGTTTTTACGGTGGCTGATTTTGGAAAAGGATCTCTTCGAAAAGCGATTGATTGTGCAGTAAATAATGATTCAATTAGCTTTATGCCTTCAGTTACCTATGATCCTATTTTATTACAACAGCCGATTATTTTAAATAAAAATTTGTTTTTGTGGCATGATCAACCAAGTGAGATTATCATTGATATGATAAATGACGAATCTCCCATTTTTGAAATTTTAAGCGATATACAAGTCACTATCAATAATTTATCTTTGAGAACCAATGCGTCATCAGGAAGTAAAGCAATAATAAACAACGGTACACTACATATAGGTCACTTGGACATTGAAGATCAACATGTAAATCCTAGCGGAAATACAATTCAAAATAATGGTGTATTAAATGTTTTAGATACCTTAATCATTCGAAAGAATAATTAATGCTTTCGTTTATTTAAAGTAAAAAGTCCTCTAAAAAATATTTTGGCTTACAAGTGAAGTTTTTCTTTTCTATCCAATAGTTTTTCTTTACTTTCTTCTCTATCTGGATCTGGAACACAACAATCAACCGGGCAAACTGCAGCACATTGCGGTTCTTCGTGAAAACCTACACATTCCGTACATTTGTCTGGGACAATAAAGTAAAAATCATCACTAACAGGTTTTTGTTTTTCTTCAGCATTGATGACAGTACCATCTTCCATTGTATAAGCACCCTTAATCCCTGTCCCTTCTTTTAATGACCAATCGACTCCACCTTCGTATATAGCATTATTAGGACATTCTGGTTCACAAGCACCACAATTTATACATTCGTCCGTGATAATTATTGCCATTAATTTCTGTTTAAATTACAATATTTTATTTCAAGGTGCAAAATTACACCCTATTTTCAAAAACTAACAATATTGAATGTGGTTTGTTGCTTATGTTAACAATTATTAAAGAAAATTCAAGTCAGAAACTAAATTCTTCACTAAGGTTAAGCTAGATATCAATTTTGAAGATTATATTTGAGATTGTATTGATCTTTTTTCATTTTAGAAGGTTTTAATTTGTCTTTTTTTATTACTAACTTATATGCCAACAAAACAATTACTTCCGATTACTATAACCACGATGTGTCTTTTTGGGTCAATATTGTGTTTCGAACTGTGTGCACAACCAGTATTTTCTGAAAAATGTGGGAATGAACTCTTACTCAATGCTTATGAAAAAGAGTATCCTGGATTTAAAAAAGTCGTTGAAAAAACGTTTAATGATATAAAAGATACCAAAGAATTAGAGTCCGGACGCAATGATGTTTATACTATCGATGTTGTATTTCATGTTGTTTGGAAAGATGCGGCTGAAAATCTGCATGATTCCATTCTTGAAAATCAAATTAATTTACTGAACAAAGACTATAGATTACAAAATGAAAATCGATTTGATATTCGGTCTATTTTTAAGGACAGGCAAGCTGATGCACAAATAGAGTTTTCGCTAAAAGATATAAAAAGAGTAAAAACCAATAGTAATTTTGCTTTAAGTTTATCTGGTCTTCCAGACAATGTTAAAAGGTCAGCCAATGGTGGAAGTGATGCGCTTAACCCTGAAAAACATCTAAATATTTGGATTTGTAATATACGTCCGATACCCTTTATTGGTGGTCAAATTTTGGGTTATGCATATCCTCCCGCAGGACTATCTAATTGGCCAGACCAAAGTAATGCTCCTTCGGCCGGTGTCGATGGGGTGGTTTTAGATTTTAGAATCGTAGGAAGCAACAACCCAAATAAATTGGTTTTTCAAGGGTCGAACTACGATTCAAGAGGTCGGACATGCACCCATGAAGTAGGTCATTATTTAGGTCTTCGACATATCTGGGGTGACGGAGGTGGTATTTTTGGTGGTTCTAGTTGTGATGCCGATGATGGCATGGAAGATACCCCTAACCAAGGCGAACAAACAGGTTTTTCTTGTGATAAGACTAGAAATACTTGTACTGACCCGTCCAATGATTTGCCAGATATGTTAGAAAACTATATGGATTATGCCGATGAATCTTGCCAAAATACTTTCACAAAAGATCAAGTAAGCCACATGCGAAAAGTATTGCAAAACCAGCGCAGTGGTTTAGTGGAAAACCAAGTTTCTTCTAAGGCTATTCATTTAGAACAACTTGTTCACATTTTTCCCAATCCTTTCCTTTCTGGGTTCAATATTATCAATGAACATAAAGGTGAAAAAATAATGGTTAAAGTATTTAATCTAATGGGCACTGTGGTACACCAAGGATCTTTATTGTACGGTGAATCATCATTTATAGAATGTTCCAAAGGAGGGGGAATATATCCAGTGTTGATTACAACTTCTTCAGGATCAACTTTTACAAAATATATGATAGGTTTACATTAAAACCTAAATACCCATTATTGTTTGACAATCTTTGAAATAAAAGTTTCCGATTGAAAAGTGAGGATCAATAAATACATTCCTTTTGGTATGGATGAGGGCCAAACTATAAAAAATTTATCGTTTTCCTTTTCGATTTTAATGTCTACAACTTCTCCTAAAACTGTAGTAACATATATTTGGTCTATATTATATTCTAAGGTTTCTACGGTAAAACTTTCATTTGATGGATTAGGAAAAACCAATATTTTTTTTCTCTTTTCATTTTGGTTTGTGGTCGTTCTACAAGGTGAAACAAAAGGCATATCCAAAGTGAATATTAGGTCACCTAAACCACAATCCGGCGCAATTTTAAGGGAATATTTTTTACATGAATCCAATCCTGAAAGCAAAAATGGACTACCCCCCACAAAAATAGAATCATAATTTATTTGATTCTCTTTTTTATACAGTACGAGATAAGACAAAGCTCTATTCAAAGTATCAAATGAAACCAAAATACTATTCTCACTAGCTGAGTCGATAGTAACACCTCCGTTCAAAACACAATTTATTTGTCTGGTAGAAATTTCGATACAGTAATCTTCTATTTCTCCATATTCAAATGCAAATTGATCACAGGGTTCGTCGTGATTTTGGAAAGCCATGATTATCCTCATTCTTGTCGTACCTAGTAGTGCGTCTCCTGGAATTTGAATATTATTTGTAATTCCACTTGCCGAAGAAGTTTTTTGATTGACCATTCTTTCGCTAGCTTCAAAAACACTATTTTGATTAAAATCAATGAAAACATTGTAGTGTTCTGTAAAAGCACCTGCACTAAATCCCGGTGTAATTGACAATACATACACACTATCGGGATTAAATAATGAAATGCCTACTCCCATATAATTTCCGTATCCATTTTGGTTAATTCCAGAATCGTTGGACAATTCACCAAATTGTACTTTTTGTATCCATTCGTCCTTCGTATTTTTTTTAGAAAATGTACAATAAGAAGTATCGGTACAAGAACCACAATCCGAATGTAGTATATAAGTTGTATTTTCCTGTGAAAAAGTGTTATATAAAGTACAATGAGACAAAACATCTACGCTAAACCACTGACACTCATCAATATCTTTTATAATTAATTGGTTAGAATCCACATGATAAATATGGGTGTTTCCTAAAATGTCTGTGACCTTAATTTCATGTTGAAAATCACTCGTTTCATTAAAAGTCCAATCCAAAACCAAATCTCTCTCGATATAAGTAGTATGAAACGCTTCTGGTTTTGGACAACAACCTCCAGAATAGAAATATAAAGAATAACTGTATTGAGTAGGTAAAAGTCCACAAGAACTCGACAACTGCAGTTCGTATTCTGTACAAAAATCAAGACCCACCAATTCGTGTCCTAATTGAATATTAGGTACCAATTCCCAGTTTGTTTTGCCCACCTTTCTATATCTCAAGCCTATTTGTCCAATATTGTCATTTTCCCAAAATATCCTTGCATTTGATGATTCTTCTTTGATATACATTCCTGCAGGTGGAGCACAATTCAAACAAAGACTTTCCATATTTTGTATAGCTCTGTGTGTATTTAGTCTTCCTTCCGTCGTAGTAATTGTTTTGAGACTAGGATTATCAACTACACCATGAAGCAACATATCTCTTACAATCAGCGCTGCAGATGATGGGTTGCTTTTAACAAGTTGCTGAATTTTTGTGCAAGGGACAGAATACATCAAAGCAATTGTTCCTGCTACATGAGGTGTAGCACCCGAAGTACCGCCAAAAGCAGCATAACCAGTTCTGGATAAGGTAAACGCTTGATGCCCATAAGCTCCAAGATCAATTGACTTCGCACCATACCCTGCTCCTGTTAGTTTTAGGTCAGACCTATTCATATTGGTTACACTAATTAAAAAAGGGCTTTCACAAGTAGTAGGCATATCACCACTAATATCTACGTTGACATCTCTGTTGGTTGTAGCACCACAACTCAGCACACCCACTTCACCCAACAAGTCGTACATTTGACACCAAATTGGGGCATCTTTAGCAAATAAATCGTTGATTCCCCATGAAGCATTTGTGGCTACGACAAAAGCACCTTTACTTCCGTTTGTCTCATTGTAAATTTTTCGCATTGTATAAGCATAAGCATAGGAAGCAAGGGCGTTGGCTTCTGTTGCTGAACCATATTTCACAAACATAACTTTCACATTCCAATTGACACCACTAACCCCAATTCCATTATTACCTTTAGCACCAACAATCCCAGAAACAGGCGTACCATGACTTCCTCCTTCAGACAAATCATCATTGTTAGTTGTAATATTCCATCCTTTGTGATCATCTATATACCCGTTTAAATCGTCATCTATGCCATTATTGGAAATTTCCAACTTGTTGATCCAAAGATTACCTTGTAAATCTGGGTGATCGATATTGATGCCTTCATCAATGACACAAACAACAATGGTATCTCCACTTGAAGTAGTCCCTCCCTTAGTAATATCCCATGCCAAATCCATATCTAAATCAGCATTGGCCACTCCTCCAACTCCGTTATTAATATATTGCCATTGTTGTGCAAACTGTGGATCATCGGGAATGGCTCTTTGTTCGATAATCCTATTTTCTTGAATATAGACTACTCCAGGATTCTTCCGAAGCGTTGGTAGTATTTTTTTAGCTTGATCATCATCTAATTTCACAACATCAATACAAAGCGGATTTGTCAAAATTCTTCGATGATAGGAATTTGAATTTGATCGGTTTTCTAAACTGGACGTATAAAATTGTTGCGCTGCTTCGTCATTACTCCATTGGATAATATATTCATTGGGAACTACAATCTGTGATTGAGACACTTTGGGCCCCAATACCATGATGATTATCCCTATAAATCTTTTAAATCCCAATCTCATATGAATAATTTCTTAAACAACAAATATACGAATGTACATGGATTAAATCATTTGTTACATTAAAATATGTCGCTATGAATAACATATTTGAGCATAAATTGACAACACACTTCCAAAAATAAACGGTCATTCATTTTGATAAATATGACGAAATATACAACAAATTATATAATTTTTTAATATATTATATACCAAATAATCAATTTTGTACGTATATTTGTATTTTGTAATATATTTTATACATTTCAAGACTAGGTTTATGAATAATAAAAGAAACATCGCCCTTGCCTTGTTCCTATTTTTCGGCTTATGTTCGCTCCAAGCACAAAAAGCCCTTTACAAGGCCAAATTACAATATGACGCAGGTTCTTTTACCGAAGCAAAAAGTGGCTTATTGAATTATTTATCTGGCAACCCAGCTGACATAGAAGGGCATATATCTCTAGCAGAGTGTCATTATGCACTTGGACAGTGGAATGATTGTATATTCAGGTTAGAGAAGGTGGTTCACATGTCAAACATCCCACCAAGGGCTTATTCCCTATACGGCCAATCATTAAAGCAAGTTGGACGCTACGAAGAAGCAAAAATAAATTTTCAAAAATATAGTCAAATTGAATCACACCATGGTGATCATTTGGTACAAAGTGTAGATTATGCAATGTATGCTATGTCCATAGAATCAAAATTTGACATCATCTCGATGCCCTATAATAGTAGTGCTTCTGATTTTGGTTTGACATTTTATAATAATGTTCCTGTTTTTTCATCTTTCAGAACTGATATTTTGATGGATGAAATGCAAAAAACAAGTAATCAATTTTCTGGTGTTCAAAAAAGCTATTTTTATACCAATAAAAAGCATCATTTTATCAAGGGCCTAAATAATAAATTGGACGAAATCGGGCCTTTGAGCTTTTCAAGCAATGGCGAATATTGTGCTTTGGTAGAGTCTAAAATGACGGAGGATTGTAATATCCGTTGTGATAAAAAATCAGGCGTATTATATCTAGTAAAATTGAGCAAAAATGGTGAAATTTTAGAGCAGAAATCCTTTGTTCACAACGAAGTTGGTTCTTCTATTCACAGTGCGCATTTCGCTTACGATGGTAAAGCCCTTTATTTTTCATCCAATAGGCCAGGTGGGTTTGGAGGATTTGATTTGTATGTTAGCTATCATAAAGATGGTTTTTGGTCTTTGCCCGTTAATCTTGGAAAAGAAGTTAACACAGACGGTAATGAAATAACACCCTATTACAATAATGGGGAAATGTTTTTTTCATCGGATTACCATTTTGGTTTAGGTGGTTATGACATTTTTAAAACTCGCGTTGTTAACGGAATATGGACTGCGGTTGAAAACATGGGTCATGGTATTAATTCTATTGGAGATGACTATTTCCCAACGTTAAACTCTAAAGGTGAATTGTTCATCACTTCAAACCGACTAGGAGGAAAAGGAGATCACGATATCTATAAAGCAATCCAGGTTATAGGCGACGAAGAACCATTATTGTCCGCCATAGTAGTAAATCTTGTACCACCTGCTTTATCATTAGAAAGTTTAGAAGAAAAAAAATCTGCAACACCTAATAGCACTTCAAGGACAGTTGCACTAACTAATACATCCAGTGAAGTAAAAACAAATTCAGTTTTTATACTACCAGAATTTGACAGAAATACGGTAGGCTACCCTGTATTAGAAGTCTCTCTAGAAGGTGCAAGAAGAATTTCCTTAGGCAACATCGCTCCCACAAGTGAGGTATTTTTTATTCAGCTGGCTTCTGTAACACAGCTTGAGCCCAATTTATCCAAATTCAGTTCTTTGATTGAGTTTGGTAATATTTATAAAATGGAAGTAAATCAGCTCATAAAGGTGAGGTTGGGCTATTTTATGGAAAGAAATGAGGCCGAAGAAGTCCTTAAAAAAGTCAGAAGGAAAGGTTTTGGCGATGCCTTTATGACACACGAATCACTCATTCATTCCAATATGGAATTACTCATTGGGAAACTGGATCAATCAGGAAACGAAAGTTCTACTTTTTCCAGCAACAATATTGAAAATACACCATCAAAAACATATGGTAGTGGCAGTAAATATAAAGTACGTCTAGCTTCTTATGAAGATCCCATCTGGTTTGATATCAATAAGGTAAAAGATATTGGTAGGATTGAACAATGGACAAAAGGCATTTGGACCATTTTTATTCTTGCCGGTTATGAGAATATTGAAGAAGCTAAAGCAGCACAGATCCAAGCCCTTAACCGAGGTTTTAAAACATCGGAGGTTGTCATCGACAATGGTGGCGTTCTAGAACGATTAAAGCAAAACTAATATTTCCAAATAAAACATATTAAAGCTGTTTGATTTTTCAGACAGCTTTTTTTTGCTTTTAACCATTCCTTTTTTAGACTATTCTATAATTGATGGCGTTTATGAAGCCTCAATTGGGTAAAAGTCCTATTTTTACACAAAATTTGTATCCAATGTTGCGTACCTTTTCATTTTTACTCTGTCTTTTTTTATTTATTACTAGTTGTTCCTCGCCTAACAAACTACCTATCAAATATCCAATGCAAACCATGGCAGTGGATTTGTTAACCTTATCCTCCGATGAAATGGAAGGGAGAGAAACAGGTCAAAAAGGCGAAAAAATGGCCGCCGACTACATCACATCGAGATTTGAAGAGATTGGCCTGATACCAAAAGGTGAAAAGAACACCTATTTTCAAACTTTTAGGAAAAAATTAAAAGCACACCCCCATGCCGAAATTACAGAAAAAGACCCCGAGATCAAAGGGACAAACATTATAGGATTTATTGATAACGGTGCACCAAATACAGTTGTTATAGGTGCTCATTACGATCACCTTGGATATGGTGATAGTGGCTCCTTACATGTGGGTGAAAGAGCTATTCACAATGGGGCCGACGATAATGCTAGTGGGGTTATTGGCTTATTATATCTTGCAGAATCTTTAAAAAAAGGAAAATTTAAAAACAATAATTACCTTTTTATTGCTTTTTCAGGAGAAGAAAAGGGTTTGCTTGGTTCCAATTTTTTCATTAATAACCCAACAGTTGATAAAAACAAAATCAACTATATGATTAATATGGATATGATTGGAAGATTAAGCACAGATAAAAAACTACTTGTCGGAGGAATTGGTACTTCTCCAGTTTTTGAAGCAGTCATTGATGAAATTAAAAAACCAACATTACATATTAAAAAAGAATATAGTGGAGTGGGAGCTTCAGATCACATGTCATTTTATAATGCCGAAATTCCGGTATTGAGCTTTTTTACGGGCCAGCATGAAGATTATCATAAACCAAGTGATGATGCACATTTAATTAATTATTCAGGACTGCAAACCGTAGGGGAATTTATATATTTTACCGTAGGGAAATTAGATTCAAAAGGAAAAGTTTTGTTTACGAAAACCAATGATCCAGCCCCTTCAACCCGAACGTTTACCGTAACACTTGGCGTTATGCCGGATTATTTATTCGACGGAAAAGGTATGAGATTAGATGGTGTTCGAGATGGAAAACCTGCTTCTACAGCTGGACTAGAAAAAGGAGACATCGTCATCCAATTGGCGGATCAAAATATTGAGGACATGCAATCCTATATGAAGGCATTGGCTACATTTGTCGCAGGACAAACCGTTATTGTTACATTTATCCGAGACGGTCAGACACTTCAACGAAAAGTTACATTTTGAGTATACCTATAATCCTTTCATGTTAGAGCAAAACTATATTTTTCGAGAAAGTCAAAAAATGGACGATTTAATCTTGTTCATTTTATTTGCTTTAGCAGCAGTGATGAATTTAATACTTTATAGAGTCTTAATGGAGACTGATTTGGTTTATTGGAATGTAAGTGTGACCTCTATTATCATTTTTATCTTAGTGTTCAAAATCCTTAGACTTGATACTTTTTATTCTAGCAAAGGTATTCATTACCGATTTTTTCCATTTCACAGAAAAGAAAAGAATATTCCTTGGGACGAAATCAAACAAGTAGAAATAATAAAATATAAACCTATCCTCGACTTTGGAGGTTATGGAATTCGATATAATTTTAAAAGTAAAGCCTATATCATGCAAGGTAATAAAGCCCTGATGATTCACTTTAATGAGGCAAAAAAACCATTATTACTAGGAATAAAAGATAGCGATTCGATTCATGATGCACTTCTGAAATGTGGTGTTGGAAAAAAATTAATACAAGCCTCAACAAAAGAAAATTAACATTTTTGTAACTAAAATAAAATATCATCGTCTATGACACAGGAACTGAGAGACGAACAAAAAATATTGCAGCTACCTTTTAAAGATAAAGTGTATCGGTTTGTTCTCAATATAGTTGGCGATATCATGCACACAGAAGACATCATGCAAGAATTGCTGGTAAAAATCTGGCGTAAAAAAGAGCAGTATATCGAGATAGAAAACAAGGAAGCCTGGTGTATGACAGTGGCGAGAAATCTAGCCATTGACAAAATCAGATCTAAAAAAATGCGACCTTCAGATATTGAAGAACATCGAAACATTTCTGATAAGGAAGCAACACCTGAACAGGAATACGAACGAAATGAGAAGATGTCAGGCATTATGAAAATGTTGAATGAATTGCCCGAAAAACAAAAAGCCATCATTCACTTAAGAGATGTCGAAGGTTATACTTATCAGGAAATTGCAGATATGACCGACAATTCTCTGGATTTTGTAAAAGTTAGTTTACATCGAGCTCGAAAAACATTAAAAGAAAAATTATTAAAAAATCATATTCGAATTATATGAGTCAAGATATTCATCATTTGTTGGAAAAATATTGGGAAGGGGAAACAACTTTGGAAGAAGAAAAAACCCTTCAAGCCTATTATAGGACAGGTAATGTAGCAGAAGAACACAAGGCTTTTTCTCCATTATTTGAATACATAGCACAACAAGAAACCCTATCCTACTCTTTACCTCCCTTGGAAAATGTAATTCAGCAAGCCCGCGAAACAAAAGTCATTCGCTTAAAAACATATACTAAATGGATTTATGCTATAGCTGCCGTTTTTGTTCTTGGATTAGCTTCTTGGTTTGTCTTTCTACCTAACGTTTCAGAAACTAACCAAGCTAGTTTGATCCACGAAATTGAAGACCCCGAAGAAGCATATAGAGTCACCATGGAAGCTTTAGCCATGGTATCTGGCAAACTTAATCGGGGAACTGAAAGTATATCGATCGGATTAGGAAATGTTGATAAAGCCAATATTTTTAAAGAATAGTTAAGTACAACACTTCTTATATTTTTACTTTAAAAACTTTAAATCATATCAAATGAAATATTTTACCTTATTATGGTTGACATTTGGAACCGCGTTTTTAGTTCAAGGACAAAGTAATGTCGTTGAAAAATATTTTAAAGACTACCAAGAAAGTGAAAACTTTTCTACGGTTTTTGTAAGTCCTAAAATGTTTCAAATGATTACAAAATCTACGGAAAATACCGACCCAGATGTAGTGGAGGTTCTCAAAGATTTGAAAGGGTTAAAAATAGTGAGTACTAAAGTAAAACCAGAACAAGTCTTCACAGAAGCAAACAAACGTATAGCTGGCAAAGGTTATGAAGAATTACTAACCGTTAGAGAATCTGGATCTGTTGTCAAGTTTTATACTTTCGATAAAAATGGTATAATTGAAGAGTTGTTAATGTTTGTAGGCAGTAAACAAGATTTTATTTTAATCAGTTTTGCTGGCAATATTAACCTGAGTAAGTTATCAAAATTGGCTAAAAAACTTGATATCCAAGGAGCAGAACATTTAGATAAAATCGGCAATAAATAATTTTTTACTGTACAAAGTTGTTCTAAGATTCAAATTTTTATTGAAAAATCAACTTCAACTAACAAAAATTCGCCTCTTAGTTTAACATTTAGTAAATCCTTAAAACGTGTCATTTTTTCTGGATTTATTTTATCTTTGAATTTTGACCCTTTCATTATGCGTTTTATAATATTTATGTACTTTGTATTTTTGTTAGTACCCGCTACTAGTCAAAAAAACTTTGATAAATTTATTGAAGACCTGGAAACAACCGAAGAATTTATCCATTGGAGAATATCCGAAAAAGCCATTAAATCAGGAATAAAACTTGGCGTTTCAAAAACAGAAATTGAATCAAACTTAAATCGCATTTCAGACAAAATCCTTTCTGCACATCATTACATGACAGAAATCAACGATATGGAAGAACAAAAAATAGCCCGTATCCTGGAAGGTCACAAAAAAAAGATTATTAAAAACGATGCATATGCTGAATGGTTTCAATCCACTGACAATAACGAAACAATAAGTGTTTTAGCACTTGAAACTAAAACTATGATTAAAAAAGTAGTCGTTTTGTACCACAAAAAGTTTCAAATTCAAGTCTTTGAATTTTCTACCCACATCGACAAAATAAGCTTTGAGCGCTTGGGTTGGAATAGAGCATATAAAAGAATTTAAATGAAAACCATCTTCTCCATATTTATCCTTACAATGGCATTTTCTCATGTGCAAGCACAACATCAAATTGCCAATGTCTTTCGTAAATTTAGAAATGACGAAGGAGTTAAACACTTAAATTTATCAGGCGATGTAACCCGGATGTTGCAAAATAAGGAAAAAAGCCTGAATTCGACCATTGAAGAAATGCATGTCTACATTTTCTCGAAAAATACAAACATGTCCAACAATGACCGACAAAAAATTACGAAGTTTTTGAATGATTTAAAATACGACTTGTTGATGCAACAAAAAGACAAATCGAGTCGTATTTCTATTCATGGTATAGAAAAAGATGGCTTTTTAACAGATGTTTATGCAGAACTATGGTTCGAAAATGTTCCCATTTATTTAATCTTGAAAGGTAAAATAATACTTGGCGAATTATCAAAAATGAATTTTGATTTTGAAGGCAGTAATCTTATGAAAAATATACCTCTGCCTTAAATTCTAGAACAACCACGGGACTTAAACATATACTTAATAGCTAAAAAAAGCTACTTTGCCCATGCTAATAAAGCTATACATTCACAGAAGTTTCGATAAAACAGCAACTTGCTTATTTTATTGTTTGTGAAATACCGTACCTTTGCCAAGTAACGATACGTATATGAAACATCTAATTGCCCCTTCTCTTTTGTCTGCAGATTTTGGACATTTACAACGAGATATAGACATGATTAACGAAACCGAAGCAGACTGGTTTCATGTCGATATAATGGATGGCCATTTTGTTCCCAATATTTCTTTTGGACCTGACATTGTAAAAGTCATTAAAAAATATGCCAAAAAACCACTGGATGTACACCTCATGATTGAAAAACCTGAGCGGTATATTGACCATTTCAGGGATGCTGGAGCTGACCATATATCTGTTCATTACGAAGCTTGTACCCATCTACATCGCACTTTGGAGCAGATTAAAAAGTTGGGTGCACTTGCTGGTGTAGCCCTCAACCCTCATTCACCCGTTTCTATGCTTGAAGACGTCCTAGAATTGTGCGATATCGTCATATTAATGAGTGTAAATCCTGGGTTTGGAGGGCAAAAATTTATATATCAGACAATTCTGAAGATCAAAGCATTGGAAGAAATGATCACAATAAAAAACCTTCCAGTGCTTATAGAAATCGACGGAGGTGTGGGACTACAAAATGCAGAAGCTATTTTACAAGCAGGTGCAAGAGTCTTGGTAGCAGGAAATAGTGTTTTTGGTTCCGAAAATCCACATCAAACCATTTACCACCTCAAAAATCTTGGGTCACATACTTTGTATGCCTAAATACCGTTTACAAAAGGTTGAAAATTTATGATGCGATCATTTTTATTATTCCTAACTACCTTCATTTCTATATCTTTTGCTTTGGCTCAGGAAGCTACCCTCTTCGGAATCATCCGAGATATTGACAGTAATCAGGGCATCGACTATGTGACGGTCAATCTTGACGGCACTTCTGTAGTCGATGAATCAGATCTTTCTGGCCAATATTCTATCAAGATTCCAGCCAATACGAAAGTTAAAATTATTTTTTCAAGGATTGGGTACTCAGACTTTATATTGGAGTTAAATTCCATAAGTGCTGGCATGAATAGAAATATCAACGTAAAGATGGTACCTAAAGCTTTAGACTTAGAAATCACGGTCAAAGCAGGTAAAATAGATGATGTAGGCAATGTACGAGAAGAAGTAACAGAACTAAAATTACTACCCAATGCATCGGGCAATTTTGAGAGTGTTCTTCCAAGTATTGCCCTTGGCGTGAGTACAGGCTCAGGCGGCGAGTTGAGTTCACAGTACAATGTAAGAGGTGGAAACTACGACGAAAACTTGGTGTACGTCAATGATTTTGAAATATTTCGACCACAGTTAATTCGAGGTGGACAACAAGAAGGTTTAAGTTTTCCAAATATTGATCTCATTAGAGACCTTGAATTTTCATCAGGTGGTTTTGAAAGCAAGTATGGCGACAAAATGGCTTCCGTTCTTGACATTAGATACAAACGACCCGAAGAATTTAGAGCTAGTGTAGGTGCGAGCTTACTAGGGGCTAGTGCACAAATTGAAGGGAGCAAACGGATGGGACCCAATGCGTATAATAAATTCCGGTACCTCATTGGTGCTAGATATAAAAGTAACGCTTATCTACTAGGAAGTAGAGACATCAAAGGTGAATATGTTCCCGTCTTTAGCGATATCCAAACTTATTTGAGTTATGACTTAACCAAAGTTTTGCAACTGGGCTTGATCGCAAATTTCAATCGAAGTGCCTATCATTTTATTCCATCCTCAGGAAGAAGTAAAAGTGGAAATTTTGCTTTCCAAATCGAATTAAACACGTCCTTTGAAGGACAAGAAAAGGATGAATTTACGTATGGAATGACTGGGTTGTCTTTGACCTATGTTCCAGAAAATCGAAAAAATCCACTTTACATGAAATGGCTCGTTTCCGCTTATAGAGCTAATGAAGATGAGAAGTTTGACATCATTGGGCAATACAGGCTTTCACAAATTGAAGCCAATATTGGTGAAAGCACTGGAGAAGAAGTGGCCGTATTGGGATCAGGCACCCAACATTTGAACGCTCGAAATTTTCTTTTTAATACCGTGTATAATGCTGAATATAAAGGTGGGCTAGAAATCAATAAACCAAAGCTCGGCAATACAGTAACAGGTCATTTTATTCAATGGTCATTAAAGTATCAACATGAATTTTTTGAAGATTTTTTGAAGGAATGGGAGCGATTGGATTCTGCAGATTATAATATACCTTATTCAGGTGAAAATATCGAATTGCAAAATGTGATTCGATCCAACAACACGATCCAAAACCATAAACTTACCGCTTACATTCAAAATACATTCCGTTACGAAAATACGGGACACGAATGGAAAATCACCCTTGGTTCGAGGTTTTCTTATCATCACCTTAGTTCCGAATTTATCACTAGTCCTCGTTTACAAGTTCTATACAAACCCTTGCGGTGGAATAAAGATATAGCTTTTAAACTTGCAGGTGGATATTATGTTCAGCCACCTTTCTATAGGGAAATGAGACGACCCGACGGAACCGTAAATACAAATCTCTTATCACAAAAATCAGTTCACTTGGTCGGTGGATTAGCCTATGATTTTATTTGGGAAGCTGTGAGTAACAGGCCTTTTAAGATCATCAGTGAAATATATTACAAAAGGTTGGAAGATTTGGTTTCTTACGAAATTGATAATGTTAGGATTCGTTATGCTGGTGAGAATAATGCTACAGGATATATTACGGGAATAGATTTTAGAATCAATGGCGAATTTGTGAAAGGAGCAGAGTCTTGGGTTAATTTTTCTTTTCTAAGGGCAAGAGAATCAATCAATGGCATTCAACACAAGGAATTGACCATTATAGACTCCATGCTCGTAGCTACCAATGTGGCAGATGCGCCCCGTCCTACCGATCAACTCTTTACCGTCAATATGTTTTTCCAGGACTATTTGCCAAGGAATGAAAACGTCAAAGTCAATTTGAATTTTTCTTTAGGAAGCGGCCTTCCTTTTGGTCCTCGTCAAGATAATTTAGAATTTAGAAACGTCTTCCGGCTAAAAGCATACCGAAGGGTCGACATTGGATTTTCATTCCAACTTTGGAAAGAAGAATGGATCAGCAGAAAACCCAACCATTTTTTACGATTTACGAGAAGTACTTGGTTAAGTATTGAAGCGTTTAATCTATTGAATATTAAAAATCAAGCTTCCGTCACTTGGATAAAAACTCTGACCAACGTAGAATATTCTCTTCCCAATAATTTAACGGGGCGAAGGATAAACGTTCGATTTAAAATAGATTTTTAAACAAACATTACCATCCTTTAGATTGGATTAAATAAATCTTGACTTTTCTCAAAATTGCAAAATCAAAAATTTTTATCAAACTTTTTTACCTTTACTTCGTGTTTTATAAAATCAAATGAGGTTTTTATAGTTTTGACAATTGCCTTACACATGATCTTTTCTTTTAAGTTGACTCAGTGAAAATTAACGACTTTTTTATATTAGATTTTCTTAAAAAAATAATTTCTGACTTTAGTCTTTGGACCTTTGTTATTGTATTTGTCCACCCAAGTTTTGGGCAAATAAGCGGAAAAATCATGGATACAAATGGAAGTCCCCTGGCTTACGCTTCCGTATATCAGGAAAATACTACACATGGAACTGTTTGTAATGAATTGGGTGAGTACGAATTTATGCCACAGCAAAATGGCACAATTGTACTACATTTTCAATATGTTGGTTATAAAAAAAAGACACAAACTTTTCAATATCGAGGTAGTCTAATGACACAAGATGTCACCTTAGAAGAAGATTTTGGTTTGATTGAAGAAATGGTTATCACTGCTGACCGAGAAGATCCTGCCTATGCAATTATTCGAAAAGCAATTTCAAAAAGAAGTGACTACAAACATTGGTTTCAAAGTATAGAAGCTGATCTTTACGTCAAAGGTTTGGTTAAAATATTGAATGCTCCTGAAAAACTACTAGGAAGTGAACTAAACGACATGGATGGCATTTTGGATAGCTTGCGACAAGGAATTATATATTTAAGCGAATCACAATCCAAGTACTATTATTTGTTTCCCGATCGGACAAAAGAGGTCATGTTGAATTCAAAAACTTCAGGAACAAATTCCTTATTTACAGCTAATCAATTTTCCTGGGCCAATATCGACATTTACAACAACTACATCCAAATGGCAAGATCCGTTCTTTCTCCCATTGGAGATGCAGCCTTATTTTATTACAAATATACACTTATCAATTTGAATATTGACGAAAAAGGTAGAACCATTTATAAAATAAAAGTCGAACCAAAAACTCAAGCAAACCCCTTGTTGGAAGGGCACATTTACATCGTCGGAGACACGTGGAATGTACACAGTCTCGATGTAAAAATTCCAGGGAATAGTCTGAAAATAAGTTTCGTAGATACTCTTCAATTCAAACAAGTATTCCTTCCACTTCCATCGGGAGAATGGCCGCTTTTTAGTCAAACAATGTTGTTTAAAGGAAGTTTTTTGGGAATTACTATCGGTGGAAACTTTACGTACATATTTTCAAATTATAAAATAAATCAAAATCTATCTTCCGTGTTTGCCAGCAAAGAGTCGTTTAAGGTTGAGAAAGATGCCCTCAAACAAGATTCGGTCTATTGGGCAAATTATAGGCCTGTACCATTGACAAAAGAAGAAGTGGTTGATTATCGAAAAAAAGATTCTTTACAAATTATTTGGAATTCTAAAGCATATCAAGACTCTATCGACCGAAAATCAAATAAATTAAACTTTTCAGATATAATTTTTGGCTATCGTTATGTCAACAGATTTGAAAATACAACTTTCAAAATACAAGATCCTCTTTCATTTGTTAGGTTTAATGTAGTTGAAGGTTGGAATTTAAATGCGTATATTCAATATGTAAAGGAGGATTCACTTACGAGATCGTGGGAATTTAACCCACTTTTAGTCTATGGTTTTTCAGACAGAAAACTTAAGCCTTCGTTACAAATCGAAAGAAAGTACAATCCGGAATTGAAAGGAAAATTTGGCTTAGAATTGGGTCGCCGTTATACGCAATACGATGAAATAGAGCCTATTCTTTTGCGAAGTAATACTTGGTCATCCCTCTTCTACCGTTTAAACTACATTCGGCTATTTGAAAAAAATTTCCTTCGTTTATATCATGCAAAAGAATGGTTCAACGGGTTTTATGCGCAAACTTCTCTTGAATATGCCAACCGCAAACCACTAGAAAAACAGTCTGATTTTTCATTTTTTTACTTGGATAGAATATTTCAAAAAAACCAGCCCAACCATGCTGCTGATGAAGGTGTGTACCGAGAACATGACATTCTAAAAATAGGAATTGACTTCAATTATTCACCTGGGCAAACGTATAGCAGCTATCCAAACCTTCGTGTTCGTTCGCCTGGAAAAGGACCTCAATTTAATGTTGTACATGTATTCGGTTTTCCAACCATTAAAAATGCCAATCCATTTTCTACCACTAAAATCAGAGTGTTTGACGCATATGTCAACACAAACCAATTGGGTTATTTCTCCTATAGCGTCATGTGGGCGGGAAGACTAGGTCATAAACCAGAATTTTTTCAGGACTACCTCCATCCTTTAGGCAATGAGTGGGTCATTCCAGATGGCAATCGACAAAACATGTTTCAATTATTGCCTTTTTACACGTATAGCACCAATGAATACTATTTTGCTACACATTGGAAACATCATTTTAACGGTTTTATAATGGACAAAATTCCATTGTTAAAAAAGACAAGTTTTAAAACTTTGGTCAGTGCCAACCACCTATATAATCCCGTTCAAAAAAACTATTTTGAAGTAGGTGTTGGAATAGAAAACATACTTTTAGCTCAATTACCGTTAGGTAGTGTGGAATATTTTTGGTCTTGGAGTACTTCCTTCCCAAATAATCGCGGTTTGATTATAAAACTTACGCAAATCATAACCAATTAGACATTTATTAAGTCGATTTTAGTATATAAATATTCTTCATATTACATGATAGAAAGATTTGAAATGTGTAACTTTGCGAGGTTTTAAAAAAAAGGTAGACGATGATAGCAATGGTAATTCTCACATTCATTATAGGATATTTGACTATAGTGTTTGAACATCCTTTGAAACTTGACAAAACGGTACCCGCTTTATTGATGGGTGCAACCATGTGGGCGTTAGTCGCTTTAGGATTTAATGCAGGGCTTATCGAGGTCATCGACAGCCATGACCATTTGTATTCTTTATCGGGCATTACGGATTTGCTGAAACTTGAAGAAACGCAGGACCATTTTGCGGCTACCCTTGTACACCACATAGGAAAAATTGCAGAAATACTTATTTTCTTAATTGGTGCCATGACCATTGTCGAGTTAATTGACATGCATAGAGGTTTTGAAGTACTAAAAGAAAGTGTCCAAACCAGAAACAAGAAAAAACTGCTCGTCATTATCACCGTACTTTCATTTTTCCTTTCTGCTATTATTGACAATTTAACCACCACCATCGTGATGATTAGTTTGCTGCGCAAACTGATAAAGGATCGAAATGAGCGGCTTTGGTTTGTTTGTATGGTCATAATTGCTGCCAATGCTGGGGGTGCCTGGTCACCTATTGGAGACGTAACTACCACGATGTTGTGGATTGGTAAAAAAGTGTCTACAGAAAACCTAGTCATTAATTTGATCATACCTTCAATTATTTGTACTATCATCCCACTTTTTTTCGCTTTGAGAAAAAAGGTATTTGAAGGAGAAGTAACCATTGATCCTACAACGGACGAAGGTGAAGGTAAATTATTGAGTAGCCGTACGATGTTATTCCTAGGTTTAGGTATGATTATATTTGTTCCTATTTTTAAGACCATCACCCATCTTCCTCCTTATGTAGGTATGATGTTTAGTTTGGCTGTCGTTTGGCTTGTGTCTGAATATGTTCATCCTGAAGATAATTTCACAGAAGAATTAAAGCATAAATACTCTCCGCATAAGGCTTTATCACGTATTGAGCTGTCCAGTATTTTGTTTTTCTTGGGAATATTAATGGCAGTGGCCGCACTAGAAACCATGGTGGTAGGTGGCGTCGGCACTTTGCGATATCTAGCTGAAGGACTTGAAAATGCAGTGCCTAATCAAAATATTGTCGTTATACTTTTGGGTATCACGTCTGCTATAATCGACAACGTACCGCTTGTTGCTGCTTCCATGGGAATGTACAACTTTCCTTTAGACCACAGTGTTTGGCACTTTATAGCTTATGCTGCTGGAACAGGTGGAAGTATGTTGATTGTTGGTTCTGCCGCTGGTGTTGCCGCTATGGGAATGGAGCGAATTGACTTCATTTGGTATTTCAAAAAAATAACCTTACTAGCCTTCCTAGGCTATATTGCTGGCGCAGTGGTGTATATGGCCTTGGCTCCATTTTTACATGGAACATAATTGTAGACATCGATACAAACACACCACTTCCACCTATAGTCTTTACTATAAGTAACAGGTTGTGATGGTCGAGTTTCTTAAAAAATATGGTCCATTTTTCCTATCACTTTGTATATTAATAGGTGTTTGGAGTATTAGTCTTTTTGATTTTTTCTTTTGGGATACGGTACAATTAGCATCCAAGCAGGCACATTTTTTTTACGATGGAAATTTTTCCTCTTTATTACTTCCACAAGAAATAGACAGCGGCCACCTTCCTTTTTTTGGTATGTACTTGGCTAGCATTTGGGTTCTATTTGGTAAATCTTTATTTGTATCTCACTTCGCCATTCTACCTTGGCTAATATTGCTTTCATGGGCATTATTTAAACTTAGCTCTATGGTCTTCGAAGACTATAGACGCTATTGGGTCCTGCTTTTTTGTGTCTTAGATCCTACCCTACTGGCTCAAACAACTTTGGTATCACCGGATGTGGTATTGATAGCTGCATTTTTTGGTGCTCTGGTATTCTACTTTAATCAAAAACCTGTACTCTTGGCTGTATTAATATCCATTCTGAGCATAGTCAGTATGCGGGGATTTATATTGGTTTGTGTATTATTCATTTTCCACTTTTTTTATGGTAGAAGAGTTGGAAATACCATCCTTTACAAAAAACAGTTGATCTCATTTATACTAGGAATGATACTATCCATTTTGTATTTTGGTTATCATTATGTGATGAAAGACTGGGTAGGATTTCATCAACAATCTCCTTGGTCAGAAAGCTTTGCAATGGTAGACTTCCTTGGATATATTAAAAATGCCCTTACCTTCCTTTGGAGAATGGTAGATTTTGGGAGAATTTTTATTATGCTTGGCTTCGTGTTATTCCTCATCCATCCAAAAGTAAAAAAATCTATTGTTGAAAGGCCTTGGATAATCTTACTTATTTTATTATCCATCACCTTTATTTCGGTCACCATTGCTTTCGAAAGTTTGACTGCTCACCGGTATTATTTGCCGCTGTATTTAGTTGTTTCGTTTCTTTTTGGTCGTTTGTTGTGGCAAAGTTCCTTCAGTAACAAACTAAAAGAAATAGTTTCTGTCATAATTATCATTGGGCTTTTGAGTGGTCATTTTTGGATATATCCAAATCAAATAGCCCAAGGTTGGGATGCTAGTTTAGCCCATCGTCCGTTTTTTGAATTGTATCGAAAAACAGAAAGTTATTTGGAACAACAAAAGATAGATAAAATAGAGGTTGCTACATTTTTCCCTTTGCTTGCTGCAGAAAAATATTTAAAACTAAACGACCAAACTGTCAGTTTTGTTGATTGGTTTCAAAATTCGACGTCTTACCTCTTATTGTCCAACATATTTAATGACGCTCCCGATGCTCTTTTTCTAGAATATACAAAAAAAGATGCTCTTTATTTCCAACAAAAAAATGGCATTTGGGTAGGACTTTTCAAAAGAAAAAAAGGTTTTTGATCCTATTATGTTTTAGTTACTTTTAGGTAATAAATGTAAAAACCTATTATCCGTCAAAGAAACTAAAAAAGCTTCCAAGTCGGCCAAATCCTGATCGGTTAAAGACAAAGGTTTAAGTAACGTTGTGTCCATATTGATAGGATGAGCCACATGCTGAAACGGGTCTTTGTAGTAACCCAAAACATCTTTTAATGTCTTGAAACTTCCATCGTGCATGTAGGGAGCAGTAACGGCAACGTTTCTCAATCCTGGCACCTTAAATTTGCCTATATCTGCCGAATCTTTGGTCACCTCATATCTACCCAAATCATGATATTTTACTTTGTCGTACAAACCAATGTTTTTAAATTCGTCGCCCGTAAAATCAGGACCAAAATGACAATCAAAACACTTAGCTTCTTCACTCAAAAATATCTTTCGACCCCTTTTGGCAGATTCTGTAAGTTTTGTTCTATCTCCATTCATATATTGGTCAAACAAAGACTCGTCGGTCTCCAAGCTCGCTTCAAAAGCAGCAATTGCTTTGGCAATATTTTTTTCATTAGGTTCTTCGTTGTAAATGTTTTTAAACCATAGAGAATACTTTTGATGGTTTTTCAATCGACTGACCAAATCAGTCATTGCCAAATTCATTTCAAGAGGGTCTTCAATGGGAAAATGTATTTGTTCTTCTAATGTTGCAGCTCTGCCATCATAAAAAAATATATCTCTTGAAGCAATGTTCATTACCGATGGTGCATTACGTCTACCCAAAACACCACCTACGCCTGGACTAATAGCCACAGAGTCAGCAAACGCCAGTTTTGGGTTATGGCAAGATGCACATGATATAGAGCTATCTTGAGACAAAATAGGGTCAAAAAACAGTATTTCACCCAAAGCCTCTTCGGTTGACGGTACTTGGAATGGAGAGATGTTGTAAGCCGTCAACATCAATAAAACCGAAGTCAAAAAAACAACTAAACTTTTGATTTTTACTGTAACCATTATGATTTTTCCTTAGATTTAAATTAGCTTGCAAAGATAATAAATAAGCGGGAATGTCTTTATGAGCAAAGTCACTTCCATCTTTGTTCGCTGTAATACGGCAAAAAAAAGCATGAAGAATATCTCCATGCTTTTAATATAAATATTTTTTAACCATTTTTATGCGGGGCCAAATAAATTTTGTAGAGCTTTTACAATGACTAAAACGGTGTCTTTTCCTGGTTGTATGGATGATTTCACAAAAGAATTTACACCTAAAACATCATTTATAGGTTCTTGCATGTCCAAATAAATATAAGAATAGGCACTAAAACCAATAACACAGGCTAATAGGACAAACTGTAGTTTTATTCGAAAAGGTCGTGAAAAAAACTTCATGAGGCTAATATTTTAAAACATTATATAAAGATAAACGAAATTTTTGATAAAATAGTTGGAAAGAATTCAAATTTTTCGAAATAAATTTAATTTGACTACAAAAAATAAGGCATTTACCAAAATAGACGATAAAAATAAATGAATCCAGTTGAAGAGTTCCACTCGATGTCTTACCAACTCCTCCACTCAAACAAAACCTCAAATCGTACAAATCTTTCAGTTCCAGCATCCAATAACCAAATCCTTTCTTAAACGTTTATATCTTATATTATCATAAATCAACATATGCCCATATATTTAGACATTTTTACCCTCATAGTGAATAAAAGTGCTGTAACCGAAAAATACCATGGTGGCCTTGAACAATTCAGACAAGATTTTGAGTTTGAAGGTTCTGAAATCAACTATGAAGATGGCCAATTGTTTGCTTTAGGACAAATGGACCCCGATGGATTTGATCTAGCACATCTCATGTCTCAGGGTTTACATTATGATGAAAAACGACAATTTTCCTATGATTTCACCATTTTATATCGATATGGAGGAGATGATTATTGGGAAGTTCCTTGGTTAGAAAACAACACTGTTTTTGCCTGGCACAAAGATGCCCATCCCAAAGAACTGGCGAGAGTTAAAGAGATTTGTAACATGACAATGGATGTCATAGGAGATTATTTTGATGAAGGATTGAGGGTCCTCGATACGGTATGGTTACACGACGAAACTCCACATAATATGAGTTAGTAAATGATTGTTCATTTTTTTGTCTTTAATATATTCTACGTATTTAATCTTTGGGGACCTTAAAAACATTTGACAAAAAATAAAATAACCTTCAACACTAGATTCGATCTAAAAGGTATTATAAACAAGCATCATTTTTGATAAAATTTTATGGAAATGCCTCATACCACATTCATTTCATGTCTTCGGTCTCATGAAAATAACTCAAACGAAAATAGCTTTAGTAAAAACCACTTGAAATTGCCCAAAACGAATGTGGTTCACTGATAAAATATCACACCATGGTTCATTCAATCCTAGTATATATTAAAATGACTCAAAAAATAGGATCGAGATATACTCTGGCTATCGAACTAAAAAATCAAAGGTCAAACCAACTTTTGTATAATAAATTTTCGTATTATTACCGTTTTAACAAACGTTGCACCATCGTGTAGTTTTGGAAAAGGAGATGAAGAACAGTTTCTCCCTTTACTAAATGTTGCATTCATTAATCGGTGGTAACGTTCAACATTCTGCCAATGGACTTGATTTGGGTCATAGCCTTATTTCTTATTTTCATTTTTAGCTATCTTTTTTGGAGGCTAACCAGTAGCTTTTACAAAAAAGAATATGGTGAGGAGAAGTGGGAACAATGGGGAACAAGACTCGTGTATTGGCAGGTGGCTATATACATAAGTAGCGGATTGACCATTCTAATTTTGTTTATGTTAAAATGGGCAAAAGTTTTGACTTTTTAGACATCTAGCTAATGACATAATTATCTTTTCGCAAATCAGTATTTTATGTTGAAGGAAATAGAAAAATCATGATTAAAAAATGGATACTATATATACTATTTGGTAGTATGTTATTTTGTTTATTTAACTGCAATCATGTTTAAATAATTATTTTCATAACCAGACACACTTATTTGAACAATTCCTCCAAGTTAAAACAGCTATTATGTATGGCTTCCCAATAGATTAGTAAGCAATTAATCCAACAGATAGAAATTGTAAAAACATTATTTGAGAACTATTGCCTTGCACAACTTTAAATAAGTTTACATCGAGTCAAATTCTTAACCCACTCCCCTACTTTTTTTCCTTCGACCAACTTTCCTTCAAGCCTACGGTTTTGTTAAATATGATGTTGTCTTTAGTGGAATCTACATCGACGGTAAAATATCCCAATCTAAAAAACTGAAAGGATTTACCTGGTGACTGATAGATATCTGATAAGCCTGGGTCGATTTTTGCCGTTGAAACCGTTTGGAGTGAATCTCGGTTGACATGTTCCATAAAATCTTCTACACCTTCACCTGGTGAAGGATGGGTGAATAAACGGTCATACACCCGCACTTCGCAATTTACCGCATCATTGGCATTGACCCAATGGATGGTGCCTTTGACTTTTAAACCTGAGTTGTCCTGACCACTTTTACTTTCTGGAAAATAGTTGGCATATACTTCTACGACCTCGCCGTTTACATCCTCTTTAAAACCCGTACATTCCAAAATATATGCATGTTTGAGTCTGGTCATCCCGCCCACTTTCATTCTAAAAAAGTTATTCGGTGCATCCTTCATAAAATCATCTCTTTCGATGAACAATTCCGATGAAAAAGATATGTTCCGTTGTCCGCTATCTGGATCTTCGGGATTTAATTCCATGTGGAGGACTTCAGAACTCCCCTTGAGATAATTTTGAATGACTAGTTTAATAGGATCTAACACGGCCATCGTTCTTTCAGCTGTTTTGTTGAGTTCTTCTCTAACACAAGCTTCCAGTAAATTGATTTCTATTGTATTTTCTCTTTTGGCAACCCCTGCTTTATCGCAAAAAATACGGATTGCCATAGGGGGATAACCTCGTCGCCTCATACCTGAGATGGTCGGCATCCTAGGATCATCCCAATCGGATACTATCTTATCTTTGACCAACTTCAACAACTTCCGTTTGCTGGTGATCATATATTCCACATTCATCCTAGCAAATTCAGTCTGTTTACTAGGAAATATGCCTAGTTTTTCGATAAACCAATCGTACAATGGACGGTGGTGGATAAACTCAAGCGAACAAAGAGAATGGGTAATTCCCTCTATAGAATCTGACTGACCGTGCGCAAAATCGTACATGGGATAAATACACCATTGATCACCCGTTCTATGGTGGTGTTCGTGTTTGATGCGGTAGATAACTGGATCACGCATCAACATATTGGGAGAAGTCATATCGACATTGGCCCGTAATACCCTAGACCCATCGGGAAATTCTCCCGCTCTCATTCTAGTAAATAAATCCAAATTTTCTTTTATGGATCTTGATTTAAATGGGCTATCCTTTCCAGGTTCGGTAGGTGTTCCTTTCATCGCTGCTATTTCTATTGGCGTAGAATCATCAACATATGCCAGACCTTTTTTAATGAGCTCTACGGCAAATTGGAATAATTGTTCGAAGTAGTCAGACGCATACAATTCTTCTTTCCAATGAAAGCCGAGCCATTTAATATCCTTTTTAATGCTATCGACGTATTCTGTATCTTCTGTTGTTGGATTGGTATCATCAAACCTCAAATTGGTGGCCCCATTATATTTTTCAGCCAACCCAAAACTAACACAAATAGCTTTGGCATGACCAATATGCAAATAACCATTCGGTTCGGGAGGGAAGCGGGTCAACACTTTTCCATTGTGTTTACCATTTTTTAAGTCCTCTTCTATGATTTGTTCGATGAAATTTAATGATTCGTTCATGGTAATTTAATTATTACATGCGATCAGGCATGTCTATTCCTAAAAGAAACATTCCCGTTTGTAAGGCTTTCGCTACCATTTGACTCAGGTGAAGTCGAAAATGTTTTTCTTCCTGTGTATCTGCACTCAAAATACGAGTGTCGTGATAATATTTATGAAATTCTTTGGCCAGATTATATGAATAGTTGGCGACTAAGGATGGTTCATAACCTTTTGCTGCATTTTCGATGGTCGAAGGAAATTGAATCAAACCTTTTATAAGGCTCTTTTCTCCTTCGTTTAAAGAAAAGTCAATGTCGAAGGACAAACTTTCAGCGTCAGATTTTCTATTGAGGGATTGGATACGAACAAAAGCATTCTGAATATAAGGCCCAGTTGCTCCTTGCATATCAACAGATTCCTTAGGATCAAAAATCATTCTTTTTTGAGGCTGAACCTTAATGATAAAAAACTTAATGGCGCCCAAACCTATTTTCGAAAATATGTTTTTTTGTTCTTCGGCTGTCAAAGAAGTCAACTCTCCTCGTTCACCAGCGTTTACGGTAGCTTCTTCGATAACTTCTGCGATGAGGTCATCTGCGTCAACTACGGTACCTTCACGAGATTTCATTTTGCCAGAAGGCAAATCAACCATACCATAGGACAAATGATACAATCCATCGGCGTAGGGCTCTTTTAATCTTTTGGCAATTTCGAACAATACTTTAAAGTGGTAGTCTTGTTCGTCAGCGACCGTATAAATCATTTTGCTCGTACCTAAATCACGATATCGTTGCATGGCAGTACCGATGTCCTGGGTAATATAAACAGATGTGCCATCACTCCTTAAAACAATCTTTTTGTCCATGCCAGCATCTTCAAGGTCTATCCATACACTGGAGTCAGGTTCCCGATAAAAAACACCATCTTTTAAACCTTTTTCAACAACAGTTTTTCCAAGAATATACGTTTCGGATTCGTAGTAAATGGTATCAAAATGTACCCCTAATTTTTTGTACGTTTCATCAAAACCAGCGTATACCCAATCGTTCATTTGTTTCCACAATGCTATAACATCGGGGTCGTTTGCTTCCCAGGCTAATAACATATTTCTTGCTTCGGCACCTAGCTCACTATAATCATTAAAATATTGATTTTTAAAACTTTTGGCGAAAGCCTCTATAGTTTGATCTTCCTTTTTATGTTGTTGGTAGACTTGTATTCCCTTTTCGGAAGCCATAAAGTCCGTATATTCTTGGACAAACGCTTGTTCAAATTTTACATAAAACTCACCGACAAAATGGTCTCCTTTGATTCCTGAAGAACTTGGTGTTTCACCACATCCCCATTTTTTCCACGCCAACATACTTTTGCAAATGGCAATACCCCTATCGTTGACGACTTGAGTTGTAATGACTTCATAACCGGCAAATTCTAGTATTTTGCTACACGACCATCCTAGTAATATATTCCTGATGTGGCCGAGGTGCAAGGGTTTGTTTGTATTGGGAGAAGCAAACTCTACGAGTACTTTTTCATTTTTACTTTCTCTTGACGAAAAATAACTTTCTTCTCGAATAAGTTTCAGGGCGTCAAACCAAAAATCGTCAACAAAAACGAGATTTAAAAATCCTTTGACAACATTATAGTCTTTGACCCAAGGCGAATATTCTTTTAACCACGACCCCACTGCGTTTCCGATCCATTCAGGAGCTTTTCCTACTTTTTTAACCAATGGGAAAACGACAAAGGTAATATCGCCGTTAAATTCCTTATTGGTTTCGTTTAAGATGACATCATTCACCTCGATATCAATGGATAATTGTTGTGCTACGGCACGTACGATTTCCTCTTGTATTTTTGTATAAACATTCATCTAAAAAATATTATCCTCGATTGAAGAGGTATAAAACGTAAATAATATAACACGAAACGTAAACAGCACCATGCCATCTTTTTACCTCCAATTTCCTACTAAAAATCATAAGAATCACAATAAGGGCAGAAGCTAGTAAAACGACAAAGGCATCAAAATTGTTGGCTTTATTGATCGGCAATGGACTGATCACCGAACTAAGTCCCAAAATCCAAAGCAAGTTGAATATATTTGAACCTACTACGTTTCCTACGGCGACATCTACATTTCCTTTCCTTGCGGCGACCAATGAAGTCACCAACTCAGGAAGAGAAGTGCCAATGGCAACAATCGTCAATCCAATGAAAGCTTCACTCATCCCCATAAGTGTTGCAAAATGTACTGCGCCATCTACCACCCATTTTCCACCTAAAAATAACATGGCCATACCTCCGAGTATAAGCCCCCATTCTTTTAAAACATTAATTTTTTCAGTTGATTTTTCTACTTTATTCATTTGTCTGTCACTCATAGCCATCATAACGATGTAGGCAAAAAAGAGCAAGAAAAAAAACAAAATTATGCCCCCGTCATATCGACTCAGTCCTTCCAAGGTATCGCTATAACCCCAAACTTCGGCATTACCTAAAAATCCGATGATCATTATGGCGGCCATAGAAAAAGGTATTTCTGCAATCACCGTATCTCTTTGTAGAGGGAGTGTTTTAATTAAGGCAGTGACACCAAGAATCAAGAGAATATTGGCAATATTACTGCCATATACATTTCCTATAGCAATGTCGACGTTTCCACCATAACTGGCCAATAAATTGACGATTAATTCTGGCAAGGAGGTTCCAATAGATACAATGGTTAATCCAATAACGATATCGGAAATACCCATTTTTTTGGCTAATGTTGAAGCTGCTTCTACTAAAAAATCTGCTCCTTTAATTAAGAGAAAAAAACCTGCAAAAAAAAGTACATATATTAGAATAGTGCCCATATTACTGTTGTTGTATTTGTAAAATTTGTTCTTCTAAAATTTTTATCCTGGCATTACCATCTTCCATTTTCGCTTTTTCGCGTTCTACTACTTCTGCAGGGGCACCTTGTACAAATCTTTCATTGCCCAATTTTTTCATCACGGAAGAAACAAATCCTTTTTGGTATTCCAATTCTTTTTCTAACTCGGCCAATTGGGTCGATTGATCTGCTTGGGCAACTGCACCCAAAATACACTTTTCTGTTCCCGAGATAAAGGCTATTCCTTTACTTTCTTCCTCATGTATGAGGACTAAATCTGACAAATAAGCCATTTTTACACAAATTTCTTTCCAACCTTTCGTGTCAAAAAGTGCTTGTGAACGAGTTGTTTTGATGATATATAATGGAATTTCTTCCCTCATTTTTAGGCCATTCTTATTTCTTATGTCTCTGACCTGACTAATGATATCTTTTGCTTGTTCGACTTTCTGGATAAAATCTTTATCGTAACTTCCTCCCTTAGGAAATGGGCTTAAAATACAATCAATTGCTGGGTTTTCGTTATGAAGAGCTGACCAAATTTCTTCCGTAATAAAAGGCATAAATGGATGTAGTAAACTACACATGTTTTTGTACAAATCCACCGTCATATTTTTTGTTTCGGTAGAAATGTTACCTTCTGAAGGTTTGACGATTTCAAGATACCACGAACAAAAATCCGTCCATATAAAAGAATAGATAGAGATAAGCGCTTCTGATAATCTGTATTCGGTAAAATTTTTCTGTACGTCTTCCACCAACAATTCGAAAGATTGTGTCAACCATTGATGGGCTAAAAGATCTGCTTCTGATGCGGGAATATGATCATCCGAACACCACCCTTCAATCAGTTTGAGCGCATTCCACATTTTATTACAAAAATTACGGCCTTGTTCACATAATTTATCGTCAAAAAGCAAGTCTCCACCCGCTGGCGAACAAGACATCATTCCAAAACGAACTCCATCAGCGCCAAAATCGGCAATGAGTTGCAAAGCATCTGGGCTATTGCCTAGGGATTTACTCATTTTACGACGCATTTTATCCCTTACCATTCCCGTAAAATAAACATCGTGAAATGGTTTTTCTTGTTTCCATTCATATCCAGCCATCACCATTCTGGCTACCCACAAAAAGATGATGTCCCATCCTGTCACCAAGACACTAGTTGGGTAGTAGTAATCGATTTCCTTTTTGTTTTTAAATCCATCAAATACACTTATTGGCCAAAGCCAAGAAGAAAACCAAGTGTCTAAAACATCTTCGTCTTGATGCAGATCCTTTAGTGTGACTTCAGGATATTTCTGTTGGGCTAATGCCAATGCATCCTTTTCATTTTCAGCTACAAACACATCATCATTGAAATACCAAGCTGGAATTCTATGACCCCACCAAAGTTGTCTTGAAATACACCAATCTTTGATGTTTTCCATCCAATGTCGGTAAATGTTTTTTTGATTTTTTGGAAAAAAAGATACTGTGTCGTCCATCACATGTTCCAAGGCAGGATTGACGATCGTTTGCATATCTACATACCATTGTAGGGACAGTCGAGGTTCGACCACCGAATTAGTTCTTTCAGACCGACCCACATTATTTTGATAGTTTTCAGCTTTAACTAAATAGCCACCAGCGTCTAAGTCTTTGGCAAATTTTTTCCGAACGATAAATCTATCCTCGCCTATATAAACATTGGCTTCAGCGCTCATTGTACCGTCGTCATTAAACACATCGATTATTTCGAGATTATGCCTTTTGCCAATCTCGTAATCATTGATGTCGTGCGCCGGAGTGACTTTCAAACAACCTGTTCCAAATTCACGGTCTACATAGTCATCTTTGATGACTGGAACTACCCTACCTAAAATAGGGACAATAACATTTTTACCATGTAGGTGTTTGTATCTTTCGTCTTCAGGATGAACAGCTACTGCCGTATCACCCGGAATAGTTTCTGGTCTAGTGGTAGCTACAGTAATAAATTCTGAACTACCTTCTACATTATACCGAACATGGTATAATTGGCTATTTTCATTAGCATACAGCACTTCTTCATTGGACAAAACAGTTTTGGCTTCTGGATCCCAATTAACCATTCTTTTTCCTCGGTATAACTTGCCTTTTTTATGCAAATCGACAAAAGCTTTGAGGACGGCTTCGGAACGAACTTCATCCATGGTAAAAGCCGTTCTTTTCCAATCACATGAAGCACCTAACTTTTGCAATTGTTGTAATATGATTCCACCATATTCTTCTTTCCATAACCAAGCGTGCTTTAAAAATTCGTCTCTCGAAAGATCAGATTTTTTAATTCCTTGTTCACGCAACATTTTTACAACCTTTGCTTCAGTCGCAATAGAAGCGTGGTCAGTCCCTGGTACCCAACAGGCATTTTTGCCATCTTGTCGAGCTTTTCGAATCAAAACATCTTGAATGGTATTATTGAGCATATGCCCCATGTGTAATACTCCCGTTACATTAGGGGGAGGGATTACAATGGTATATGGTTCTCTTTCATCAGGTGTAGATGAAAAATAATCTTTTTGCATCCAATGGGAATACCATTTATCTTCTATCTCTGAAGGAGTATACTTTGCGCTTCTTTCTTTCATTCCTTAACACTGTATTTAAGCTTTAAAACTTCTTTTTGACCATTTATTTTTTCATAAACAATCACAAAATTATCATAGTCTGATTCATCAAAAGTGGTGTTAAATACCTCTTTACCTACTAGAGAATTTGCCAATGCAGGTGTACTATTGGAATGACCCACGATAACAACCGAACGAATATGGTCATCTGATTGCAAGGCATCAACTAGTAGTCTAAGGTTTTTATGTTCGTAAGGACTTATCGTCATGGCTTTGATATCTGCCAATGAATCTACTGTAAATAATGTTCTTGTGTAAAACGTTGAATATATAGCATCAACTCTAGTTTGTCGTAAAATATCGGCCAAAAGAGTACCTCTTTTTATGCCTTTTTCTGTCAAATTGGGATTGTCTTTGGGAAGAGAATCTTTTTCAGCATGTCTCATTAAATAATAAACTTTCTTAATGCTGTCCAATACAACTGAATTACCTTCTTTTGTAAAAATGGTATCTTGTTTTATGTATAAAATTTCTTCACCTGTAATGTCTTTTTGTGTCGCCTCATTTTTACAGGAAAAAACCAAAGACATTCCTATAAAAAGGATAAAATAAAGCCGTATATTTTGATTCATTATACTTTAGTTTTAGAAGATGGATTCAATAATTCAATTTCTATTTGACCCCGTAATAAATCTTCAAAAGTTTCCCTGTTTCTGATAAGGTATTCTTTCCCATCTAGTATAAAAACCTCTGCTGGCCGATATCGGCTGTTATAATTTGAAGACATGGTGTAACAATACGCTCCAGCATTGTAAAAAGCTAGGATGTCACCTTCTGTAATTTCATTCAATCGTCTGTTGACACCAAAAGTATCTGTTTCACAAATGTATCCCACAACGGTATAAAATCGGTTTCTTCCAGACGTATTGGACACGTTTACAATTTTGTGGTAGGCGTCGTACAACATAGGGCGGATCAAGTGATTCAATCCCGAATCAATCCCTGCAAAAACCGTTGAGGTAGTCTGTTTTACTACGTTTACTTTGGCTAAAAATGTACCTGCTTGGCTTACTAAAAATTTGCCAGGTTCAAACATCATGGTGAGTTCTCTGCCGTACTCTTTACAAAAGTCTTTGAACCTTATTGCAATTTTTTCTCCCAACTCTTCGATATCCGTTTCAATATCTTCTTCTTTGTAGGGAACTTTAAAGCCACTTCCAAAATCAATATAAGACAGGTCTTCAAATTCTCGAGCGACATTAAACAATATTTCGATTCCTTGTAGAAATACGTCAATATCTAGAATGTCCGAACCTGTATGCATATGGATACCTTCAACTTTGATTCCTGCTGCTTTTACCATTCGATGAATGAGCGGCGTCTGATGAAAAGAAATGCCAAATTTTGAATCTATGTGCCCAGTTGAAATTTTACTATTCCCACCTGCCATAATGTGGGGATTAATCCGTATACAAACGGGATGGTCTGAATATAATGTACCAAATTGTTCGAGGATAGAAATATTATCGATATTGATTTTAACGCCTAATTTCACCGCTCTTCCAATTTCTTCAATCGAAACACAATTAGGTGTAAAAATTATTTTATTAGGCGGAAATCCTGCTTTAATTCCTAGTTGAACTTCTTGTATCGAAACAGTATCCAGTCCAGCCCCCAATGACTTCATATACCGAAGAATGTTGATGTTGTTGAGTGCTTTTACTGCATAATTAATATGGAGATTTGGGACTTTAAAAGCCTGGATCAATCTTGTGTATTGTTGTTCAATGAGGCTTGATTCATACACATATAACGGACATCCATATTTTTCAACCAGCTTTAAAGGGTTTATATCACCCTCAAAAAGGTAATTTCCATTGACATTATACATGTTGAACTTCTTTTTAATAAGGTTGCAAAATTAAGGAAAATAAGTCGCTTTTCCCTTCATTAACAATTCATTAAAACTAAACTACAAAGAATAGAGGTGTTTAAATGGAGGAAACCGCCCATTTGTCTTTTGAATGTGAAACAACAAATGATTCGAGGCTTAAGCAAGCTTTACATTCTGAGGAATCCCATACTAGAGAATCCAATGTTAAAGTTTTAGATTGCCAATGGATTTCCTTTTGCTGAATAGCTGATGACACTTTATCTGAAATAAGTTGCAAAATAGGTACAATATCAATCGGAACATGTTCTTCAATCCTGTTGCGAATCATTTTTTCGAGGATGGGAGAACTTAGTTGGTAAAAAAACTGGTTCGCTGCAATGTCCACTTTAATATTGGCAAATTCCAGCAAATTTTGATCTTTGTTAAAGTAAGGAATAGCTTGTATCGTAACGGTTCCGCCTATGGGAGACCGAAGAAATAATTTAACTTCAAAAAATGAAGTATGACGTATCGTAATTTTTTCAACATCGAATGTTTTACCACCTATTTCCGTTTGATTGAGGTATTGTTGCAATAATTTTTCTAAGCCTGCAAAAGTGCAGTTCAAAAAAAAGTTGTATTTTGAAGGAACCATTAGCTGAGTTAAAGGAACATTCAAACATTTGACTGGGTCAAGCGCATAGCGAAACTCCAAATCTGTGATTCGTGCGTCGTACGAAAGGTAAAAGAGTAATTTTAATGTGTCGTTTCTTTCTTGGAATCCAACAAAAACTACATTTTTAACCATGAAGTTGAGGTAAAAATCAGGTTTGGAACGTAGTTTTACGTTACGGGCATATTGTTGTTGAACTTCAGATAATAACTTAGTAATATTCCAGGCCTCATTTAGTTTTGCATTCAAATTTACCCAATGTTTGTCCTTTACTTTTTGGATGATGAGGTTGGCAAAAAATTCAATTGGTACATCTAAATTCCCCATGTTGAGCACAGGTTTTTCATGCCAATCGTGGGACAATAATTCGAGATCCATCGACAATTCCCCTGATTCAACACAGCTAAAACGGCAAGCTAAACTAAGTGTTATGCCGCCTTGTCCATCGATTGAGAACAAACCTTCTGGTTTTGAAAAAGTAAACTGAAGTGGAACATCCATGAAGATCGTTTTTTCAGTTGCTTTTAATGCTAGAGTCAAATTTTCTGAAATTCCACAAACAAAAATAAATCCGTTGGAAGCAAATGTTTCGGTTGACAGCTCTTCTGTTAAAGCTTGCCTCGCCCAATTAGATAAATTTTCATTGGACCATTGTAAAAAAAAACCATGAAACGAATTGTTTGACATACAGTTGAATTCAGTCTGCAAACATATTATATTTTTTTGTAATATCAAAGTATGTAATCACTTTCTCGACAAAAGAAATTCTCCTTTGTGGGGTATATTACTGATATTCGACTTAGTGTGATAAAAAAACCATAAAATGAATTAAGGCTAAGATTCCTCCTTATGCTGAAGCTAAGGGCGATTAGCCATATACTTTTTCGAAAAACTTTTTATTTAGTTTTTTTCTACGAATAAAGCAGCAATAGATTTGTATTCGTGGGTATTCCTAATGGCTCTTGCAAACAATTTAGCGCAGGAAAGCACTTTTATTTTTGGTGATGTCTTTTTAAGTGGTATACTATCTGTGACAATGATTTCGGTAATTTTTGAATTTTCGATATTTTCGTAAGCTTTACCAGATAAAACGGGATGCGTCAAAATAGCTTTAACACTCTTAGCCCCTTTTTCAATCAAAGCATCGGCGGCTTTACACAACGTTCCCGCTGTATCAATGATATCATCTATAAGGATAATATCAGCCCCCTTTACATCTCCGATGACTGTGATACCAGCTACTTCATTAGCTATTCTTCTTTCTTTATCACAAATAACAAGGTCTCTTTGAAAATATTTTGCGTAACTTCTGGCTCTTTTGACACCACCTACATCAGGTGAGGCAAAAGTCACATTGGACAAATCCAACTGGCTAAGGTACGGCATAAAGATGGCTTCACTTTTTAGGTGATCCACTGGGATGTCAAAAAATCCTTGTATTTGTTCGGCGTGTAAATCCATGGTCATGATCCTATTGACGCCAGAGGCTTGAAAAATATTAGCAATAAGTTTGGCAGATATGGGCACCCGTGGTTTGTCTTTTCTGTCTTGTCTAGCATACCCAAAATAGGGTAAAACTGCTGTGATGTACCCTGCTGAAGCCCTTTTTGCCGAATCAATCATGAGCAACATTTCAAGAATATTATCAGATGGACCAAAAGTAGAGCCGATAAAAAAAACGTAACTACCTCTTACTGATTCATTGATTTCCACCTGCATTTCGCCGTCACTAAATGTGCGCAGTACAATATCTCCAAGAGGATATCCATAGAAATCAGAAATTTTTTCGGCAAGGGTACGAGATGTGCTAGATGAAAAAAGTTTTACCTCAGGCATGGTATGAATTTTAATTCCGTAGCAAATGTAGGGAAAAATAAATAAATGATGTACAACATTTGTAACTAGCTACAACAAGTTAAATATTAAATCCCTGTGATATGTGTAGAATGGTATGAATACTTCAGTTTTTTCATTTTTTGATTATATAATGTTACAGACGATGAAAAATAACTAAATCAATACCAACAAAGTAAAAAGGAGCTCAAAAGCTCCTCGAGTCGGAATGACTGGATTCGAACCAGCGACCCCTAGCACCCCATGCTAGTACGCTACCAAGCTGCGCCACATTCCGGATTTGATATCAAGTGTAAAAATAAAAAAAATCTAAATACTAGAATATCCTTCCAACCATTAATCATCGAGACCTGCTGCTTGTTTTCCAGTTTTAGCCAAAGGATTTGCCCTATCGTCGTAATATTCTTTCCGCGTATTAATGAGCTCAATGGCTTTGTAAATAGCATGTATAAACGAAGAAGGATTGGCCACATTTTGCCCAGCAATATCATAGGCTGTGCCGTGATCGGGCGAAGTGCGAACAAAAGAAAGTCCTGCCGTAAAATTAGTACCTTCTCCAAATGAAATGGTCTTAAAAGGAATGAGTCCCTGATCGTGGTACATGGCCAAAATCCCATCTACTTTGGTCCATTTGTCACTGCCAAAAAAGGCATCAGCAGGATAAGGCCCTGTAACCAAAAATCCATTCTTTTTGGCTTCAATTATGGCAGGTCTTATTACCTCTTCTTCTTCAGAACCTAAGGCACCTTCATCACCAGCATGGGGATTTAAACCAAGCACAGCTAAAATGGGTTTTTCCTTGCCAAAATTAATCATGAGTGTTTTCGAAAAGCTTTGAATTTTTTTAATGACTAATTC
>JBATMZ010000110.1:0-72915 GCA_049290115.1 Saprospiraceae bacterium | reverse complement strand
ATGCCTCGAGCCGGCAGGGCTTCTACTTTTTTCATTGATAAAAAAGTAGACAAAAAATCTAGGCCAAAAAAAGGCGATTGCGAAGCACCGTTTTAGTGAGATAGAAAATCTATGATTTTCGTGAGCTAACTAATCCCGACTTATGTCGGGACGTTAACCCAAGCCGCTTTCGCAGTTCTTTCGCTTCTCGCATTGTTTTGCTCGACCCTGCGGGATCGCTCAGTCACATTTACGCTCTATTTGCCAGATTCTACTATGTTCTTGGATTCATTTATCTTCTGATCCCTTGTTTATCATTGAATTCCATATGGCTTATTTCGCTATTCCGATTCTTCTCTCACTATCGCTTGTTTTTTGGCCGTTTAGTCGAAAAAGAGGGCGAAGGTCGTTCAGTCTGGCGATCATACAAGATTGGCTCACGCCACTTTCGCCGTTCACAATGTCGATCATAGTAGCCTCTTGGCTACGATGGTGTAACTGTCGGCCTCTGGCCGAAGTATTATTTACCCACGTGCGGTTCAAAGAACAAGCTAACTGAAAAAAACGATTCCATTTTGTATTCTATGCCTCGAGCCGGCATGGCTTCTACGTTTTTCATTGATAAAAAAGTAGACTTCGATGCCATATTTAAACGGTCAGTGACCGAAGTAATACAATACAAGGATATGTTTCGCATCTTCTTTTTTATCTCACCTCTACAGTTACCTTGTTCATGGTAGTGGATACACCGCCAATAAAAAGTTCAAATTGTCCCGGTTCGACAACCCATTCCATTTTTTGGTTGTAGAAGCCCAGGTCTTTTGACGTCAGCGTAAAATGAATCACTTTACTTTCGCCCTTTTTCAACAATATTTTTTGGAATCCCTTGAGTTCCTTGACTGGTCGGGTCACAGACGATACCAAATCCCGGACGTACAACTGTACTATTTCCTCGCCATCGTACGCACCCATATTGGTCACATCAGCGGTGATGAGAATATTTTCATTTTTCGCCCAGACTAGTTTGTCGACATTCGGAGTAGAATACAAAAACTTTGTATAACTCAATCCATATCCAAAGGGATACAGCGGTGTATTGGGCATGTCTATATACTTGGACGTGTATTTTTGATTGGGATCCATAGGTCGTCCCGTATTTTTTTCATTGTAAAATATAGGAATCTGACCTTCGTGACGTGGGAAAGTCATGGTTAATTTTCCGGAAGGATTATACGCACCATATAGGATGTCTGCCAAGGCATTGCCGGCTTGCGAACCTAGCCACCAGGCTTCGAGTAAGGCATTGGAATGTTGATCTACTGCCTCCAAAACCAATGGCCTTCCGTTCATCACTACGGTAATAATCGGTTTGCCGGATGACTGAAGTCGCTCCAATAGTGATTCCTGCACACCCGGAATACGGATTGAAGCCCGCGAAGCAGCCTCACCACTCATATCTTTATGTTCGCCAATAGCCAATATAATATAATCCGAGTTTTTAGCCGCTTGTAAAACTTGGGCAAATCCGGAAGTATCCTTTCCTTCGATTTCACATCCTTTGAGATGTTGAAATGTAAACCCTTTGGAACCTTCGTGCGACCGCAGTCCTTCGTATAAACTGATACAATGTCGGCCTTCACCGGAACCGGACCAGGCACCAATCAAATTGTTTTTATCATCTGCCAACGGACCGACAACCAAAATTTTTCCGGACTTTCCCTTTAAGGGCAAAACACCGTCATTTTTGAGCATCACCACCGAACGTTTGGCCATATCTCTGCTCGCGTTGAGGTGTTCTGTGGTCAATAAACTCTTTTTTTCTCTGTCGGCGTTTGAAAATTTGTAAGGATTCTCAAATAGGCCTAATAGTTTTTTCACGGATAGAATGGCGCGTACTTTTTCATCAATTTGAGCCATGGTAATCCTTCCATCTTTCAATCCAACTTTGATATTCTCTTGAAAAATACCGCCTTGCATATCCATATCCACACCGGCATTGATCGCCAATATTCCGGCATCTGTTTCATCTTTGGCGACACCATGGTTGACCAATTCGTTGATCGAAGTATAATCGGTCACGACAAAACCATCAAAACCCCATTCATTCCGCAATAAATCGGTCAATAAATATTTACTAGCCGTAGCAGGAACACCATCGTAGTCATTAAAAGAAGTCATTACGGTTTTAGCACCGGCTCTCACTGCCGCTTCGTAAGGTGGTAAATAAACTTCCTTAAAAACTCTTTCGCTGATGTCAACGCTATGGTATTCCCGACCGGCGTTGGGTGCGCCATATGCCGCAAAATGTTTGACACAAGCCAATAACCGGTCTGTTTTGCCAATCGTAGGACCCTGAATACCTTTTACTCTGGCTTCGGCAATACGGCTTCCCAAAAATGGATCTTCGCCGGCACCTTCCATCACGCGACCCCAACGTGGTTCGCGGCTAATATCTACCATGGGTGCAAAGGTCCAGTGCAGACCTGAAGCGGCCGCCTCTTTACTCATGATATACGCCGAGTTTTCAATTGCCGTCAAGTCCCAGCTCGATGCTTCACCCAATGGAATCGGAAACATGGTTTTATAACCATGGATCACGTCATACCCAAACAAAAGCGGAATTTTTAAGCGGCTTTCTTCCACCGCAATCTTTTGAAGTCGGGTCGTAAATTCTACCGTATGGCTGTTGAATAACGCACCACATCTTCCTTCTCGAATATCGTTTTCATACCCTCCACGGATCGTCGGACCGGTAGATTCCCAATCCGTCGTAAACAAGGTCATTTGGCCTAGTTTTTCGTCTAAGGTCATTTTTTTCATCAAGTTTTCTATAAAAGGATCGGTTTTACCCTTTCGGGAAATGGAATCATTTGTTTTTTTCGAACAACTGAACCAAAGTACTAATATAGGCAGCAAAAAATAGTATCTGGACAATTTCATATTTTATTATTTTGTAATATGTTTAGTATTGTTTAATAGTGATTCATGAATTTTATTCTAACCATCCTCCCTTGAACCCTGCTTTTTTAAGTCCATCGACGATGTATGGATTTTTTTTCATGATATTCCAAATAAGTTCTGATTCATGATTTTCTATTTGTAGTAGAATGGGTCCTTGATCGATACCAAGGTAGTCGACATCAAACCATCCTTTTGGAAAAGTGGAAGTCGTATAACTTAAATTAAAGGCATCTTTAAAACCATATTCTCCGATAAGTTGATTGTAATACGAATTCCACATAAATTCCAGACAGGCTTCGGACTCCACCGGTGTAAACGGAAAAGAACCTCCGGCAGCCGTAGGAGCAATCGTGCCGTCATCCACTATTTGAAAACTGCAAGCACCCCTTGCTTTATAGTCGTAAAATTGGCGGTCAACGCCATTTATTTTTTTCTGAACAAAAGCAACACCATCACACGCCGTCAACCCCCAACAATCTTGGTGATAGCCTGTCCATTTGCCTGGATTCGCTACACAATAAGCTTTGTTGGACAAGGTTGCTTTCCGGCTATTTTGAAAATAATCATCGTTCATTTTCAGCATAAAACTGTCCTGAATTTCCCTAAAGTCAATCCAAATATGGCTATATTGATGTCCAAAAAGTGGATCGAACTGAATATTTTTATGGCCATAAAAAGTATCCACGACATAAGTAGAACACCATTTTGACCATGAGGCAGGTGGGATAGGGTGCGTCGGCGAACCCATAGCCATGATGAGCAGGACCATAGCTTCGTTGTAACCTGCCCATTCGCTATCCAAAAATCCTTTTTCGGGATGCCAACCCATACTCATCAATCCATTTTTTTTCATCATCCATTTCCAGTCTACCCTTCGAAACAAACTATCGGACAATGATCTAATCATTTCTTCTTTTGTGTTGGATGGGTCGTCAAAATAAGACATACAACTTAAGACCCCAGCCATCAACAATCCGGTGTCGATAGAAGATAATTCGACTTGTTTATAACGATGGGCCTTGTCCAAAGTCAAAAAGTGGTAAAAAAACCCCATATGACCACTTACGTCGCTTGCTTGGGGTCCTTGGGGTAGTGCCCATAGTGTTTGAAGTGTTTTGTACACCCGTTGAGCACCTTCTTCCCTAGTTATGTATTTATTTTCAATGCCAGCTATATAACTACTCAATCCAAAACCTGTAGCGGCTATACTGGAAAAAGTTTTGGTAGGGTAGCGGTCCAAAACCTGACAGTGACTCGTGTCTGTCGTTTGCCAGAAAAAGTCAAAAGTCCTTTTTTTTAATTCTTCTCTCGAATAAGGAATGTACGGATTTACAGTCTGACGACTGGCGCAACCAAACAAAATCAAAATGAGGGAAAGGGGAAAATACAATGCTTTCATAATTATTAAAACGTAAAACCTAACTTCGTTAATCCTTCCTGAATGTGTTTGTTTTTCATCATAGTATTCCAAATTTTACCAGTTCTGTGATTTTCAATCATGATAATAATGGGCCCTTGATCTATAGCTAAAAATGAAGAGCCAAACCAAACATTTTGGAGATGAAAGGCATCGATAAAACCATAATCTTTGTACACTTTATCTCCAAGGACGTAGTAAAAATATCGAAGGGCGGCCATTGATTCTTCAGGTGTGTAGGGTATGGAAGATAAAGCGGCAGTAGGTGATATGACACCATGGTCATTAGTGGGACTGTGGGCATTGTATCCATTAGGGTTGTCGCTGGCAGTCAAACCCCAACAGTCACTTTTATAACCATAAAATTTCTTTGGATTGGCTGTGCAATGTGCATGATTTATTTTAGAATGATGCACTACTTGTTCCCAATAATTTCCATAATTATCCCTTAAATTTCTTGGATCTAAACCTAAAAACGAATAATGAGAAAAAAACAAAGGACCCCCTTGATCAAATCCAAGAGGAAGCGGAAAACCATAAAATGTTTTTCCATTTTTCATGCCGCCATTTTTGGCCCAACCTTGATCGTAAACTTCTTTATTTATAGCATAGGTTGGAGAAGATGCAGCAAGAATGTAAGTGATTAGGGATTCATTCCACCCTTGTATTTTATGGTTCATTTCCCATTGAAAGGTAGGTGACCAATGCCAATATAATACCTGTTCATTTCCTTTAGTATGCCAATTCCATTCTACGGTTTCCCATATATTTTTAATATCGTCCCTTAACATTATTTGGGCTGTTTCATTTTGGTCAAAGTATTCAGAAGCACATAATAGTCCAGCTATTAGGAAAGATGTTTCTACCAAATCACCGCCATTGTCTTTAGTACTAAAAGGGATGGTTTTGCCCGAAGTTCCACTCATCCAATGAGGAAAAACGCCGTGAAAACGGTCTGCTTTATGCAGTAAAAAATCTGTTATTTTCAACAATCTTTCTAAGCCGTCTTGTCGGGAGATAAACCCTCTTTCGATACCCACCATAAGCGCCATGATGCCAAAACCTGTACCACCAATGGTAACTAAATCCCCTGATGTATTTCGTTCTCGTATCATACCAGATATAGGGTGGCCGAAATCCCAGAAGTATCGCAAAGTCCTTTTTTGTACACTATCCAAAAGTGTTTGATCAGATATTACAGGAAATTTGTAGGTGGAATCAATCTTTGTTGTAAATCGAGATTGAATAATATTTTCTAGTTTTTGACCATTTTGAGCTTCTAGTCGGTTGTCTACTAAAAGATCATAGGTCGTCAAATAGTCAAGCGGATGTAAAGGTTGTATCAACAATGAACTATCATGGTTATCGGCCATTATATTAATGTCTATAATTTGGTTTTTCCCATACAATTTAATGGCATCCGTCGCAGACGACATTTTGATTGGTCCATTAAAAGATATCTTTATTTGCGGAAGTATTTCTAATCCACGTGCGTTGTAGTTTGTTTGGTTATTGATGAGATATAATGTGTGGTTAAAAGGAGACAATGGTTTCTCTTCCTTTGCACACGATAAGAAAATAATAAGTAAAAATAAAAATGGTGTAAAACGAAACAACTTGTGGAATTTAAATTATAAAAATGGAGAAAGTACAACTGCACTTTCTCCATTCATTAAACTATGGAAGGATTATCTTCCTGCTTTTTCTAATTTGTAAAGGGCACCAATTTCTGCATCAGTTAATGCTTTGTTGAATACTCTTAATTCGTCCATAGAACCAGTCATAGGCACTTGCCATGCTTCTGCTGTTCCACCTCCCGGTACGTTAGTTCCCCAAGCTCCAATTACAGGTTTTGTAGGTGTGGTAAAGGCAATCTGCGGTGATGTTGCACTGCCCCTTGCTTCCCATACAGGATTAGAGATTTTTACACCATTGCTGTACACTTTGAACAGTCTAGTTGTAGCATCAAAAGTAATCATTACCTGTGCCCACTGTCCACCAATTTTATTTGGAAAAGGAACTTGACCATCTGCTAATTCAGCAGCATTTGCTTTTATGGTGTTTCTTGAATCCTGCCAACCAAAATCATTGTTGGAAACGATAAGTCCTTTAACAGTAACACTGTCTGAAGTGGCTGGTCCCCATCCTGTTTCAGCCATAAAATTAAGGTTGCCAGCCCATTCATTCGCTCTAGCTAAGGTGAAAAATGAACTTGGGTGTGAGCCGTTGTTCGCTACTTTTACCCAAGCACTTACTGTAAAACTGGTAAGTGAGGTACTCAATGAAGCAATAGCAGGGTAAGCAAGGTATCCGGCATTAAAATCTACTGCTTTTCCTTTTGCCCCTGTAGAGAAAGTTGCGCCTACAGAACTTGAAGGAGCTGTACTTGACTTATTTTCTTTACCATCTCCTTCAAAAGCCCAGTGAGCCAAAAGATTAGAAGCTGCTACTTCGTCAGCATTGTTGTAACCATCAATAGCAGGAAGGTCATCATCCTTATCGCATGAGGTAAATCCAAAAACAAGGCTTCCGACTATAGCAAAAGCCAATAAAAATTGCAAAAAATTTGATTTCATTTTTTAAATTAATTTAATTGTTAACAATAATAGAGTGTAATTTATGTAATACATTAATATCCTGGGTTTTGTGCCAATCGACCACCTGACAATTCGATTTGTAAAGCTGGCACAGGTAACAATTCATGTTTGCCGCTGATAAAATTTTTACCTACAGCTTTCATGATTTGTTCTGCTCTTCCTTGACGTACAATATCAAAAAACCGATCGTGCTCCATAGCCAATTCAAATCTTCTTTCATTCCAAATGGCTTCAGTTAATGTTTGACCGTTTAGACCAGAATCTAAGTCACTAAGACCTGCTCTATTCCTAAGTCGGTTTACGTTTTGAATGGCAAGTGGGGCATTGCCCAATGTGTTGGCAGCTTCGGCCTGCATTAATAGAACGTCTGCAAAGCGTAAAACGTGTATATTTTTTTGTTTATTATCTCTGTTTCCTAAAAAGGGCTCAATGGTCATTAACTCGCTATGATAAGCTTTATAGTTATAAAAAAAGTTTTCAATGGAGTCTTTGCTAGGAATGCGATTACCATCAAACAATATGGTTCCTTTGAAAGTCCCAGAGTCATCTATTTCAATAACAGTTGATAATCGTCTGACATCGTTTTCACTATATGCATCCACAAGATTTCTCGAAGGAGTACAAAAACCAAAGCCTAAATCTCTCCAGCCACCTTTTCCACCTACACGAGGGCCTTGCCAAACACAATATCCTCTTACGCCAAAATCCGTATTATTAAAGGTGCCAGTTTGTATTTCGAATATAGATTCGATGCTATTATTCCCTTCAAATCGCCATATTTTTTCGTAAGAAGGCAAAAGATCGTATTGTCCACTATTCACAACTTCTTGGGTTAAATCCAATACTTTTTGCCAATTTTTTCGATACATGTAAACCTTGGCCAACATGGATTGGGCCGTTCCTTTATTTATCCTTCCTTTTTGGGTTGCGTTTTTTAAAGGTGTATGATCTACGGCAAATTGCATGTCTGTCGTAATGATGTCGTAAATTTCATCAACGGACGCTCTTGTTTGAAATTTGTCGTCCGTATTTGCGTCGGCGGCACTTTCGGGTACTCTTAGCACTGCCGGAACACCACCATAATACCTGACCAAATTAAAATAGTAATAGCCCCTCAAAAACCTTACTTCTCCAATCCATCTATTTTTAGTGACGTCATCAACCACGGCTGTTTCCAGCGCTTTTAACGCCTGATTACATTGGGCAATGGCATTGTAATGCCCATTCCAAATCGAACCAACAAATACATTACTTGGGCCATGAAGAAAATCATCCATTTCGCCAATGATATTTTTTTGGTCATTGGGCGAACTACCCTTGTCGGCATCATCCGACATGATATTGGTTGCCGTAATGAAGGCAATTCCGTGCGTATCTCCTTTTCCAAAGGCATCACCTGAAATCAAGCTATTATATACACCAGTCACTAGTTTTTCGGCTAATGCGGGGTCTGTAGCTGCAGTGGCTGCTCCTTGAACGGGAACATCTAAAAATTCTGAACTACATCGAATCAATAATAATGGCGATAAGGCCAATATTAAAAGAATGAGTTTGTTGTTTTCCATTTTAACCGTTTGTGTGTTTGACATAAATCCAAGTATTTAAATGGGTTAAAAAGTTATATTTATTCCTCCGGCAATGGTTCTTGTCGTCGGATATGCATTTAATTCGATACCAGATTTTGTTGGTGAACTGTCTGGTAATTCCGGTGTAAAACCTGTAAATCTTTTTAAGGTGAATACATTTTGTCCAGTTAAAAACACTTTTGCATTGTCCATTTTTATTTTTGTTAACCAACGTTTTTGTAGGTTATAGGACAAGGTGATATTATTTAACCGGATAAAATCTCCAGATTCCACAAAATAGGTCGAAGCAGGTAAAAACCCGGAATTTGCATTGGGTTCGTCTTGAATTCCTGACCCTGGTGTCCATCGATCGTAGGCAAGTGTTTTTTCAACGTTGTCCAAGCCACTTAACCTAAGTGCTTTTTTGCCGTTGTAGACTTTATTTCCTACATTTCCATAAATGTCAACACTCAAATCAAATGCTTTGTAGGATACTTCTGCATTGATACCAAAATAAGCTTTTGGTTGGTATGAGCCGACAAAAACCCTGTCTTTGTCATCAATACGACCATCGTCATTGGCATCTAGGTATTTAAAGTCGCCTGGTGAAGCCCCTGGTTGTATAATTTGACCATTTGAAGCACTATAAGCATTAATTTCTTCCGCATTTTGAAAGACTCCCATCACTTGTAATACATAAAAACTTCCTATTGGATTGTCGTTGTCTGTTCGGGTAGAATATATTTGTCCTGCACCGATTCCTCCATCGAGGATAGGCTGGCCACCATTGAGGCCGATGACTTTATTTTTGTTTAACGTTATATTTCCGCCAACTTTATAGGTAAGGTTTTGATTTACCCTGGTGCGATAATTTATAGACATCTCAAAGCCCGTGTTTTGGATAGATGCGGCATTGGTCAATACTACTCCGTCTTCATCTCCAGCTACGGCTGGTACTTTGACATTGATCAACAAATCCCTTGACTTTTTATCATAAAACCCTATTTCACCATAAAATTTGCCATTCCATAAAGAATATTCTAACCCTACGTCAAATTCTTCAGTGGTTTCCCATTTAAGAAATGGATCTTTGATTTGTGTCACAGCACTACCAGGCGTGGCAATACCTCCTCCGAATGGGTATGCTAAATTGGGTGTAACTGTTACCGTAAAAGCATCTGAAGGTACTCTATCATTTCCAACTCGTCCCCAAGAAGTTCTTAATTTTAACGTTTCAATAAATGACAAAGACTTCATAAAGTCTTCATTGGTTAAAACCCATCCAAGTCCTACGGAGGGGAAGATACCCCATCTGTTGTCTTTGGATATCCTCGAACTACCATCTGCTCGCAGTGTTCCGGTAAACAAATATTTATCACTAAAATTATAATTGACTCTCGATATGTAGGAATTTCTTGTCCATTTATCTCCACCACCATCGTTTGTGGATGTGTTTGCATTACCCGTATTAATATACCACAAATCTTGAACTGCAGGCACATCCTGACGATTGGCCGAAGCCCATTGCAGGTCAAAAGCCTCTGCCGTTGTTCCTGCTAAAAATGTAAATTTATGTTCTTTAAAAGAAGTTTCATAGGTAGCTATATTATCCCAAACCCACCTTAAGCTGTTGGAGTTGCTGACGTATAGCGAACTTCTTTCAGATCTCTGGTTACCACCAGCAGTTAAAAAAGTAATTTCATCATTAAAAAATTGATAATTATATCTACGATCATTTCCATTACCTAAATCTGTTCCTATCATGGAACGAAATGATAATCCTTCTATTGGCTTAACTTCTATATAGGCAGAGGACTGCAATCTATTTTTGATGACTTTATTGTCATTATTATTTAAATCTAAAATAGCATTCCCAACATTTTGATATTGTGAAGTATTGCCATATCTACCTTCTACGGTTCCGGGAATGATGGGGGCTGCTCTATAAGCATTATTATAAGCAGCTCCTAGATTGACGTCTTTGTCATCAGACCTAGTAAATGAAGCATTAAGCCCAAATAGTATTTTAGAATTTATTTTATAATCCAGGTTTGTCCTTAGATTAAGCCGATCGAATGTATTGTTCAATACGATACCTTCATCCTCCAAGTAACCAAATCCTAGGAAATGAGTCGAACGATCAGATCCGCCAGACAATGAAAAATTGTGGTTATGTGTCCAGGCATTTCTAAGTATTTCACCATACCAATCAGTATCATAATCTCCTGTAAAAACAGTTTGACCTGTAGCTGCTGAAGCGTAATTAGCATATTCTTCGGCATTGGCCATCGTGACTAGATTGGCAGCATTTCTTACACCAATGAAGTTATTGTAATTTATTTTTGTTACCCCAGAAGCCCCTTTTTTTGTGGTAATAATGATTACCCCATTTGCGCCTCTTGCTCCGTATATAGCAGTTGAAGATGCGTCTTTTAATACATCCATGTTGATAATGTCCGAAGTGTTGATATTGCTAATATCATCTGTAAGCACACCATCTACAACAAACAATGCTGTGGTTCCTGCCAGGGCTGTACCTGTTCCTCTAATTCTCACATCTGGGGAGGATCCTGGCCTTCCACTTGAGATGATTTGCACACCAGCTACTTTTCCTTGAAGCGCTTGTGTAGCAGTCATGACAGGTTGTTTGAGCAATTCTTCACCTTTGACACTTGCCGTGGCACCTGTTATATCTACTTTTCTTTGTGCACCATATCCTACAACAACTATTTGATTTAGTAATACAGATTCTTGTTTTAATAAAACATTTATTTCTGACTGTCCTGAATATTCAATTTCTTGTGTTGAATATCCAATGTAGGTAAAAATAAGAACGTCGCCTTGTGCCACGTCTAACTCATATTTACCATCAATATCGGTAATAGTACCTCGTACAGTCCCTTTGATCGTTATCGACGCGCCAATGACGGTTTCATTTGTCTCCGTATCAAGAACAACGCCTGTAATTACTTTACTTTGAGAAAAAACTACATTTAAAGACAACAAGAGAAAAGATGTGATGAGTACTTTTAAGTTCTTCATATCATGTAAGTTGGTCAAAAAAATAATCCAAGTCTTTAATCACTTCTTATCTTAGAAGCAATCCCACAAATATAACAATTTATTAACAAAGACCTTATCTACCGTACTACGCCATGACTACGCCATTTGATTTTTTTTATAAAAAGGCATTTGAAGCGAGTAATCGGTTATTTTTCGTCTATTTTTTGGAAAAATTGCAGGAGATTAACATCGACATCAAGATGAAGTTTTTTCCTTAGCCTATATCGTTTATTTTCAAGTCCCCTCAATGAAATATTAAATAAAGGGGCAATCTCTTTGGTCGAAAGATCCATCCGAATATAGGTAGCTAATTTCATATCATCTTTGGTCAATAATGGATATTGTTTCTTTAGATTTTGAATGAAGGAGTCATGCATCTCTTCAAAACTATTATCGAAGAGTTTTTTGTTTTCTTCCTGAGTAAGGTTTGTGTTGATTTGTTTCATCATGATTTGAAAATCCTTGGTAGTCAACGTATGATGACTACTTTTTCGAATATCAATCAATTCATTTTTGATTTCCTGCAAAATTTCATTTTTTTGAACTAATTGCATGGCTGAGCTTGCCAATTCTTTATTTTTAATTTTATTTTCATGAAGTAGTCTTTGGTTTTCAATGTCTAATTGGTGTTCTTTAATCAGCCTTTTTTGTTCAGATTCATGTTGATTTTTAGCTTTTTGAAGTTGGCCGTCATAGTACTTTTTTGTCCAAAAACCTATGCCAAGTGCCAGCAGAATATAACCTATTTTAGCTATGGTATTTGAATACCATGGGGCTAATACTTTAAATAATTTGTAGCCTACCGTTTGGTCATTTCTTTTGATTTCTAAGGTATAAACTCCTGGTGGTAATTTTGATAAGTGGACCGCCGACAAGGAGTGTGTCATCTTCCAATCCTTTTGAATAGGTAGTAAACGAAACAAATATTTTTTATCTTTATCATACACATTATCATAAAATTGGGCGGTCAATGTATAATGATTGCCCGGTATTTCATTAAAGGTATTTGTCTGACAAGTATGATTGTCAAAGGACAAGGTAATGTTTATGGGAATTGGAGTGGTGGATTTTAATTTTTGATGACTTGAAAGTGATTCCAAAAAATAACCATCGTCTTTACAGTAAACTACTTGGTTTGTATCCAATAGTGTAACATTATGGTAGTCTTTTGTGAGGGTGATTTCGTGGAAACGCGTGACTTTTTCTCCTTCCATAAGTATGATGTGATCCCTGTATACTCGAACCCAATCATTTTTATTAATGGCTCTAACAATAAACCCAGGTTCAAAGGTGGACATTAATGGATGGACAAAAAAATGATCTGATTTTTCATCGTATTCAAAATGTTGTTCTCCGTCATTTACCATCATTTTTGTATTAAATTCATACAGATCCAAATTGTTAGCATCTTCTAGCCCTTTCATTTTTCCGTATTGTTTTTGATCGATGACATGCTTTAAATGGCGATCTAATGTAAGGCGAACGAGTCCTCGATTTGGTCCATTGACCCATAAAAAACCGTTTTTAAACATACATTTTTTTACGGGATATGTATAGCCTTCTATTTTGTGACTTAACTGTAATTTTCCTTCCATCAGCTTAAAAATCAAAAGTCCAGTATAGTTCCCTTGTACCCATAAATTCCCTTTACTTTCAGGCACTTCTATATTATACCATCCTCCAGTAACCCCACTTATTTTTTTAATTTTTTTTCCTTCAATGAGAAATGTACCTTCATTGTGACCACAATATAAATGCCCTTCTGCTTCAAATAATTGCCAAGATTGACCCTGACTTCCTTGAAGTAGTACAAATTTGGGTACTTCTGAATTTTTAGTTTTATCATAATAATAAACACCTTGATTCGTCCCTAGATAAATTATATGATCGTGTTTGTGTACCGAATACACGGATCCATAAACACCACTGATATCGTGAAATTGCCTGTCAGATGATGAGAGATGGATTTTGGCCAAACCTTTATCTAGTCCTAACCAAATATCTCCACTTTGATTTTCAAAAATGGAAAGAACGGTATTGTTTTGAAGGCCATTGTTAACATTAAGATGATAGTCCAATTGCCCTGATTCGTGAAAGATAAAAACACCTGAATTTATACTTCCCAATATTATTTGTTTTTTTTTGGTGGCCCAAATTTTATTGATTTGAGAGGAAATAAATTGTTTTTGGAAAGGCCTATTCCAAACGTTTATCTTGTCGTCGTCTAATACAAAAACACCATGTGCATTGGTTGATATTAAGAAGGCATTTGAATTTTTTAAGGGCAGGATTCCAGTAACTGTTTTGTCATTAAAAAATTCCGAACCTTTCAAATATTTGGTAGACAAATCTGGGAGAATCTCAAATATACCATATTGCAAAGATTGTATATATTTTTTATTGTTAGCCAATTGTAAAAACATAATAGTACCTGGAAAATTCACCTTGGAGAATGTGGTTCCGTCATACACCAATAAAATAGAGAAAGATTGAAACCACAAAGAGTCACCTGATGAAACGATGTTCCATATTTCCTCATTTTGGACATCCGCTACTTTTATTTGACTTGTCAAATCATGGTAAGTAAGAAAACCACACGGATCTTTTTGCCAGTAACCTATTCCACCATGAGACCCAGTATATATATTACCTTTATGGTAGCAAACTGAACGAATTATCTTATGGGACTTTAATGAATGAAGGCTCCATTGATTACCGTCACCTGTGAGTAATCCTTCGGTATTGGCTGCGTAGACTTTGCCTTCATTGTCCTCTATTACAGACCAATTTTGATGATGGGCTTTATATTCTGAAGTCGAATAATGACTTATGATAGGATTATGTTGGCCTTTAGCCCAAATGGACGAAAGTAGCATACACCATAAAAATCCAAAACGCGATATCAAACTACATCATTTAGTGCAAAAGTATAGAATTTATATTAAAGTGTAAAGCAGTTTATTGGAGGCTAATCCTTTGTTTCAAAACTAGACTAATTATGCAAAAAAAAAAGCCTGCCGATATTTTCGACAGGCTTTTTTATAATAGTACTTTACATTAATAAGTAAGAACCAATTTTTGAGTGGTGTGGAACTCTGCCGTTCTCAAAGTCACCATATATATACCCTTGCCCCAAGAAGCAGTTGAAAGGGTTTCGATATTTTGACTTCCATACATCCATTTATTGATATTGGCCACCTCCTTGCCATCCAAAGTGTGTACAACAATCTCTACTTTTTGTGCTTGTGGAAGATCAGTTTTGATCACCACATAATCAGAAGTAGGATTTGGTTGTAATATCATATTGAAATAATCAAAAGAGGCATCTTTGGTATTCACTGTACCGTCACTATCGACGATAATTTCCTGAATCTCTGTACAAATTTCATTATTAGTGGATGAAATACAAGTTTTTGTATCGTAAATATACAAATCCATTAATTCAATATCGTCTACATACCATCCTGCATTTGCCGTTGAAGGAGCAATAGATTCATTCGCACCAAAACGGAATTTTAAATTGATGTTTTGTCCTTGGTGGTCGCTAAGGTCAATATACGAATCTACCCATTCACCATTCGAAGAACCCGTAAATCCAGAAAGCGAAGGAAGAGCAAAAGTACCATAGGCAATTTCACTATTTGGTCCATTGACAATATACTTATCTTTTGGTACAAGTGCAAAGGAACCTCCATTTACTGACAATTCTACAAAACCTCCATCATTCGTTATTTCGGTATTATATCTATGCCAAAATCTCAAAGCAGGATTGGAACCATTCACTGGAATATGGTAAAATGAAATGATAGAAGCATCTGATTCCTGTTCGAAATTTGGAACATACATGGATGTTTCAAAACTTCTGTACGTTTCGTAATCGGGCAACCAAGTTTCGTTTCCTTTATCCGTAACAAGATCCCAGTTTATATCATTTTCAAAATCATCTTTAAACAAGGTAACTGATTTGTTTATCGTAGACGCCCGAACTCGATATGTCAAGGAATATTCTGTATCGTAATTCAAATCACCAATATTAAAAGACAATACTTGTCCATTTATTTGTGGTGCTATTGGTGAAGAACCATCGACATAGGTTAGGCCTGGTTCTAGTTCATCCGTGATGATTACATTCGTCTCTTTTTCTGAATAATGGTTATTAGCCTTGATCACAACGGTTACTTCTTCACCTGGTTGAACTAATTTTTTAGATAGAGTTTTTTTAATTTTTAGGGTAGGAACACATGTAGGTCGAGATTCGAAATTTTCTACACCATCATTGCGATTTCCTTTATCACCGCCATCAGCAAAGAAGCCTAAACCTCTTCTACTAAAAACATCCCAAATCATACAGTTGTGATCACCGTTAAAAATGGCAATGTCTGCATTGATAATGGCGTCCCTTCCGGCAATAAAACCTGGATTACATGCCTGCATTTTCATACCTTCCAAAACGAGATAAACTGCCTTATGATTTCCAGATTCAGTATTAGTCCAATCTGGGTCAAAACCATAAAGTTCGACAAACTTCCAATATAAATCCCAAAGCATGCCATTCCAAACTTCGCCTAATGGGTGTGGTGCATCGGTGCCTTTTATATCGTCAAAAGTTTGTGGATTGATATTCATATCGGTAGAATATGGATATCGTCTTATTCCTCCACCATCAACGGATTGATTTTGGGCAAAAGTACCGATTCCTCTAATATCTTCTCCTTTGTCCCCCGGTTCGTGGGTCATGATTAAAGAGAAGAAATCACTCCAACCTTCTCCCATTTGTTCGTCGTTGGTCAAACAACCAGAAGCCAAACGGCCACCGGTCAAACGGTTAGAAATTCCATGACCAAATTCGTGGGCAATGATACCATTGTCTAAAGATCCATCTAAAAATTCAGCACCTTGTCTTTCTCTTACCTGGAAAGTCATCGTCACATTATTTCCTTCAGAAAGACTTACCCTTATTCTATCACAATCTGATTTTTTAAAAAATACACTAGGAATAGTGACAAGATCCGCAAATGAAGCACCAGACATGCCAATCAATTCTTCACCATTTCCACCATTGACACCTACGATGTTACAAACAATGACGGCCACCGCCCCAGCAGTCTGAGCTCTATATACTTTTTGACTAAAATCACATCCACCCCTGTCTAATAATACAATTTTGCCGCTTACTTCAGACGCATTGACTAAAGCTCTACAACAGGTTGTTGGCGTAGATGAGTTATCTCTTCCTAAAGCTATATTTGCTGTTATGGGCGTTTGGTTATCATTAGGGATAACACCACCAAATTGGCCAACACCATACTCTTTTACAAATCCCTTAATGGCTTCAGGAGCATCAACGGAAACGGCTCCACCCGCATTTTCCCACAAAAACATTTGCATTCTTCCATTTCCCCCATCACTTGGCGTAGAAAAATTAGCATTGTTCAACGTTGGTGGATTCGAATCTATTCCATCAAACGCTTGGGCAAAAACATAATCTCCTGAACCAGGAGCTCCTGTGTAATTTCTGCTTTGAAAATTACCAGCTGCTTCATCAAAACCCATGAGTGCGGTCACATCATGGATCATATTTACCATGTAAAATAGATTGGTCACTGAGGCATCCCCAGTAATTTGTGGATCTAAAGTTAAATCAATAGGAAAATCAAATTCCAAACTATCACCCCCCTCTGGATCATTTCCATCCGATTCATCATTATTGTCAACATCACGGTAAGCATAAACATTGTTTCCACGTGTAGTCGTAAATTCTGGGCCGGCTGCACCATCAGTATCGTGCCATCCAAAAGGTGAAGAAGTAGGATATTGGTCATCTGTAACAATTTCCCTAGGACCATGATTTGGACTTTCCGTTGGAAGTTTGTACACATTGTATCGCGCTGCTGTTTGATTAACCAACGCTTTTTCTACAGGAACTTGATTTTTTTGAATAGTTTTGAAAGTTTTTATTTTACAGTTTTTGGAGTGTGAATAGGTTTCTTCGTGGTGTTGACAATACACAGTCAAATTATTCTTACTTAAGAAATCGCCTGTATCAGCATCCATATTCATACTCCAGTAATCTGCATTTTTTACCAAGTCCAGATAAAAATTCCAAACTAACCGTAATTTTCCATCATGCTCGATATACATCAATTTTGGAGTAATTTCACAATCGGAAACTTCTTTCCAAGAAAAGATAGACTCACCTTCTTCATTTCTTGAACTTATCTCTGGCTGAGTTTTAAATTCAATCCCAAGGTGTTTAACAGAACTTAAAACTGCATTTTCCATAGAAATATTTGGTTTTGAAGTATTGGTTCTGTCGGCAATATTTTTTGAAATATTTTCTGCGGCATGAGCTAACTTACCATTTTTCAAAATACTAATAGTTACTATGGCATTTTGGATGGGAATTCCTTTGTAGGTCTGTTGTAGGTAGACATAATGAATGCCTGATTTTTGACTATACATTTCAGAACTCAAGATCATGTCTTTAAGATCAGAAGATGATACGCCCCACTTTTGAGAAGCCTCTTCCATAAGTTGTAATGCCAAGGGCAATTTGCTGGAATCCTGGGCTAGAGCCAAGTTGCTACATCCAAAAATGAACATAAATAAATAGGTGTACAATTGTTTCATTGGTGCTGTTTTAATAAATTTAGGTTGAATTAAATAGGATTGATTTTATTGTTGAATGTCATTAAAATTCTAAAGAAGCCTAAAAATATAAAAGTATTATGATTTACGCTTGTTTAGAAAAGTATTTTGTACAAAATAGTCGTACTATGGCCAACTACTGCAACAAGAAAAATGGTTTTTTGCGATTAATGACTCATTAGTTTACCATAGCTTTTTCTACCTTTGCTCATAAATCTTTTTTATGTCTCAGGTTATTTTTGGAAAAAACCCCGTTCTCGAAGCTTTTTCATCCAAACAAAGTATAGAAAAAGTGTATATTTTAGCCACGTTACGAGGAGAATTGGAAATTAAGATTCGCCACCTTTGCAAGGAACATAATATTCCATTGGCTAAGGTGCCCGAGATGAAGTTGGGCGAACTTTCTAAGAAAAAACTACATCAAGGTTTAGTCGCCATCATCAGTCCAGTAAAATATATTGATTTTGAAAAAATGATGGATGAAACGATTGAAAAAAATGGTTGTCTTGTGGTTTTGGACAATGTCACAGACGTACGAAATATGGGCGCCATTGCTAGATCTTGTTACTATTTTGGCGTTTCGGGCTTGGTACTTAGCGGAAATTATTCTGGTCAGATTAATGAAGATACGGTCAAGACATCCGCAGGATCTATCCTTAATCTTCCGCTGAGTAGAGTTAATAGTTTATTGTCGTCCATTGCCGATTTACAAAACAAAGGATTTCAGGTTGTCGCAACTGATGTAAAAGGAACCAAAAAAACGAATGAAATTGATTTTACGTTGCCGACAGCCATTATCATGGGTGCAGAGGAAAAAGGTTTGCATTACAAGGTGTTGGAAAGTGCAGATGCTACAGTTACTATTGAAGGCAAGGGAAATTTTGATTCATTAAATGTCTCCGTAGCTACGGGCATTTTATTGTATGAGGTAGGTCGTCAGCGAGCGAGCTAAAAAGTAATCAGGAGTGTTTTGCAACCCAACCTTCCCGTAGATATTTTCGGATATTTATCCAAAAAGCAGTGATGAGATAAACAATAATCGGACTCCCAAAGGTAGCAAAGGAAGTATAAATGAAATACAACCTTACCCTTGATTCTTGAAGCCCCATTTTGTTGCCAAGATAACTACAGACGCCAAAGCTATTTTTTTCTACCCATCTTTCTATATATCTTCTGATCATTTATCTATGATTTTGTGATGGTTTTAAGTGTACAAAGATATTGTTTTTTGAATGTATAGTTCAATTTTTTAAAAAATGAATTTCAAAATTTTAAATTTCAAAGAAAAAGCTTACGTTTTATATGAAAACTTAACGTCGTCTTTTACTTAATTGAACTGGCCAACGTCACTTGAACTTTTTGTTTTTTATCTGCCCTATTAAATGTAACATCGATTTTGTCACCCGGACTAAACTTTTCAAGGGCGAGAAATAAATCATTGTTGTTTTTAATTTCTTTACTGTTGATTCCTATGATGATATCACCTGCTTCCATCTCACCATATTTATTTCTAGTTATGCCTTTCAAACCAACTTTTTCAGCGGGACTATTTGGCTCTACAGAATAAACCATGACACCTACAACACCCCAATTTTCAGCATTTTGTTCGGGAAGTAATTGGATACCCAAAACAGGTCTTTTTAATATACCATACTTAATCAAATCAGACACAACCCAATTTACTTCATCGACCGGAATAGAAAATCCTATGCCTGCAGAAGCTCCCGAAGGACTATAGATCATGGTATTTACCCCGATTAATCTACCAGAACTATCAAGCAAAGGTCCACCAGAATTGCCTGGGTTTATTGCAGCATCCGTTTGTATGACATCTCGTATGGGGCGTCCTGTGAGAGAAGTAATTTCTCTACCCAAGGCACTAATCACACCAGTGGTCAATGTTTGATCCAAACCAAATGGATTGCCGATAGCATAAACAGACTGTCCAACCCTTAGATTGGACGACTGGCCGACAGGTATCGGAACGAGTTTATCTGAAGAGGCATCAATTTTTAAAACTGCCAAATCTTTATTGGCTTCATAACCCACGACCTTGGCCTCGAATACACTGCGATCAGCCAACGTTACTTGTATTTTGGACGCATTTTGTACAACGTGAAAATTGGTGATAATATGTCCATCCTTGTCCCAAATGAAGCCAGAACCGGTACCTGAAGGAATTTCCATGACATTTCGATTCCAAAAATCTTCTCTAAGGGTAGAAGTAGTAATAAAACACACGGAAGGGGCAGAGGATTCAAATAATTTGATAGTGGCTTCTTCCGAATTTGTTAAATAAGTGATTGGAGCTACGTCCCTACGATTGACCTTGTTAGAGGTATTAAAGAGGGCAGTAGTATCCGTATTTAATCCTTGGTTATCGGATTCTGAACCACCTTTGGTAAATTGATTAAGCAATGGGTATTTGTTTCCTAAATAGAAACCACCTCCTATCAATAAAAGGAGTCCGATAATTTTTAATGTTCTCATGGGTATTTTTCTACGTTATATCTTTGAATAAAGGAATATAACAAAAAATTGTTGTGAATAATTCCGCATAGAATTGTCAATTATTCGTTAAAATACCTTAAAAAAATGGCTATTATCCTAATTGATCACGTAACCAAGGACTCACTCGATACCGTTCTTCGTGATATCTATGGTATAGTTCGTCGAGAATAGTAATAATCTTAGAAAAGCCAAATTCTCTGCCCCATAGGATCAATCCTTTGGGATAGTTTACGCCTTTGGTCATAGCCAATTCCAAGTCTTTTTCATCACAAATTTGAAGATATAAAGTATCAGCCGCTTCATTGACCAACATCGCTAATATCCGGTGGGCAATTTTATCTAAAAGGTTTTGGTTTTTGCTGATTTTATCTTGGTAAAATTCTTCGGAGAGGCTATAATCATAAAAGCCTTTATTTGACTTTTTGCCCAAATATCCCGCTTCGACCATTTTTTTTTGACTCAAGGCAGGTTTATACCGTGGATCGTAGTAAAAAGCAGCCCAAACGGTTTCGGTTACCTTGTAGTTTACATCGTGTCCTATATAATCCATAAGTTCGAAAGGCCCCATCCTAAATCCTAATATAGTTTTCATCGCGTAATCAATCGTTGGAATGTTGGTGATACCTTCTTCAAAAATGCGAAGGGCTTCACTATAAAATGGTCTGGCCACTTTATTGACAATAAAACCTGGTGTGTCCTTAGCAATCACCGTAGTTTTACCCCATGATTGGATGATCATATTTGCTTGGTGAATGGTTTCTGGACTCGTTTGAATAGCGCCAATGATTTCGACTAAAGGCATAAGGGCAGCTGGATTAAAAAAATGAATACCCAAAAAACGGCTAGGGTTTTGTAATGTCGAAGCCAAATGAGTTACCGAAAGGGAAGAAGTGTTGGTGGCTAAAATACAATCTTTTGAAACAATACTTTCTAGTTCGACAAACGTTTTTTGTTTGATATCCACATCTTCAATGATGGCTTCTATGACGAGGTTACATTCCCGAAAGGAAGAAATCATGGTTACAAAATAAAATCTTCCCCAAATTAAAGCATGTTCTTCTGGGCTTATTTTTTCTTTGGCCAATGATTTATTGAGTAGGTTCAATATGTACTCTTTAGCCTTCTCTAAAGAGGCTGGGTAGGGGTCGTACATAATCACTTCGTTTCCAGCCATTCCTGCCACATAAGCTATACCACTTCCCATGGCTCCAGTACCGTACATTCCTATTTTCATATAATGTTGTCTATCAATTGATTATAATTCTTTGCGAATTTTTTTAAAGTTAATGGCAAAAGTCAATTTATTCCATGTCCAACGATCATTTCCATACAATACATTCAACTCCTTACTCATGATGAAAGGATAAAACACCTTCACATAGTCACCAAAATGTAGTGACAGTCCCGAAGAATAGAGATATTTTTTTTGTTGATCACTTTCAACATATAGTCCACCATCAAAAAATACTTTTAAAACATCCAGTTTTTTAATGGGAATATCGGCTGTAATGTTGATCGAAGTCGCAAAATTGTTGGACATTCCCAGTGAATAAGCAGACCCAAAAGCATGTTTTAATCCGCCTCCTTCTTCATAAGAAATCTGGTTTCCGACCCAAAGGTTTTGGTTTTCTCTTGTCAAATAATAATCATCGTACAAATAATCATTAAATCCCTGGTGAAGCAAAGCAATACTGCCTCTTACAAAAGTCGGGTCAAAAGACGAACTGTTCCTTTCCGTGTTTTTAAGAAAAACAGCACCAAAAAAACGAAGATCTATCTTTTTGTTGCTTTGGTAATAAAAGGATTTATCGACCACAAATGTTGTCTTTATATATGACGAACTTTTAGTGGAAAAGATCGAAGGGTACTTTTGATATTCTATAGATAAATTACTTTTTAAATCACCTAACATGGCCGATTTAAAATATTGGTAGTTTACATGCAAAATGGTCAACGGTTTGTAATTGTTGCCAGTATATTTTCCGTTCATATCAAAGTTTCCTTCTTCTTCCCACAGAAATATGGGTCGAAATAAAAGAGAAGCTTTTTTAATACTATACCTAGGATAAAAAACAATTTCAATTTGAGGCTCTAGTTTGAAATATCTTTCTCTGTAATCCAATGTTTTTTGAAAAAATTTGTCATACGATTTTACAAACAAGTTGAGGTTGATTTTATCGGGTCCTTTGGAAGGCACAAGCACATATCCAACTTTGGCATCGCCAACAAAGCTTTTGGCGCGAAATGAATACATGGGCATAATATTATAGTAAAATCCTTTGGGGTTATCTTCGAACTTACTTTTAGCGTGGATTCCAAGGAAAAATTTGTCACTATATGTATAACCTGCCATAGGATTGATGGATTGCCGCTGTTTAAACAAGCTTACTTTTTTTTGTGTAATGATAGGTGGATACACTAGATTATTGATGGATAAAGTTGTTGTTTTGGAATTGTTTAACGGAACATAGTGCCGTGACTTCAATTGAATAGAATACTTTTTTATGTCTTCTGTGGGAGAAGACAGACTGACGGTTTTAAGTCCAGTGTGGCCATCATACCATTTTATTTGTGGTTTGTTTTTTCCGCTAACAACAATTGGAAAAGGGACTTTTAAATCACTTTTGTTTTGAATGTCAAGGAAAATGGAATCACCCACAATGGTAGAATGTTGAAGGGAATATGCAGGAATATATTTTTGATTTTGATAACTTAATAACAAGGGAATAAAATCTCTCCCAGTTATCTTAGATACATGATGGACTAATCCTTCAAAACTTATTTCTTTGTTATGTTGTAACTTGAGGTAATCATCCAATTCAGCCAAAAACGCTTCATTTCCTATAGCTTGTGATAGAGAATGAAGCAATGAATAATATAAGCCTTGAATAAAGCAAGGGCTATATCTAAATTGGTCGATGCTATCAAAACTTAAATTTGGTTTACCATTATTTTGGTATATGAGTATAGCTTGTGAACAGAGATGTAAATCCAAGTCTTCAACTACTTTAGATGAAATATTTCTTTGTTCATCACGTTGATATTGCAAAGTATAAAAAAGAGAGAGGGCATCTGTAAAAAGACCTAAAGAATCTTGTGACAAAAAATGTTGCTGCCACATTTGATGTAACAAACCATCTAATAAATATATATCATAATGCTTCTTCTTAGCCTGTTCAGGATAAAAGATGTATCGATTGGTCGAGGTGAAAGGGAAATGTTTGTTCCAAAATCGGTGCACTTGTAAAAAGTGTTTTCCCAGGTGGTCAAGTTTTTGATGACTCAGTGTATCCTTATACAAAAAGGTAACAATCGTATCACTTCCTTCTTGTAACACAAGGGTTGATATTTTGGATAAAGGGGCTAAACGCAAATCAGGTGATTTTCCTTCTGTGCTGAGGTGAAACGTATTTACCTGGGTTTCTACCAGCCATTTTTTTTGGTAGAGAGCGATAAAATCTGAAGGAAGATTAATAGAAATGTCATGTCTGCCAATGGATTCAGGTTTGACAATTTGAAACGTAAAATCGGGTGTAAACCAACTTTTCCCATCATGGTAGGCAATGGTTGGGTACCAATCCTGCAAACTAATTCCATATTCATCAAAACCTAGTCCGGCAATATTTTTAGGCAATTTCAACACATAATCAATGACGATTTTATGTTCTTGAAAACCATTCGCAGGCAATTCAAGATCCACATATTCTTGTGTAAAATCCAAGGGAATCTTTTGGCCATTAGCCGTGATATTTACGGAAGTATAACCGCCTAATTCAGTTTCATTGTTATAAAAATAAAATTCGTTGCTATAATATTCCAATAAATTTTTGGCAAAAATGGTCGTTTTACTTCGAAAGGCATTTGCGGATAGCTGAAGCTTCATTTCAGAAAAAGAGGATTCCATGGTAATCAAACAAGTACCAGATATTGTTTGCTGTTCTTGGTTATAGGTAACATTCACCCTGTAATTTGGTGAGAAAGGTTGTGCGACGGAAATACAAGAAATCCAAACAATAAAAAACAAAGAAGTGCAGAATTTCATAAAATATCAATATCGGCAAATATACAAGACTTCCATAATATAAACCTCTAAGAAATGGATTAACTTAGTTTTATGGATAAAGCATAAAAACGTTTTGCTAGGATTTTCTTCATTGTTTTCTGTTATATATGAAAAAACATTATCTTTGTTCCTTGGTTACATTATAAAACAAAACTACATTAAACATTCTTCCCAGGGTACTTTTTTGACGATCAAATTAAATCATGTTTTGTAGATTTACGTTTTTCATTTTTATTGGTTTTTTACTATTTACGGGCTGTACGGCTTCGTCCAATCAATTTGACCCATTTGTCTATGGAAAAGTGCGAAAAACCATTTATAGTGAAGGAGAAGAAAGAGAATATTTTCTGCATATTCCAAGTAGTTATATAGGGAGTAAGGCACTACCAGTTGTCATCGTTTTACACAATTCTGGTTCTTCGGGTGAGCAATTTTACAACGAATCAGGTTGGAGCAAACTATGTGAAAAAGAGTCCATTTTTGGTGTATTTCCAACAGCAAAAACCTATTGTACAGATATTAACGGCATTAGTCAAAATAGATCATTTTGGCATGTTTCGCCAGTGGCAGATCCACCATTTTGTAATGGAAATTTGTTAAGAAATGATGTTTTAATGATGCAAAACTTGATCGAAAGACTGACCATTGATTTTAATATTGATAAAAAAGCTATTTACATTGTTGGTTTTGGCAATGGTGGTCAACTTGCAGCTAAGGCTGGCTTAGAAATGGGCGATAAATTAGCAGCTAAAGTAGAGTTTGCCGGGTCTTTTTCCAATGATGGCACTTGGAATTCAACTAGAAATGTGCCTACTTTTTTTCAAGTTGGGAATAACGATTTATCATTCTTTAATACACAAAACCAGCCTGACTTAGCGCTGTTTAGTCAAGCAATACAAGACAAAAACAATCCATTGAATAAGGTTGTAATCGCCTATGGTAAAGCTTATGGTTTACAAATAGAATTTGTTTTGTCAGGTGATACTAATACGTTGGTAAAAGCGACCTTTAAGGACGCTATAAATAATCCTGTTTTAGAAATGTCTTTACTCAAAAATGTAGGACATACTTACCCCGCAGCTAATGTTAACATTAACTTGGCGGAGCAACACTGGAACTGGCTGAAACACTTTCGGTTAAATTAATTTTAAACCGTTTATTGTTTTTTTACCAAAATGTAAAATACAGTCAAACACATCAATGAGCTTGTAAATCCTTGTCATGGGTTCAAAAAATTCTGTACATTTGTTCCCAAGACAAAACCAACATTTATTAACCTGAGCATTTGAAATGACCTTTGTTGCATATATTCAATTTTTATTTTGGTTTTGCCAAACATGTGGTAAAAGCAGGACTGTATTTCGACCAAAAAGTGTAACCAAACCCTGGTTAGTTTTCTTCCTTATTTTGATGTCTTTTTCTTACAATAATAAAATAAAGGCACAAGACACCATTCCACCTATTATTGTAACGCAAGCCAGAGATTCTATGCTGCCTTGTAGCAATAACTCGTCGATTTTAACAGCTTTAACCAATTGGTACAATGCTGCTGGATATGCGACAGCAATGGATGATTCTGGGCAACACACTTTTGAAGGGTTTCCATCTCTGGCCAATGTTATAAGTAATTTTATTCAATCAAGTGATACCCTTTGCGGGAATACAAAAAGTGTGGTTGTTTCCTTTACCGCTGTAGATCCTTCAAACAACCGAAGTATTCCGACAATAGCCAGGTTTTATACCGTGGATGAAACACGACCAGCTTTGATTGTACCCCCAAATGTCACCGTCACATGTACACCTGATATCCGAGACACACTCATACGGTGGGTAAGAAATAAAGGAGGATATATCGCTACAGATGATTGTTCGAATACCCTTGAATGGACGCGTTTTCAATACAGTATTTCTCAAGGAAACACCATCATACAAACAGGTGGCGGGAGTATAAATAATGGGCCTTACCCCACTATTCCAAATGGTGTGTGTCAATGGAAAATGAATATTAATTTTTGGGTGAAGGACGAATGTGGGAATGAAACAGTGACCTTTGGCACCACATCTTTTTCCGTGATAGATAATGTGGCACCTATCATGATTAATCCACCGATGGATATCACTGTTTCTTGTCATACAATACCCGCCGTCCCACAAGTTGTTTTTCTAGATGGGTGTACCCAAAGCCCTGATATTGATTTTAGTGAATCAAATACAAGGGACTTGGATTCCCTAAGTTGTGGTTATTATAATTACACTATTACAAGGACGTGGTTGGCTGAAGATGCTTGTTTGAATAGTAGCCAACATGTTCAAATAATTACAGTAACAGATACGTTGCCTCCCATTTTGACAGCAGTAGAAAACCTTCATTTACTCTGTAGTCAATTTAGACCTGACAGTGTTTATTACACCGAAGTGGAAGATATTTGTTCGCCAATAATTGAATGGAACGTCACACGCACGATATCCCCAGTTACCTGTCAATATTCGGCTCTTTTTACCTATTCTTACAGTGACGTTTGTGGTAATAGAGACACATTTGAACAAAATATAACTATTGAAGCGGATCCAATAAGTTTAATAACTGCGGCCCAAGGAACCGTGTATGAATGCCAAGACATCGAAGATTACCATTCATTATTTTCTTTTTGGTTGGATGACCGAGCTGGAAGTAAAGCAAGCTTGAACTGTGGAGAATTATTATCATTTGTGGCTGTGCCTGGCAGTTATTTACCAGATGATCAAACCACTTGGCCAGGAACACATCCTGGAAATTTTGATACTCAAATGTGCCCATCTCCGATACCAGGCTATTTAAGGGGCGAGGTTGTGGATTTTGTGTACTACGATACGTGTGGACATATTTTGATCACGTCAGCCGTATTTGGGTTAGTAGATACCGTTGGGCCAACGATTCAAAATTGCCCACCTTCTATGGTTGTCAACCTTCCGCCCAATGAATGTGAAGCTAATATATTGATTCCTGTTCCAATTCCTATGGATGATTGTATTGAAGCAGTGAGCCCAGTAGTAAGGATGATTTCAGCACCTGTAGTGTCTATCGATCCGACCAATACAGACTCGCCTGTTAATCCTGTTATTTTGAACATTGGACCTTATAATCCTGCTGGTGTTTTTCCGACTTCTGATGCCATGATTACCATTAATTTCAAAAGACTGGACATGGACGATGGTACGGAGTTTTTTAATATTTTTGATGAAGACAATCTTCTATTAGGCAGAAGCCCAAACACACTTTCAGAATGTGGTGATATCAATATGGATATCATTTTGCCCCAAAGTAGATTGGCGGATTGGTTGGCAGATGGATTTATTACCCTTCGGTTTGAACCGAATCATGTTCCTGGAGTACCAAGAGCTGAAATCAATGGTTTTTGTGGTGGTTCTATTCAATGCACCTTGTCTTTTGACATTGACCTGACCAATTCTATTTATGTGGGTTATACCTTAGACCAGGGAAATGAACAGCAAGTATTAGCGTCGGATACTTTGGACTTAAATGTAGCGATAGGTGCTCATCAATTGACCTTTAATTACGTGGATTGTGCTTTAAATACGAACTTTTGTACCATTAGTATTTTCGTAGAAGATGTGACCGCACCTACGATGGATTGTCCGAATCATAAGTCATTTATTTTGCCTAATAATACTTGTAGTGACTCGGTTTTTTTATCAATGGACGAGATTATATCTCTAGATCTTTGTGGTGGTAATTTTGTTTTCGATAAAAAAGTTCCTTTGACCAATGAAGCATCTTTACTTACCTTTATTTATAATGAGATCAGTGGACGACATGTAGCCAGAAATAAACAGTTTTTGTTTGACAATGTATTTCCAATTATTCGCAGAGAGTCAGAAATAAAACTTACCCTTGAATTTTATGGAAATAATCAAGGAGCAGAAGCCTATTTTGATCTTTTAGCGCCCGATGGTACTACGATTGGTAGTTCGACGACTCTAATCGGACCCGACAGTTGTGGACTGTCAAAAACAACTTTTTTCTTAGACCAAACACAATTTAACGCTTGGATTTTTAATCAACAAATTAGTTTTACTGCTGTTCCCAATAATTCGGGAGATGGCATCAATCCTTGTACATTAATACCACCTAGTCAAACAACCGACGGTATTAGTTATTTAAAACTCCGATTAGAATATAGTGATTTTGAATATAGTTACCAATTAACAGGAGCAACGACCTTGGGTTTGACGAATATAGCCCAAGATAAAACGAGTATAAAAATGCCTTTTAATGATGGCGTCACACAGGTTACCTTTTTTACAGGTGATGCCGAAGGAAATAAAGGTTCTTGTCAATTTGAAGTTGCTATGTTGGATCAAACACCTCCAGTAGCAAAATGTAAAAATGTGGCGGTAAATATTCACCCTTCAGGTGTTGAAAATACTTTGTTAACCGCTACAATGATCAACGACGGAAGTTTGGATGCTTGTGGTAATATTACCATGACTATTGAACCTTCTTTTGTTAATTGTTCTCATGTTAATACAGATGTAATGGCACAGTTGATTATTACTGACGAACAAGAAAACAAAGATACTTGTGTGGCATTAATTAGAGTAAAGCCCTTTGAACTTATGCCAACTTTTTCTTCTGGTTTATGTGAAAATGATACGTTAAAACTATTTGCCAACGTTCCAACAACCGTAACTCCAGGCGCATATACCTACCATTGGAAAGGTCCCAATAATTTTGAATTTTTTATTCAAAATCCAACCATTCCAAATGTCAATGAAACCTACAATGGAGTGTATTCTGTTACCGTAACGGGATTTAACCAATGCACGACGGAAGGAAGTGTTATTGTCAACATACAACCACTTACAAAGCCAGTTCTTACAGCATCATCTGATCATGTTTGTGAAGGTGGAGAGGTCATTCTTTCAACCACCCAATTCACTGGTATGATTACCTATGACTGGTATGAAGGAATTGCACCTACTGGTGTAAAAATAGCTACGACTTCTGTTCCGACCTTATTATTAAATCCGCTGAATGGGGTACATTTTTATTACATTATTGCCACAGGAGAAAATTGTACATCTACACCATCTAATTTACTGAAAGTAACTATCGTGGCTAAACCAATAGCTATGATCTCACAGGTTTTTTATTCGGTATGCGAAGGGGAAACAGTAACATTGTCAAGTACTAATTCTGGTAATGATCTTACTTATTTTTGGACGGGACCCAATTTTACATCAACAAATAAAAACCCACCACCAATCACCAATGCAAACATAACGAATCAGGGATTGTATAAACTTGTTGTGTCTAGAGGAATTTGTATTTCAGACACAGCGATTGCGAATGTAATTATCTTAGAACGTCCTGCCAAACCCATCATTTCTTCGGCTAGTGTGTTTTGTGAAGGGGCTACTTTTTCTTTGCTCGTATCCAATGTAACCAATGGAGATCGGTATGAATGGTACCAAAACGGTATTCTGAGATTTACGACGCTAGAAAATAGCCTTGTTATCCCAAATGTTCAACCAAATGTGGAAGGCAATTGGACCGTGATTGTTTTTAAGGGTGCTTGTTCGTCATTAGTTTCCGAACAAAGAGCCATTGCTATCGATAATTTATTGCAAATTGGCGTCACCAATTCTGGACCAATTTGTGCAGGTGATTCGGTTCAGCTTCAAGCAACTTTTGTTCCTAATGCAACCTACAAATGGGAAAGTCCTCAGGTAAGTCAATCTATATTGCCGATTCACAACCCAAAAGTAGTAGCCAATGCAGGTTATTATAGCGTCACTATTACCACCCCAACGGGCTGCCAAAACAACGCAGGTACTGTTGTTGAAATAATTACGCCACCTATCATTACCGCTTTGAGTTCAGATGCCACTACATGTATGGATGGTAGCAAACCTATATCTTTTGCACCTTCGGTTTTTCCACAAAATCCAAATTATGCCTATCAGTGGAGTGCTAGTACCGGATTTTCATCTACTATGTCCAATCCGACGATTGTTAACCCAACTCAGCAAGATACAGGAATTTATACTTTGGTTGTATTTCATCGAGGATGCCCATCCAATCCATTTTCCATCCCAGTAATGTTTTTTATGGTTCCAGACAAACCAAATATTGTAGGAGCAAATTTTTATTGTGAAGGCGATTCTGTTGTATTAGAAAGCTCAATTGAACTTTTAGGTGCTCATCCTAAGTATTTATGGACTACGCCATCTTCAGGTCAAATCGAGACATCCACTTCCTATTTAGAATTGACACCTGCTATGGTGAGCCAAAGCGGACAATTTAGCTTGATGGTGGAAGAAAATGGTTGTCGATCCATCCTATCCAATCCATTTACCTTGGATGTAAGGAAAAGACCTTCACTGCCCTCGATTCAGGCAAAATCTCCAGTCTGTTTTGGAAACACCATTTTACTTCAATCTTCGTTTTCCGATGTTCAATATTTCTGGAGTGGACCTAACCTATTTACTTCAAATCTATTGATGCCAGAAATTCAAAATGCGACAGAAATGAATGAGGGATATTATGTTTTGAATGTAGAAAAAAATGGATGTTTTTCGAATAAAAAAGATTCCGTTTTTGTAGAAGTATTACCCAATATTCCAGTTCCCGTAATCCTTGGTCAGCGTTTTTTTCTTTGTGATCATGAATCATCATTCATTGAAATTTGCCTTGATCCTAATACAGTTGTACCTGGCAATACAATGACACTTGTCAATGCCATGACCCATGATACTTTGACTTCATTTACGACATCATGTATACTTTTGGACCCCAAGACTAATGGCTTGTTAAATGGTTCAAATTTTATCTATGCCATATCTAAAATGGGAGATTGTTTCTCTGCAAAATCAAATACTGTGGTTATAGAATTGGATAGTGCTCCTCAATTTTCTGCTGTAACAGTACAAGGAGACAATATTCGTATATGTGAAGGTGAGCCTATATTTTTGGAGGCAGGTCATGGCCCACCAGATGTTGACATTTCTTGGACATCTTTTAATCCAAATATAAATTTCAGCCAACCAAATGAAAAACAAACCACTGTTTCGGGGTTGATGGCTGGTACAAATGACCTATTTTTGGGGTATAGTTATCGAGGTTGTATCTTGTTTTCAATGGACACAATTCAAGTATTTGTGGTAGCAAAACCTGTTGCACAGTCGGACAGTTATACAATCCCCTTTTTCCAAAACAATGTTTTTAATGTATTGGAGAATGATCAATACACTGGAGATGTATTCATACAAATAATCACACCACCTTTATCGGGAAATGTCACAGTAGAAGATGGTCAAATTAATTATCTGCCTGAAGTTACTTTCACGGGTGAGGTAGAATTTACCTATCAGATATGTAGTCAGTTCTGTCCTATATTTTGTTCGACAACGACGGTAAAAATAAAAGTAGAGGCTGAAAAGGATTGTCGGCCACCGAGTATTATCACACCCAATGAGGATGGTGTAAACGACGCTTTTATTGTTCCTTGTTTGTATGGAAATCAGTTTCCTGGGAATAGTTTGGTTGTTTTTAATGAATGGGGCAATGAAGTTTTTTCTTCAAAAAATTATAATAATGATTGGAAAGGGATGTATAATGGAAATCCACTGCCAACGGGAACTTATTATTTTGTATTAGACTTAGGAAATGGAAATCGTCCTTTAAATGGATTTTTAATCTTACAGCGATGAGAAAAATTGTAAGCATCATACAGATTGGTTTTATATTAGGATTGATTCATTTTCAAATAATGGCACAACAGCAACCCATGTACACCCAGTTTATGTATAATAAATTGAGTCTGAACCCCGGATTTGCTGGAAACGAAAACCATACTTCTTTTACCTTACTTCATCGAAGTCAATGGATTGGTTTCTCTGGTGCCCCTCAATCACAAGTATTTACCATTAATTTTCCTAGGATAAATAAACAATTGGGACTCGGATTAAATTTCGAAAGACAAAGCCTTGGCATCACAGAAAAAATAACCTACGAAGCCATGTATGCCTACAAATTTAGAATGGGTAGTGGAACTCTGAGTATGGGGATGAACATCAGTGGCCGCAATTATGCTCAGGACTATACGGATCCAAGATTATATGCTGTGCAAGGAATAGTCAATGACCCTTCCATACCACTAGATCGGTTTGTCAACCACGTTTTTAATGCTGGATTTGGAGTTTATTACAACACAAATGTGTTTTTTGCTGGGGCTTCCGTGCCAAGGATGATTCGATCTGACCTTGATTTTGATAAAAATAACTTTTTTACCACTGAAGTTAGACACCTTTTTTTGATGACAGGAGGGAGTTTCGCTATTCAGCAAGATTATCGATTGACACCACACATCATGGTTAGGATGGCAGAAAATAGTCCTTTTTCGATTGATTTAAACCTGATGGGCGTTTACAAGGACAAATATTCTGCAGGACTAACCTACAGAACAGGAGGAGGCCCTGGAGATTGGGGAGAATCACTCGACATTTTATTTTCCCTACAAGCTACAGAGAGGTGGATGATAAGTGCTGCGTATGATATAACTTTGTCAGACATTAGATCTGCGGACAATGGAAGCATAGAAGTTTGTTTATATTATAGTTTAGTTCCCAGAAAAATTAAAACGATTATGGTCAATCCAAGGTATTTTTAACGACGTCAGCAATACAATGAAACACAGGCTCCCTATATTTATTATTATCCTAAGTTTACCTCCTTTTTTGGGTATTAGCCAGACATTTAATCTAAATAGAGGATGTTTTGAAAGAATGGTGCTCACTAATGAAAAACAAATCAATACCAAAGGACTAGAAACTTTTCCACAATACATTAACGATACACTTGCTTTTATCAATGGATTAGATGGAGGGAAAGATTATCAAATAGTGAGGGGCATAGATAAAAATGAAGACGGTTGGAAAACGGTGATGCCTTTACATAAATCTATAAATTCGCCGTATTTTGAAGGACCTTTTTCTTTTGATGCAAAAAATCAAAAACTATTTTTCACCCGGTCAAACTTTAACAAAAAGAAGGCTAACAAAGAAAGTGCCCGCCAAAAAGATAGTGTTGTTTTCCAACTGAGTATTTATGAATACGATTGGGCCAAGGGTGGTGAAGCGAAAAAAATTAATATTAATCGAGACGACTATACCGTTTGTGATCCGGCCGTAAGTCCTGACGGTGAATGGATGGTTTTTTCTTCCGATATACCTGGCGGAATGGGTGGAAGAGATTTGTATTTGGTACGTCGTGATGAACAAGACTGGGTAGGTATGATAAACCTTGGAAGCGGTATAAATAGCCAGTCCAACGATGGTTTTCCGTATTTTGCGAATGATAAATTGTTGTTTTTTGCCTCCGATCGTGAAGGAGGACTTGGAGGTTTTGACATTTATTACAGTGTTGTAGAAAATGGATTGTGGTCTTTACCTGAGCTAATGCCAAAACCAGTCAATTCGCCGTATGACGATATAGGTTTTATCGTAGCATCCAACGAAAGAGAAGGGTATTTGGCTACCAATAGGCCGGGTGGAAAAGGGGAAGACGATCTCTACCATTGGTCATCCACACAATCTATTTGGAGGACAGTGCTAAAAGATGAAGATGTTGAAGTGGACGTTTTTGTTTTCGAAAAACTTACCTTGCTACCTTTTCCTGAAGCAAAAATTACCATAACCCTCTTGGATATTTCAAGACAGGATTTTTCCTTGGATGATCCAAATGTCGATATTGTTAATCTGGACACAACTGGAGCCATATATTTGAAATGGAACAACTTGTTGGATGGTAACAAAGGCATTGAACTCATCACCAACGATAAGGGTGGTGCCAAAATAAAATTAAAGAGTAATCGATATTATAAAGTGGAAGGCAGTTGTGAAATCTGCGAACCAGAAATTGTGTTTTTTAAGCCAATGGTTCACGGGAAACAACTGAATATAGCTCTAGTGCCCGACGTCGAAATTGAAGAAGAAGACGAAGATATGGATAAGGATGATTCTATTTTAGATGTAGAATTAAAACCAGGCTCTGCTTACGTACTTGAAAATATTTTTTACGATTATGACAGTGATCAGATCATCAATGAAGGGATTAATGACCTGGATATCATCGCTGAAAAAATGGAAGATAATCCTTCGATGAGAATATTACTTGAAGCACACACAGATGTAAGGGGAAATGAATCGTATAATCTTTCATTATCCAAAAAAAGAGCCAATACGGCAAAAAATTACTTGATTGGAAAAGGTATTGACGCTAATAGAATTCTGACCAAAGGAATGGGGGAATTGAGACCAAGAAATAAATGTAAGGAAGGCGTAAAATGTTCTGAAAAAGATCATCAATATAACCGACGAACAGAAGTGGTTATTTTGCCTGAAGAGTAAGTTTATTCTTCTTCAGAGGACGGATTTTCATTTTTAGAAGGCGGGTACATCGTTTTTATTTTATCAAACAGACGATCCACATTGTACATCTCATCGGCAGTGTCGTCGATAAAAAAGTGAATTTGAGGTATTCGACGTACATGGTTTTTAATCCTGGCCGTTAATCCTTGCTTTAATATATGGGTGTGGTTGATGATTTTTTGTAGTACTTCCTCTTTTTGTTCTGTGTTAAAAATGCTTAGATACACTTTGGCAAGCGACAAATCAGGTGTCACTTTTACTAGAGAGACAGAAACAATAGCTGGTCCATAAATGTAGTTGCCTTCCTGTAAAAATACAGGACTGAAATGCCTTCTAATTAATTCACCAAGCTGTAGTTGCCGCTTACTTTCCATATATAATCCCTGTTTATTAATGGCCAAAGGTACGGGAATTTTGCCTTTTTTCTATAACTTTGCTTTATAATTGAATGGAATTGGCCGAACAAGTAATACATATTCTGGATACTCCCATTGAATACATCAAAGGAATTGGGCCAGCCAAAGGGGAAGCTATCCGCAAGGACTTGAATATCCAAACTTTGGGTGACTTGTTATTTACTTTCCCTTTTCGATATATCGATCGTACTAAGTTTCACCTCATCAAAGATATTGGAACAGAAACGGACTATATCCAACTAAAGGGAACCCTCATTTCCATTGAAAAAATAAAAGGTAAAAACAATCGATCCAGACTCAACGGTGTGCTCAAAGATCCTTCGGGTTTTATGGATTTGATTTGGTTTCAAAGCGTTCAATGGATAGAAAAATCACTTGAAATTGGACAAGAATATATCGTGTTTGGAAGACCAACTACTTATGGAGGAAAAAAAAACATAGCCCATCCGGAAATGGAATTGGTCACAGAAGCTCAAGTCCAAATTCAAAAGACCTTTGATCCCGTATACAGTACAACAGAAAAACTCGATGCTAAAGGATTTGACAATAAAGCCAGAAGAAAGATTTTAAAAAATATTCTTACCAGTCTAAATAACCATATCATTCCAGAAAACTTACCCGACTACATCCGACAGAAATTAAACCTGACCACCCGATTAGAATCGATTTTTTGGATTCATTTTCCAATGTCCGAAAAGGAAAGAGATGATGCTGTAGCTAGAATTAAATTTGAAGAAATATTTTTTTTCCAATTGCAGGTATTACTGAGTAAGGTCTATCGAAAATTTAAATACCAAGCTAAACCTTTTGAGTTAGTTGGCGAAAAATTTCACCAGTTATACAATTCATTGCCTTACGAACTAACAGGAGCGCAAAAAAAGGTGATTAAAGAAATTAGAGCAGATATGGCTAGGCCTCATCAGATGAATCGCCTTTTGCAAGGGGATGTGGGCAGTGGTAAAACAATAGTAGCGTTGTTGGTGATGGCCATTGCCCTAGATAATAATTTCCAATCATGTTTGATGGCACCAACGGAAATCCTAGCGCAACAGCATTATCAATCTATTTCTGAAATGGTCACTGGATTAGATATTCAAGTGGCATTATTGACAGGTAGTATTAAGGGAAAAGCTAGGAAGGAGATACTTCAAAAGTTGGAAGATGGCGAAATTAATATCATCATTGGAACCCATGCTTTGATTGAAGATACCGTTGTTTTTAAGCAATTGGGCTTGGCTATAATCGACGAACAACATCGTTTTGGTGTTGCACAACGGGCGGGTCTATGGAAAAAAAATACTGACTTTGCACCTCATGTTCTTGTAATGACAGCTACACCTATTCCTAGGACATTGGCGATGACGTTATATGGTGATTTGGATGTTTCGATCATCGACGAATTACCCCCTGGAAGGAAAGAAATTAAAACACTGCACCAATACGAATCCTCCAGACCGAGGGTTATCGAGTTTATGCATAAAGAAATTGAAATGGGTCGTCAAATCTACATTGTGTATCCACTCATAGAAGAATCAGAAAAGTTGGATTTAAAAAATTTGCAAGATGGTTACGAACGATTATTGCAATATTTTCCATTACCACATTTTCAGATTAGTGTTGTTCATGGTAGAATGAAAACTGCGGACAAGGATTTTGAGATGAACCGTTTTGTCAAAGGAATAACCCAAATCATGGTCGCCACCACTGTTATTGAAGTAGGTGTAAATGTGCCCAATGCATCCGTCATGATTATCGAAAACACAGAACGATTTGGACTTTCACAATTGCACCAATTGAGGGGTAGGGTTGGTCGTGGCGCCGAACAATCCTATTGTATTTTGTTGTCCGATGTCAAACTAAGTAAAGATGGAAAAGAGAGGATTAAAACGATGGTAGAGACCAATAATGGTTTTGTGATTGCGGAAGCAGATCTCAAGTTGAGGGGCCCAGGAGATGTACAAGGAACCCAACAAAGTGGCGTATTGGATTTTAAATTATTAAACATTTCTACAGACAGACCCATAGTAGAAACCGCAAGATATTTTGCCAATATCATTGTTGATGAAGATATAAAACTAGATAAAAAAGAACATGTCCCTGTCAAAAATTATTTACAAGTGCTGAAGAAAAAACACAAAGATTGGGGAAGAATTTCTTGATGAATAGTTCAACGTTATGAAGGTTTTTCCAAATTAAATAAAAAATAAAAAATGATAGTTAGGATATTTTTAATGATTATGTTTTTATCCTTTTTAGGATGTAAGCCTCACTATGTTAAGTATGGTTCAAAACCTTTGACGGAAGAAGCCAACAACTATTGGAATACTGGTGAAGCAGAAATTACGTCCTACGAATTGACACAAGCAAGATACGGTGAGTTGAGAAATGGACAAGCAGTGATGGTATTTGTAACCGAACCTTTTTCTCCAAAAACTTTTACCAAAGCAGACAAATACCGAAGAAGTAATGTACAGGTTTTAAAGCTTAATTTCACTAAAAATTTTACTACTGGTATTTATCCATATTCTATGATGACTAGTACTTTTTACCCGATGGACGGTTCTTCTTCCTCTTTGAAAATATCCAGTACGAGCCAGGAATGGTGTGGGCATACTTACATGGACATGAGAAACAGAGGTTTTTTGGAGTTTGAAACCCGATCTTATTTTGACGGAGAAAACACTAAAGAAAAAGTAAACCCTAGTTTTGTTGAAGATGATGTTTGGTCTATGATCAAATTGTTTCCCAACAATTTACCAACTGGCAATTTTAAAATGGTTCCTTCACTCTTTTATCTTCGACTTTTACACGTTGAAACCAAAGGTTATGAATGCCAAATTACCTTACAAAAAGAAAAGGAGGTTGCAGTTTATACGATGATATATCCCGGATTAAACAGAACACTTTCCATAAGGTTTGAACGACATTTTCCTTTTAGTATATTAAGCTGGGAAGAATCCTATCCCGATGGTTTTGGTCCTGATAAAAAGATGCTGAAGACTACAGGAAAAAAATTAAAGACCCTGCGTTCGGCCTATTGGCAGCAAAATCAAAATATCCACCTTCCCCTGAGGGATAGCTTAGGGTTGATATAATTTTTGGGTAAAAAAAAAGACTTCGAAAATCCAAATTATTGGCCCTATCGAAGTCTTTTAAACTCAAAATATTTTTATAATCTTATGATCCTACCCGCTTACTTTCAGATTCAATTCCAGTACTTCTTTTTCTCGATTTTACCTGACTATTTCCAAGATCATAGGAAATACTTATAGAGGCACGGCGACTATCCCAATTACCTTGACCTGTTCCTGTCTGACCATTAAATGAAGTTCTTCCCGACCAACCAGTTTGATAAGTTACATCATTTGCCGAAAGGCGAACATTCATTTTATTATTGAAAAATTTACGTTGTAAACCAAAGTTTAAACTATAACTAGGGTCATACAGAAATACACCTCCCCAAACACCAGGGCCAGAATACCAACCAGAAATTTCACCTTTCCATTTTTTGCCTAAACTAAATGTGTGTTGCTGGTAAATGTTGTAGGAACCTGCTTGAACATCAACAACGACTCCATCGCCGTAATCTGCCTGATTGTCTGTGTAGGAAGCATTAAAATTCATGTAGGCATCCCACCACTTGGTTATCGTAAAAGGCAAAGAAATATTGGCGTTGTATATTTTTTGTGTTGCTAAATTGTCCCAACTGATGAATCCCGCCCTAGGATCGATTTCATCAGGTCCAATCAATCTGGTGATATTATTGGCTGTATTACTATAGGACAATTTGAAAGAATATCGGTATTGCAAAGTATAACCTAATTCGATATTGTTGACAATTTCTGGTTGTAAAAACTGATTACCTTTTGAGTAAGATAATTCGCTTAGCTGTTCCCGAAAGGGATTCAAAACATTATAATCGGGCCGATTGATTCTTTTACCGTAATTTAATGAAAATACATGTGCGGGAGTCAATTGATATGTCACACCTGCTGAAGGAAAATAGCTAATGTAATTAAAGTCGACAGGGTCTTCTTCCAATTCGGGCTTGAAGGCAATCAGTTCGCCGGTAGCATCCGTAGTTTCTATCCTTAATCCACCCGAAGCATTCCACTTGCTGCCCAAACTTTTAGAGTAGTTGACATAACCTGCAAATACATTTTCAGAATATTTAAATTGATTAGACCTGTTGTCATTTCTAATGGACTGTGCATTCAAAACATTGTAAAATAAAAAGGTATTGTCGGTCATCACTAGGCTGTATTTAGTTCCTAGGCCCAGTTGGCCTCCAAACCATTCCGTCTCAAAATCTGCTTTGGCAGTAGCTATGTCTATATCTCTTGGTGTTTCATAAGTGGTCAAATTTTGACTTATAATATCCGTTTCCGTTGGATTGTAATAAATGTTTGGTTGACGATAATTACCATCATTTCTAAAAAGACCGTAATCCAAGTCGATGTTTAAGTTGTTTTTTCCAACAATAAAATTATAATTAATATTGAAGGTTGCTTGGTTTTTGGATGATGATGAATAATTGGGTGCATTTAAAATACTATCGATAACGCCAGGCGTGCTTTGATTGGAAATGTAGTTTTTATTTTGGCCAAAACTTTCGCCTGAATGAGTCTGAGCACCTACTAAAAACCCAATCGTGCTTTTATCATTCAGGAAAAAATCAGTTCCCCAACGACCGTTGACACCCGAATAATCGTTGGTAGAACGGTTAGTTTCTGCTAAGTGAATTCCATTTTGGTAGGTATCGAAAATCAATTCATTCCATCTAGTTCCACCATTATACCCCAAGCCACCAAAAGTATTTAATTTTTTATTTCTGTAATTTCCATTGGCATTTACATTACCTTGACCGTAACGGCCATGTCCGTAGGTACTACTTAAAGAACCGTTTGAACCAAGGCCTTTGTCCTTTTTAAGTCGAATGTCGATGATGCCCGCATTTCCTTGTGCTTCGTACTTCGATCCAGGGTTGGTAATGATATCGATTCGGTCAATTTGTTCTGCTGTCAGGCTCTGCAAATAATTGGTCAAATCATCACCAGTCAAAGGAATTCTTTTTCCATCGACGTACAATAAAACGCCAGATCTTCCCAAAACAGTGATGTTGTTGTTATTGTCTACCAATACGCCTGGTGCTTTTCGCAAAAGATTTAAACCGTTTTCGCCCGTGGAGTTGATGGTTCCTTGTACATTAAAAACCGTTCTGTCGGCTTTCATTTCGATGAGAGCACGTTGTGCTGTGACCACTACCTCATCTAATTGTTTGGCATTGGTTTCCAGTTGGAGAGGTTCTAGTGATACAGGATCATTTTTGATGTTAAAAACCGAGGACATTTTATCACTAAAACCAATATATGAAGCTTCTATGTAATATTGTCCACTTTTCATCTGATGAAAGGTAAAGTGACCAGTCTCTGAAGTTATTTCTGCTTTTAACATTGTCGAATCAGCAGCTGATTTTACGACGACAGTTGCATAAGGAATACCTTCATTTTGACTGTCAATAATTCGACCTGAGACATAGCTGTCTTGAGCAAATGAAATTAAAAAAATAGAAGAAATAAACCATACAATGGCTGAAATAAAAAATCGTGTCATAATATACTTGTTGATCTAATAAAGTGTAAAAATCAGGATTAATTTATAATGCGCAACATTTTTAAGACTAACGCCTTGATTTTTCGATTAACGTTGTAAAAATATATATCGTGAATTAAAATAAAGGTATTAACGCTTTTTTAAGAATATTAAAATTTGTTAACGACTTCGATTCTATGCCGAATTTCTACTGGCGTTGATATTTCCATACAAAGACCTTCTGACTATTTTTTCGTATGCTTCTTTGTGTGGAGTGTTTAGTTCAATTTGTTGCAAGGCATACTGTTGAATGACAAGTAAAGGAAGTACGATTTGTTCCCGGATGGCCACCGAATTTCTTGAAATAGATTCTTCTTCCATCAATACATCGTAACCAGAAATCAATAGTGTCATTTTTTTAGACAGATTATATTCTTCCAAGAGAATATTCCAGAAATTTTTGTACGCTTTATCTTTCTGAATATAACTCGTTAATTCAAAGTAACATTTGTTTAACGACATCATACTATTGTGTATCAGTGCTTTAAAAAAGGGAACTTCATTAAAAAGCCTTTTTAAATCGTCCAACTTTCCTTCATTGACCAGCGAATCTAGTGCTGTGCCTACACCAAAATATCCGGGGACGTTTTGTTTTAGCTGACTCCACGAACCAACAAACGGGATGGCCCTCAAATCTTTTAAATCCAATTTTTCACTATTACCTCTTTTTGCAGGCCTGCTACCAATATTTGCTTCACCAAAATATTTTAATGTACTCTTGTTCTCTAAATAGGGAACAAACATTTCGTGGTTTTTTAAGGCTGTATATTTTTCGAAACTCAGTTTAGCCAATTTTTCTATTAATAAACGAGATGAATCGGAAATGGTATTTTCTTTTTCCAATAAAATTTGCGAAAGACCAGCCGTAAGTAATTGTTCGCAGTTATACATAAAATGTTCATTGGTACCATAATTACTGGTTATAGTCTGTCCTTGTATCGTCAATTGTATGGCATGGTTGGCAATTTTTTTGCTTTGAGCGGCATAAAAGCGATGCGTTTTTCCACCTCCTCGTGCTGGGGGTCCACCGCGACCATCAAAAAAGATTGCTTTGATATTATTTCGTTGGCAAACGGCCGACAAGTTCTCTTTGGTTTTAAAAATAGACCAATTGGCTTGCAGATAACCCCCATCTTTAGTACCGTCCGAAAATCCAAGCATAACGGTTTGGATGTTTTTACGTTGCTGTACGTGGTTGCGATATTCAGGAATGTCAAAAAGTTGTTGCATGATGACTTCTGAATTGGCCATGCCTTCCATTGACTCGAAAAGAGGAATAATGTCCATAGGAATTGGGTCTTTTTTCCAACAAGTCCATCTCAAAAGGGCAAAAACAAAAAGGACGGAATATATATCTTCCGAATTACTTATGATGTACCGATTACATCCTTCTTCTCCATTTTTTTTCTGAAGCATGGATAGTTGAGCCATATTAACCAACGTGTCTTCTACGAGGGGATCGTCGTAATGACTAGGATCGACCGAATAATTTTGATGCAACAGCGTGTCCAACAATTGATCGTCTGTCAATTCGCTTAAACTATGTTTAATGATGTTATTTTGAATAAGAATAGACTCTATTGTGCGCTGATGCACCATGTGGTTTTGGCGAATATCCAATGTGGCAAAGTGTATTTTAAATAGGTTGACCTTATCAATTAAGTTGTTTAGTTTGTCTAAGTATAATGATTGGTATTTGTTGACCAATGTTTGTTGAATATCCAGTAAGGGCGTTTTTATATCTTCCAATGTGATGGGCAAGGTAGGGTCAAACATACAATCATATAGTTTTACCTTAAGTAATTGCACGTTTTCTTCTACCTCTCTGAAAGTCAGTTTTTTTTCTAATATTTTAATGTCGTTATAATAACATTTCATCAGTGTAGTCCTCAATTCATTGGCAACTTCCTTAGTTGTTTGAGCGGTGACAAATGGGTTTCCATCTCGGTCACCACCCGGCCAAAATCCAAATTGTATGATGTTGGGATTATCAAATGAATCATCAGACAGACTCATTTTAATATTGGCGTAAAGCTCAGCTGCTGCATCGTAATACACATTTCTTAAAAGGTAAATGATGTTTTTTGCTTCATCAAACGGAGTGGGTTTTTTAGAATTGATGAAAGATGTCAAACCTAATTGTTGCAAATTGATGTCTATTTCGTTGATATCATTTTGGGTTATCAAAGTTTTTAAATTGGCAATGATTTCAAGCACGGATGGCGGATAAAACTGGGTAGGGTGGGCTGTGAATACGATTCTGGTGCTGAAGTCGGACAACTTTTCTGATATTTTGTCCCCTTTATTTTTATTTTGAAGCAGGTGGATATAATCTTTCATAGTCAAATGATGGTCATAAGTTTGAAGTTGGCTAAAAGCAGCATCTTCGACACTATCATAAAGGACGACCTGTCTTTCTACGTATTGAATCACCCGAAACATAAAATCTATTTTTTCTTGTTCGGATAAAATGGACGTATGTTTACCAAAAAAAGAATCCAATATTTCCAAAGGTTCTTTTCCAGAATCCAAGTTTTCTTTACATTCACGATACAAAAGTGGAATGAGAATGCCAATATTTCCTACATTAGGATACGGTAGATTTAGAAACAAACTATTGTATACGTTAAATTTATTCGTGACGAGCTTTTCGAAAGCTTTGGATATAAGCGGATTTTGAATGTGGGTCATTTTTTGGATTAAATTATTTTACAAAAGCCGTTAGAAAATAAGACTAGAGTGTTTATAAATACAATGAAAAACCGCAACTTTTGTTTGCGCTTGGCGTACAAAGTTACGTTTAATTTAAGGTAGGAACAAAAACACAATTTTTTTTCAATCAAATATGGGAAAGCAATAATTTCTCAAAACATACACTGTTGTCAACTTCCACATAAGGACCATAATTGGGAATCCTTGTGTAGTTATTTTTTTTGTATAATTGAATGGCTTCAGGTTGTTTTAATCCTGTTTCTAAAACACATTTTTGGTAGTTTAATTCTGCACCCCACTTTTCTAATTCGGACAAAACATAAGAAGCAATCCCTTGACCTCTATTTTCGGGCAACACATACATTCGTTTGATTTCAATGATACCTTCTTCGTATTTTTTAAAAGCTCCACAACCCACAGGTATAGTATCTATATAGGCTAGGATGACATGGTTGAGTTTGTCAATTTTATTAAACTGGGCAAAAAAAGCATGTTCATCGCCATCTCTGATTTTAAGGTCTTGGTCTAGTGATGCGACTAGTTGTTGAAAGTCGGGATGTTGTGAATTTGTCCTTTGTAACGATAGCATGGGTAAGATTAGATCTGAAATAACATGGATGTAAAATGATTATTCAGAGACAATATCTTTTTTTTCGATGTATCTTGTTTCAACAGAAAAACGTCGATCTATTATCCCTAATTGTTGGGCAACTTGTGGGCTAATAAATATTTCTGTTTCGTCAGAATACGTTTCAGAAGGAATTTTCCCAATTACAGTTGCCGTGACAGAAGTTCGGTTCATGGGAAAATACAATTTAATTTTACTTCCTTGTTTGGCCATATTGGACAGCACATACAATCCTGTTTTGGCCTGTGTATTTTTGTCCCAACATCCGATGACTCTTTTATAGGTTAATTTTTCGAGCCCTTCAGTTTCTTCTTCGTTTTCTAAAGAAGGGTCATGGATATTTCCTGGAGATTCTACTTTTGAGTTTTTATTTATGGATTCACTTAAATCTATTGGCGTTTGATAGACAACTGTTTGGTTTTTAGATTCAGTTTTTTCCAAAACATACCATCCCAAAATTAACTCTCCTCCTTCCCGTATTTCATCCGAATTAAGACCATTTATCTTTTTGAGTCGATCGACATCCATATTCATTTTTCTTTTGGCAAGATGATAAAGGGTTTCTTTGGGCTTTACTTTATAAGTAAGGGCAACAAAGTGTTTCCCTTTGGGAGGACTATATACTATATTATTTTTGATTAGCGGAATGTCGATGATGTCACCAATGTTGATAATTTGATCCACTTTGAGGTTATTGTACTTGAATATTTTTTGGGTTGGAATGTCAAAAACCTTAGACAGATTGTACACAGAACTACCTTTTACCATGTTATAAGGGTACACCAATTCAACACCATGCCTAAAATCCACTTGAACTTGATTGAGGGGCCGAACTACCCTTTCATCACTTTTTTGTCCGTTCAAGCTCAACGAGAATGTGAAAATGATTAATATTGTACCAAATAAAAGACGATTCATGCATGTTATTTATAAAACAACTGCAAATATATGAATTATTATTATAATATGTAAAATATTTGTATGAAAGTAGTTATAATAATTCCATCGAGATTACAGTCTACGCGACTACCTGAAAAACCATTGGCTATCATCGAAGGGAAAAGTTTGATTCATCGTGTGTACGAACAAGCTCTTCTTTGTCGGAATGCCGATGAAGTGGTTGTTGCAACAGACCATGAATCCATTTTAAATCATGTAGTAAACCTAGGATATAAAGCAGTGATGACTGACCCTTTTCATGTGTCGGGAACAGACAGGATTGCCGAAGTAGCTGCAAATATTGACGCCGATGTTTTTATCAATGTTCAAGGTGACGAACCACTGATCCACCCCAACCAAATAGATGAATTGATCGATGTTTTTCGAGATAAACATGTTCAAATTGCTACCCAGATGAGCGTCATTAAGGATGAGAATGAGTTATTTGATTATAATAAAGTGAAGGTAGTCACGGACATTCATCACAAAGCTTTGTATTTCTCTAGGCAGGCAATACCTGCTCACAGAGACCTACCATACAAGGAATGGTTTGCCAAAACATCCTATTACAAACATGTAGGAATCTATGGTTTTCGAAAAGAGGTTTTAGAGCAAATCACTTTATTAGGTCAGGGCTATTTGGAACAAGCAGAATCTCTCGAACAATTACGATGGCTTGAAAATGGATTTTCTATTCACTGTTTTCCTACAGACTATGAATCTATTGGGGTTGACACACCTGAAGATTTGCAAAAAGTATCAACGATTGTTCGCATGATGGATCATGGAATATAAGGTGAAACAACGTATGATTTTGGCGGTTTTTTTATTTTTTTTTGCAAAAATCATGACAAAATCAAACCTCCATTTCCTGTGATTTAGGTTGAATTATGAAATAAAAGATTAGGACGATTAGATTACGCCAGAAAACTGCTTTAAAAACCGAATGTCGTTTTCAAACAATTGGCGGATGTCGGTAATTTTGTATTGCAACATGGCTTGTCGCTCGATGCCCATTCCAAAAGCAAAACCTGTATATTCTTCAGGATCGATACCACAATTGGTCAAAACATTTGGGTCAACCATACCACAACCTAAAATTTCAAGCCATCCCGTTCCCTTTGTAATTCGGTAATCGTCTTCATTTTTTAATCCCCAATAGACATCCATTTCTGCACTTGGTTCGGTAAACGGGAAATAACTCGGACGCAGCCTAATTTCTGTGTCGGGTCCATACATTTCTCTAGCAAAATACAAGAGTGTTTGTTTCATATCGGCAAAACTGACTTTTTTGTCGATGTACAAACCTTCAACCTGGTGAAACTGACAGTGTGAACGCGACGAAATGGTTTCGTTGCGATAGACCCGACCTGGCGCAATAATCCGTATTGGCGGTTTCTGGGTCGTCATGATTCTCGCTTGAACCGAAGAAGTGTGCGTTCGAAGTAAATCCACGGTACTATCTTTGAGGTAAAAAGTATCCTGCATATCTCTAGCTGGATGATCTTCGGGTGTATTCATGGCTGTAAAATTGAACCAGTCCGTTTCAATTTCTCTTTCTTCAGCGACCGTAAAACCAATTTTTTCAAAAATACGGATGATGCGATTCATCACAATAGATATAGGGTGACGGGCACCAATGGAATCGTAATAAACTGGAGCGGAAAGATCAATATCCACCTTTTTTTCTCCGCCTGAAGATTGGTCTAATCGTTCTTTTTCGGTTTCAAATTTATTTTCTGCTGCCTCTTTTAAACCATTAAGCACTTGACCAAACTCTTTTTTACGTTCATTTTCTACGTTTTTGATTTCGCCAAACATCGCTTTAATGACGTTTTTACTTCCCGTAAATTGAATCCGGAATTTTTCTAGATCTTCCTTGTTTTGGATGTCAAAACGTTGAATGTCCGAAGACATGGTTTCTAGTTTTTCAAAAATATCGTTTGCCATAATGCTTTCCATATTGAGGTGCAAAGGTAATAGAAATTTTATTCCTCAAGTGAAGAATCCAACCTTGAATTCGTTTATTATTGTTTGATTAATTTTTTATCAACCAAAATATTGCCTTCCATCTTCAACCGAAGTAGGTACAGTCCTGATGTAATATGTTGGACATCGACTTCGATCGAGTTCTCAGCGGATAAATCTTCGCTCAATATTTCATTGCCTACAAAATCATAGAGTGCATATCCTGTGATTATTCCTGGAAAAGAGACATTTACCCTGTCCATTACTGGGTTGGGGGCTACCTTCACTAAATCATTATAGATTATATTTCCGTTGGATGAAGTGATTTGTTGGAATCCTAAAAAAAATATGATGGTTTGTGTCAAAGCAGGATTAAAACAAGCACCGTGATTGGCATTAGGGCTCACATCAAAAGCTTGCAATTTAGTAGCACCAGCATTCAACATATAGTCTTTGGCAACGATACTGTTCATAAAGGGAACTTGATCATCAGCGGTACAATAAAAGATACGGGTTGGTGCTTTAGGTATCCATTTATACACGTCATTTTCAAGTAAAACTTGATTAATCCTCGCATTAGAATTATTGACCACCTCTGCTAAATAATCGGGTTGTATCATGTTTTTCGCTACCGACGAGCCAAATTGAGTTGTTAATTTTGCATAAAGCCTATCATTCAGTTCGAATAAGGAAATGGAATGATTATAGTACAATTGAATGTCAGTAAAAAAATCTGGCTTAAAAATATCCGACAGCTGGCTATACAAATCGCCATAAACTTCCTGATAACCAAGGGCAGTGTTTGGAAGGTAAGCTGGGAAAGAATAGGCAATGTCTCCAAGGATCAAATCTCTCATCACATTTGACATGCTATATGGTCCAGAAAGGTGGGCGGCAGCTGTAACAGTTTGTCCATTTTCTTCCAAAAATTTATGATAGGCCATGGACGAATATCCCCCTTGAGAATAACCAGTAATAAACATCTGATCATTTCGGATGACACCGTTGTCTTTCAACCATTGTTCTGTAGCAGTGACAAAATCATCGGTCGCCCTTTGTATGGTGGCAGCGTGAACATAAGTTTGGAAACCACGACCATTACCCATGCCTACATAGTCGGGAAGGTAAGTGATATATCCAAGACCACAGCCGATTAAGCCGACTTGACCTTCTTCTCCACCTGTTGCACCAAATCTCGAGGGCACACAATTTTTACAATCCGATGTGCCGTGCTGATAGATGAGTCTAGGGTATTTAAACCTTAGATCGTCGGGTACGGCCAACAAACCCGACAAAGTATCTTTAGCCCCTTTGGCATCCAACGAAGTATATAAAATAGCATAATATTTAGTGCCATTTTTGATCAAAGGATTAGAAAATTGGCTAATCAATTGAGCTTTGGTTCTACTGCCTTTTAGCGTAGCGGAAACAAATTCTTGACCATTTGAAGAAGTGGTAAAAAATATACAAACAAGCAGGAAAAATATTGAACGCATGGTATCTTTTTTGATAGAATGAAAGGATTGACATGAGAAAAAGACTCAAAAAGCAAAAATAAAATAATTTGGGTTGCTTTCGAAGTTTTTACCCAGAATAAAAAAGTTTGTTGATCTTAAGGTTACATTTTTGTTTATGAAAGTATGAGCACTGACTTTTGTAAGGTTTTGCGATTTTTCCATTTACAAAATATATCAATAAAGAAAGTGTTCATAATGTATATGACATGCCATTGAACAACACCTATCCTTTTTTAGTTAATTAACGTAGAATATTGATATCAAACAATCTTCTTTTTACCACATCTCATTCAGCGTCCAAACCACAAAACCCCTTTCTCCATGACAAAACAAGATTCTCGAAGTTTAACTCCTGAACAACAAATGGACATCCTTAACATTTTAAAGCTTCGTTTTGAGAAAAACACATCTCGCCACGAAGGAATATTATGGTCGGATGTTCAAAAAAAATTGGAAGGTAATCCAGAAAAATTAGGGTCATTGTCCATTATGGAGGAAACCGGCGGCGAACCAGATGTCGTAGCTTACGACGATGAAACCAAGGAATTTGTCTTTTTTGATTGTTCGCCGGAAAGCCCTAAAGAAAGAAGAAGTTTGTGTTTTGACCGAGAAGCATGGGAATCCAGAAAAGAATATAAACCCAAAGATAATGCGATGGATGTGGCAGCTTCCATGGGTGTCGAAATGTTGACAGAAGCGCAGTTTTACTTTTTGCAGACCTTGGGCAAATTCGACCAAAAGACCTCAAGCTGGGTAAAAACGCCTGAAGATGTCAGAAAACTTGGCGGTGCTCTTTTTTGTGACTATCGTTTTGGAAGGGTGTTTACCTACCACAATGGAGCAGAATCGTATTACGGAGCTAGAGGGTTTAGAAGTTGTTTGCACGTATAAAAAGCTATTTTATAAAAATAATTGTATGAAAATATTTAAGAATTTTACTTTTGATTCAGCCCACTTTTTACCGAATGTGCCCATAGGCCATAAGTGTAAAAATATTCACGGACATACTTACCGCTTGAAAGTCGAATTGGAGGGCGATTTGATACCTGAGCTAGAATGGGTCGTTGATTTTGCCGAAGTTAAAAGGGTCATCAACCCGATTATTGACAGTATTGATCATGTTTTGCTTAACGATATTGAAGGTTTGGAAAATCCTACAGCCGAACGAATTGCGATTTGGCTTTGGGATAAAATAAAAGCGGATTTACCTATGTTGACAAAAATCGAATTGTACGAAAATAAAACCTCCGGCGTCGTTTATGAAGGACATTAAGGTTTTTAAAACATGTTGCCTTTTCTTTGGTTTAGTATGGTGAAGTACTGTTGTATTGGTCGTATAAACCTTTCCTCTCCGTTCTTTTTTTATCCACTACTTACACCATTCTTAATTAAATAAATCAATATATGCGTATAAACGTCGTCATCCATAATGTAAAAACTGTCAATGAATTGCCTTATTATTGGTCGCAAAAAGACTATATCACCTTATTGGAAGATTTCAATTTTCCCGATGCGGATAAAATAAAGCCTGATGAAATGTTGGATTTTTTATATATGGCCATTGCTGATTTTGAACCAGCGGAAGCGGCAGAAATTCTACTAAAATACAAACTATCGGACAGACTCAACGAAGGACAAATTCAAAACATTTCTCATGAAATGAAAGAAGATAAAGTAGCAGAAGAATATCCCGACCCATCCTTTCATTTTGATTTGTTTAATATTAACCAACTCCTCTACAAGGCATATAATGGGACTTTCCCCAATATTGAAGCATCCATCATCGAACTTGAAATGTTATTTCCAGAAGGTAAACCCGAAGAATTGACGAAAGAAATATGGATAAAAACCCTTGCCAAAGGTTTGTCAGACAGTAATTTGGTCAATCGTTTGTTTTCAGATCAATTGGACGGAACCGAACCGTTTAGCGATGCTTGGAAAGTCATTTGGTTTTTCCGTGAAAAAGGAGACAATCAATATGAAGTAATCACTTCGAGGTATTGGATTGAGAAAAGTGATTTTCAATTTTCTGAATACGAAGCTGATATTTTTATGGAGGAGGTTGAGTAAATATTTTCTTTATTGGCCCAAGGCCAAAACAAAATAAAAATGAAAACAGGTTTTCTAAGTTTGGTCAGCTTTTTATTGTTTGGATTTTTATTGTCTTTCACATTAGGATGTAACCAACAAAACGATTGCTGTATCAATATCGACGTAGCTGTAAGTATTCATTACCAAAATCAGGAAGGAAAAAATCTAATCAATAGTAGTGCCGAGTTTGATGCCTCGAATATTAAAATTTATTATAAAAAAGAGGATGAATTTGTATATGAGGTAAAAGGCAATTTAGGTTATCCAAACTTTCATACCATAGAAGATAGGGATGGGGCTACCGTTTTGACGGTATTTGCATCTTATTATTATGAAGGAAATAAATCGACCACTTTAATAGAATTAAATCCAAATGTCAAAGATACTTTGGTTTGTGCATTTGATTTATCGAATCACAATGAGGTGATCACTAATGCTTGGTTGAATGGAAATCCAGTTAATCGTCAATTAATTGTGATTAAAAAATAGTGTTTTAGTTCCTTTAATTTCATCAGTGGTTAATAATAGTATAGGTTTTGAAGGAAATGAAACCAATATTAAACTTTAGGCTAAATTTTTTTATTGTAAAAATTTTGATTCAAATACCTAAAATTCTATCTGTACCATAACACATTTAATTCCATTCATCGTTATAGTGCAAATATTCAAAAATAAATCGACATGAAATTTAAACTTTTATGGGCATACAAGTTACTTATAGTCGTTTTTTTATGTTTGACTTTTTTCGCTTGTCATAAAGAAGAATATCGTCCTGTAGTTAACAACCAAGTGGTAAAACTTCATTATAAAAATAAATTGTGGTAAAACCTATTAAATAGTAAATCCGAATTTAACATTCACAATATTAAAATATACTACAAAAGAGGTCAAACATTTGTACTAGCTGAATTTAACCCTATCAGATGGCCAAATCCGTTTTATGTTTGGAATGAAAATGGACATTTAGTTTTGATTGTTTCACCATCTCATTTTTTTGACAGTATCCAATCGACGACATTAATTGAACTAAACCCAAATGTTATAGACACTTTGGTGTGTGAATTTGATTTAATTGATATCAATAAATATATTTCCAAAGCATGGTTGAACGGAAAACCAATCAATCATGGATACGAAGTAGTGGTAAAATAACTTATAAAACCTACCCTACTTTTTCAGGGAGGCTAGATTGAATATATAGTCAGGAATTTTGACATCAAATTGAACATTCAACATGATAAAATCGGTTCCTTTGCCGTCTTTCAGCATATCTTTATAATTGATTTTTTTAGGATACCAACGACTTCCTATTTTACTAACATCACTCATCACAGTTTTTTTGAGCAATTGACCACTTTTGGCAAAAAGTTCTTCCTTTAGTGGAACAAATCTTTCCTGGTCGACCCATATTTTTCGTTTAACATAAGCTACATCCTCTACCTTGGCGTTTAATTCGAGTACCCAAGACTTACGTCCGTCCACGACTTCCTCCCCTAATACTTTTACATTGTATAAATCCACGAGTTTGCGATCTTCCATCATATCTTCATAGGACAAATCTGATCCCATCACAGATTGGCGGAGCATGTGCCCAGATAATTGGATTCTTCGGTCTGTCGATGGTGAATAAATCCAAAGTCGGTCATCGAGTTTGAGCATCTTAGTTCCCTTTTCTCTTTCGGGAGAAAGATATTCAGTATAGGATTTTTGATTCCCTTCAGCATAACTTTTTGAGGTTACCTTGCGACTTCCTCTTTTCCCATAAATTACCATCTGTGATTCACTGATGGTGGTTTTTGAAGACATATTCTCATCCACTTTTTTTATGATGGACAAACCATCCACATTGTTTTGGTTAAACATGAAAACAAGGGCGTATAGGATTGTGCTTAAAATATTCATTGTATTAATTTATTGTATTTTTAATTAAACTTCCATTTCCTTAAATAAAGAGGCAGTTTCTCTGCGGTAAATACCGATGCCGGACAACATATTGCCCAATACCATGGCAAATAATCCTGGTATAAAACCAATGTACAGCAAATCAGGTGTGAATTTTGCCCTCATGATGGACGGCATCATCATGGTAGAATTCTTCAAAAAATCGCTAATATCCAGTCCATAAACCTGCAAATAATATACACCAGCTAACCCAATGGCTGTACCAATGATGGATCCAATCGTCCCGATTATGATGGCTTCGTAAATATTTGATACATATATTCTTGTTTTATTTTCACCCAGGGCAAGGCGAATTCCAAATTCTTGGTATCGTCGCAATCCACCGAGCAAACCAGTATTCCACAAAACCACAGACATAGCAATCACAAAGACAAAAATAAAAATACCTGAAACAATATCTACATAATCTATATAACTTGCCAAGCCATTTTGCTCTTTTAATCTAAACATCTGCGGCGCAAATTCATCGTCACTTTTTAAATATTTGTCATTAAATTGGTCGGCAATGCTTTTGGCCTTTTCATCCACATAAATTCCATCATTTAAGTATCCAAGTATTTCACTGGCACCATCTTCCATATCCAACATTTGTTGTGCATCAGAAATGTCTATGATGACAGCTCCCTTATCTAGGGCAGCAGCTCCAAAACGGACAGTACCACTCACCACAAAATTTTTAAAAGTCATAGCACTGTTGATGGTGGTTCCAAAATAAGTAATGGTATCACCGACGACTAAACCTAATTTTTCACTAAAGTCATGGCCAATAAGTGCTTCGCCATTTTTTTGTGGAATTGTTCCCTTGACAATGGAAGGTGGTATGTTTAAACGATCAGCTTCATTACTTTCTTTAGAAAACAATTCTAAAGCCATGCCTGCTGCTGGCCCTTGACCTTTTGTATTTCCTTGGTCGTCGGGTACATCTATTAGTCCGCCAAAACGTATGCGTTGAACCCATTTTGTATCTGGAAAATCGAGCCCTAATTGATTTGTCAATTCGCTGACACCCAATAGACAAAGATCGTTGGGCATTTGTTCTTTATTTTCAGCATAAGCCCTTGTCATGATTTTTACATGGCCAGTTTCGTATTTGGCATTTTGGTCAATCATATCTCCCATCACACCGCGCATCCATCCGCTTAACATCACTGTAAGCATTACACCCATCGATATGATGATAATAGGAAGTAAACTCCTGTTTTTATCCCTGAGGATTCCTTTGATTAAAAATTGTATCATTGTATTTTTCCTTTTAATGCATCAACAGGATTCATTTTGGCAATCTTGCGTGATGGTAAAAAACTTACGATGGTGGCGGATATGACGACAAGGGCTACCGTAGTTAAAATTAACCCTATACTATAAATGGGAAATATTTTTTCTGCTAAAGCAATACCCATTTCCTGAGAAGCCTGTGGCATAGAAATTCCATTGGTTGCCATATATATAAATAATGGAATGCCATAAACACAACCTACAATGGTCGCCAATAAACTCGTCATCGTTCCTTCAAAAGTAAATAGGCCTACGACATCCATTCTCGTCATGCCAAGAGATATATAGGTTCCGATTTCTTTTTGCCTTCGGAAAACAGAAAGCACTTGCGTATCAAAAATAGCCAATAAGGCAATGGCTAAAAATAAACCATACATAATCGAACCACTTACCTTTTTCATCGCTATAATTTCGTTGATGTCCGTAAGCAAAGTTTCTTGACTTTTAAAAGTCCAACCTAAGGATGATTGGGGTGTAAAGTCTTTGGGCGCAACATACATTGTTGCATGATTTTCAAGACCGGTGATTTCCCACAGTTTTTCAATAGACATCCAAACTTGTCCATTATCCACCATGGAAACATTACTATCAAATATACCTGCTATCGTCATATTGGCGGCGTCAAAACTTCCATTTTTATCCCGCCATCTCAATAAAACTTCATCTCCTATATTTAATTTTGCCGATTCTGCCATTCTTTTACCAATGATGACCGGCATTATAGCATTGCTTTGTTTGATAAGCTCTGTTGGAATTTTTAACGTTTTTTGGTTTATATCAATACCCTTTAATGCAATGGAAACCATCCTTCCTTGTGGATAAATAGTTGCTTGGCGAAGAAGTATGGGCACCATTCCATCTTGATGACTACTAGGTAAAACACCATGACCATCTTGAATCGTGAAAGGATCAAAAGGATCGTAGGCATCATTCAAAAGTTGTCCGTTGCCCAATTCCCAATCGATACTATCTCTTTTAGCTTGTTGATTCCAACCATCTAACATGCCATTGTAAAAAATAATGATAACAAAGGCAAATGAGAGTACACCGACGGTGAGCCAAGTCCTTAATCCGGCGCCAAACAAATTTTTATAGGCCAATTGAAAAGCTAGTTTCATATTGTTATTTTTTAAAATTAATGATTTCGTCTTGTTTTACTTTGCCATCTTCGAGATGAACAATTCTATCCATATATCCCATAACTTTTTCATCGTGAGTAGAAAACAAAAAAGTAGTATTCAGTTCTTTATTTAATTCCTTCATGGTTTTAAGAATGGCATGTGCATTTTTTGCATCGAGATTGGCGGTAGGTTCGTCGGCCAAAACCATGTCGGGTTTTTTAACCATAGCTCGAGCAATAGCGACCCTTTGTCCTTCACCACCAGATAATTTACTGGGTTTTTTATTGGCCATATCAGCGAGACCAACCCAGTCCAAAGCCTCCATGACGGATTTTTTACGCTCAGGAGCAGGTATGTTTTGTAGCAGCAAGGAAAACTCTACATTTTCATACACCGTATATATAGGCAGTAAATTAAATACCTGAAAAATAAAACCTATGTGTTGATTTCGCAACAAAGCAGATTCTTTATGGCTTAAATTGGAAATATTTTTTCCCATGACGATGGCTTGACCTTCTGTTGGCGTATCGAGCGAACCAATAATGTTGAGCAGGGTAGTTTTGCCCGAACCGCTTGGACCAACCAAACCGGCAAATTCTCCTTTTGAAAATTGAAGATTGATGTCTCTTAAAGCTGTAAACTCCCCTTCGCCCACTTTAAATCGTTTGGTGACTTTTTCTAAATTAATGATGGTGTCCATATTATTGAAATATATTTTTATTAGTGATTATAAACGACCATTAGCCGAAGGCCTGGGCCAGAAAATGTTTGAATTAGTTCGTTTTGTTGTATTCCTTGTTGTGTTTTTGGGTTGTAATAGGCCATAACATATCCCGTTACTTTGGCAAATTGATGTTGATAATTGAGAAAAAAAGCAGGTTCTTTGGATGACCATTGATAGTTGGCAAAACAACTGATATTGTCAAAAAGTGTGAGTGGGTAGGATAGGGCAAGGGCGGATATGTTCACTGGATTGCTCCATTCAAATGCTTTTTTATCGTAAGATAGTAGCATATGTTCGCCAATAACATGTAACCCATTTCCAATGCCAAGGGTATAATCTAAACCAACATTAAATAACGATTGGTTGGTTAGAAAGTCTACTTCCTTTGATTTGATAATATGCACGGCTTCCAACCAAAGCCCTACACCGATGTCCCATTTGCCGTCTATACCGAATCGATCTTCGGGTATTTTCTCAAAGGAGGGGATTCCTGGTAGATTTCTTGAATCGGCTGTTCGGTGATGATAAGAAAACCCTATTTCACCTTTGGGTATTGGATGTTGAATTCTACTTCCATATTCAGGAATATTTTTATTGGTTTGCATGATATCAAAACCTCTACTTTTTTCATTTTGGTATAAAAACCAAAGCCAAATATTTGCATTACTTTTAAAGTAATATCTGCCCAGCGCTGCATAAACACCATTGGTCAAGGTCAAAGGATCTCTCGGATCAATTTGATTAAACCATTGTAATGGGCGCATAATGGACGAAGATCCAAAATCTATTTTTTGTAAGCCCAACCTAGCTTCTAACCTTTTACCCGTGTATCGTACAAAAATACGGTAAGGGTCAATTTTCCCAAGAGTATGGCTAGTGTCAAATGGATGAAAACCGGTCGAACCTGAAATATTGGCAGAACCTTCCAAGTAAAAGTTTTGATTTTTGGCTGAGTCTAATCGCCAATCGAAATTCAATTCGGGAATATACCTAAAGCCACCAAAAAAGTCGAGTGTATTGTCCGGACTAAAACTGGTAATAGCCGATACTTGTCCATCAAATTGTAGAGTGGGTTGTGCTTGAATATGTGGACTTATACTAAGCCAAAGTAAAACCAAAAAACTATAATATGGAAGGGCCTTATTTCTCATTCGATAATATTCCGTAAAAAAAGAATTTGGTTACTTCAATCGTTGCTTCATGCGTATCTTTATACATTGCAGCTAACCTCGGGTCTTTCATTTTTTCATACATTGTATCCAACATGTAGAGTATGAACTCCGGTTTAATGTCTTGGCGAACTTCTCCTTTTTTTTGGGCATCTTTAAAGTCTTTAATGTATTCAGTACTTACTTTTTTTCTTTGGTTATTAAGATGTTCGATAAAAACAATATTATCATTTTGAAGAATGTCTTTGATAAACTCTTCACTAATTTCTTGAGACGCTTCTTTTTTTAAAACGACGATTTGTTGAATTTTTTCAGCATAAGGAATGTCACCTTTCATGATTTCACGATAGCGTTTCATATTCCTTTCTGAAATATCAAGGATTATTTTTTCGGCAACATCATCTTTATTGTCGAAGTTTCTGTAAAAAGTCATTTTGCTAACGCCCGCCTCACGGCAAATTTCTTCTACTGTAATTCGTTTCATTCCATGTTTCATGAATAAAGTGTTTGCCGTTTCGACAATACTGTGGTATGCTTTAGAATGATGGTTTGTTGTCATAATAAAGCAAAGTTACGAAATATGTTCAATAATACCAAAAAAGTAACATATATAGGATAAAGTATAACATTTTTTTAACGTTAATAGGGATGACAGATCATTACATTGATTCTGTATATGAGAATATTATGGTCATATCGGTAAAAAAACCGTGGTCTAAGGAGATTCAAATGAAGCCAGTTTTATAAACCTTCGTTTCAACCTTGGGACTTAAGTTAAACAAACCATGATTTTGGCAGTATTTTTGCCTTTTTGCAAAAATCGTCACAAAATCAGATCCATAACATTTCATCCTTTCGAGATGAAAAAAAATGTTCAATAATTAATTGATTCTAATCAAATAGGTTAAATTTGAGAATATTTTTTTCTAGAGTAAATCTTCTCATGAACTCCATATTTTTCGAAACGCCCAATGACTTCAGAGAATGGTTGGATAAAAATCACCAGACAGAAACGGAATTGTGGGTAGGGTATTACAAAAAAAAATCAACCAAAATATCCATAACATGGTCGGAATCTGTGGATCAAGCACTATGTTATGGATGGATTGACGGTATCCGAAAATCCATCGATGACGAACGATATACCAACCGCTTTACCCCACGTCGTAAAACTAGTATTTGGAGTAGGGTTAACATCGAAAAAATAGAAAAACTGAGAGCAGAAGGTTTGATGATGCCTGCTGGGGAAAAAGCCTATGAACAAAGAACAGATAAAAAATCAATAATTTACTCCTACGAAAAAAATCCTGAAGTCCTAGATCCAATTTTCGAAAATACATTTAAAGCGAAACCAAAAGCGTGGGCGTTTTTCAATCAACAAGCTCCTTCCTATATCAGACTTACCATCCATTGGATCATGTCTGCTAAACAAGAAAAGACAAAGTTATCTCGACTAAAAAAAACCATTCAATTCAGCGAGGAACAGAAGAGAGTAGTGTGATATATCTCTTGTATGAATCATAAAAGATAATGATGAGTTATGAATTATTTGAGACTATGTTATTTCATAAAACAAAATCCTTAAATTATCTAATCCTACAAATCCTAATTCATACAAGAAGCTAATTCATATAATCATCCTAACGTTTCGAAACAAAAACCCCTCTATTTTCCCATAATCGTCGAGTAAATACAAAACCCCATCTTCTCCCACCTCGTGCACCTTGGCTTGAAAGATTGTGCCATCTTCCTTTTGATATGTATTAAAAGTGTCCACCCCAAATAACCTCGATATATACACTTTTTTCAATTTTCGCAAGGTAGTTTCTTTCTTAAATTGGGTGTATCTTTTTTCTAAAAAATGGTGAAGGCTGGCTAAAACATCTGCGCTGTTGAAAGTTGTAGCAGTCTCCAAATTCATAGACGTAGGATTGGGCAAGTCATCTGGAAACGCTACCTGGTTTACATTTAAACCCACACTAATAATACTGCTTTTTATCTCTTGCCCCCTTAACATATTCTGGATTAAAATACCTCCGATCTTCTTTTTCCCGACATACACATCATTCGGCCATTTGATGGTGACATCGTATATATTATAATGTAATAATACATCGACTAAAGCAACAGAAACCCATTGATTTAATACAAAGGAAGCCGACGCTGCCACACCCTCTGGATAAAAAACATAACTGACAAGGATGTTTTTTCCTCGTTCGCTATGCCAACTTCTGCCAATTTGACCCCTTCCACCTGACTGAAAGTCCGAAGAAATACAATATCCCCCGTGTGGATTGATTTTTGATAATAAATCTGCAAGATATTGATGCGTAGATTCTAATGTTTCAAAATGTTGTCTGTTTTTTCCAACGAACAAGGAAGTCAAGGACATTGTAAAGGTAAAATTATGTATTTTTGCGTATCAAATTGTAAATATACTAAAATTCAAAAACTTAATCATTGCTAGATACCAAAGATAAAAGTAAAAAAGAAGAACTGCTGAATCACCTTATCATAGATGCGATCCAAGACATAAAGGGGAAAAATATCGTTCAAATTGATCTGCGAAAGATTAAAGATGCGCCCACAGAATTTTTTATCATCTGCGAAGGAGATTCTTCAACCCAAGTCAAAGCCATCTCTGACAATATTCAAAGGCGACTAAAAACAGAAATCGGCCTTCATGCCAATCACTGCGAAGGTATGGATAGCGCCAAGTGGATATTGGTGGATTACTTTCAAACTGTAGTCCATGTTTTTTATCCCGAAACTAGAGAGTTTTACGACATTGAGGAACTTTGGAGCGATGCCAAATTTACCTCCTATGATAATTTGTAAATGGGAACTATTTTTTAATCAACAGGTTTGACTAATAGACTTGTCAAAACGATTTTATAATTTTAATGTTATTGATTTATAACAATTTCAAATGGAAAATAATCAAGAGAAAGATAATAAAGCACCTAAATTTAATTTCAGCTCTTATTGGATATATGGTATCATCATTTTAGTTCTATTGGGTATCAATATATCCATTAAAATGAATGAATCTACAGAAAGTATCGATTCCAATGTCTTCGAAGAAAAAGTAAAAGCAGGTGAGATCGACAGAATCGAAATTATCAATAAAGAAATGGTCAACGTTTACCTTCGCAAAGAAGTCATCGAGGCCAAATACCCAAAGTTTAAAGATAATGCTTGGAATGTCAATCAACCTCAATATAATTTTAGAATTGGCGATATAGGTAATTTCGAAACGCTTCTTCGAGAATTAAAAACTCAAGGTTTCCCAGTCAATTACAAAGTAAAACAAGAAACCAATTATTTTGTCCATATCCTAAACTGGTTGCTACCTTTTGCCTTACTCATTGGCCTTTGGTTGTTTATCATGCGCCGTGTTTCAGGCGGTGCTGGAGGAGCAGGTGGACAAATATTTAATATCGGAAAGTCTAAAGCAACATTGTTTGACAATACTACGAAAGTAAATGTTACCTTCGAAGATGTAGCGGGATTAAACGAAGCCAAAGTCGAGGTGATGGAGGTCGTTGACTTCCTTAAAAACCCTAAAAAATATACAGCCCTCGGTGGTAAAATACCGAAAGGTGTGTTGCTTGTAGGCCCTCCAGGTACTGGTAAAACATTATTAGCCAAAGCCGTAGCTGGTGAAGCCGGCGTTCCGTTTTTCTCAATTTCTGGTTCTGATTTCGTAGAAATGTTCGTCGGAGTTGGTGCATCCAGAGTCCGTGACTTGTTCAAACAAGCAAGAGAAAAAGCGCCTTGTATCGTCTTCATCGATGAGATCGATGCTATCGGTAGAGCTCGTGGTCGTAACGCTGTGCAAGGTGGAAACGACGAAAGAGAAAATACCCTCAACCAACTACTTGTAGAGATGGACGGTTTCTCCACCGACAAAGGAGTCATCATGATGGCAGCGACCAACCGACCTGATATCCTTGACATTGCCTTACTTCGACCAGGACGGTTCGATAGACAAATAGGCATCGACCCACCTGATATCATTGGAAGAGAAGAGATTTTTAGAGTTCACCTACGCTCTATTAAAATTGCAGAAGATGTAAAACCAGAAATCCTTTCGGAAATGACACCAGGATTCGCAGGTGCCGATATCGCCAATATTTGTAATGAAGCAGCTTTGATTGCAGCTAGAAGAGATAAACAAGCGGTTGACTTGGATGACTTCAATTACGCCCTCGACAGAGTGATTGGCGGGTTAGAGAAAAAGAATAAATTGATTTCCCCTAAAGAAAAAGAAATTATCGCTTACCACGAAGCAGGACATGCAATTTGTGGATGGTTCCTCGAACATGCAAGTCCATTAGTGAAAGTGACCATCGTGCCAAGGGGTATTGGAACTTTGGGTTATGCCCAATATTTACCGAAAGAAGAGTATATCATCCGCACCGAACAATTGCTCGATAGGATGTGTATGACTCTAGGAGGTAGGGCTGCTGAAAGAATTATATTTGATAAAATTTCTACTGGCGCTCAAAACGATTTGGATCAGGTGACCAAAATGGCTTACGGCATGGTGACTGTTTATGGAATGAATACTAATGTAGGTAATGTATCATACTATGCGATGTCTCAAGACCAATTTAATAAACCGTATTCCAATGAGACGGCACAAATGATTGACGAAGAGGTGAGATTACTTATAGAAAGTCAGTACAAGCGTGCACAGGAATTATTGACAGAGAAGAAAGAAGAATTAACTCTTCTTGCACAGACCTTACTCGACAAAGAGGTATTGCTAAAGTCTGACGTAGAAAGATTGATCGGCAGTAGGCCTGTTCCAATCGACGAACTGGCTATATCAAATAATAATGTAATACTGCCTACACAAAAATCTGTATAAAAGGTAATTTCCTTTTAGAATGGTAAGTCGTCAAAATCTTCCTTTTGGGTATTCTCAAAAGGAGTGGATTGGGTTTGAAAATCTGGAGGTGATTGTGATAAGTTTGGAAAGGAAGCATCAGATGTCGAACCAGAAGCTTTCTCCAACTTCCAAGCATTGAGGTTGGTAAAATATTTGCCTTGCCATTCGCGACCCCTGAGGTCAAAAAAGACTTTCACCTTATCGTTTTCTTGATATTCATCTACGATTTGGCATTTATCTTGTGTTAATTGGAATTTAACAAATTGTGGATACGTTCCTTCTGTCGTGATGACAAATTCTCTGGTTTGGAAACTACTGGTTTTTGATTCAGTATCGAATTTTTTTACCAGAATTCCTTCTATTTCAAATGACATATTATGTTTTTATTAAGGTTGTAAAGATAGGTATAATAACATGATTCCAAAAAACAATACCTGTTTAATTTATGGAGTTACCTAAATTATAATGGTCGTAATAACTTAATATCCATCCTTTGCGAGATTTTTACAAAAAGAAAAAATATCGACAAAATCCTTCGTCAGTCATACATGATTAGGTACTTGTAACCTACTAATAAGCTCTTGCAAACAATACTCGTCGTTGCGATGGTTTTCCTGAATAAATACAAATACCTGCTTCATCAACGGCATCATTAGGAATACATCTCAATGTTGCTTTGGTTTCTTCCTTGATTTTTAATTCGGTTTCCGTCGTTCCATCCCAATGTGCCAACACAAAACCTCCCTTGGTTTCTATGATTCGCTTGAAGTCCTCGTACGAATTTACCGTAGTGGTATTTTTTTGTCTAAAATCATAGGCTCGCTTCAATAAATTGTCCTGAATATCTAATAATAATTGCTCCACGTATTCACCAATATTATCCAAAGCAACATTGTCTTTTTCCTTCGTGTCTCTTCTTGCAACTTCTATTTGGTTATTGGCAATATCTCTTGCGCCTAAGCCTAACCTAATGGGAACGCCTTTCATTTCGTACTCGGCAAACTTAAATCCTGGTCTTTTGGAATCATCCAAATCAATCTTAACAGAGATACCCCGCGCTTTTAAATCTTTGGCAATTTCTTCTGCTTTAGCGATTAGTACATCATCAGGTTTTGGTATAGGTACAATCACAACCTGTATCGGTGCTAATTTCGGAGGTAGTACCAAACCATCATCATCGGAATGGGTCATGATCAAAGCACCTACCAACCTTGTCGTCACACCCCATGAAGTAGCCCAAACAAAATCTGCTTCATTTTTTTCATTCATAAAGGTTACTTCAAATGCTTTCGCAAAATTTTGACCAAGGAAATGGGAGGTTCCCGCTTGTAGCGCCTTGCCATCTTGCATCAAAGCTTCTATGGTAAAAGTATCTACCGCTCCTGCAAATCTTTCATGTTCAGATTTAGCACCTTTGATCACAGGCATTGCCATAAACTCCTCTGTAAAAGTGGCATATAAATCATGTATCATTCTGGCTTCTTGTACAGCTTCTTCCGAAGTGGAATGAGCCGTATGTCCTTCTTGCCATAAAAACTCTGTAGTACGTAAAAAGGGGCGAGTTCTCATTTCCCACCGCACTACATTAGCCCATTGATTGATCAATAAGGGCAAATCTCGGTAAGATTGAATCCAGTCTTTATACGTGTTCCAAATGATGGTTTCTGATGTAGGACGAACAATCAATTCTTCTTCTAACTTAGAATCAGGATCTACGATAACACCGTCACCATTTGGGTCATTCATTAACCTATGGTGGGTGACCACAGCACATTCTTTAGCAAAACCTTCCACGTGTTTTGCTTCTCTGCTTAAAAAACTTTTAGGAATAAAAAGTGGAAAGTAAGCATTGACATGACCTGTTTCTTTAAACATGAGATCCAACTGGTCTCGTATTTTTTCCCAAATAGCAAAACCATAAGGTTTAATAACCATACAACCCCTTACAGCTGAATTGTCCGCTAAACCCGCTTTTTTAATGATATCGTTGTACCATTGAGAATAATTTTCCGATCTACTGGTGATTTCTTTTGCCATGATGCTGACTTATAATTTATGTTGTTCGTTAAAATTTATTTAAGATGGTCTTTTCGTCTAACTTCTTTAGTTTTCAAAACGTCTTTAATAATGGAAACAATACCTTACAAAACCTTAACAATTTTTATGATACATCAAAAAAACTTTAATGGTTCATTAACGGTAAAATTTCCACAAAAGTAATAATTTGCAATCGATTTCTAATAGTTCAAACATGTATACCTTCTTTAAACTAAAAAATAGTCATATGAAAACCCTATATTCTTTCACCTCGCTTCTAATGTCTCTACTTTTTGTAGTTTCAGGTTACGCTCAATTTGATGATCTTTATTTTGACAGAGAAAAAGCAAAAAAGGAGCAAGCCTACTTGGATAATTCTAATACGTACCAACCTCAGGAAAGTCGCCAAAATGGTTATGCCAATGATGATTTGGATCGTGATGAATATTACGGTTATGAGTTTGACGACGAAAGTGAATATTACACGGATTACGACTATGCTTACACAACTAGAATAAGGCGTTATCACAGTCCACAACCTCCTTTGAGATATTACTCCAATTTTGACTACTGGTACAATGATTATTATTATGATCCTTATTATGATAATAATTATTCTGTGAATGTCTTCATTGGTGCCCCTGTTTTCGGATGGAATCGATGGAACCGTTGGTACGGTGGTAATTCATGGGGAAACTGGAATCGTGGCTATAGATGGAATCGATGGAATACTTGGAGTTCTTGGGGATACAATGATCCTTGGGGATGGAATTCTTACGGTTGGAATTCGTGGAATTATTGCCCTCCAGTATATGGTTACTATGGTAATAACATTTATTATACCAATGTATATAATAATTACAATGGACACCATCATCACCACAACGTAGGCAATAATAATGGTGGATGGAATTCAAATGGCGTTGCTAGTAATGTGATTTACCAATCCCGTAGAGACGGAGCTTTGGTTTCTTCAACATCTGGAAGAAATACAACCCGAAGATTGACAGGTACTACTGGAAGTGAACCACAAAGGAACAATCCAACACAAACCAACGATCAAAAAGGTGGTGGAGACTTGTCAGGTACAACTGGAAGAACAAATAGAATTTACAAAGGTGATATCAAAAAAGATGGTGACGCCCTTTCTACACGTGGAGAATCTATTAGAAATGACGGGTCATCTAATACAACTAAATCGACAACAAGAACACCAGATTACAAAAACAATCCTAATTCAACCACAAACCCTTCCATCAATATAAGAGATAATCGTTCTCCAGATACGGAAAGAAATAGTAGTGGAACATCGACATCTCCAACAAAAAGAAATGATGCAAGTGGGACGAACACATCACCAAATAGATCTAATCAATCACCATCTGAAGATAGAAATACTTCCCCTTCTAGAAGCACTACCCCTCAAAGAAATGATGACAATAGGGTTGCGCCAACACCAAAATCAAGCCCTTCGTCAAGTAAATCTGGGGGCAATGAAGCTAGTCCTTCTAAAAGGTCTTCAAGTAGATCTGGTGGGGGAAATGAATCTAGTTCATCAAGCAAGCGGTCTTCTAGTAGTGGTTACAGTCCATCTAGTTCAAGGAGTTCATCTTCAGACAGTGGATACAAATCGTCGGGATCTTCATCGCGTTCTTCCTCAAACATGGGCTCTTCAAGAAGTTCATCATCGAGTGCGGGATCATCTAGAAGTTCATCTTCAAGTTCAAGTTCTTCGAGAAGTTCATCTTCAGGTTCATCCTCATCTGGCAGATCAGGCGGAGGTTCCAGTTCTAAAAGAGGTGGAGGATTATAATCAAATAAATTAGTTAAACTTTTTTCGTTTGGATTACAAAATGGGACAGGAAATCAGTACTGTTCCATTTTTTAAACTCCTTAGGTAAACTTATTTTACTACGTCATTTAAATTTTAAAACCCATGAGATTATTTATTCACATATCCATACTTTGTCTAATTTCCATCCCTTTGATGTCACAAAATTTGACAGATATAGTTCGATGGTCCACATTTCAGCCTTCGGGTACAGCTGCAGCCTTAGGTGTCAACAATTCTTTGGGTGCAATAGGTGGGGACATTATGTCTGCGCATATAAATCCAGCAGGAATTGGCGAATTTAAACAAAGTACTTTTACTTTTACAGGTGGTTTTGATATCCGTGAAAATTCAGCTTGGTTGACAGCAGATGCGAATTCCAAAAACACACTTCGGTCTGGAAAATTTGGTGTACATAACTTAGGTTTGGTATTTGGCAATTATAGACCAAATAAAAACTTTACTTCTTCCAATTTTGCCATTGGGTTTACTAGACAAACCAATTTTAAAAATAAAGTATTATACAGTGGAAAAACAATAGGTACAATTACTGAACATTTTGCCGAAAGAGCCAATGGACTGACGCCGGATCAACTAGACGACTTTGATGCTTATCCAGCATATTTCACGGGAGCTATTTTTGATTTCGACGGAGATAAAAATTATGAAACAGATTTTGCCCAAAACGATTTATTGGTCAATAAACAACAAAATATAAATTCGAGTGGCTATGTCAACGAATTGTCTTTTACTTGGGCGGGAGAATATAAAAATAAAGTGAATATTGGTGTAGGTATAGGTATACCTTTTGCCCAATATTCTGAACAGAAAGTCTACGAAGAAAGAGACAATGAAAGCGAAATAGCTACCTTTAATTATTTGCAATACATTCAGGATTTAGACATCACTGGAGTTGGCTTTAATGCCAAATTAGGGGTGATATTTAAACCAGCATCATGGTTGAGGATAGGGGGAGCCTTCCATTCGCCAACTTGGTTTACATTTGAAGATACTTATTCAACTTCGATGGAATATTCTTACGATGACGAAACAAACATTTACCCAGGAAGTAATGATGTCAAACCAGAACTACAATTCAAATACAATATTTCAAATCCATATAAAGCAATTGGAAGTCTGGGAAGTGTTTTTCAGTTGGGCGATATACATGGCTTTGTCAATGTGGATCTCGAATATGTAGACTATTTGTCGGCTGAATACGATGGAACTGCACACAGCGATGATCCTTCGGAAATTAATTATACCAACAAAGTGAATAGTGATATCATCAATAGCTTTCAAAGCGCTGTAAATTTTAGATTAGGTGGTGAATTGGCCTATGATATTTTTAGAGTGAGAGGTGGGTTTTACCAGTTTAAATCACCTTTTGCCAATGAAAAAGAGTCCTATCAAAATTATACTTTTGGTGCTGGATTCAGAGGCGATAAATTTTATCTTGATTTTGCGTTGCAGTTTTCAAATGCACTTACTGGATATAATGCATATACCGTAACCAACAAAAGTAGAGACCCATTGGTCAATGTTGATAGTAAACAAACCCTTGCCTTGTTGACCCTCGGTTTCAAAATATAAATGTGGTTAAACTAAGTAATTACCTATATTAATTGGTAATTGAAAGCTTAAAATGTTAATTGGCTAAAGAATTTGTTTTTAATAAAATTATTGGTTTAAATTGGCAACGATTTGAAATAAGAAACATAAAAATGAGTACCTTTTACGTTTAGCTTATATAGAACAACATAAAACTTTAGACAACAATTTTTAAAGTATGGTTTGGATTATAATATTTTACTTGTTTGGTTCTCCTTCGGTAAATTCTTGGGAGCCCATGATCAAGGCAGAGATATTGGCTAAAGTAAATGATGTTCGCAAAAAAGGTTGTTATTGTGGACGTCGTTATATGTCTCCTGCTCCGCCTGTAAAATGGAATGATGTATTGTATACAAGTGCGTTGGATCATGCCATGGATATGACTAGAAATAATTTTTTTGCCCACTTTTCATCACAGGGATTAAATATAGGAGATAGGTTAGAAAAACATGGTTACGACTGGCAGGTAGTAGGTGAAAATCTGGGAGAAGGCCAAAGACAGTTTGACGAAGTATTAACCGATTGGATGGAAAGTTATTCCCATTGTGTGATGTTGATGAATCCAAAAGTTGATGAAATGGCAGTCGCCAAATATAACAAATACTGGGTACAACATTTTGGTAAAAAAATGAGGAGGTAAAATTTATTGGATGGTTAATATTTTTCAACCTCAATACATTCCAACTTTTATAGGAAAAGTTTAAGATTGAAACGGCAACCTATTAGTGCTTTTTTAACCAAACATCAACTATTTTAGTGGTGGTAAAAGACACCTTCTTAAACCGTTCTGGTTTTGGCGTTTGAAGTGCTTTCTGTATCATTTGAACTTCTGCCACAAAATTTGCATTTGGCAATGAAGCAAACTGAAAATCAATGGCTGACAGACATCGGTCAATACTAAAATGTTCGAAGTGCCATTCTTGCAAATCATTTGCATCTTTAATCCTATGTTTTATTTCATCTGCTGTTCTTTTCATACTCCTTTTCAAGGGGTCGATAAATTTTTCAGGATGATCTACTTTATTTCCATCTAAAAAATGATAAACATTGGATTGCCATTCTGTTTCATTAAGCAACATGATAAGTTCTTCCTCCCATACTGGTTTTGATTTTACTTTTTGGACAGCTGCATTTTTAACTGCATCATCGTGAAATTTACCTGTCAATGAAAGTATGTTGACTAAAGGGTCAGTCATTTGGAAATTTTCTATGCTTAACAAATGTTCCTTATCAATTTGATCATTCCTGTCTGCTTCATATTGAACAATTGCACGATTTTTTTGCGCACTACTTTTTATCCAACCAAAAAGAAGTGAAAGGGTGACCACTACACTAATGAAGATTCCAGGCAATAAACTGAAGGGGACATATGTTGGTGTTTTTTCTAAAGGAGTATTTAGCTTCAATATTAAAAAGGTAGGTATTAATACAAGTAGAGATATAATGATATCTGCCCTCAATGAAGACATCCACTTCAAATAACTAGGAAATTCACCAATGTGCCATTCAACTTTAAAGGAAGATAAAAAAAATACAGATACAACAAAAGACGCCCACCCAATAAAAAGAGTTAGGTTTTTTGATTCAAAAGGAATCCAGTCAAAATAATTTTTATACGCCATAAAGATGGTTAAAAACCCGGTAAATGCCGCAAAACCTAAAGCTGTTAATATCATAGTAAAAGCATGACCAACGCCATAATCTCCACCTGGAACAGGCATAGAAGTTATTTTGACAAGGCCAATCAAAAATAGGATACAAATGATAAAAAGGATATTTCCTGCCATGGCGAATTATTTAAGTTGTAAATATGTATATATGTTTTGACTCAATTGTATAATTTGCGTTTTCGTTTTTGAATTGTTGAAAAATGATTTGTTCGCCAATTAATGATAAAATGCTTTTTCTTTTGTACAAGGATATGCCTGTTTTGGTTCCCCAGTCTTCGACGGTTGGAATCCAAATTATTACAGCTGGACTTAGTCCGCCAAATTCATAATACATATCAAATGAACCATCAACTCCTCGATAATGAACTGTACCACTTTTACCTTCTTGGGTAAAGGAAACCTTCTGAGTATTCTTCAATATTATCTTTGAGCGTAGAAAAGTTAAAATATTCAAAGTTTAAAATCTAAGTTTTATAAAAACACTACCTATAAAAAGAAAAATAAATTCGAATAGCATACCTGCAATATAGGCCATTCCTATGCCTGATCCTTGAATACTATATTCTTTAAAAACTCTTTCCAAAACAAAATGACAACCTATGATTCCACTGAGCCAAACGCGTATGAGTAGCCAGTTTTTTTCTACCATAGGAAACCACCATAAACTAAAAATTAAAATTGAACAAAGAGGAAGATAAAAATAGGCATAGTCAATCCATTTGTCCATGATTTTTGTTGGCAAATTGACATATTTTATCAAACAGGAAATAATAGAGTACAAGGTTATCCAAAAGATTTCAGGACCTAAAAGATGTTTCATTTTTTAGCAAATTGAACAACAAAGATAATTGCTACATTTATTCAACTAAAGAATAAAACATCCAATGAGTAGGATTTTGGATTGAAAGCGCTAAAAATCCACTTGAGTCGTTTTGTTGGATTTGAAAGCGTTGAATGAATTGTTGAATTTATAGGATTTATAGGATTTATAGGATTTATAGGATTTGTAAGATTTGTAGGATTTGGCTATTTGAGTATGTCATGGAAAATAGTAAGTCTCTCCATCGTTCTGAAATAGTGATAGTATTTTTATAATTAATAATCTTAGCTGGGCTATCTTATTTCATTAAAGGTATCTCCACTCTCAATGTCGCCAGTTTTGAATCCTTTTGAAAACCAATACATTCGTTGTTCGGAAGATCCATGTGTAAAACTTTCCTCGACGACATACCCTTGGGTTTGGTTTTGAATATTATCATCTCCTACGGCAGCAGCAGCACTCAAAGCTTCTTCAATGTCACCTTCTGACAAGTAGTTTTGCATAAAATGTGCCCATACACCTGCATAAAAATCTGCCTGTAACTCCATAGCTATTTGCGCTTTTTGAGCTCTTGAGTCACCACTTTGACGTAGGGAATGAAGTTCTCTGAGAATACCAAGTTGGTTTTGAACGTGATGACCCACTTCGTGTGCTATTACGTATGCAATAGCAAAATCTCCTTTTTTTGCACCAAAACGAGTTCGTAGAGTTTCGAAAAACCCTAAATCCATATAAACTGTTTGATCAGAAGGACAGTAAAAGGGTCCGGTACTTGATTGTGCCGTACCACAACCTGAAGAGGTGGCCCCTGAAAACAAAACCAATTTTGGTTCTTTATATTTAAAATTGTGGTTTTGAAAAATTCTATGCCATACATCCTCTGTGCTTGCCACAATCTGCGATACAAATTCGCCAATAGCCTGTTCTTCAGGACTCAATGTTTGTGTTTGCTGGGTCGAAGGTTGATTTAGTTGCTGTTGGATGGCATCGGCTATTTGTTGGTTATCCCCACCTAAAAATAGTTGAATTACTAAAAATATGACACCGACGATTCCCCCGCCCATGGCAACTTTTCCTGTATTGCTCATACCTCTTCGGTCTTCAAAATTTTTACTTTTTCGATAATCGTCTAGTTTCATAACTTTCTATTTTAATAGGCTAAAGATATAAAAATCTTGAATGTGAAGCATAGTAGTGTTTAGTTTTTTAGCTAGTCTATTTTCATTCAAATGATCAATAATGAAAAGCTATATTTCTATACTTTGTATATAAATATTTTCTTTTTCACGCATGAGTACGGATTGTTCAGTAGTTTTGTCATTGTAGCCAAGCATGTGTAAAAGCCCGTGAACCATCACTCTTTGCAATTCTCTTTTAAATGTTTCTCCAAATTCTTCGGCATTAGATTTAACCGTATCTATGCTGATGTATATATCTGCTTTGATTTTAGTTTTATTAGTGGAGTAAGGAAACGTAATGATATCTGTGTAGTAGTCGTGTTGTAAAAAATCTTGATTAATTTTCAATATATAATCATCATCACAAAATATGTAATTTAATTCTTCAATCCTGCCATTTTCGGACGAAGCAACATTATTAAGCCAATCTTTATATTCTTTTATTTTTCCTTTAAGGGGATGTGACACCATTTCCAGATGGAAAAATATTTTTGACATGTTTATGATTATAAAGCATGTTGTTTGTGGATCGAAAAATACATTTCGACGGATCTTCCTTTATTTTTGAAACATATATTGTCTGCTAAAGCTTTCATTATGTACACACCGCGGCCTCCACAACAGTCTAATTTTTCAACGGAAGTTGGATCTGGCACACCTCTTGGATTAAATCCAACACCCTCATCTGTTACACAAAAAGTAAGTCCTTCTGCTCCTTCAATATAGTCAATATGGACGTTTTTTGATTCATCGTATTTATTACCATGAATGATGGCATTATTGACAGCTTCCGTCAAACTAATAAGTATATCAGCATACTTATCAGGTTGAATTTTATATGAAGAGGCCCATTTTTGAAGATGAGATTCTAGTTCTAGAATATTGTTAGGATTGGAAGAAATGGTTAACATGTGGTACTTCATTTAAAGTGTGTTTACAACTACATTTTTGACAATAAAAGTTGTTTGGCAAAATAATGCAATGAGTTGCTTTTGCCAATTATATCAAATTAATAATATAACCCTAAACATTTGTGTCAAAATTGTAGGAATGTTAAGACAAAAACCATGCTATTTTTTAAAACTTTGAATAAAATTTAAATTTTATTGTGATTTTTTTAATGATTGATAATATTGATCTACCAGAGATCGGTAATAAGGTTTAAGGGAAGGTGAAACTGTTTTATACATATCGACTTCAGCTTGCCTTTTTTTGAGATATTCTTGAATAGAAGGAGGAATTTCTCTTCTTTTATCCAATGCCGTTTCGGATTTCCGTTTTTCGTCTAATTCTCTTTGCTGTTCTGCTTTTTCTGCTTCTAGAAGTCGAGTTTCAATATCTTTCATTCTTTTAAGTGTCTCGTAACTGAGTCTCTTGTTGACAAGGTCCGTTTCGATTTTGTCCATACTATTGATCAACTCTTCTAGTTCTTTGGATCCTTTGCCTTGTTCTTGTTTTTCTT
>JBATMZ010000109.1:0-90608 GCA_049290115.1 Saprospiraceae bacterium | reverse complement strand
ATACTATAGTGCAAAGGGAGTAAGGGTCAATTTATTATAACAGTATTTACTATGTAAGATTTTTTCACTATTTAAATTTGTATATCATGAAAAATTTGATTATTTTTGGAAGGCGATTCAGCGATTCAGCGATTCAGCGATTCAGCGATTCAGCGATTCAGCGATTTTTAACCTTTAAATGGATGGCCATGGTGCCGTTGCTACTTCTTCTTAATTCCTGTCAAAAAAACGAAAAACCTGACTTTGAAAAAACTACGGTGACAGTTGTCGAAAAGAGAACGGGGGATTGTGCTGAAAATGCTTTTTTAGACTGGGATAATTTTTGTAGCCCATTTACTCCAGTTGTCACTAAGACGAAAGTAATAACGAATGTACCGGGCTACCCTTCTACATGTTCTTTCACTATCCAGTATGATATTAAAAAATGTGTTCTACCGGTTGTAAATGAAGTGCATGTGTTGATAGGTAATTTTAAAATTATTGCTATCAATTGTCCGCAATATCATTCAGATATTTATGACATTACCTACAATCCGGGTATAGGAATACCTACATTATCGGATTATCTAAATAATTTATTTGACAATTTGGTCAGGATTCTTGAAGATATTGAATTTATTGAGACTTTAGCATCATATAATCTTGACTGCAATGTTACAAGTACAAATCATTTTGTTTATTCTACAAATTATTATGAACAATCCTGTAATACATATTGTGTTCCCTATGGACAAAGACCTAATGAATTTGAACCTGCTTTGAAATTGAGTTGTGGAGAAGAATGTTGCAGAACTGAAGTGTATATGTGTTATGACTATGTCAATTCTAAGATAGTTAAATCTGTTGTTAAAACACCATTATTTGGAGGTAGTCCTGATTGTAATCCTTTGCAAAATTTAGCCAGTATTTGTGCTAGTTATTCAGATTGTGAAGTAAATTGTGAATAAATGTTCTAATGGCAGGTATTTTGTTATCAATTTACCTGTCATTTTTTTCTAAAAATATAATTTAAAAAATGAAAAATTATTTCATCATCATTGCAATATTGGGAAATATTTCTTTTGTAAAAGGTCAGGAGTTAGATATTAAATTTGATAATATTATGCCTAGATGGCATTTCTATTTTAATGATACAAATTACGTTGTTGGGAATCAAACGCAAATTGATGAGAAAACTTCAATAGTATCTGGTTTAATTCCAATTGTAAATAAAGATTATGCGTTTGTTGTTGGTACACAATTTAATCATGAGTATCAGTATGATGGGGGTCCCATCTGTAAAGTGAAATTGGATGATGGGAGTTTAGTCTGGACAAAATACTTTAACACAAGTAACTTAGATGACCAAAACCTTGTTTCTTATGCAACTTATATTGAAAATGTTTTGATTAGCGGGAGGAAAAGAACAAAGCACAGTAAACTTAACGATACACAATGGGATTTAGGTGGATTTTCTGTCCCTTTTGTGAGAGAAATTAATGGAAATAATGGAGATATTTCAAATGAGTACTTTGACAGATCTGATTCTATAGGAACCTTTGATGTGCTGTTCAAATATTTTATTTATCCGTTTGGAAATAATATATTTCAAATCTACAGAGATGGTCAGGATTCTTTAGTTGGGATAAAAGTTGAAAAATTTAAACAAGAAACCGGACAAACAGAACCCCTCCAATTTTTGCTTTATAAAGAAAGTATTCAGCCATTGAAATATAATAAGTTTAAATGGTACCATTATAAAAACTCAGATTCAACTTTGATTATATTATATGCCTATCAAAATACGGACAATTCAGCTATTAATGGTGTTGCAGGTATTGAGTTGTTTGTATTGGAAAATGATACCTTTAAATCTAAAAAATACCTCGATATTTCTGATTATTTTTTAAGTATCCCTAAGAGTTCATCGTTTGACTTTATTTGGATTATAAATAATAATAGGGGTGATATAATTTTATCAAAATCATTTCAAGAAAAAGGTATCAATAAAATAAAATACTGGTTTATAAAATTTGATAACGAATTAAATATCTCGCAGTATATACCGGAGGTAAAATTAGATTCTTTGAATTTTTCTTATAATTCGGTTATTCCTTTTTATAGCGATCCGTATTCTACTTATATGATTGGACAGACCTCACTTCCTGATGTAAAAGGCATGGATGTTTTGCAAATAAAAAATGATGGAGCTATTCGAGTACTCGGGCATTTAACCACAGGACCTGATAATTTTAAAATTTCAGGGATTCGTTTAAATATGAATGATAAAGGAAATATCATCTTAGCAGGTATCTGGGACAAAAAAGCCATGACCGTCATGGGCTTCCACATCTCCGACTTCGGTATCAACCTGTCATCCGAAGACCAAGGACTGACACCTTCAAAACCTTTAATAACACTTACACCCAATCCGGCTGGGGATGACGTCAGCATTTATATCACCGATCATCAATACCACAAAGGTACTACTTTTATATACGATGTATCGGGACAATTAGTCCAACAAGCCAAAATACGACATGGAGATAAACTGGAGATTCGTTCACTTAAACCCGGTACTTACATCGTACAGTATGCACCGGAGAGTCGGCCGGGCTACTTTCTCACGGGAAAACTGGTGAAGCCGTAAACAAGAAGTAAGGTAACCTTACTACAGGAAATTCTGACGCTATTGATAATTCAGCGTTCAATATTTTGTCCAATAATATTTTTTCAGGCAGTGCTTGTTCATGTCAAAAAAAGCATGTAAATTGCGTTTGAAAACAGAATACTATAGTGCAAAGGGAGTAAGGGTCAATTTATTATAACAGTATTTACTATGGATAGATTTTTTAACGTATTAAATTTTGAAAATATGAAAACAATGATTAAATTTGTAGGGCGGCGATTCAGCGATTCAGCGATTTTTAACCTTTAAATGGATGGCCATGGTGCCGTTGCTACTTCTTCTTAATTCCTGTCAAAAAAACGAAAAGGAAATTGTTCAACAGGCTAATTTCTCTCAAGTTGAAAAAAGAAATGCTAATTGTTTTGACAATTCAATTGAAGACATTTGCCCAAATCAGACCATAAAACTGGATACATTGGTGCTTGACAGTATTCCTGGTTACCCAGTCGGATGTACGTTTACCATTGAGTATGAATTTGTTGATTGTCAGTATATAGGATTTCCAAATTTATATTCTTACGTTATTGGGGACTTTAACATTTTGGATATTAATTGCCACAAATATGAAGTGGATATAGATAGTATCATGATGAACTTAGGAATTGGGTCACAAACTATGGCAGATTATATGGCTGGATTATACCGAAAATTAGTGGAAAGGACTTCTGAGGTTGTTTTTACAACTTATTACAAACACTTATTTGATTGTACGGATACAAATAATAATTTGTTTACTTTGTCTTGGATTAAAGCAAGTTGTGAAAGATATTGTTTTGTTAAACCAATTGGCAAAGGTTTTTATATTGGTTACCCTGTTGAATGTGGAACTGGATGTTGCATTACCTTTATAGATTTATGTTGGGATTCAACATTAAATAAGGTGGTCAAAATAATTACAACACAACAAGCTAGTTCCGGAGAATGTGAATCGCCTTCGAGCGAACCTCCTGGTTTTTGTACACTAAGTTCTAATTGTAGTTTTACTTGTGAATAATTAACTTATATGCCATTGTCAATGTGAAAAGACAATGGCATATATTTTTAAAAAAAAATTGAAATGATTAGATTTAACTATTTTCTAAATAATCAAAATTAATATCATGAAAACCTTATATACTTTTTTAATTTTAGTTTTTACTTGGTCTTATGCATTGGCTCAATTACCTTTAGTCGAATTTGATAATTATACACCAAAGTGGTATTTTTTTGTTAAAGACAGCTTGTTTAAACCGGGTTCTAATCCAAATATTAACGCTTATAATTCTGTTAGTGTAAGTGGTAATGTTCCTGCATTTCATCAAAATTTTACTTATGGTTTGTTTAATAATTTTAGTCGAGACAATGATTACCAAGATGGGGGAATATTGTATAAAGTAAATGTAGAAAATGGCGAAATTGTTTGGAAATCTATACTCAATACCAATCATGGTGAAGATTATCTTGCTTTGTCAAATTTATTTGTTGGGGCAGATTCGAGTATTTATTTGTTAGGGAGGAGGCGTACCAATATTAAGCCAGAAGATAATCAATGGCGTGGAGTTGGTTATGCTCAAGATATTTTATTTGAGATTGACCCAAATGAAGGTAAGGTGAAACAAAAAATGTATAATAAAAATGATAGTGTTGGTATATACCAATTTTTGTTTGGCCCGCACAGCCATTTTTTAATCAACCAATTTCAAAAACTAAAAAGAAGTAGAATTAATAATGACCTAAGCTTCCACATTGATGATTTTAATCAGAATAGTGGAGAATTCGAACTTACACAAAAATTGCCCATTAAAATTAATATGGACATATCTTTGTTGGATAGGACTCGTTACCATTTTGCCAATACACATCACCAAGATCATTTGATTTCTCTACATTACATGACAAGTAAAGATGTTATTTTGGCACCTGATGAATGTTATCTTCAATTTTATAATTTGGATGAAGATACTTTTAAGTTAAATAAAACAATAGATATACAAAAATATTTTAAAAAACTTCCTCCTCCGCTACCAAATACGGATTTGTTTTTTGGTATAACATCAAAGGAAGGAGACATTTTTTTTGCCAAAACTTGGCACGACCCAAGTGCTTTTCAATACATTAAATATTGGATGTTATGGCTCGATAAAGATGGAAACGAAAAGACCTATGTTGATGAACCAGTAATAACTGGTACAAATCATTTATATGCCAATATTATACCCTTTTATATTGACAATTATGGTGTTTATATGAATGCATCACCTTCCATAACAGGAAAAGAAGGTGCAGATATAGTTCGTCTACAAACGGATGGAAAATTTGAGGTTTTAGGAAGTCTTACTACTGGTGATACAAAAAGAATGTCCGGATTTCGGGTCAATATGGACGAAGCAGGTAATATAGGATTTATGATGGTTTGGGACAATCAATATTCAACATTTATGGGCTTCCACATTTCTGATTTCGGCATCAACTTATCCACGGATGAAAATGAAAATATCAAACCAAGTCCTTTGATGATTTTGTCACCCAATCCTGCCATTGACAGGGTACACTTAGACATCAAAGACCAACAATATCATAGGGGGATGGCTTACATCTACGATAAGAATGGTCGGCTTATGTTCCATCAAAAAACGGCGCATGGAGAAGAAATTGAGGTAGGTAAATTACCTTCGGGAACCTACATCGTACACTACAACCCCGACAACAGGCCCGATTATTTTTTGACAGCAAAGTTGGTGAAAAGGTAAGGGGATAGTTGGGAGCTTTTAGCTCGTATCTCGTAGGGTTAAGCTCGGTGGGGTAAGTTTTTTAGTTCGTAGCTCGTAGTTTTTAGCTCGGAGGGGTAAGCTTTTAGCTCGTAGCAACTTGCTCGATGAAGAAGGTTGAGTTCTTCCAATAGTCAAATGAGCAAATGACCAGATCACCAAATCAGCAAATAGTCAAATAACCAAATTACCAAATCACCAATTTATGATGAATAGTAAGCATGTAGAGGTAAAGATTCATTTAAATTTCGTTTTTTTATTAAATCATCATTTACTTTAGGGCATAGAATAAAATAAAATTTGCCCAAATGTCATAAAATGGTGATTTCATTCTTTCTTAATAGGTGACAAATCAACTATTCAAAATTATGTTTTTGCACTTTTGCATCAAAGACATGTATTTTCCTAAATATTTATGACATTTTTTATACAATCTTCCCTTTGCTTTTTATACCTTTGTGCGGAATTTAAAAAAATTCGAAAAACAGGCGGTTTAGTCGCTTGTTCAACCTTGAAAATGTGGACATAAACAGATTGAAAAATCAAGTAGTTTTTGACCCATTTTTCAAATATTTTTTTGAAACAGAAAGAAGGTTATCGCACATGAAATATCATTTTTTATTTATCTTGTTTCTTTGTATGTTTTCTTCCCAAACCATTTTGGCAGGAGGAGGAGACCATGCCGAAAAAGCTTACGACCCGGCAGGAACAGCTATCCACCACATCAGTGATGGCAATGTGTACACCATACTGGATGGGATCGGTGTGACCTTACCACTTCCCGTGATTGTTTATTCCCCTGACCAAGGATGGGACATATTTTCTTCTGGACAGTTTCATCCAGGTCACCATGAAGACGGACACCATTCCTACAATGGTTATGTTTTGTTTCACGGAAGTATCCACAAAGTGGTGGACCCGACTTTTCCTAGGAGTGGGTCTGTAGAGATTACGGGATTCGAACATGAAACTGAAGAAAAAAATGGAAAATTAGTCGATGTACATTATGCTCTATATCAGGGACAAAAATACAGATTAGATGCCAGATCAACATTAGACGGTGGTGTTCTGGGAGGAGGCATCACATCATTTTATGATTTTTCAATCACTAAAAATGTGGTCTCAATGATTCTGGTATCTCTCTTTTTATTATGGGTTTTTACTACAGCTGCCCGTGCCTACAAAAAACATCCTACGAGAGCACCTAGAGGTGTGCAGGGTGTCGTCGAACCAATGTTTATGTTTATCCGAGACGAAGTAGCCATTCCTTTTATTGGAAAAGATAAATACCGCAAGTTTCTTCCTCTACTCATGAGTATTTTCTTTTTTATTCTTGGATTAAACTTATTCGGTCAAATACCTTTCTTAGGAAATACCAACGTAACAGGTAATCTTACCGTTACTATGATCATCGCCGTAATCGTCTTCATCATTGTCAATATCAATGGTAAAAAAGATTATTGGCAACATATTTTTTGGATGCCCAATGTGCCAGTAGCCATCAAACCATTATTGGCCGCTGTAGAGTTTATGGGCATGTTTATCAAACCCCTTACCCTCATGTTGCGACTTGCGGGCAACATTTCTGCCGGCCACATCGCCATATTGAGTTTTGTTGGTTTGATTTTTATTTTTGGAAATGCAGGCGCAAGTTTAGGCGGTAGTATCATCGGAACAGCCATGGCTGTACCTTTGACATTATTTATGATGGCAATAGAATTAATTGTGGCGTTTGTACAAGCATTTGTTTTCACGATATTGACTGCGTCCTATATCGGTGCTGCCATTGAAGAGCATCACCACGCAGAAGGTCATCATCATTGATATAAGATTTTTTTTCATTATTAATATATATTCATCATGACAGGAACATCATTAGCAGCAATCGGGGCAGGCTTAGCCGTAATCGGTGCAGGAATTGGTATCGGTATGGTAGGTGGCAAAGCTATGGAGGCGATTGCCAGACAACCTGAAGCATCTGGAGACATCCGAGGTGGTATGATCTTGATGGCAGCTTTCGTGGAAGGTGCCGCTTTGATCGCAATTCTACTTTCTATCTTCGTAGCAGGATAAGAATTGCCAAAAAGACAGATAAACAGCAATACGGTTGGTGGCGCTGTTTATCTTTTTGAATGATTAGTTTTTAAAAAGAAAATAACATGATTTCACTTCTTACATTTACTCCATTTCAACCAACACCTGGCTTGGCCTTTTGGTCTTTGTTGATCTTTCTTTTGTTTTGGTACGTCATGTACAAAATGGCCTTTAAGCCTATTGCCGAATCTTTAGCTAAAAGAGAAGATGATATACAACATGCACTTGACCAAGCTAAAATTGCTCGTGAAGAAATGACCAATTTACAAGCTGAAAATGAAAGATTATTGGCGGAAGCCAGAGAAGAAAGAGCCAAAATCCTCATGGAAGCTAAAGAAGCCAAAGCATCCATATTAACAGAAGCCAAAATTAAAGCCAAAGAGGAAGCTTCTAAAATCATGCAGCACGCCATTCAGGAAATTGAAAACCACAAAAAGGCAGCCATGATAGACGTGAAAAATGAGATCGGTACCCTAGCAACCAATATTGCCGAAAAGGTATTGAGAAAAGAATTGAAAGGTCAGGCCGATCACGAACAATTCGTGAATACATTGATCAAGGAAATGCATTTGAATTAATCAGAACAAGATAGTTCTAGTAAAATAAACCGTATGTCAATCACAAGAATCTCGTCAAGATACGCCAAATCCCTTCTGGATCTTGCGATCGAACGAAATGAAATGGATACTGTGTATCAAGACATGTTATTGCTAAAAGAAATGTTTTCCAACAGGGATCTCTATCTTTTGCTCAAAAGCCCAATTGTCAATGCGACTAAAAAACACAGCATTTTCAAAACTTTGTTTGCCGACAAATTGTCTAAAACAACCAATGCATTTTTAGATATAGTGGTGACCAAAGGAAGGGAGCAATATTTACCTGAAATAGTTAACGAAGGAATCGCTCAATACAAAGAAATTAAAAAAATATCCACGGTATATTTGACAACGGCTGAAGTATTGACGGCGAAACAATTGGAAGAAATTAAAGCAAAATTATTGGCTACAAACGTGACATTAGATTCTATTGAATTTATCACAAAAGTGGATCCTAATATCATTGGAGGTTATATTGTACAAATAGGCGACAACTTGTATGATTCTAGTGTAAAATATTCATTGGCCCAGTTGAGAAAAGAATTTTTAGATAATAAGTATATAAAAGCAATTTAATTAATATAAAAATTGAATATTATGGTTGATGTAAAACCTGATGAAATATCCGCAATACTCAAACAACAATTGTCCGGATTTAAAACCGAAGCAGAACTAGAAGAAGTAGGTTCGGTGTTGCAAGTAGGGGATGGTATCGCCCGTGTTTATGGTTTGACCAAAGCCCAAGCGGGAGAATTGGTTGAATTTGACAATGGAGTTCAAGCGATCGTTCTAAACCTTGAAGAAGATAATGTTGGAGTTGTATTGTTGGGCTCTGGAGCTGGTATCAAAGAAGGTGCTACCGTACGAAGAACCAACAGGATCGCTTCTATTCAAGTAGGTGAAGGTTTTGTCGGAAGGGTAGTAAATCCATTAGGTGAACCTGTGGACGGTAAAGGTCCAATTGCAGGTACCAGATACGAAATGCCACTCGAAAGAAAAGCACCAGGGGTTATTTACAGACAACCAGTAAACGAACCTTTACAAACAGGTATCAAAGCCATTGACTCTATGATTCCAATCGGAAGAGGTCAACGGGAGTTGATCATTGGTGACCGCCAGACGGGTAAAACAGCCATTGCCATCGATACTATCATCAACCAAAAAGAATTTTACGACAGGGGAGAACCTGTTTATTGTATATACGTAGCTTCAGGACAAAAAGCATCCACAGTGGCGCAAGTTATGCGTTCATTGGAAGAAGGAGGTGCTATGGCCTACACGACTATTGTGACATCTTCAGCTGCTGACCCAGCTCCTTTGCAGTTTTATGCTCCGTTTGCAGGTGCTGCTATTGGCGAATTTTTCAGAGATACGGGAAGACCTGCTCTGATCATTTACGATGATTTATCCAAGCAAGCTGTGGCATACCGTGAGGTTTCTTTATTGTTGAAAAGACCTCCAGGAAGAGAAGCTTATCCAGGTGATGTTTTTTACCTTCACTCAAGATTGTTGGAAAGAGCCGCCAAGGTTATCAACAACGATAAAATTGCCCAAAGTATGAACGACCTACCAGATTCACTTAAGAAAGCGGGTATTGTCAAAGGAGGTGGTTCATTGACTGCTTTACCTATCATCGAAACCCAAGCGGGTGACGTTTCTGCTTATATTCCAACCAACGTGATTTCGATTACTGACGGACAAATATTCTTAGAGTCCAACTTGTTTAATGCAGGTATCAGACCAGCCATCAACGTAGGTATTTCGGTATCAAGAGTTGGTGGAAATGCACAGATCAAATCCATGAAAAAAGTGGCAGGTACACTTAAACTTGACCAAGCACAGTATAGGGAATTGGAGGCTTTCGCCAAATTTGGTTCCGACCTTGACGCAGCTACAATGGCAGTATTAGAGAAAGGAAAAAGAAACGTTGAAATTTTGAAACAGCCACAATATTCACCAGTTTCGGTAGAAAAACAAGTAGCCATCATTTATTTGGGTACACAAGGTTTGTTGAGAAATGTTCCCGTAGATAAAGTAAGAGAATTTGAAGAAGTTTATTTGATGACCTTGGAGAGAAATGAAGCTTCTACGTTAGAAGGAATAAGGAAAGGTAAACTTGATGACGAAATTCTTGCTACCTTAAAAAGAGTAGGCAGTGAAGTATCCGCTCAATTTAAATCATAGACATTCATTCATTGAATATATAACGCATGTCAGGAAAATTAAAGGAAGTCCGGGAAAGGATTAAATCCGTCCAATCAACCCAACAAATCACCAAGGCCATGAAAATGGTTTCGGCGGCTAAGTTGAGAAGAGCGCAAATGGCCATAACTGAAATGAGGCCTTATGCCAATCGATTGGATAGGATGATGAAAAATATCGTGGCCAAAATGGATGGTGATATTTCTTCACCTTTTGTAGATAAAAGAGACCCTTCCAAAGTGGCTCTCATCATCATCACATCCAATCGCGGACTTTGTGGTGCCTTCAATTCCAACATTATCAAAGAGGCTATAGCCAAAATTGAAAATGAATATGCCGTACAGAAACAAAATAAAAGTATCAGCCTAATTTTTGTAGGTAAAAAAGGTTTCGATGTATTGAAAAAAAGATATCCTGATCAAAATTTAGTCATTGATTTTATAGACTTATTTTCTGATTTGACCTACCAAAATCTTTCTAGGGTTTCACAATTTGTGATGGATGGTTTTACACAAAAGCAGTTTGACGCTGTGGATGTTTGTTACGGGCAGTTTAAAAATGCAGCGGTTCAAGAACCCCATTGTGTTCCTTTTTTGCCAGTTCAATCAGTTAAAATCGAAGATAACGGCCAAGAAATGAAGTCAGACTATATATTCGAACCAGACAAGGAATCACTTTTAAATGAATTGATTCCCAGTATATTGCAAATTTCTTTTCAAAAGTATGTTTTGGATAATCATGCCTCTGAACATGGAGCCAGAATGACGGCGATGGATAATGCAACCACGAATGCAGACGAATTGATGAAGGAATTAAAAATCAATTACAACAAAGCAAGACAAGAATCCATTACAAAAGAATTGTCTGAAATTGTAGGTGGTGCTGCGGCCCTCAACAACTAAAATTATTGTTATACCAATATAATTCAAGAGAGCGAAATTGTTTACAATATCGCTCTTTTTTATTAGGGTAAAATAGAACAACATATTGCAAAAGATTTGAATATAAAAATCTTTTATATCTTTGTCTATCAAAACCTTAGAATCATTACATATGAAAAATAAGAAAAAAATTTCCAAGGAGATACCTTCTGCAAAAACTGGAAAGGTCGTTCAAAGCGTTGTCCCATCCAAATCTTTTGTTTGGCAGGGATGGTTGGTTTTTCTAGTGGGTATCGTAATTTATGCCAATACATTGTTTCATGATTTTACCCAAGATGATGCCATTGTTATTTACGACAATATGTTTACGACTCAAGGTGTCAAAGGGATCCCTGGTTTATTTAAATACGATACATTTTATGGTTTTTTTAAGGAAGAAGGCAAGGCCAATCTGGTTTCTGGAGGAAGATATAGACCCTTGACACCTGCTATGTTTGCCATAGAATATTCCTTGGTCGGCAAAAATCCTTTTTTGGGTCATTTTCTAAATATCATTTTATATGGGTTTCTATGTTTTTTTATTTATAAAACCTTACTATTGCTGTTGTTGCCCAAATATGGCGGCGAAAACGTGATGCACTTGAGTTTCATTGCAGCCTTATTGTACGCCTTACACCCACTGCATACTGAAGTTGTGGCAAATATCAAAGGACGAGATGAGATCGTCAGTATGTTGGCTAGTATGATGGCTTTATATGCCGTTGTCAAAGGTTTTGATCTTCAAAAAAAATCGTATTTAATAGCAAGTTCAGTTTTTATGTTTTTGGGATTATTGTCCAAAGAAAACACCATTACATTTGTAGCGGTTATTCCATTGGCATTGTACTTTTTTAGAGATGTTTCTTTGATGAAGGCGATTATCTCTTCGGCATGGACTTGGGCGGGTGTATTTTTGTTTTTGCTTATTAGGTCTTCTGTATTAGGTTTAGATATGGGTGGAACACCAATGGAATTGATGAATAATCCATTTATCAAATTGGTTGGTGAAACCTATGTTCCATTTTCTGGTGGAGAAAAGTTGGCGACGATCTTATTTATATTGGGAAAATATCTAGCACTGTTGGTATTTCCACACCCACTCACCCACGACTATTATCCAAGACATATAGATATCATGACTTTCAACAGTCCTTACGTTTGGATTAGTTTGGTGATATATATAGGATTGATTTATGCTGCTTGGAAAGGATTTAAAGATAAAAAATTATATTCCTTTGCCATTCTTTATTTTATAGCCACTACATCCATTATTTCCAATATCATCTTCCCAATTGGTACCAATATGTCAGAAAGGTTTATGTTTATGCCTTCTCTTGGATTTACAGTTTTGGTGGCTTATTGGCTTGTAGAATATTTGTTGCCCAAGATTTCGTTACATGGTATTTTTGTAGTGGTAACAGTTGTAGGGATGTTATTTGCTGGAAAAACATTTACTAGGAACATGGTTTGGAAAAACGACTATACCTTATTTACAACGGATGTACATACCTCCAAAAGGAGTGCTAAGGTTTTGAATGCCGCGGGTGGTGCGCTTACGGTAGAAGCACAGGAGCAAAAAGATCCTGCCACAAAAAAGAGAATGAATGAAGAGGCTGTCAAATATTTGGAAGAAGCCATTGCAGTTCACCCAACCTACAAAAATGCCTATTTAATCCGAGGAAATGCCTTGTTTTATTTAGAAAGATTTGATGAAGCTATTCGATCTTATGAAAAGTGTGTGGCATTATCTCCAGATTTTCAGGAAGCCTACAAAAACATGGCAGTGGCTTTGCGTGAAGCGGGAAAAGTAGCCGGAGAAAAACAAGGTAACCTTATCAAAGCAGAAGGTTATTTACAACGTTCTTTAGAATTGGCTCCCGATGACTCGGAAACAGTGAGACTCCTCGGTGTTGCTTATGGTGTACAAGGCAAACACGATATGGCACTACAGCAGTTTTTGAAAGTAAGTCAAATGACGCCAAATAGTGCGCAGGCATTTGTAAACCTATATCATGCGTATAAAAATATGGGCAACACGGCAATGTCAGAACAAAGCCTTCAAAAAGCACTTGCGTTGGATCCAAATATATTGAAACAACAACAGCGTTAAAAATATCTTAATACATACTATCTTCATATAATTCCCGATTAATATATAAACAGCGTATTGGTCTCAACTTAAATCATGGTTTTCAAAAGATTTTGGATTTGGTTTTTTACTTTTTGGTTTCTAATCATGTTGATGGAGAACACCAATGGTCAAGGTTTTTTTGAACGAGAAGAAGCTTGGATACAATCCAATTTAGAACGGATGACGCTTGAAGAAAAAATAGGTCAAATGATGATTATCAGAGCCTATTCCAAAGGAGACGTTGCGGAAAAAAAATATATAGCTGGTATCATTGAAAAATATCACATAGGGGGCATTTGTTTTTTTCAAGGAGACGTAACTACGCAAGTCCAAAACACCAATTACTTTCAACAAATTTCCAGAGTTTCACTTTTTATTGCCATTGATGCGGAATGGGGTGTGGCCATGCGGCATCAGACAGAAGCTTTGTCTTTTCCTAAAAACCTAGTCCTTGGAGCCGTTCAAAATGAAAAATTAATTTACCAACTCGGAAAGGAAATTGGTAAACAATGTAAAGCGTTGGGTGTCAATTTTAATTTTTCTCCTGTGGCAGACATTAATGTCAATCCCAAAAATCCTGTAATTAATGAAAGAAGTTTTGGGGGAAGCCGTGAAAACGTTACCTCCAAGGCTTTTTTAATGTTCAAGGGACTAGAAGATGTAGGCGTGTTGTCTTGCGCCAAACATTTTCCTGGCCATGGAGATACACAGGAAGACTCACATCATGTTTTGCCCGTATTAAACCACGACATGAAGAGATTGGAAGATGTAGAGTTATTTCCTTTTCGAAGACTAGCAGCTCAAAATATAGGTTCTATCATGGTCGGTCATCTACAACTACCTCATTTAGATAATAGATCCAATCGTCCTGCTAGCTTATCCAAGGCCATCGTAACTGGACTGTTGAGGGAGTCTATGAATTATAAAGGCCTCATTTTGACGGATGCCTTGGATATGAAGGCGATTACCCAATATTTTCCATCGGGAATGGCCGAGGCTGAAGCAGTATTAGCTGGAAATGATATCATATTATTGTCAGAAAACGTTCCCTTGGCCATACAAACCATCCTTAAATACATCAATGAGGGGAAAATAGACGAAAAACAAATTGATCAAAGTGTTTACAGAATCCTTTCAGCAAAATATAAATTAGGCCTTCATGTGTTACCTGTAATTTCCGAAACTGGAATTAAAAAAGCATTAGACACACCTATGGCGAAAGGGCTAAAAGAAAATATACATGAACATTCCCTGACCCTAGTCAAAGACAGCGCTAAGCTTCTACCCATTGGTCAAACAAAAGATATAAATACAGCCACGTTGAGTGTGCACGTAGCCATTAAGTCAACGTTTCAACATCGAATTGACGATTATACCCACGCACACCATTATCAATTGATGATGCACCAATATAAGGAAAAAAAAGTAGACTTATACAATACGCTGGTACAATTTGATAGGGTCATTATTGGTATCCATTCTAGTATAAAATCTATTTCGAGCAATCGTGATCTACCCTATGATTTTGTTGAGTTTCTTAGAGAATTGCAACAAAAAACTAAAGTGATTCTCGTCTTTTTTGGAAGTCCCTATCAAATCTATAGATTGAGCGAATTTCCAACTTTGCTATTGGCTTATGACAATGATTCGGTAGCCCAGGATATGGCTGCCCAGGCTATATTTGGCGCTATTCCCATGTCTGGAAAATTGCCTGTTGAAGTGGAAGGTCAATTTACCATCGGAACTGGGATTCAACGCGCTACATTGGGAAGACTTGGATATGGAATGCCAGAACGGGTGGGCTTGAATAGCCGTGTCCTTCAAGGTTTGGATTCTTTGATGTCAATTATGATAACCACAAATGCTACCCCAGGGGGACAAATTGTTGTGGCTAAAGAGGGCAAAATAGTTTATAGTAAAGAATTTGGTACGCTTTATGCATCAGGACCAAAAGTTCAAAAAAATACTGTCTACGATGTAGCCTCTTTGACAAAAATACTGTCTTCAACCCTAGGTGTAATGAAGCTCTATGACGAACAAAAAATTTCGCTTCGAAGACCCATGAGGTTTTATATTTCTGATTTAATTGGAACAAACAAAGCCGAAATGATTTTGGAGGATGTTATGGCACATCATGCAGGTTTGAAACCTTATATTTCTTTTTATGACCAAACGATGGTAAAAATCAATAAAAAGATAGTTCCAGACTCTAATCTTTATAAAAAGACTTTTTCACCTGATTTTTCTATACCAGTTGCTGAAAATATGTTTTTAAAAGCAGATTATCGAGATAGTATTTGGTCAAAAATATTTCATAGCGATTTGCTTTCAAAAAGAAACTATCGTTATAGTGATATAGGTTTTTACCTTGTTCAAAAAGTAATTGAAGAGGTTTCTCGCTCCAAACTCAATGATTATGTACAACAAAGTTTTTACGATCCTTTGGATTTAAAATTTACTGGCTACAAACCGCTTGAAAAAATACCTCAGGCTATGATTGCTCCTACAGAAATGGATCAATATTTTAGAATGTCTATGATTAGAGGTACCGTACACGACATGGGGTCGGCTATGTTAGGTGGAGTAGCTGGACATGCAGGTATATTCTCGACAGCAACAGAAACAACCATTCTGATGCAAATGTTACTCAATGGAGGGCACTACGGCGGAATTACGTTTTTTTCACCTCAAACGGTTCAGTATTTCACCACAAGACATGCTAAATCTAGTCGTAGGGGTTTAGGTTTTGATATTAAAGAATTAACCGAATCTAAGTCTGATAATATGGCCAATTTAGCATCGGATGAAACGTTTGGTCACATTGGTTTTACGGGTTCGGCAACTTTTGCAGACCCTGAAAATCAAATCGTTTTCACCTTTTTATCTAATCGCACTTTTCCTACGATGGCAAATAACACTATGCACCTAAAAAAGTATAGGATAAAACTGCAAAATATAGTCTATAAATCTATCATTCCGTAAGGAAAAAAGAGAAAAATTAATGTGCTGCCAGCCAATTTTCGCCAACCCCCATTCCTACAAGAATAGGAACTTTTAAGTCTGGGAGTGCGTTTTTCATGAGCTCCTCAACGACACTTTTTACCTTTTCCAATTCTGGTTTGTAAACATCAAATACTAGTTCGTCATGCACTTGTAAAATCATGGTTGATGTAAACTTATTTTCCTTAAATGCTTGATGAATATTAATCATTGCGATCTTAATCATGTCCGCCGCAGTTCCTTGAATGGGTGTATTGATCGCTGCTCTTTCGGCATTGGATGCTGTAAGTCCGTTTCTCGAATTGATATCTCTCAGATATCGTCGTCGACCCATCAACGTCTGAACATAGCCATTTTCTCTAGCGAAAGCAACGGTATCTTCCATGTATTTTTTCAAACCACTAAACTCACTGAAATATTGTTGAATTAATTCCGCTGCCTCTTTGCGAGAAATATTTAGTTGGCGCGATAAATTGACAGCTCCTGCTCCATAAATGATAGAAAAATTGACAGTTTTAGCATTTCTTCGTTGATCGGAAGTAACGTTTTCTATCGGTACTTTAAACACTTTTGAAGCCGTAGCAGCGTGAAAGTCATTTCCCATACTGAACGCTTCAATCATCGAGGCATCATTGCTCACATGGGCAATGACCCGCAATTCTATCTGTGAATAATCCGCAGATAGTAATATGTGATTTTCATCCCTTGGAATAAAAGCCTTTCGAATTTCCCTACCTGCCTCGTCCCTGATAGGAATGTTTTGAAGATTAGGATTTTCACTACTCAAACGTCCAGTTGCGGCCCTTGCTTGATTAAAATTTGTGTGAATCCTTCCCGTCTTTTGATTAATCATTGTGGGAAGTGCATCGACATAAGTGGACTTGAGTTTACTTAATTTTCGATGATCCAAAATGGCATCTATCACAATATGTTCTCCAGCAAGTTCGGTTAGTTTTTCCATGTTGGTAGAATATTGACCCGAGGATGTTTTTTTCCATTTGTAAGGTACTTTCAACCGATCAAATAATACTTCGCCTACTTGTTTTGGAGATGATATATTAAAATGCACTCCCGCATTTTTGTATATTTCTTGTTCTTTGTTTTGAATAAGCACTTCGAGTTCTTTGGAATAAGAATTTAAAAAGTTGTCGTTTATACGTACGCCTTCAAATTCTACATCACAAAGCACTCTGATTAATGGTTTTTCAATGGTTTCATATAGGTTTTCCAATTCGTTTTCCTTCAATTTTTCTACTAAAACAGGCATGAGTTGAAGGGTCAAATCTGCATCTTCACCAGCATATTCTTTAACTTTTTCCATAGAAACATCCCGCATTGATAACTGATTTTTACCCGCTCTGCCGATGAGTTCTTCGATAGGTACCATTTGGTAGTCGAGATAAGTTTCGGTGAGATAATCCAATTTATGGCGAAGATCTGGTTCACACAAATAATGGGCAATCATCGTATCAAATAATTGTCCTGCAAGCTCAACGCCGTACCATTTCATCATCGTCATATCGTATTTGATATTCTGACCTACTTTTGGAATGGATAGATTTTCAAGGGGTTCTTTAAATATTTGTGCGATATTTTTTGCTTCTACTTGATCTTCTGGAATGGGTACATAAAAGGCTTCATGCGGTTTAATGGAAAAGACAAGACCAACAAGTTGCGCTGCGTGTGCATCAATCCCCGTCGTTTCTGTATCAAAACTAATTAATGTCGCTTTATTGAGTTTTTCTTTCAAGTCAAACATTCCTTCTGTAGTTTCAATGACTTGATAGGTATGTTTTAGGTTAGAAATATTTTTTTTAGCTATTTGATAATCTGCATTGTCAGTGGAAGGTGCCGCATGATTAGAATCACTTTCTCCTGAACCAAACAAACTAGTTTGAACTACATTAGAGCGGGTAGAAGTAGTTTTGACATTATCTGTAGGTATATCTTCTCCACCTAGTATTTGTGTCGCCAAGGTTCTGAATTCTAGTTCCTGAAACAACAATTTTAAAGCTTCTCTATCCATGGGATCCATGATGTACTTTTTTTCATCAAATTGGATGGGAACGTTGAGGTCTATGGTTGCGAGTCTTTTAGATAATAAAGCCTGGTCCTTGTATTGTTCTAGATTGTCTTTGAGTTTTCCTTGGAGTTTATCTGTATTATTGAGTAGGTTTTCGACATTACTATAATCTTTAAGGAGTTTGGTTGCTGTTTTTGGCCCAATGCCTGGTACGCCCGGGATATTATCAACACTATCGCCTTGGAGTCCTAATACATCGATTACTTGAAGCACATCTTGAATGTCCCAGTCTTTTAAAATTTCTGGAACACCTAAAATATCGACCCCATTTCCTTGGCGGCTAGGTTTGTACATAAAAATATTGTCGGAGACCAATTGGGCATAATCCTTATCTGGTGTTACCATATAAACACTAAATCCTTCTTTTTCTGCTTGTTTTGCCACTGTACCAATAACATCATCTGCTTCATAATTGGGCACCATAATGACGGGTATATGGAAAGCTTCAATAATCTTGTGAATATAAGGCATAGCAAAAGTTATATCTTCAGGCTGTGCTTCTCTGTTGGCTTTATATTCCGGATAATATTCATGTCTAAAAGTACCTCCTTTAGGGTCAAATGCCACTGCAATATGGGTTGGTTTTTGGCTCACCATTAAATCCCATAAGGTTCGAAGAAATCCGGCTACGGCGGAGGTATTGACACCTTTCGAATTGATCAGAGGGCGGCTGATGAATGCAAAATGGGCTCTATAAACTAAAGCGTGACCGTCGAGAAGAAATAATTTTTTGTTGGACATGAAAACATTTTTTGACTAGGTAAAGGTAGTGATTAATTGGTGGTGGTGGTATTGATTTAAACGAAAATGAACGTAGAAAATTAACTTAAGAATCTAATCGTTCGAAGAATTCATCCATGACATCATAATTTTTAATACCTGTTTTTTCTTCATCACCTCCATGAAAAATAAGTCCAGAAGCTTTGATTTGTTGGGCAACCATTATCAGATCGTCTGGATTATGGTTAGGTATATCTAGGAAACAAGTTTTTGTGCGACAAAAGGATTGTAGCATATCGATGGTATTTTTATTTAATGAGTTTTCCAAGTCTTCGATCAGAATAACAGGAAAATGGATATCATTTAAGGTTTTATTGGATAGTTGACTAATTAAAACATCTTTAAAGTAGGTGATTTGTGGCAGTATTGGAAAATCTACGACCTCTTTTCCCAAGTGAAAAAAACTGATACCTGTTTCTTCCATGTAAAAAACTATTTTATCCATGGAAAGCGGCTGATTGGTCTCTAAAACATAGGTTGGTCCTTCGAGCCAGGATACGATTTCTTTGATTTTTTGAACAGAACAATGGTTTGGTTGGTCTTCATCTATACAAAAACCAAGGTAATTAACCTCGTGCGCAGCAAAATATCGTGCATCCGTCAAATGATAAATGCCATTTACTTTTATTTGAATATCAACTTCCATCTCGTATTTTTACGCAAAAATACATGATTTCATGAAAGAGGATCATTATTTCCAAAGGGTATATGATGTTACATGTTTAATTCCGGAAGGTAGAGTAAGTACTTATGGCGCCATTGCTGACTATTTAGCATTAGGATCTGCAAGAATGGTAGGATGGGCACTAAACCAACTCAAAGAAGAGAGAGCTTATGTACCCGCTCACCGTGTGGTCAATCGATTAGGTTTTTTGTCAGGAAAAGCTTTTTTTAATCCACCATCCATGATGGAAGAAAAACTAAAACTGGAAGGCATTTTAGTAAAAGACGACACTATTGTAGATTTCCCTAAGATTTTTTGGCATCCTAGGGAATTGGAAAGGCTTTGAGATGGAAGGAATCAATGCTTTGGAAAATTTGTAGGATTTTTTGGAAATGATAATTTGACCGTCTTACGTTCTTAGGATTTTGGAAGTATGTTAATCAAAGGATTATGACTTACTGGAAAATTTACAGAATTGGCGATAAAACAAAGTTCATTGGCTTTTTTGTGTAATTGGATGGCTTTATCAATCATACTCTGGTCGGTTACCGTAACCATTGGATTCAAGATAACTTCTGAAAAATGTCCACCTCCATTTGCTGTTAAAACCATGGTTCCTGTGGCATGATCTGCATATTCCATAACTACGACCCCAGCTTCAGCACACAAATGTAGATACCATAACATATGACAAGAAGCTAGGGAAGAAACCAATAAATCTTCAGGGTTGTGTTTGTTTTTGTCACCACGAAATGCAGGATCTGAAGAACCCAAAATATCTGTTTTGTTGTCCATTTGTATGGAATGACTTCTTTCATAATTTCGATAGTGGTCCGTACCCATCCCTGTATTTCCAGTCCATTTAATCGTAACCTTATAGTAATGATGTCCGCTCATGAATTTTGTTTTTTAAATGGTTTCTTGAATTTTATCTGGTCATGTTTTTAACAAATTATGGTTCAAAAAGATGTTTTTTAAGACACTAATATAGGGTATTTATCTTTTGTTATGTTGCTATAGCCAATCATAGTTTGACCTTGTTTATTGCTTTAGATTTCTTAAGTAAATATTTAGTCGAAACAATCTACCATTTCCTATCGTTTATGAAACTATTGAAACAATTTTAAAACAGTAATAACCATGAATTTTAAATACATTTTATTCATTATTTTTAGTAGTTTTTTTGCACTACAGACTGAAGCTCAATCTATAAAAGGCGTTTGGAAAACAATTGATGATGAGGATGGGAGAGAAAAATCTCATATTGAAATTTATGAAGAAAATGGAAAATTTAGAGGCAAAGTTATTAAACTTTTGCCTGGAGCTTCAGCCACTCATTGTAGCAATTGTAAAGGTTCATTAAAAAATAAACCTATTACTGGAATGATCATCCTGTGGGACTTGGTTAAAGATGGAGCCGAATATGGTGACGGACAAATTTTGGATCCAAAGTCAGGAAAAATTTACGATTGTTATGTGGCATTTAATGGTCCGGATAAACTCAACGTAAGGGGCTATATTGGATTTTCACTATTGGGAAGAACGCAAACATGGTATCGTGTAAAATAAACGTTGTTTCAAACAATATTTGATACGCTTTTTTAGTTAGGATAGAACAAAAAATAATTGAATGAAGCACGATTACACTCCTTACGCTATTTTATCCTACATCTACAAAGAATTTGATTTATTTTCAAGGTTAGAATTTGAATTCGAACTCGAAGAAGATAGTCGATTGGTGGAATCTTATGAAGAATTAATGGAAGGTTATCAAACCCTACCCAAAGTTATGTTTTCGCCAAAAAAGACAACAATAGACAATATTTTATTGTATAGTTCGACGGCAGATACTAACGATTAATTCAGATTTAGATCCACTTTCTATTTTGTGAATTTAATATTTTTTTGTAGTAATTATTCTATAAAAAGAAGTTGCGCAATATTTTTTTTTAAAATTCATAAAACCTGAATTGTAGTAAAATTTTGCAAATCAGACGCTTGCTTTTTTAGACAGAATCGACTATAACACATTAATTTATAATAATTAATGCTTCTTTTTTTGCAAAATTATAAAAAATTAGTATTATCTTTGTGCACTTTTTTAGAATGTAAAACCGCTCAATGAGTAAAAAGAAAATTCTTTTTGTCACCCAGGAATTAAGCCCGTACACAGAACTCTCTATTTTATCGGATATTGCTAGGAAAATACCTACGATTGCACACGATAAAGGGTATGAATTTAGAGTACTCATGCCTAAATTTGGTATTATTAATGAAAGACGTCACCGACTTCATGAAGTAGTACGGCTATCAGGTATGAATATTATTGTAGACGACGAAGATTATCCATTGATTATCAAAGTGGCCTCACTTCCAGGAGCGAGACTACAAGTTTATTTTTTGGACAACGAAGAGTTTTTTAAACGTAAAGCGGTCTTCTATGATGATGAGGGTATTGCCTTTGATGATAATCAACAACGACTGGTGTTCTTTTGTAAAGGTGTCATGGAAACGGTTAAAAAATTCGGATGGTCTCCTGACATCATACATCTACATGGTCAAATGACGAGCCTTATTCCATTATATATCAAACAAGCCTACAAAAACGATCCAGTTTTTAGGGATGCTAAAATTATTTATTCCATTTATGAAGATGGGATAGGAAAAACATTTAATCAAAATTTTATGAACATTGCGGCTATCAATGACCTCGAGGCCAAAAACCTTGAAGTGTTCAACAATGATGGCATAATAGACTTACATAAGGGAGCTTTGCAGTATTCAGATGCGATTACTGCGGGCAACGAAAACTTAAATGAATTCGTTATAAACCAAGCAAATGACCACTCTTTGGAATATATTGAACATGTCGAAGGAGTGGAAGAGACTTCCAGGTCTATGCTGGAATTTTATGATAAATTATTAGAATAATAAAACCACCGCCAAGGTAATCATGACTGGATTTTCATCGTGTATTCGAGAGAGCGTGTATTCTCTCTTCTTGTTGTGTACTATGGGTACATTAATTATGTTTTCTTCCTGTAAAAATGAAATTTTAGTAGGCAGTGAATTGTTGGATGACGAAAATATTTTGGTTGATGTCACAGATCAAGTGACACTTACCTCCAAATTAGTTTATTCCGAACCTTTTATATCTTTTGATTCTACATCGACAGAAAGAAGACTAGTATATTTAGGTCAACTCAACGACTTGACATTTGGAAAACTTACACCAGAATTGGGACTTTCGTTTAACATTAATGCAGCTGCGCCACCAAATTACCCTATCGGCGAAAAAAAGTTGGTGGCTGATTCATTGGTTTTAATTTTGACCTATGATACGTTGGGCACTTATGGAGATATTTCTGGAAACTTTAGAATAGAAGTTTCAGAATTAGGAGAAAAAATCCCAGCAGGAAAAACACTTTCTTCAGACCTTAGTTTGATGACGGGTGCTTCTTTAATAGACACAACCATTGCAGTACATCCGCTTGATTCTGTTAGAATCATTACACATTCGGATGGTAAAATAGTGAAACAATTACCACAGATGAGAATAAGATTCTCAAAAGAATTTGCTACAAGATTGCTCAATGACGCACCAGCAGCCTTATCGGATTCTGCTTTTGTTTCTTTTCTAAAAGGAATAAAAATAAAAGCCAGTCCTTTGAATAATCCAGGGATAATTGGTTTCAATTTTTCTACTTCTGCCTTGTCTAGTACGCTCAGTAATAAAATGATCTTGTACTACACGGAATCAGACACCCTTAAAAAAACCTATAATTACAACATCAATCGAAGGTTTGTCAACACCATAGAAAATGACTATAGTGGATCAATGCTTGACCAACATGTTCAAGATTCAGTTCTTTCCAATCAAATGGGTTTCATTCAAGGATTGGGTGGTCCAAAAATGGTTGTGTCTTTATCCAACCTTGATTTTCTTAAAGACAAAGTTGTAAATTATGCCCAGCTTATAGTAACTGGTGAAAGTTCATCTGGACTGACGGGAAAGTACGATGCTTTAAATCAGCTGATCGCACAAAGGAAAAATGCAGATGGTGAATTTGAGTTTATAACCGACGTGTACGGCACATTATCTAACATCATTACCGTATTTGGTGGAGATAAAAAAGACGCTGAGGGTAGGGCTACATATACTATGAATATCACCAACCACGTTAAAGAAGCATTAAAAGATGCTACCGTGGACTCTGACATTTACCTAACCGTGACAAGTCCGAGGGAAGTTGTCCAAAGATCTGTATTGTTTGGTGCAGGACACGACACGTATAAAATGAGATTAAAAATACATTTCACGACAAAATAATTATATATGTGTGGTATTGTTGCCTACATCGGACAAAAGGAAGCCTATCCCATTATCATCGAGGGTTTAAAAAGATTGGAATACAGGGGATACGATAGTGCGGGTGTGTCCATTCTTTCCGATAAACTACTTGTCGTAAAAAAGAAAGGTAAAGTTTCAAATTTAGAAGAAGAAGTTAAAACAAAAAACCTACAAGGTACTACAGGGATAGGTCATACTCGTTGGGCAACTCACGGTGAACCTAATGATACAAACGCTCACCCTCACCTTTCTGGAAATAAAAGACTCGCCTTGATACATAATGGGATCATCGAAAATTATGCAACCTTAAAAAAAGCCCTTCAGAATTTAGGGCATGAGTTCATTAGTGAAACGGATACTGAAGTTTTAGTACACCTGGTCGAAGAATATCAAAATCGAGAAAACTTACCATTGGACGAGGCAGTCAGAAAAGCTTTACAAAATGCTGTAGGTGCTTATTCGATCGTGGTAATGGACGAACAAAATCCAGATATGATCGTCGGTGCCAGGAAGTCAAGCCCCTTAGTGTTAGGAATTGGAGATGATGAATTATTTTTGGCTTCAGATGCCACACCCATTATAAAATATACCAACAAAGTGGTATACTTAAATGACGAAGAAATAGTAGCGATTCACAGGGATGGTAGATATGAAATTAAAAATCTTCACAACGAAATAAAAGTTCCTACCATACATGAGGTGGATCTAAAGCTCGACGAACTAGAAAAGGAAGGATTCGACCACTATATGTTGAAAGAAATATACCAGCAACCGACGACTATTAAAGAAAGTATGAGGGGGCGACTTAACGCCAATGAAGGATGGGTTCTCGTCGGTGGAATGCAGCAATATTTTAATCGAATCATGCACGCAAAACGAATAATTTTTGCGGCATGTGGTACTTCATGGCATTCTGCCTTGGTAGCTGAATATTTGTTTGAAGAGTTGGCTAGAATACCTGTTGAAGTAGAATACGCTTCTGAATTAAGGTACAGAAATCCAATCATCCACGATGATGATGTTGTCATTGCACTTTCCCAATCTGGAGAAACAGCAGATACATTGGCCGCATTGGAATTGGCCAAGGACAAAGGTGCTCTGATATATGGTATTGTGAATGTCGTTGGATCATCTATCGCTAGGATTACACATTGTGGTTCTTATATTCACGCTGGTCCGGAGATAGGTGTTGCTTCTACAAAAGCATTTACAAGTCAGATTACTGTGTTGACATTAATGGCATTAAACCTGGGTTACAAGCGGGGCACGATTACAGAAGATTATTTCCGTAGATTGTTGTATGCTATGGAAGCCATTCCACAAAAAGTGGAAAAAATATTGAAGCAAAACGAAAAAATTAAATACATTGCTTCAGAAATGAAGAATGTGAATAATGCCCTCTATCTAGGTAGAGGATATAATTTTCCTGTAGCACTCGAAGGAGCGTTAAAGTTAAAGGAAATTTCATATATACATGCTGAAGGTTACCCAGCTGCAGAAATGAAACATGGACCGATTGCATTGATTGACGAAAATATGCCGGTTATTGTTATTGCGACCAATCAATCAGCGTATGAAAAAGTCATTAGCAATATTCAAGAAGTAAAAGCACGAAAAGCCATTGTTTTTTCAATCATCACTGAGGGAGAAGAAAAAATCAAGGAAATGTCTGACTATTATATAGAAATACCAGAAACGGAAGAGCCATTGACACCATTATTGTCCGTCATTCCTTTACAATTGTTGGCCTATCATATTGCTGTAATTAGGGAATGTGACGTGGACCAACCTAGGAATTTAGCCAAATCGGTTACCGTAGAATAATTTTAGTTTTCAGTTAAAAAAAATATATGACGCCAAAAATGTTAAGCCTCGAATACAATAGTACAAGAGACAAACTAATCTACTCTGAATACGGTCGGTTTATTCAGAAAATGGTAGTGTATTGCAAAGATATTGAAGATAAAGAGGAGCGACAAAAAGTAGCGGAAGTTATCATAGATATGATGCAGCAAATGAATCCGCCGTTAAAAAACATGACGGAATACAAAAACAGATTGTGGCGGCATTTTTTCAAAATGGCAGATTGGGATATAGACGTTGATGTTCCAGGTGAAGAAAGACCGACGGAAGAAAATACTCGACTTAATCCTGAGAAAGTTCCTTATATGCAACACGATTTTAATTGGCGTCATTATGGGTATATAACCCGAACCATGATAGAGAAAGCTTTAGTCATGGAAGACGGACCTATCAGACAAGGCTATATTGAAACGATATTATCATATATGAAATTGGCATATAGGACTTGGAATAAAGAACATTTTGTTAGTGACGATATCATCAAATCTGATTTGGGGGTTTTGTCAAGACATCAAATTGAAATAGATGATGACCATACCATAGAAAACTTGGTAAAACATATCAATATCCAGCCAGTACAAAGTTTTTCTAAAGGGTCAAAAAACCAAAATAGAAACAAATCCAAAAATAAATCTACAAGTCAAAGAAGTAACTATAAACCTAAACATACTAAGAGGTAATCTTGTTAACTAAGGGATTTTAATCCTTTTATTTCGCTTTCCAAGTTGTCCAGGTATTCCTGATCATCTGAAAAAAACATGAACCAGGCAACACTACTAATGACTAATGCTGGAACGAAATATTGCCAAAGTGGCAAGGTAGAGGAGAGATCTTCGACAAATTTAAAAGCTAAAAAACATATGATTGGAAAAAAAAGAAGGTAGGCAAACTTAACTGCTGTAAAACGAGTATCTTTAATTAAGTAACCGTCCAACATATACTCGTCAATATCTTTTTTATCCTCTTGAAGTTGAATAATAGCATTTTTAAGTTTGTACAAAACAAAAGCATAATAGACCATCGCAAGAAGTAATACAATAGTCAAAAAATACATTTCATTAAAAAAGATGTTATACAAACAGGATAAAACAAGGACAAACATCAAAGCATTCAACATGATGGGATATTCTTTGTTGTCTGTATCCTCCTTCATTTTTTGTATGAGTTCTTTTTTTCTTTCTTCTATCCAAGAATTAGAAGGTGCATTTTTAGATTTTTCCATGTTTAAAATGATGTCTTGTATAGATTTTGTAGCGTCTTCTTGATATATAGGTTTCATATAAAAATATTTATTTTACCATAAAAACAACATAATTGAGCATTCGAAACACAAATATATGAATTATTTATAATATAAAAAAAATTCATTACCTTTGTGTTGTACAGAAATGCTCAAATTTTAATTCAAACCCTACAGTAATATGAACACAGAATTTCTTACCTCACTTGGCCTTCAAAAAACAAATTCAGGCACTTGGACAGGACAAAAATCATTTGACAGCAAATCGTACATTTCATCTTATTCTCCAGTTGATGGCAAACTAATTGGGGAAGTTTCCGTAACCACTCAACAAGAATACGAAACGGTGGTCTCAACGGCAACAAATGCATACGAATATTGGAGGAATGTTCCTGCACCAAAACGAGGCGATATAGTTCGTCAATATGGAGATGTACTAAGAGCAAATAAAGATGCTTTGGGAAAATTGGTGTCATACGAAATGGGAAAATCTCTTCAAGAAGGACTTGGAGAAGTACAGGAAATGATTGATATCTGTGATTTTGCTGTTGGACTATCCAGACAGTTATATGGTCTGACCATGCATTCCGAAAGACCGGGTCATAGAATGTACGAACAATGGCATCCTATTGGGATTGTAGGCATTATTTCTGCTTTCAATTTTCCAGTAGCTGTATGGTCGTGGAATGCTATGATAGCCATGGTTTGTGGTGATGTCAGTATATGGAAGGGTAGCGAAAAAGCACCTCTTTGTGCTGTGGCATGTCAAAATATTTTGCATAAAGTTTTAAAAGAAAATGATTTACCAGAAGGAATTAGCAATATAATTTCAGGCGATTACAAGGTAGGTGAATGGATGACAAAAGATAAAAGAATTCCTTTAGTTTCTGCCACCGGTAGTACCCGAATGGGTAAAATTGTGGGTGCTGAAGTCGCAAAACGTTTAGGTAGAAGTTTACTCGAACTGGGTGGAAATAACGCAGTTATCGTGACAGAATCAGCAGATTTAAATCTTGTATTGATTGGTGCTTTATTTGGTGCTGTAGGTACTTGTGGTCAACGATGTACCTCCACGAGGCGACTTATTGTGCATGAAAGCCTTTTCGAAGAAGTAAAAAATAAATTGGTTTCTGCTTATGGTCAATTAAAAATTGGCAATCCATTATTAAGTGAAAACCATGTTGGTCCATTGATTGATAAACAATCAGTCGATCATTATCTGAATGCATTATCAGCGGCAAAAGAACAAGGTGGCAATATAGTAGTTGAAGGCGGGGTTTTGACGGGCAATGGTTACGAAAGTGGTTGTTATGTCAAACCAGCTATTGTCGAAGCGAGCAATGATATGTTAATCGTACAACAAGAGACTTTTGCACCTATACTTTATCTCATCAAATATAGTGGTTCTATTGAAAATGCCATCGAAATACAAAACAATGTGCCTCAAGGCCTTTCTTCAGCCATTATGACGACACATCTTAGAGAGGCTGAAAAGTTTTTATCTTGTTCTGGATCGGATTGTGGAATTGCCAATGTAAATATTGGAACATCTGGTGCAGAGATTGGTGGCGCTTTTGGTGGAGAAAAGGAAACGGGTGGGGGTAGAGAGTCTGGTTCAGATAGTTGGAAGGCTTACATGAGACGTCAAACCAATACTATAAATTACAGCAATACACTTCCATTGGCGCAAGGAATAAAATTTGACTTCTAGACCTAAGTTGGATATAGTTTACTTTTTATTTTCTAAGCGAGCTAGTGCCGTTTTTGCTTTTTGGTGTAAACTATAACTATATCCTTCAGGTTGGAGGTTGAGGCATTGGTTAAAATAGGATTTTGCTGTCGAATATTTTTTTTGATTTTCGTACACCAAACCAAGACTTAATGCAGCACTGCAAGCGTAATATTTTTTACCCGTACTTAATGAAAGTGTGTTTTTATAGTAGACAATGGCCAGTGAGGATTGCGACATAGCATCTGCATTTTTGGCAATTCTATAATTATATTCTTCTGGATCTACTCCCTCTAAGGAAGATTTTGAGGAGTTGATGAGCAAGTCTTGGGACGTAGCATAATAACCCCCATCGTAGAGTAATCTGGCTTTTAGTAACAACGGATGAGGCGCTCCACTTTTGATTTCTTGTAATGCTTGGATGTCTTCATCAATGATAGCTTTTCCGGCTGAAAGAATTCCATTGGCATATTTTTTTCTTCTTACGGGACTTGTATTAAACTGAATTTCATACCAATACAATTTTTGATACGCTTCTTTTATATAATGCCTTCCTTTAAAATATTGAATAAACTGTAAGATAGGTTTATCTGCATCTTTGTCTAGACGATATAATTTAAATTTTCCGTATAAAAAATCGAGATAGTAAAAGGGAAGTTGGCCACTAATTTTTTTTCTAGATTCCAATATTTGAATAGCCTCGTCATTGCGTCCCGATTTTTGGGTGATCGTTGCCGATAAAAATATTACCAACGGACTTTGAGAGTTATACATTTTATACTTTTGAATAACCTGATAGGCTTTTTCTTTTTCGTGTTTTGTATAAAATAGTATGTACACGTAGATGGAAAGAATTTCTTCTTTAAAGAGGGGATAGTTGTTGATTTGGGCGACAAGGCTTTCAATTTCTTGGACACCTTGACTTATAGAACCTTTGACACCAGAAAGTTTTTGTACCCAAGTAGGTAAACTCTGCGCAAGTGCATGGATGATGCTCAAACTCTTGTTGTTCTCATTAAAATTTGGAAACTTTTTTTTATTTTGTTCTAAGAGTTGGTAAGCTTCATATACATCATAAGCTGCCCTAGTTTTGTCATTAAATTTTAAGTGGATGGTAGCCCACTGTAGTAGAATTTCAGCTTGACAAAAAAGATAGTAGGGTGATTGTTGATCACCTTGTTTAATACTCTCTAAGAGTTTCTTTTTTTGATTAAGGGCTTTTTTATAGACAGATTCCTCTTCAAGAATAAAAAGAGTAAAAAACCATGTGTAGCTCTCCAATAAATCGTACATTTTATTTTGAGGATCGACACTTCTTCTAAGTTTTATTGCTTGGCTGGCTTCTAAAATTTGGAGGTGGATTGTTTTATTATGAATATCTAGAACGTGTTGGTCTATCCTAAAATATGGTTTTACTTCATTGATAGACAATGGTTTTGCCAAAAGTATATTGGTTTGAGGCAATAAAAAACCACATAAATAAGCAAGCAGCCATAATTTCAAAAGAAATGATGGAAAGTTGTAAAACATAAAATGTTGTTTCTAATAAAAGCTTATTCCGTGTCGGACAAAGTATCGGGAATCAAAACCCTACCACAATGTTCACAGGCAATAACTTTTTTCATCATACCTACTTCTATTTGGAGCTGAGGTGGTATTCTGTTAAAACATCCGCCACAAGCACCTCTGTTTATGGAGACAACGGCCAGTCCATTTCGGTACGCTTTTCTTATTTTTTCATATGATTTTAACAACCTTTCTTCTATATCTTTTTTAGCTTTGTCGGATTCTTTAATTAGTTTGTTCTCTTCCTTTTCAGTCTTTTCAATAATTTTCGCTAGTTCGACTTTTTTATTGTCAAGGTCTTTTTTTCTCGTATCCAATTTAGCTTGAATCGCATCAACAGACTCTTTTTTAGATTCTTTGATAGCCATAGTTTCTTTCATCTTTTTCTGAGACAATTGAATTTCAAGCTTTTGTAATTCTATTTCCTTAGTTAAGGCTTCAAATTCCCTGTTATTTTTAACATTATCCAATTGGCGCTGATATTTTTCAATCAGTGCTTCTGATTGTTTTACATTTGCCGAATGGTTATTTATTTCAACATCCTGATCAGCCAAAGCAGTTTCTAGTTTTTTGATTCTAGTCTCCATTCCGGAAAGCTCATCTTCCAAATCACTTACTTCAATGGGTAATTCTCCTTTTAAGATAGAGATTTCATCCAACTTGGAATCCACTAGTTGTAAAGCGTGAAGTGTTAAAAGCTTTTCTTGGATGGTTTTTTCTTTTATTACAGCCATAATAATATAAAGTTATAAGTAATGTACAGGGTTTGTGGTGTGTTTTGTGAAATGGAGTGCAAAGTTACTAAAATTATTTTGTAATATAGTATATAGAAGTTCAATAGTATATTTTTCACTTTCGTAATGTCCAATGTCCACTAGGACTATCTGTTCGTTGGATTCAAAAAATTCATGGTACTTCAAATCAGAGGTTATAAATACATCTGCATTTTGTTGAATAGCCTGTTGAATTAGAAAACTGCCCGAACCTCCGCAAAGGGCAATAGAGTGAACAAAATCTTTTATAGGAGTTGTATATTTGAGGGTATTCAATTCCATTTTATCTTTAAGTTTTTGAAGAAATTCCATGATTGGTATAGGTTGATTTAGTAAACCAATTAAACCGGCACCAATAACTTCTCCATTTAGTCCTTCAAAATTTTTAGGTTGTAGTATTTGAGTATTTGTTATATTAATCTTATCTGCAATTTTGCCATTTACGCCATTCCAATACGCATTATCTAGATTGGTATGTATGGCAAAAATAGCTACATCGTTTTTAATGGCTTTGATAATAGCCTTATCTACATAGTGGTGTCCATTTATTTTTTTTAATCCCGAAAAAATAATAGGATGATGGGCAATTATTAAATTGCAGTGATTAGCTATGGCTTCGTCAACAATTAATTCCGTGGAATCCAGACAAACCATTATACCAGTACATTTCCATTGATCATTTCCTACAATGAGTCCAGCATTATCGTAATTTTCCTGCCATTCCAGTGGAGCAATACCATCTAAAAATTGTATGACATCCTGAATTTTCAAATAGTTACATTTTAAGAATTAACAAAAAGATTTTATTTTTTGTTCTATCATTGACGTGGAATAACCCTCAATAAGGGATAGTTGTTTGACTCTACCACCTTTTTGTAAAACAAAGTCACTTCCTACGATATCTTTTAAGTCATAGTCTCCACCTTTTACAAGTATATCGGGACCTATGTTTTGAATTAACTGTAGGGGCGTATCTTCGTCAAATAAAATTACGGCATCAACAGATTCAAGAGCAGCTAATACTGACACCCTTCCTTCTTCGGTAACAATAGGCCGATGTTGACCTTTCAATTTTTTTACAGAAGCATCTGAATTTACACCTACGATTAAGATTTGTCCTTCTTGTTTTGCTTCTTCCAGATAGACGACATGACCTTTATGCAAGATATCAAAACAGCCGTTTGTAAATACTACTTTATACTGACTGTTTTGCCATTCCTTTACTCTTTGGGATAATTTGGCAATACTTGTAAATATTTTAGACTGTATCATGTTAGCCATTCAATTTGTCTTGAAATAAAAAAAGGTAGCCCGCTACAGCGAACTACCTTTATCATTATTTTGTCAAAATGGATTAGTATCCAGAATTTTTATTTCCAATAAATTTAGAAGATTTGTTGGATTTACTTCCTGAAGATTTCTCCATTGAAGAACTACCAACAGCTGGAGGGCTCATTTCTGCGTCATCATCGCCGCATACTCTAAACTCTACTCTTCTGTTCATGTAATGTTCTTTTTCTTTATTACCTGGTGCAAGTAACATTTCTTCACCACCATACATCAATTTGAATCTAGTTCTATCGATACCGTATGTAGTCACTAAGTAATTCACTACATTTTCGGCTCTTCTATAAGAAAGGCCTTGATTGTAATTATTAGAGCTTCTAACATCTGTATGACCAACAACAGATACACAGATATCAGGACACATTTTTAAAACATTAGCTACGTGGTGAAGATGGCCGTAAAATTCAGGTTTGATTTTATCTTTGTCTAAATCAAAGTGAATCATCGGCAAATACCATTTTCCACAGTCTGATTTTTTAGCTGCCATTTTAACATCAATAGATTTATTAACATCATCCATTGTGATACAACATTTTACATCAGCAACACCATCGCTATTGACGACATATCCTGGCGGAGAGTAAGGTTCTTTATCTTTATAGTCAGCTATACCGTCACCATCCGAATCAAGGGCAATACCTCTTGTATCAACTGGAGCCCCAGCAGGTGTATTTGTCTCTTGATCTAACATGTCAATAACACCATCACCATCTGTATCGGTCAAATCCAAAACAGGTCTTTGTTTCAATTCGGCTATATCGTTCATACCAGCATCCAATGGATTTAACCAGTATAAAGGTTCAGTAACTTTATTGAAATTACCTAAGTTGATTCCAAGTCTAAGATTAGTGTAATGAGAAATATCAGCATTGTTGGTTGCATCAAGAGCTGTTCTAAAAAGAATTCCATCCAAATAATCATTATCGGATAAAATCACTTGATGTTCTAAACCAATATTCAATCTTTTGCTGATTTTTCTAGAAATACCCATACTACCGATAAAAACAACATGTACATTGGTTTCATCCCCTAATCTAAAGATACCTTTTTTCTTAAAACCAGGCGTTTCGTAATCACCGTCATATAAGTCTTTAATTTGACCTACGATATCTTTTCTTCCTGCTTTTGTATCAAAGTCACCAGAAATTCCACTTACATCATAAGGCTGATTCCCGTTTAACAAGTCTAAACTTACTTTATGGGTAGATAATCCAGTACCTAGGGCAGTATACCAGTTCCATTTATTGCGTTCTTTGTGAAAAAGAAGGTTTCCAATATTTACCACTGCTTGTAAAGATAAGTATCCATACTGAGTTTTGAAACTTGGATGCCATCCAGCTGGTCTATTGCTATAACTGTCCCAATGATTCCATTGGTTTGTGGCACTATTACTTGATTCTACAAGTCCGCCGCCAAAATTTTGGTGATACCAAGGTTGAGGATCAATTCCTTTTGCTTGACCATAAAACAAATCTCCTCTTAATGAGAAAACATAATGAATGGCTTTTCTTAAGTGTAGCCCAAATCCATAACCACCTGGAATAGTTCTATCAACGTCACCGTCGATCATGAAGTGCCCAACATGCACACCAAGTTCCCAAGCATTTTTAGGTTTAGCAGAATATTTACTCTGGCCCATTCTCCAGCTTTTATTTTGGTCTGGATTCACTGTCATTTCATCCATCACGTTAGCTTTAGACCAAGTATCGTCTTGGCTATACCCTACAAAAAACAACGAAATTGACAAAAATAAAGTGTAAAAAAGTTTACGTGTCATAGGTTTTAATTTACTGAATGATATTTTATGTGCGCAAAATTAGGGAATATTATCGATAAACTTGAGAGTTTCTTATAAATTTTTCGTTAACTTAAACAAATTTAGCTCTAACGCCCTCATAGAAATATTTATAGAACTTGGATTTTTTTGCCATAATTCTTTTAAATATGTATAAATGGTTGAGGAACAATCTTCAAAAATAGCATTATCTGTCATTTCAACATCTGGTTGCATTAAATAAGCAAAAACACGAGCCATTCCACAGTTGGCAACAAAATCAGGAATAATACTCATTTCACCGTCTAATTTCTTTGCACTTTCCCCAAAAAAGATCTTATCATCCACGAAAGGCACATTTGCTCCACATGAAATCACTTCCAACCCTAAAGATTTAAGACGATTCATTTGATCCAAACGCACAATTTTTGAAGCAGCACCTGGTATAAAAATATCACAAGGTACATCCCAAATATTATGATTCACTTGGTCAAAAGAAAGTTCTGGAGAGGCCAACATATTGCCTTGTTTATGGATAAAAAGTTTTTCCACTTCTGGAAAAGTAAGTCCTTCAGGACGAATCAATCCTCCATTCTTATCTATAATTCCTACAATTTTCGTACCAAGCTTAGAAAGATAGTAAGCTGCAGCCGAAGCCACGTTTCCCCAACCCTGAATTATTACTTTTTTATCTTTCAAATCAGTTCCTTTAAACAACTGATAAAAGTGTTTGACTGACTCAGCTACGCCAAAGCCTGTAATCATGTCGGCAATCGCATATTTTTGACCTATATCTGGGATATAAGCTTTATCTTCAATAATCTTAGAAACACCATATCGCAACTGTCCAATGATGTTAATTTTTTCACCTTCTGAAGGTTTTAAATGTCCATTGACTATACCTTCTTGAGGATGCCATAAACCCAAATCTTCTGTGATTGGCACGACATCTTTAATCTCATCCACATTTAAATCTCCTCCAGTACCATAATAAGATTTCAAAATAGGCATAACAGCAGTATACCACCTCTTTAATACCTCTTTTCTTCGAGGATCTTGAGGATCAAAATCTATTCCTGACTTTGCTCCACCAATACTAGGCCCACAAACACTAAACTTTATTTCCATCACCTTTGCCAATGAAATCACTTCATCCCTTGTTAAACCTTTGCGCATTCTGGTACCCCCACCTGCTGCACCATTTTTTAATGAATTGATTACGATCCAACCTTTAGCTCCTGTTGGGATGTCATTCCACTCAAAAACGATTTCTGGCTCCTTGTCTTTATAGGTATTCAGCATATCAATTATTGTTGGTTCTGGCTTTAATTCGAATGTCAATGTGGTTTAATTTAAATGTGTAAAAAATTAAAAATAAACATTTAATATATGTAATATAAAATATATAAGTAATATATAGTATTGATTATAAATATTTTATACTTTTGCTTAATATTTAATATTTATTACAAGAATATGATTAATCATTGGTTTTCTGATCAAAAAGAGACAGATATTGTTGATAACCGTGGCTTTTTTGAACCGCAGTGCAAAGATAGTCATTCCCACCATGAATTGGAGAATTATGATTTGATTTTCATGACATCCCAATCAGAAATTTCGAAAGAAGCAAGAAAAAATATTCAAAAATTATATCCGCACTATCATCATATAAAAGTGCTTGATGCAGGTATGTTGCTCAATACAGATTATAGATTTATTCAACAACCTGTAGCGCCGTGCCTTGAAAAAGGTAAAATATCTTTTATTCTTGGGGGTAGTTTTGAGTTGGCTCAATCTTTAGCAATAAAAAATAAATTGAAAGTGACTGTAGTAGGAAATTCAATTATTCCTATAGATGAAACACTTCATACACATTCTTATATTGCCTATCAAAGACATCTTTGTGAATATAAAACATTAAAATTTGCGGAAGAATTTTGTCCGGATTCATTAAGCCTTGGGAAAATAAAATCTCATCCTCACTTGTTAGAGCCTATACTTAGAGACACAGAAGTTCTTTACGTTCAATTGAATGTTTTGAGGTCTTCCGAAATACCGGGATCTACACAAAGTTGGCCATCGGGTCTCAATACTGAGGAATTATGTCAAATATTAAAATATGCGGGTAACTCATTACAATTAAAGTCTGTTATCATTGATTTTTTAGGCGTATCTCTTTCTGAAAATCAAGTAGAATCCAAACTGATAGCAGAATTGTATTGGTATATGTTGGAAGGTATGAAAATGCGCCAGACGGATCACCCTGTTTACAACACGAATATAAGCGAATACATTGTCAATGTCGCCGATTTTGATACAGAGTTAATATTTGTAAGAAGTAATCTTTCACATAGATGGTGGTTGCGATTAGATGAAAATGAAACTTTCCCATTTATATCTTGTGCTCAGGAAGAATACCAAATGAGTATTCAAAATGAAGTTCCTGAACGATTGCTCAGGCACATTATATAAACAAAAAAAGGAAAGCCCATATGGGCTTTCCTTAGAGGAATTAATTAAGCAAATTGTTGGTTACTCGAGGCCTATCATTTTGGCTGTAGCAGAATGCTGGCCACTTTCAATCTTATAAATCATCACACCGTGGTGCGAAAGATCTGTGCTGGATATTTGGAAGGATTGAAGTCCTTTGCCAAATGTTCCGGTTCTCGTGAGGAGTACTTTTCCGGTTACATCCAGGATTGTAAGGGTAGCATCCCCAGCTTCAGGGAGATTAAATTGGATATTGGTAATATCTTGGAATGGATTTGGTTCGTTTTGGAATAAAACAAATCCTTGTTGGGAAACATTGGCAAATTTTAGGGACAATTTGTTGGTTTCCAAACCTGCTCCGTGATATATTTCTGCATTGGTTATATTGGAATGCATTTGAATCATTTCTGAAATATTTCCAGATTTTAATGCTTTTACTTCCAAAGTAAGGATTGAATTACTTTGAATTGGCGATAAACCATTCCAGCTAACGGTATATGTATTTGGTCCTAACTGAGCCACGTAAGACGCATCAATGGCTTTGTTGTCTACCCAAATATTCAATAATTCTGCATTTTTCAGATCCATTGTAAATTGGAAACCATGCATTTCTACTGACTCGTTGGCTGTAAACTCAACCATAACTACTTCATCCGCATCAACAGCTATTTCCTGGGCACTAATTTCAAAACTAGTTCTACCTTCCAATACATTTTCTTTGGCATTTGTCGTTGCAGAAATATTGACATCACCAACCTTCACAGAGATAAAATTCATATTATTCACATCATTTTCCATATGCTGAATGAACAATTTCTCTTGTAATGGCCAAGGATAGTTAACATTTGCAAATGTCTGCTGTGCATCAATAAATCTCCAACTTCCATTATTTGGCAATTCAGTAATCAATCCTAAAATGAGCTTTCTCAATTCAACAAGGTCGGTTGAATTAATCTTATCATCTTTATTGATATCTGCTGCAATCACTTTGTACGGGTTGTTCAACTGATCAATTCCTAATATATGTCTTTGTGACAAAACAAGGTCAAGTGTACTTACACCGTTTGAATGATCATCATTTTTAACGGCTTGTAATTCATAACTTTGAAGGAAAGGAACGTTGGTGAAAATAAAATTACCTTCTTCGTTAGATGTTGCAGATCTAACCATTTCAGGAAGCATATTCGATAGCACGGCCGTAACTCCAGGAAGTTTTTTACCTCCAACAGTCTGCATTGAACCTGTTACATTGCCACTCAAACCATTTCCACAAGCATTCTGATTGTCAGCTAATTGTAAGGTTACAATACAGAAATCGTAATTAAATTTCTGATCCCAAACCGTCATTTTAACCGATGTTTCAGGGTGATCGATACAATTAAATACCTTACCTGACGTCTTACTAGCAGGAATCCACTTTTGAGCTCTTCCGGCTGCATATTCAGTTTGTGCCGTTGTTCCGGTCAAAAGAACCCCATTTCCTTTGAAAATGTGGATTTCGTTCAATTTGCTTTCGACTGGTTTCATTTCATCAAATGTATACATCAAATTTGATGCAGAAGTACAATTATCAAATGAACCTACATTAAAATCAACAGCCCATAATTCAACTGTTCCGTTGATCATTAATGCAGAACTAATGCTTTTGCAATAGGGTGTTGGTTTTTTCTTGTCAACAACCATGAAATTTTGTTCGCAAACAGAATAATTTCCACAACCATCTGTAACTCTCCAGCTAACTTTATGGTTGGACATACTTCCTACAATATCTTCTGGAATTGTAACTTTAATTTCTCCACCTTGACCAGTAGGTCCAACATATCTGTCAGGAATACCATTGCCATTCGTGTCATTAAACGATGCATCACCAGCAGGAAGGAAACTTGAAAATTCATAATCATAAGTTCCATCTCCCCAAAGGTCAACTAATACAACCCATTTCAACCAGTTTGAGGCACAAATTCCTTGATCCGTTGCTGTTTTGGTCAACATCAAGTTTTTAGTTTCACATTTGTTTCCATCATTATCGGCATCACCATGGTCGTTGATTTCAAACATTAGGTTATCACAACTTCCCAACGTTGGTTTTTCAACATCAACTACCTTTATGGTTTGTGTATGAGTATAAATACCTTGAGGTGAAGACGAATTAGGATCGTATACACACCAGTTGATAACGGTCCATTTATTCAATATTTTCATACAAGCACCTGCTTCAAAATAGAAGGTATCGCTTTGTAGACTCACACCTACCTGATCACAAGGACCACTTGCCCATGTTGGCTTGTCATTGAAGTTTAGAACAGAACAATTCGTTGTTCTATCTAAAGGCCATTGAATAATTCCTGAAAATGGAGTGGATGGTCTGACATCTATTCTTTGAACACAAGTAATATTATTAATACCTTTAATTCTCCAGGTTCTTAATAGATATCCTGTTTTACAAGCATTAAAAAATTCTCTGTCTGTATATTCTACTTCTAGATTTCTACAATTAGTCAACCCAAAAGCTGTACCAGTCAATGTAAGATTATGGGCATCTTGCTCACAATTGATCGTTACATTAGCAGGACAAACTATTTTTGGTGTCAATTTGTCTTCAACTCTTACGTTTACCCAGATTTCGTTGTAGTTGTCTGGTTGACCGCCTACGATGTCGCCATATTTTCCGGACATGTTTCCATCGTCCCAAACACGCATCCACACTTTAACAATTCCGTAACCTACAGTACCTTCTGTATTGGTTAAGTCATCGCAACAGAATTTAACATAAGCACCAAAGTCTGGGTCATAATCTGGCGTTCCAGGACTTGGTGAACCGTCAAATGAGTGTCCATCATCATTGTAGGTAAAATTACCTGTATAACCACAACCATTATCATCTCTTGTTAGATCTTTTTCTCTTCTGATTTCGATATGTACAGGTGTACAACTATCATAAGAACCATTATCTACACTATTCGAAAATAATTTTGCAATACCATCTCCTTCACCAGATGTGGTCAAAGAAATAATAATGTTTTGTTTTGCTACGGCTACTGGTGGGGTCAAGTCTAAAACATTCACTAAAACAGGTGTGGTAGTTTTATTTCCACAACAATCACTACCAATATAGTTAAATGTTTGTAAACCTTTAGGCGCATTAATTGCTTGATATTTTCCTGATACAGGGTCAAAAGTAATAATGGTTCCTAAAGGTCCTTGTACAGTATACGTTGGTTTATCATCACAATTGTCATGTAAAATCCTTGGGTGAGGAAGTATAAAATTACCTGCACAAACCCATGGGTCAACACTCACCGTAAAATCATCAACGATAACCGTAGGACCTTGATCATCCGTAGCTTTAATCAATTGAGTAAACAATCTGGTCGTACCATTACACCAGTCAACTACTGTCCAAGTTCTAATCACTTTTTTGCTATTGCTACATGAAGGACCACAAGGTAAAACCTCTGTGTCGGATTTGGTAGTCAGTATGTTGCATGTATGAATACCAATAGCTTCTCCATTGACTGTCGGCCATGCATAATATGGTGCATACTGTGTAGCTAATTGGATAGCTTGTGCCTCAGCCGCTGCATTTGAATAATTGTAAGGTGGAGCCAAATAAATTGTTTTGTACTCTGCTTTCAATTTTGCGAAAAAATAGTCATACACATCCTGAGGTTCAGTTTTTACACCACAAGTCATTTGTACATTTGGATCTGGTGGAGCAACATTCACTGTCAAGTCAATCGGAGCAAAGTAATATTCGGAAATACAAGGAGCAGAAACATTGCCATAGGCATCGGTAAATACCCACGTCCTACGAATGATTTTTGCACCACAAGGTAGTCCCACAGTAATTTCTTGATCAGAAGTTAAAGTGGTATAATTTGTACAATTTTCATTTACAAGTGGTGTTGGAAATGAAAGTGTGCCAGCATAAAACTCGTCGGTTTCTGTACAAAGAAATCGACAGCTTTCATCACTGTTGCCAGGAGGACAAGCACAATCTTCCACTAAAGGCGGAAGTTTGTCTTCAACAAGCAATTGACCCCAACATTTGTTTCCATTACTGTTTGAAACAGTAACTTTAAACAATCCTGGGCCAGTAATAATTGGTTGGTTGGTGTTATTGTTAATAACATTCACCGCCGCAATTGTAATTGTGAAAGGAGGACCGTATTGTCCAATAGGCCCTTCAAGGATCATGTCAGGTCTCATCAATGCCTGGCAATTAAAATCCAGAGAAACATTGACCTGATCGTTACATACCATTTGTTGGGCTTGTGATTGGTATGTGAAAGAGTTCATTAGAAGGAGCGTCAACAGTATATAACGATATACCGGGTTCTCCTTACTGAGCGTAAGTAAAACTTGCTTTACCATGAGTAAAAGAGTTTTGGTTATTAAATAAAATGTAATACTCGCGGCCCTCGTCTAAAGGCCTAGCTCAGATCAGATTTAAGACTTACTTATTATTAAGTCGGGGAATGGTGCAAAGGTAAGATGGCAGCAACCTATTTAGGGTGTAAAAAATGGGGTAATTTTGGTATATTTTTTTTTTATATGTACAATGCCTTACAAATTATTCGTGAAATATAATTTTTTTTGTTTAAGTAATTAATTGATAATCAATTTGTAATGTAAATATATTTTATTATTTGAATTTTTTAAGAAATTGTTTTTGCAAAAAATCAATCCATAAAAAAGTTTTAAGTTGGTATTCTGAATCTATTTTGGAACCACAAAAAAAGGGAGATATCTGTCGATACCGCCCTTTTTTAACCTACGTTTTTAATAAATTTAATGTTTTACAATGGCTAATTTTTGAGTTGACGTTTTTTCTCCTGATGTAAAAGACAATATGTATAATCCCGATTGGTAGCTGGAAACATCCATATTGTAGGTTTTGACAGTTCGGTCTCCTTGCATAATTTGCGACAATATTAGTTTGCCATTCAAATCAAACATTTGTAGGGTACCATTCGCATGTTTTCCAAACGGTACTACTAGTGTAATTTCTCCAGAAGTTGGATTTGGAAAAACCAAAAACTCTTCTTCCACCTTATAAATGTCTGAATCATCCATTTCTCCATGGATACTTCTAAAAGCACTGCCGCTGATTTGTGACAATAAGTTATAACAAATATTGTTGTTAAAAGCCCCATTATACCCATAAACTTTCACATAATAAGTAGTTGCTCCTTGAGAGTTATTATAAGTGATCTGCTCGTCCGATGTTCCATCGTTTTGTGATATACCTACTTGTGAATTATTTCGATAAAGAATTACATCATAGTCAGCTGGCAAATTAGTCATATCAATACGAATATTACGTTGACTAGAAGTATTATTAAATTTATACCAATCGACATCTGAAGCACTAGAAATCTTAGCAGTTGTTGTTGTTCCCAAAGGGAGGGTTGCTGATGTATTTTTACTATTATTTGATTCATATACGTCGGAACAAGAAGTAGCAGCTGTTGTAAAAGTAAGGGTATTTGAAAAGCTACTTGAACCACTACTGCAATTACCACGTACTCTTGCATTATAGCTAGTAGCCGTACCTAGGTTTGTAAGATTTGCGCTAGTAGATGTTACCGTTTGACTAATCCAGTTTGAAGCACTGTTTAACTTGTATTCAAAAGTATAATTTAACACATTTTGTACCGGAGACCAACTCACAGTTGCTGAACTTGTAGTAATATTACTAGCACCTAATCCTGAAGGAATGTTACATGCAGATGGAGTGGTAGGCGTACAGCCTGGAGAATTTTGAAGACTTGATCGAGCTCCACTTCCTTCTAATACAGCCCGCATTCTAGATTTTTGCCCTGTAGAAAACATATACATACAAGCATCATTGGTATAATCCATATAGTTCATGGTCATTTCAACAGGTGCACCGGTACATGTGGAATAATGAGGGTGAGAAGGACAACCGCCATTAGATGTATTATGCACAGGTGTGTCACTTACTAAATCACTACCACAGGTGGCATCCCCCCAAATATGTCTTAAATTTAACCAATGACCGACTTCATGTGTCGCCGTCCTTCCTTTGTGAAAAGGAGCCGTCGCCGTACCGATGGTTCCAGTATATCGATAATCCAACACAACACCATCTGTGGCCACAGAACCACCTGGAAATTGAGCATAACCTAATATTCCTCCCCCAATATTACAAACCCATATATTCAAATAATTGGATGGATTCCATGGATCAGTCCCCCCGCTACTACTCCTTTTAACATTGTCATTAGTGCCCCAAGTTGTTTTAGTGGTACTTTTCCTGGTAATACCTGTTGTAGATTGACCCGAAGGAGTTTGTTGTGCCAAACAGAATTGAACTTCTATATTTCCAATGACTGGTTGGAATAAAGTTGGAACAAGATTTAAATCAGGGTTTGAAGCACTAAAATCTGCATTGAGGACATCTATTTGAGATTGAATTTGTGCATCGGAAATATTTTCTGTGGAAGTTCGGTAAAGTACATGTACAACGGTTGGTATCGTTACTGTGTATCTTTGACCATTCCCTTGTGGATATTTTTTAATATAATCCCTTATTTGCTCTTCAATTTCCTCCATATTTTTAAACAGTGCTGGGTTTTCTTCCAATTGCTTGTCCAGTACGTCCATAGACCCACAGTTTTTTTGAGAAAAGGATACTTGTAGCGATAGTATAACTATTGTTATACACCAAAATAATTTTTGCATAAAATAATTTTTAAAATGAAAAAAATAAATGTTTATACTCCCTCATCATATTACTTGATATGAAGATTTTTCCATAAATACACACCTAGAATTTAAACAACAAATTTATTAAAAGAATTGATATCTATTACTATTTACTGTAAAATATATTTACCGTAAAAATTTAATAGTGTAAAATAAAAATAGTAGTTTACGCCATTTATAAAAATATTATTTCAAATAGATTTAAAAATTTCAGTTGACTCAAAATTAAAATTAAATTTAAGACTATAACCCCAATAATATTTTTTTAGTTTTGAATAAAATTCGCCATAATTTGAATCATTGTGAAGATGTAAGTAAATAATTTTCTATCATTTCCATTAACATTCCCTCCTTCAATGCAAAGTGACCCACATGGATTTTTTTTGGCTTCACATGTTGAATGACGTATTTCATGAGTAGTAATCCTGCGGGAATTAAATGAGCTCTTTCTTTGTCCATGTTTGGATATTGGTGTCTTGTAGCCGAATCTAATGGCATTATATCTCTATAGAATTGATTAAAGTGGTCGATACTCAGACTTTTTGTATGAAGACCATATTCAGATGACCCAAACCTCAACTTTTCTAATGCTTCAAATGTACCTGAAGTTCCAATTAGTGCTTCCACTTCGAATTCTTGGGTCTTTGAAATAAGATAAACCAGACATGCAGAAAAATGGTCAAATGCTTTTTTCTTGTTTTTTTTGGTAATAGGATCGGTTTGAAAAAAGTGATGGTATAATACACCAACTCCTAGGGGAAAAGAATGTAACCATTTTATTTGGCCATTTTGTATTAAGATAAACTCCGTACTCCCTCCACCAATATCCATAATTAAATAGGTGCCAGTGCGTACAAATTTATGAAGTAAAATTCCTTTAGAAATGTATTGAGCCTCCTTTTCACCATCAATGATCAAGATGGGGTGTTCTAAAATTTCTTTAGCTTGATCAATAAAAATTGAACTATTTTCAGCAGATCGCAAAACAGCCGTTCCAGAAATCAACATTTGATCTGGGTTAAAATCATTCAGAACATTTTTCATTTGTCGGATGACTGCCAATGCGTTTTCTATAGTTTCTGCGGGAATGACTTTTCCCCCTCCTTTTGAAAGACCCACAAAATAAGAGGTCTTGTAAAGTGTGGTGAAAGGCAAGTCCTCCTTATATTGTGTAGCGTCTGTCGACACAATCATGAGGTGAAATGTATTGGATCCAAGATCAATAACGGCAAATATCATTGGCCTGAGCCGGGTTGTAATTTTTGGGCCTGATCGATTAAATTGTTGTAAAAATTAATTCCTGATTGCGACATTTTATTGGCATACATGGCTTTATTATCTTTGTAGAATACAAAATGAGCGCAATTGGAGTCTTTAAATACGTCAGCTTCCCAGACTATTTTTCCTTTTATTTTAAAAAATTTACGGGCTATGGGTTTACAGCTTTTTGAATAGGATGAAACTTCTTCTTTAGAAACAAATACAACATTATTTTGAATACTTTCTTTGTCATCTTGACTAATGCTGAAAGGAAGTTCTATAAAAATATAATCAATAAAATCACACTCATCGTAAAGTAGATTGTATTCAGCTTCAGGCAAAGGGGGAAGTTTAATTTCTTCCGCAGTACTTAAGGCGTTTGTTGATTTTTTCTTTTCCTCATTTTTGCAGCTTGTTGCCATAGTAAACATACAAAAAATGAAGAAGTAGGTAAATGATTTTTGACTCATAATATTCTGTTTGTGCGACAAATATATAGATAATTTATTTTGCACCCAACAATAAAAAAAATAGAGTTCAAGGTTGTTTTATTAAAATTGATATTCGATTCTCGTCGTAATAAAATATCCCCTGAAAACAATGTCTCTACCATCAGGCAATGTATAATCTAACATATCAAACATGGATCGAGTGTACCTTGTTGCCAAACTTATGTTTTTTGTAAACTGAAATCCAAGACCAATAACATAGGAAAGGTCATGGGGTTTAAATTCATTTTCATCTACTATAGGCACGACCAGTTGAAACAAGGCTCCGTAAGAAAGTCCTACTTCAGCACGAACAATATAATATTTTTTATCTTCTTGATACCAATCGTGAATTGAAAATAAAACTGGAATTTCAATATAGCGAAGCGTGTACTTATTGTCAGGAGATTTTTCAAATAATTTTACGGATGAACCCCTTTCACTATAGAGAAATTCGAGATTCATGAATTTGTTTTTTGAAATACCATAGGATATTTTTCCACCAGCAGACCAACCAATTTTACGAAAACCATACAAATAATCACCGTCTATTTGCGCTAAGTTAAATCCTAGGAGTGCACTGCCTTTAAAATTTTGACCGAAAGCTGTTTCAACATTTCCTGTCAAGAAAAAAATCAAACAAATACTAAAAATATTTTTTATATGTTTTGGTTCGAACTTCTTTTTCAAGGGATTTATTTTTGAAGATTAAATATGGAAGAATGGCAAATATAACGTTTACTGATAGGATAAATAGTATCACAAGATGATCGAATAAGTGTATTTGTCGTTAGAAAGCCTATATTTTTAGGTTTATCCTTCATTGTGTCGCAAAAATATTAAATTCGCGGAGGTCGTGTGCGAAATTATTGAATTTTGTAATTTGGAATATTACACCCAACCCGGCTGAACATTATTTTGTCGTTTGACATATTATATATACGATATGAAATTTAGTAAATCCAATCTACAAAAATTAGAAGACATTCTGGGGCAAGTAGGATTTAAGGTAAGATATGAAAAAGGTAATTTTAATTCAGGATACTGCCTCGTCGAACAAAATAAAGTCATTGTCGTCAATAAGTTTTATGATGTCGAAGGCAGAATGTTAGTATTGTTAGATATATTGCAGATTATGGATATCGAGGACAAAAGTCTAGACCCTAAATCATATCTTTTATTGAAGACCTTTTTGAAAGCTACGTTGTAAAATCATTGGGAATTGACAAAAACAACGAAACACCATCCAATGGAAATCACCTTTTTGGGAACGGGCACTTCTCAGGGAGTTCCTGTCATTGGATGTGATTGTGGCACATGTAGGTCTTCAGATAGTAAGGACAATAGGTTAAGAACTTCTTTGTATATATCAATATATAACCATCATATTATAATAGATGTTAGTCCAGATTTCCGCCAACAAATGTTGAGTAATCGAATTAGTGATCTGGATGTTATTTTATTGACCCACGAACACAATGACCACATCATTGGTATGGATGACGTTCGGCCTATCAATTTTAAACACAGGAAAGTGATTCCCATTTATAGTTTGAAGAGAGTATTGGCGGCAGTAAAGAAAAATTTTTATTACGCTTTTGAAGAAAATATTTATCCTGGATCCCCTAAATTGAAGTGTCTTAACATAAACTCAGGGGTTCCTTTTTTTCTTTTCGAAGAAAAAATAGAAGTTATACCCTTGATGGTTTATCACGGCGAATTAGAAATTTTAGGATTTAGAATTCAAAATTTTGCTTACATTACCGATGCTAGCCATTTACCTGAAGAAACGATGGAGCAACTAAAAGACGTAGAAGTTCTAGTGATTAATGCATTACAAAAGAAAAAACATTTTTCACATTTTTCAGTTAAGGAAGCACTCGACATTTTGAATATTTTAAAACCAAAAAAAGCTTATCTTACCCATTTAAGTCACCACATTGGCAACCATGAAAACTTTATAACTGAATTACCACCAAATGTTTTGCCAGCTTACGACAAATTGAAAATAAAAATTTGACATATTTGCACAAAATCCTTATTATTGTACCTCAAAATGGGTAAAGAGTCATGAAATTTTTCAAATCTATCATATTTTTGTGGTTTTTTCCCTTGATTGTTTACGCTCAACAGAGGCCGTTATTTACGCAAAATTTTGGGTTAAAATATTACGATAACCCTGCTTATGGTGGAATGAAAAGATCCCTTCAAGCTGATTTTGTATATCGCGATCAATATTCAGGTCTGGATGGCCAACCATCTACTATTTATGCTGGTTTCCACCTGCCATTATTTGCATTACATGGAGGAGGTGGCTTTCATTTGATGAGACAGGAAGCAGGTTTGTATCAGTCGACACAAGCCTCCGCCAGTTACAATTATGTCATAGGGACTAATATAGGTTTTTTATCCTTTGGCGGTAGATTTGGGGTTAATCATGTTTCTTTTAATGGAGAAAAAATAAGAACACCTGATGGAAATTATGAAGGCACCATTAATCACAATGATCCTTTATTAAATAATACTTTGTTTAGTGGAATAGGTGTAATTTGGGAATTAGGTATGTATGTAATGTCTAAAAATTATGAAGGTGGTATGATGGTTTATGATATTCCCGAACACCAAAACTCTCTAGGACTGGCAACATACCACAAGACATCTGGTTTACAACTTTATGGTCAATACAAAACACAGTTTTTGAGTATAAATATTATGCCAAATGTGGCCATAAGGACGGATTTCAGGGAAGTTCAAACAGACGTTGGCATTATGGCTCAAGGAGTTGAAAGTTTTTTTGGAGGACTCAACATACGGGGGTATAATCAATTTTCTTTTGATGCTCTTTGTTTTATTATTGGCACAAATATTGGTAGTCATTATACCATATCTTACAGTTACGATCTCGGTCTTTCCAATTTGCGCCATGTAAATGATGGGACACATGAAATTGTAGTGAGTTATAATTTAAACAGAGCTTTAGGAATGGGTATTTCACCTAAAATAATTAGGAATCCAAGACATTTGTAATTCCCTATAGCAATTTTTTATTTGGTTATTTTAAAAAATTAGAAATAATGTTTGCCAGTACCTAATTTTTTGATTTTCTTGAAAATTGAATAAGAATAAGTAGAATTATTTGTAAATCAAATAGTAAAATTTAATAGGAACAATTATAGTTTTTTTATCATGTGTAATTCCGTCATTGCGTTTAGATATGAATATTTTTCAGGAACAATAATTTTCAAAATATATACGTTTTGGTTATGCTAAAGAGTAAAGTGACTTCAAAAATATTTTAAATTTAGGATTTAAAATGTTTGTAGATATCAAATCCGTTAATATCTTTACGGCTCTTTTTATAAACCGTATTACTTAATAGGTTAAATCGCTAAAAGAAAAATGAAAAGTTTATCGAATTATTTTCTATTTTTTTCAATTGTATTTGTCTTTTCCTCGTGTAGTAAACAAGAACAAGGTCAATTGGTGGGTGCAGGTAACAGACCGTCATGGGGAGGAATCAATCCATTTGGGATGGTATATATACCTTCGGGTACTTTACATATTGGTCAGAGTGATCAAGATGTTTTCAGTACGTATCTCCAAAGACCCAAAGCTGTTTCCATATCGGGATTTTTTATGGACGATACAGAAATTACAAACAACGAATATCGTCAATTTGTAGAATGGGTAAGAGATTCCATCGCTTTAGGTATGTTGGACGAAACCATTGAAGATGATTTTGGCAATACCCGTTTAAACTGGGAAGTTTCACCTGAAATAGACTACAATGATGAGACATTGGAAAGTATGTATTTTCAAGGAGACATGAGGATTGACGAAAAAAGGGAAATGGATGTTTCCAAATTCGAATATCAGTACCAATGGGTAGATTGGCAAAGAGCTGCTAATGATAAGAATGCCACAAGACAAAACATTATCAACAAAGAAAAAGTAACCGTATATCCAGATACATTGTGTTGGATTAGAGACTTTTCATATTCGTATAATGAACCACTTTCAAGAAATTATTTTTGGCACCCTGCCTTTGATGATTATCCAGTTGTAGGCGTCAATTGGAAACAAGCCAACGCATTCTGCCATTGGAGAACGAAAATATGGAATATGTATAAAGGTGAGAATGAGCCTAATACAGAAGTATTCCGTTTACCTTCAGAGTCAGAATGGGAGCACGCTGCAAGAGGTGGACATGCAACTACACCATATCCATGGGGTGGACCTTATGTAAGAAATGCAAAAGGATGTTTATTAGCAAACTTTAAACCAGGTAGAGGAAATTATCCTGAAGATGGAGGTATGCATACCGTTAAAGCGGATGCTTATTTCCCAAATGATTATGGTTTATATTGTATGGCAGGAAATGTTGCAGAGTGGACAATCACTGCATTTCATGAAAACGCATACTATTACAAACACGATTTGAATCCCGATTACAGATATGATGCAAAAGATACTGATCCTGAAGCATTCAAAAGAAAAGTAATCCGAGGAGGATCGTACAAAGATGTTTCATACTATTTACAGAATGGAACAAGGTCTTGGGAATTTCAAGATACATCAAAGTCATATATTGGCTTTAGATGTGTATTGACTTATCTTGGTAGATCTATTGACGACTTTTAATTAAGTCTGTCCTTATATTGGCTAAAGTTTCTGATTTCAGAATCTAAATATCTATTTATTTATTAACCTTATTCAAATTTTCAAAAACAATGAGTTACGTAAAATCTAAATCATTTAAGTATCTAAAAAACTTAACAATTGGTCTTGGTGCATCAGTAGTAATGATTGGTGCCTTAGGAAAAATTAACAGCGAACCATGGGGAGGTACAATGATTACTGTCGGTCTTTTGGTAGAAGCGTTTTTATTTGCTTTATTAGGGGTTTTAGGTCCTGAAAAAGATTATTACTGGGAAAAATTGTATCCAGGATTAGAAGATTATTCTTCAAATATAGCACCACTTACCGCAGGACCTACTGCGGGAAAACCAAGTAGATCTTTAAATGCTGATGCTGTTGAGAACAACTTAGGTGGTATGTTAAATGAATTACAATCCATGTCTAAATCTTTGGGTTCTTTGAAAGCACTTCAAGAAGTTGATTTTTCCCAAACAGGAGAACAATTAAAAACAATGAATAATTTTTACAGCAAAATGAATGAAGCCATGACTGCCTTAAACAGTAGTGTCGAAGACACGAAACAATATCAGGCACAAATGGCAAGTTTAAGCAAAAATCTTACTTCATTGAATGCTGTTTACGGAAGTGTATTGTCAGCTTATTCAGTGAAAGGGTAATCCTACCGGGTTGTAAAATTATTTATTAACAAATAAAAAAATTAAAATGTCAATACCTAAGGAACCCAGGCAGTTAATGATTAACGTTATGTATCTGGTACTGACCGCATTGTTAGCACTTAATGTCTCTGCTGAGATTTTTAATGCTTTCGAGATGGTTGATAAAGGGTTGGTGAAAGCCAACGAAGCATTAGATGCGGCCAATAAAAACATTCCAGCAGAAATTAAAAAAAGTGCCGAAAAAGGAGCAGAATTCAAAACATATGCTGATAGAGTTGATAAAGTGCTCGCTACTTCTAAAGCAGGTTCAGAATATGTCGATGGTTTAAAAAATAGCCTTGTTGAAAAAGGAGGTGGATATATTGAAGTGAATGGATTGAAGCAATTAAAAGCTTTGAGAGATTATGATGTGACCACACGTTTTTTAGTAAATGATGGCAATGGTGAAAATTTGAAAGCTAAAATGCTTGAATTAAAGAACCAATTTTTGTCTTATGTGGATGATGCGGATAAAGCAACTTTTGCGGGTAAACTACCTATCAACATTGATGATGATAGTTGGAAAAAATCCACCAATAAAAAATTGAATTGGGCTGATTATACATTTGGTCACATGCCTTTAGGTGCTGTTATGCCTATTTTTTCTAAGTTCACTAATGATATCAAATCATCAGAAGCAGCAGTTTTAAATTATTTAGCGAGCAAAGTTGGACTTACAACAGAAGTGGTTTTAGACCAATTTAGAGTCGTTTCATCTCCTAAAAAATCGTACATCATCAAAGGTGAAAAATTTGAAACGGAAGTGTTTTTATCTGCATCCGCCAGTAAAGCCAGTAATACAGGAATTTCTATTTCTGTAAATGGCGCTAATTTAGCTGTAAATGATGCAGGTGCTGCACAATATAGTGCAAGTGCTAATGAAGTGGGTATTAAAAAATATGTTGCCGTGGCAAGAGTTTTTAACCCAGTAACAAAAGAAACCAAAGAGTTCAGACAAGATTTTGAATATGAAGTTGGCGAAAGATCTGTAACAATTTCTGCGACCAAAATGAACGTATTCTATATTGGTGTGGATAACCCTGTGGAAGTTTCAGCAGCGGGTGTTCCATCTGCTCAAGTGAAAGTATCCATGGATAATGGTAATATTTCTAAAAATTCTGATGGTACTTTCAACGTCACTGTTGATGGCCCTCCTGGAAGAGAAGCAATTATTAGGGTTTCAGCACCAGGTGTTAGTTATTCTAAAGCATATAGAATCAAAAGAATTCCTGACCCTGTACCAACACTTGGACCAAGAGAAAGAGGTGGTAAAATCGGAAATGGAACATTCAAAGGTTTGGGTGGTTTAGTTCCAACTTTGGAAGGGTTTGATTTTGATGCTAGATGTAATATCGGTGGATTTTTATTAGTCCGAATTGCAAAAAGACAAGATCCGGAATTCGGACCTAATCAAGGCGCTAAAATTTCAGGTCAAGCTGCTACTCTTCAAAGTAAAGCAGTACCAGGAGATAAGTATATTTTCCAAGATATCAAATGTAAATGTCCAGGTGACCCTGCTGACAGAAATCTTGGTACTTTGGTATTTGATGTTCAATAAAAGTAGGTATACACTTATTAAAGTATAAAATTTTTCAAATGAGATCATTCTTAGTTTTATTTTTTATTGCTTCGTTTTTTACTTTGTCTCAGACTTCATTGATGGGACAAGCAGAAAAGACGGAGTCATCACTCCCCAGTGAAGATTTCTTTATAGACGATATTGTAAATAAACGATTAATCGTTGAAAACAGAGTGCTAGACTATCAGCCAATTCGCGAAGCGGATATTGCTTGGGAGGCAAGAATTCAACGAGTGATTGATACTCGTGAAAAGATGAATTTGCCATTTAGAAGTCAGGAATTGAATTTATTTAATACTTTTATCGAACTGATTAAGAATGAAGAAATCACCGTTTTTTCAGACGAGCAATTCAAAAACCAACTTTCTAAAGAAGATATTGAGAAAAAATTATCAACTTTAGATACTATTACCGATTTTGATTACGATACGTATACGGAAGTTATCAAAGTGGTGAAAAATGACATCAATTGGGAGAATATTTTATCTTATAGAATTAAAGAAATTTGGTTCTTTGATAAAGAGACTTCTACCATGCGTCAACGAATTTTAGGTATTGCTCCTATTTATGCAAGCCCTAAAGATCAAGAAAGTGGAATCCCACCAAGCCCAATTTTTTGGGTTTATTATCCAGAAGCAAGAATGCCATTGGCTCGTTTCAGAGTATTTAACGAAAATAATGACATTGCGCCAATGACTTGGACGGATTTATTTGACTCTCGTGTATTTACAAGTTACATATACAAAAGGTCGAATGTTTTGGATTATCGTTTAAAAGATTTCTATATTCCAGATCAAAATGCTGAAGTAGACATGAGTGGTATCGATATGTTGTTACATTCTGATAAGATTAAGAATGAACTTTTCAACTTTGAACACGATCTTTGGGAATATTAATATTCTCAAATGTCCAAATAATAAAGAGTCACCTTGTGTGACTCTTTTTTTTTAGTTTTATAACATAGGTCAAAAGAATTTATTTCGATTCCGTACCTTTGATTTGTTTTAACCAATCTAGTTTATGACTCAATTTACAAAGATTCGTTCTGCATTGGTTTCCGTGTATTACAAAAATAACTTGGAAACATTGGTTCACACCCTGGCCAAAAGAAATGTTCAATTTTATAGCACCGGAGGCACAAGAGACTTCATTGAAAATCTTGGTTACCCCGTTCAAAAAGTCGAAGACGTTACTTCCTATCCTCCTATTCTTGATGGCAGAGTCAAAACCTTACATCCCAAAATATTTGGTGGAATTTTAGCCATTCGAAATGAAGACCACATAGGTCAATTGGAAAAATATAATATCCCCACCTTAGATCTTGTGGTAGTTGATTTATATCCATTTGAACAAACCCTAAAAACAACAGATAACCTCGCTGAAATAATTGAAAAAATTGATATCGGTGGAATATCTCTCATCAGGGCTGCTGCCAAAAATTACCATGATGTTGCTGTCATTTCTTCAAAAGAAGATTATATTACGGTAAATACTTGGCTGGAAAATCAGGACGGAGGTCTCACTGTAGAACAAAGACAATGGTTGGCAACCAAAGCTTTTGCCGTTAGTTCGAGATACGATATGCTAATATATCAATATTTCGCTAAAATTCAAGATTCAGCATCTCCTCCTAACTTTACCCAACATATTCAACAAAATAGAGCGGTAAGATATGGTGAAAACCCACATCAAAAGGCATTATTTTATGGCCAATTAGAAGAATCATTTGATGTTTTGGGAGGGAAAGAACTTTCTTATAATAATCTTGTAGATGTAGATGCTGCGGTTCAGTTAATGGCTGAATTTAAAGAAAATGAACCTACTTTTGCCATCATCAAACATACCAATGTCTGTGGCATATGTTCTCGAAATTCAATCTCCGAAGCGTACCTTGGTGCACTGGCTTGTGATTCATTATCTGCTTTTGGAGGAGTTTTTATTTCTAACAAGTGTATAGATAAAGAAACCGCCAAGGAAATAAACCTCCTATTTTATGAAGTTCTTATAGCACCAGATTTTAATGAGGATGCTCTAGAAATATTATTGTCCAATCAAAAAAGAATCATCCTTCGGATTAAAGATTTTTTAATCAATCAACAATATTTTAAAACCATTCTTAAAGGTGTTCTAGTGCAAGAATCGGATTTGACTATGGAAGATATAAATGAAGTTAATGTTGCCACAAAACGATCGCCCTCAAAGACTCAATTGGAGGATTTACAATTTGCTTTAAAATGTGTTAAACATCTAAAATCTAATACGATAACTTTTGTAAAAAATAAACAACTCATTGGAATGGGTTGTGGCCAAACATCTCGAATTGATGCTTGCAAACAAGCAGTGGAAAAAGCGTCTCAGTTTGGATTTTCTTTAAAGGGAGCAGTTATGGCTTCAGATGCCTTTTTTCCATTTCCTGATTCAGTAGAGGTTGCTTTTAATGCAGGTATAACAAGTGTAGTCCAACCAGGAGGGTCCATAAAAGATCAGTTGAGCATAGATTTTTGTGACCAAAATAATATGTCAATGTTGCTCACTGGAATAAGACACTTTAAACATTAATCATGAATCTTGTCATTGATGTAGGTAATTCAAGAATTAAATATGCTTTTTTTGAAGGTAAAAACCTATCGCTCAAAGACAGTATAGTACCCGACGATTTTCAAAAATTACTGAATCATTGTGAAGATAGAATAATTGATACTATATTTATAATGGCTAGTGGTGATCTTAAAAGTGAATGGATTGAATTACTTAGGCATAAAGGAAATGTAGTTTTATGGTCAGATGAAACAAAATTGCCAATTTCCATACTTTATGAAAGTCCACAAACCTTAGGTAAAGACAGAATTGCAGGTGCAGTAGCCGCTTGGACTTTGTTCCCAAACCAAACTTCCCTCATCATTGATATGGGCACATGTATCACCTCTAATATTATCAACAAAGAAGGTCAGTACTTAGGGGGAACAATCTCTCCCGGACTTTCTATGCGAGCCAAATCTATGCACCAATTTACGGATAAATTGCCTCTAGTAGAGTTGACATTACCTAAACAATTTATTGGAAGAAATACATTAGAATCAATGCAAAATGGCGTCTTGCGAGGCACTTATTACGAAATTCAAAGTTTGATTGACAATATAAGTCCCATATTTGGCGTAAATAATGTAATATTAACAGGAGGAGACGCTAAAACCTTTGAGAATTTGCTTAATTTTGAGATATTTGCGCTCCCTAATTTAGTTTTATTAGGAATACATGAAATCTTACAATATAATGAATAAAATATATTTACTGTTTGCTTTTTTTTCGTTGATCATGTCACCATTTGTTTTTTCTCAACAAAGTGAAAATAGCCCATATTCAAGATTTGGTTTAGGAGAGATTGCCGACAACAATTTAAATCATACGAGGCAAATGGGTGGACTGAGTACAGCAACCATCGATTTATACCAGTTTAATTCGCTTAACCCTGCTAGCTACAGCTTTTTAAATGTTTTTGCATTGGATGTTGGGGTATTTGCCAAGTACAATCAATTAAAAGACAATAAAAATAAAAGTGATATTTGGACAGGAAACATAGACTACATTGCTATGGCTTTTCCGCTTCGAAACCCTATAAATGACGTATATGAAGGAAAAGTAACTAAAACTAAAATGGCCATGTCTTTTGCTTTAATGCCTCATTCGAATGTAAGCTACAATATTTTATCGACATCCACAGAGAAGGAAGCTGGGACCATCGAACGAACCTACGTAGGTTCAGGAGGATCGTACAAGTTTCTATTTGGAAATTCTTTAAAATATAATGATATTGCTTTTGGTCTTAATATAGGCTATTTGTTTGGAAAGATCGATAATCAAAAAAACATAGACTTTATTGATTTGCCTTGGGCATATAACAACCGCTTTTCATCTAACTATAACCTAAATGGTTTTATATGGAATGCTGGAATTATTTATAAAAAAGTACTCAATAAACAGGTGGTTGAAAAAGACAAGTCTAAAACAACTAAATTGTTAAGTATTGGATTAAGGGGTAATTCTACCCATTCTTATTCAACTGAATCAAATTTATTACAATACTCTGTTCAGCAATTACCGTTATTGCTTAGTAGTCGCGACACTACCTTAAACGTAGAAAATGTCAAAGGAAAAGGTTCATTGCCAGGTGAGTTTGCCTTAGGCGCTACCTATTATCATGGTGAAAAATGGAGCCTTGGATTTGACTACCAATATACCATTTGGAATGAATATTTTAATGATGCAAATCAAGAAGTTAAAGGAAGTATGCTTAACTCTTATAAGATTGGACTAGGAGGATATTTCAGGCCTAATTACAAATCTTTTGACAATTTTTTCGAAAGAGTATATTATAGATATGGAGTTTTTTATAACACGGATCCTCGAAGCATTGAAGGAGAACAATTGTCTGGATACGGAGTTTCAGTCGGTCTAGGAATGCCATTTTTATACCAAAGAAAAATATCAAATGTTAATCTAGGTGTTCAGTTGGGTGAAAGAGCTACCTCCTTACCAATATCAGAAAGATATGTTAAAATTTCGCTAGGCGTAACATTTAACGATGATGAATGGTTTTTAAAGTCTAAATATTATTAATTTTCAACAAGAACTAAAAACAGATTAAGGATGAAAATCGTAAATATACTTATATTAAATTTGATGTTCCTTTTCGGACAGAATCTACAAAGTCAATGTCAGACATGGATAGGTTTGGACCGACAATCAGATGCAGAAAATGCTCATTCCATTTACAGACAGGCTTTAAAAATGAAGTCTAACGATATTGCTTTTGAAAATTGGGAAATTGCCTACTCACTTGCACCAGCTGCGGATGGAAAAAGAGATGTTCACTATACAGATGGGGTGGAATTTTACAAACAAAAATGGACTAATTCACAAGACCCTACTGAAAAAGCAGCTTTTGCCGCTAAAATGGTTCAATTTTATCGTGAGGCTATAGAATGTTATGTTTCAGGAGTGATCCAAACTAAAGAAGGAACTGAAGCCGCTAAAAATTTAAAAATAGGATATTTGTATGGTCGGTTAGCATATGATATGTATTATTATGTAAATGCACCTTATGTTGAAACCATTGAGGCCTTAGATAATTGTATAAAATATTCTGGTGATCACGCAGAATATATTATCATGGATATCTATCCAAAAATTATGGTATACCAATTTAACAATGGGTATATGCCAAAAGAAAAGGTCATTTCTGTTTACACGAGCTTAAAGCAAATTGCTGAGTATAATATTTCCAACAACGAAAAATATTCAGAAGGTTATCAACAAGCGCAAGCCAATATGAATTATACACTTACAGAAATAGAAAAAGATGTTTTTGATTGTGAATACTTTAAAGATAAATATATTCCAGAATTTGAAGATAATAAAGAAGATCCTCAAGTCTTAAAATATGTATTATTTACGTTAAAGACACAAGGATGTAGTGAAAATGACCCAGATATAATTCCAATTGAAGAAGAATGGAAAAAATATGCCGCCGCTGAAAACGAAAGAATTCAAGCAGAATTTGATGCTAATAACCCTGCCGCAGTAGCAAAAAAATTGCACGATGAAGGCAAATATGGCGAATCAATTAGTAAGTATAGACAAGCCATCAATGAAGCCGATACGGATGCTAAAAAAGGAACTTACTTATTGGCGATTTCATCTATACAGTTTAGGAAGTTAAACCAATACAGTGAGGCTAGAAAAACGGCTTATGAAGCGGCAAAATTCAGACCTAATTGGGGAAGACCTTATATTCTAATTGGAGACATGTATGGTAAGACTGCCCGATCTTGTGGCGATGCATGGAACCAAAGATTGGCTATCTTGGCAGCCATTGATAAATATTCTTATGCAAGGTCAATTGACGGAAATGTTTCAGGTGAAGCAGGTAGTCGAATTAGTGCCTATTCAAAATCTTTGCCTGATAAAGCAGAAGGTCATATGCGAGGTGTTGCTGAAGGATCTACCGAGACAGTAGGGTGTTGGATTGGAGAATCCGTTAGAATAAGATTTAACTAGTATCTCATAAATAAAAAAAACAGGTAATTGGAATTTCCAGTTACCTGTTTTTTTATTTATATAAAATCCAGTTATGGCGCTACAGAAGACATCATCATGGCGCAAATAATGGCACCAAAAGTTCCTACAACATATCCAAATATTGCCAATAACACGCCTACACTAGCTAAAGAAGGATGAAATTCGTTGGCTACAATAGGTGCCGATGCTGCTCCTCCGATATTGGCCTGGCTTCCCACGGCTAAGAAAAAATAAGGCGCTTTAATCCATTTAGCTACTATAATAAGTAACGTGGCGTGAACCGTCATCCATATTAATCCTACCAAGATTAATCCTGGGTTTTCAACGATGGACTTTAAATCCATTTTCATTCCAATAGTTGCTACTAAAATGTAAATAAAAATACTACCTATTTTACTAGCACCAATACCCTCAAATGCTTTTATTGGCGTATATGAAAATATTAAACCAAGTATGGTTGCGGTAGAAACCAACCAAAAAAATGAATCTCCAAAGGTACTTAGTTTACTAGATGGTTCCTTTATGGTCGGAAAAAGATCTCCTAAGGTAGAGGGAACATGTACACTTGCCCAATGAGAAAATGACACAGCTGCAAATACAATTCCCAACAATATCATATAGTCTTTTAATGTTGGCATCCTAGAAACCGAGGCCGAATATTGTGACACTTTTGTTTTTAAAGCTTCAATCGCTGTATTGTCAGCTTGCAGCCATCTATCAATAGTTTCTTTTTTGCCTATACCAAATAACAATATGGCCATCCAAATATTAGCCACAACAATATCAACTAATACCATAGATCCAAATTTGTCTTGGTTAAACTTAAATATTTCTAACATGGCTGTTTGGTTTGCTCCCCCACCAATCCAACTACCTGCAATCGTCGATAATCCTCGCCAAGCGGCATCAAAACCCACACCTCCTACTGTATCCGGTGAAAAAGTAGAAACTAAAAGTATGGCAAGTGGTCCACCAATAATGACTCCGACCGTTCCTGTAAGAAACATGATGATGGCTTTATTTCCTAAGCTAAGTAATGCCTTCATATCGATGCTGATAATCAATAATACTAAAGCAGCAGGAAGTAATAATCGACTTGCAACATAATACAAGGATAATTTTTGTAGAATGGGTTTACCAGCTTCATCCAATACAATATTTCCTGCTGCATCTACGGCATGCCATTCTGGAGCTATAATGCCTATAGAACTTAGTATGGACGGTATTAGATAACATAAAAGTAGCGAAGGTAATATGGTATAAAATCGTGTCCAAAATTTACTTTTTTTGGCTGATGTATGAAATACAAGGGCTAGAATAGAAAGTAGAATTCCTAGTACAATAAAATTGTCCGTAAAAATAGGTTGTGCTAAAAGTTTGGTAGTATCCATGTAGGTTTGAGTTAAATAAGGCTAATAAATAATGGTTTTATTATTGATTTGAAAGCAGTAAAACTAATCAATTATTTTATTTTTAAAATTTGAAACTATGTTGAATTACCTAATGGACTTTTCCTAGTACATAGATACAAGGTCTTTTATGTAAATAGGCAAAATCTTGTTTTTTCCAATGTTTAATCATTTTAGTTTTGATATCCTCTCGATCTCCATTGATATCACAAGCAACACAAAGTAATGAATTCTCATGAAGGGTTTGACATATAGCCTCCATCATAAACCCATTTCTGTAAGGGGCTTCCATAAAAATGTGTGTTTGGCCATTATTGGCTTCTCTTTCAAGTTTTTTAAGTGCGGGAATTAAATCATTTTTTTTATTTGGCAAATATCCGTTAAACGTAAAATGTTGGCCTCCCATGCCGCTTGACATAAGCGCTAAAAAAATGGATGACGGCCCAACAAGGGGTACAACTTTAGCGTTCATCTCATGAGCCATGGCTACCACTTCCGCTCCGGGATCAGCAATGCCAGGGCAACCTGCCTCTGAAATTAAACCAAAAGGAATATCCTCTTTTATCCATGATTGTACAGTCAGTTTCCAATCCACATGATTGGGATCTATTTCTACAATATTTAAAGTAGATATTATTGATGGATGGCTAGACAATTTGATAAAGTGTCTAGCTGTTTTGGCTCTTTCAACAACAAAATGCGTCAACGAATGAATGATATGAATCGTAGATGAGGGAATAGTCTCAATTTTCCCTTCTTCAATAGGGCAGGGAATTAAATAAACCGACATAGGATTAAGGTTTCTTTTTTGAAGATTCTTTTGAACTACTTTTATTGGTTAGGGTGGGTTTTGATGTCACACGTTTCTTTTTGGAAGGGATCAAATGATACATCATAGTTGAAAGAGGTGGAATCGTCAATTCGATATAGTTTGGTTTTCCTTGCCACTCTTTTTTTATACTATTGCACGTAGGAATTACCGTAAAACCACTACCCCAATATTTGACTTCATCAGAATTAAAAATTAAGCTCCAACGGCCTTTAATATCTAATCCTATCCTATAATTTTCCTGAGGTTTGATGGAAAAATTACAAACAATAAGACATTTTTCATCAGGATGATTTGATTGACGAATATAAACCAAAATAGAATTCACAAAATCACCAGCATTTACCCATTCAAAACCCAACATTTGAAAATTGTAATAGTACAAAGCAGGCAGCGTGGTGTACAGTTTATTTAAATCTTTAACACACCGTTGTAATCCACTATGTGATTCATATTGAAGTAAATCCCAGGGCAATGGCTGTGTGAAATTCCATTCATTATAGGGCCCAATTTCACTGCCCATAAATAGCAATTTTGTTCCAGGATGCGTAAACATGTATCCATAAAGTGCACGTAAATTAGAAAATTTTTGCCATTCATCCCCATCCATTTTTCCTATGAGCGATGCTTTACCATGCACTACTTCATCATGTGAAAGTGGCAACATAAAATTTTCGGAAAAAGCATACATGATACTAAAGGTGATATCGTTTTGATGAAATCTCCTATAGATAAATTCTTTTTGAAAGTACTTTAAAGTATCGTGCATCCAACCCATCATCCATTTCATGCCAAAACCAAGGCCTCCTATGTCGGGTGGTCTTGAGACCAAAGGATAATCAGTGGACTCCTCTGCGATCATTTGGATGCCTGGAAAATGGGTATATAAAGCCTTATTACATTCTTGAATAAATGAAATAGCCCGCAGATATTCTCTACCACCATGTTCATTTGGCGACCATTCACCTTCATTTCTACTGTAGTCTAAATGTATCATGGAAGAAACAGCATCTACCCTGAGCCCATCAATATGGTACTGATCCATCCAGAAAAAAGCATTGCTGATTAAAAAGCTGCGAACTTCATTTCTTTCGTAATTAAAAATGAGTGTATTCCAATCGGGATGAAATCCTTTGCGACGGTCGGGATGTTCGTAAACACAAGAACCATCAAAGGTTGCTAAAGCAAAATCATCCGCTGGGAAATGGGCAGGAACCCAATCCAAAATGACACCAATTTGATGTTGATGAAGCACCTCTATCAAATACATCAAATCCTGAGGCAATCCAAACCTCGACGTGGCTGCAAAATAACCAGTGATTTGATAACCCCACGAAGGTTCGTAAGGATGTTCTGCAAGTGGCATCATCTCAACATGAGTAAAACCCATTTCGACCAAATATTCGGCCAATTGTTGGGCTGCTTCACGAAAGGTTAAGGGGCGGTTTTCTTCCAAATGATACCTCCAAGAGCCAAAATGCATTTCATAGACAGACATAGGTTTGTGCATAGAATTTCCTTCCATTCTTTTGTCCATCCATGTTTTATCCGCCCATTCATAATTAGTGTCCCAAACGATTGATCCTGATAATGGTGGGTGTTCCATTCTTTTTCCGTAAGGATCTGCTTTTAAGCGAATTCGACCAAATTTGTGCGGCGAAATTTTATACTTATAAATCGTTCCCTTTTGTATGTCTGGAATAAATCCTTCCCAAATTCCGGAACTGTCCCACCTAGGATGTAGAATGTATTTTTCGCCTTTCCATTCGTTAAAATCTCCCACGACGGAGACACTAAAAGCATTGGGGGCATAGACAGAAAAATAACATCCTTCTTGATTTTCATAGACACCAAGATGTGACCCCATTTTTTCATATAATCTGAAATGTTTACCCGCCTGAAATAAGCTGACATCAAAATCAGTCATAAGACCTTGAGGTAAAACTTTGTTAGAAGACATCCAGAATCACTTTGAGGAGCAAGTTAAAAAATATTTTGATGGTATAATAATTTGACTACATTTTGTCCAATAATGTGCGCAAGACAATACTTAAATGTGAAGGATTTATTGAACGAAAAGGAAAATACCTTGTTACCTTTGCACGACTATAAATCTAACCACATTATGATGACCAAAGTGACCATTATTCACAATCCAAGATGTTCGACTAGTAGAAATATTCTTCAAATGGTAGAAGAAAATGGTATTGAAACAGATACGATTTTATATTTGCAGGGAAAACTTAAAACCAGAAACCTACAAAGTATTTTAAAAAAACTAAAGTTGGGTCCTTTAGAAATTATCAGAAAAAAGGAACCATTGTTTGTAGAGCAGTTTCAGGATAAAACATTGACGGATGATGAGTGGATTCAAGTAATAGTAGAGAACCCTGTTCTCCTAGAAAGACCTATACTCATCAAAGGCCAACGAGCCATCATAGGACGACCTGTAGAAGCAGTAGAAAAATTCCTTAAAATAAAAAAACAAAAGGTTTAATCGAGAAAAGATTCTACTTGATACACATTTTTATCAGGAGCACTTCGACTGATCAAATCCCCTAGAAAACCGGCAATAAATAACTGTACGCCTACTATTATCAACAATATTCCTAAGTAAAAAGCGGGTCTGTTGGCTATACCGGCTACATCCATAAATATTTTCAAAGCACTAAGATAGGCCAGTATGCCCATTCCTGTCAATATAAAACCCCCGCCCATAGCACCAAAAAAATGCATAGGTCGTTTTCCAAATTTGCTTACAAACATGATGGATAATAAATCCAACGGACCGTAGATAAATCTGGAAATTCCAAATTTGCTAGTCCCGTATTTTCTGGCTTTGTGGGCAACTACTTTTTCCCCTATTTTTTCAAATCCTGCCCACTTTGCGATGACAGGAATGTATCGATGCATTTCACCATATACATCTATATTTTTGATGACATTGTTACTATATGCCTTCAAACCACAATTCATATCGTGGAGTTTAATGCCCGACATGTAACTGGTTACGGCGTTGTATATTTTAGTTGGTATGGTCTTAGAGATAGGATCGTACCGCTTTTTTTTCCAACCTGAAACAAGATCATATTTTTCTTCACGAATCATTTTTACCAAAGCGGGAATCTCTTCTGGACTATCTTGAAGATCGGCATCCATTGTGATAACAACGTCACCTTCTGCCTTTTCAAAAGCTACATGTAGGCCAGCAGATTTACCATAATTTCTTCGGAACTTGATGCCTTTGACGTGTTGGTTTTTGTTTTTGAGTTCTACGATGATCTTCCAAGAAGCGTCATTACTACCGTCATCTACAAAAATAATTTCGTAACTATATTTTTCTTTTTCCATCACACGAACAATCCAATCGTGCAGTTCACCGATCGATTCTTCTTCGTTGTATAAAGGAATGACTACTGAAATATCCATGAGGTATTAAACGTTTTGGTCTTCAGATTTTTTCATTACGGCGGCAATAATAATGGCAGGGATGGCACCAACCACTAGAAACACAGCATAACTCATGATTGTCTTACCAAATCCAACGCCTTCTTGACTATTGATTTCTTCGATTTGTTTTTGAACATTCTCTTCTGGTAAATTCCATGATTTTGCGATGGATTCTACAGCCTGAATTTGAGCTTCTTTTTGCATGGTTAGCAATTCAGCATCAATAAAATTCATCAAGACATAATTAAACAAAATGGAAATACCCATTCCAATTACCAGTGTGAGCCAACTCTCCTTGAACCCATTTTGTAAGGTTATAAAGCCGTCATTCCTCTTTTTCTTTTCACTAGTAGCTAGCACCATAAATACGATTAAAACGACAAGCCAAATCCAACCGAAATACATATTGAACAATAATTCTGGTTGAAGTAGATAAATCACGAGTGTCATTAATATATTTAGAATGGCGTAATAGGAACCAAACTTTACAAATGAGGTATTCATATGCTATAAATTTATGAAAGGTAAAAATAGTTAATTTTTAGATATATTTTCTTTTCCATATCAATGGAAATGTAACGAACACTTATTGAGATTGATATTTTTCTTTCCACAAAGATTCTAAAAGCTGGGTATATTTATTTTCATTCATATTGTTTCCAGGTGTGTATAGGGTTTTTCCTATCACTTCATCTGGCATACACTCCAAATCAATTTGATTTTTATCAAAATGATGGGCGTATTTGTAATCTTTGCCATAACCTAAGTCTTTCATCAGGCCAGTTGGGGCATTTCGTAAGTGAAGGGGTACTGGTAGATTACCTGTTTGTCTCACCAATGATAAGGCAGATTCAATGGCCATATAGGCTGAGTTGCTTTTTGGAGAACAAGCAAGATAAATAGCTGTTTGAGACATGATGATTCTACTTTCTGGGAAACCGATTTTGTGGACGGATTCAAAACAAGTATGGGCCATCAATAGTGCATTTGGATTGGCCAGTCCAATGTCTTCGGACGCTAAAATGACCATTCTCCTACAGATAAAAAGAGGGTCTTCACCTCCTTCAATCATTCTAGCCAAGTAGTAGACCGCAGCATTGGGGTCAGAAGTGCGCATTGATTTAATGAAGGCCGAAATAATATCGTAATGTTGTTCTCCATTTTTATCATACAAAGCTAAATTTTGCTGGATGATTTCCTTGACTAATTCGTCGGTAATAGTGATATTTTCACCTTGAGTCGAGGCTACAATTTCCAATGCGTTGTACAATTTTCTACCATCACCACCAGAAAATGCTAATAATGCATCATACGATTCAATGGAGATATTTTTTGTTTTTAAAAATTCGTCTTTTAGAATAGCTGAATCTACCATTTTCACTAAGTCTTCTTTCTGAAGCGGTTGTAAAACATATACCTGACACCTGGACAATAAGGCAGAAATAACTTCAAAAGATGGATTTTCAGTAGTGGCACCGATCAAAGTAATAATACCTTTTTCTACAGCACCAAGCAAAGAATCCTGTTGAGATTTACTAAAACGGTGGATTTCATCGATAAAAAGAACGGGCCCAGGTTGATTAAAAAAGCGTTGTGATTTAGCCTTATCTATGGCATCTCGAATATCTTTCACACCACTTTGAATGGCAGATAAAGCTTGAAATGGACGGTTTAAGGTCACAGACAAAATGTGTGCTAGGGTTGTTTTTCCAACGCCTGGAGGGCCCCACAATATAAAAGAAGCAAGGTGACCTGATTCCAGCATCTTCCGTAAAGGACCATTTGGTCCAACTAAATGTGTTTGACCAATATAATCATCGAGAATAGTCGGTCGCATCCTTTCCGCTAAAGGAGCCATGCATCAATTTTATAATTCTATTTAAATTCAATATGACTGGCTAAATGGTACACTAATACTTAACCAAGGAAACATTAAAGCCCCGCCTAAATCGGAAACCAAGGGTCTAAAACCTGCCATATCTATAGCAATTTTTTTACCCATGTACCGCATCCCTGCACTAATGATACCGCTAAATTCACCCAAACCACCAAAAAAGTACATTTCTGAAACAAAAGCCCATTTTTTACCAGTGCGATACAAACCACCAAGGTTTAATACAGGTGAAGTATTAATACCTTCATCGGAAGAATACCCAAAACCTAAACCAATGGTAAACTGTTTGTCTCTGGTTCCAAAAGTATTGCTTCCATATAAGATACCAACCCCGCCTATATCATTTTCTCCTAAAACGGTAAAATAAATACTTCCTACACCATAAGCTCCCTTTCCATTTTTATAGTCAAAGTTCAATTTTGGCGTAATCCAAACGGGAAAAATGTCCGCTCCAAATAAAAATATGGGAACTATACCTACTCCCAACGTAAAATTGTCGGAAAATCCATAAGAAACTTGGTTAAGAAAAATCCATGCATTTTGGTAATAACCTTCCCCTTTTTTTAGTCCATATCCGCTGGGACTAAAAAAATAACGACTTGAATGAGGGTTAGGTTGCCAATAAGTTCCTTTGACGATGTCAGTAGACGTTAGTTTTTTTACCTTGATGATATCTATTTGTTTTAGTTTGACAATACCAATTTCCGTGGTAACTTCGTAGGATTGCGTTTCTTCGAGAATATTTACCTTTCCGATGTAGGTATTTCCATCTTTCATATCAAAAATGTAGCTACTATCCTGTTGGATGATAACTTGCGCAGTAGTAGGAAAAGCATAAAATATAAAGAAGAATACCCAAAAAAGAAGAAATGTATTTTTCATAATTTATGGTTGAATGATGAAGAACAAATATACAACTGATTTTTTAGATAGATACTTATTTAGAAATGTAAATCCATCTATGAAATTTATTTTATACACGCAATGCCATACATCATTTTATAATCTAGTCGAAAATTAGATTAATTAGACAAATACTTTCAGTAAAACGAAAACTTAATTCATTTAAAAAAATGAATTGGTTTATTGTGGTTTTTCGTTTCTCACGCCATAGACAACTTGACCCTGGAATGTATGTGGGAAATCTTTTATTCCTGGAAATCCAAGTCTTATATCCCTTCCATCGTGGGGAATGACAGCTGTGCCAAAAATATAATCCCAAATAGCTAAGGTCAAACCAAAATTGATACCATACGGTTTATCTTTTGGCATATCATAAGCATGATGCCAAATATGCATTTCAGGGCTATTAAATATTTTTTTCATAAATGGTCCTAAAATAAATACTCCGCCTAAAGTAGTGACCAATAATGTAATCCATTTTACCCAAATTTCTTGTTGCTCTAGAAAATTAATATCGGCAATACCTATAAACATTAAGATACCTATTAAAAAACCAACAATTCCACCTGTGACACTTCCAGGAATGGTGATATTACTGTGGTTGTAATGACCCACGGCAAGGGTAAAAATATGAATGATAAAAAAGTCATACAAACCGATGCCTAAAAGGGCTAAAGGAATGTATTCAATACTTCTGTACACAATCGTTTCCATCCAATGATATCTTAAATGACCTGCAAAACCCATTTGTTCTATAGAATGGTGGACTTTATGAAAATTCCACAAAAATTCCACCCGATGTAGCAGTCGATGTACCCACCATTGCACAAAATCTCTTACAATAAATCCAGTCAAAAGTACAGCCCACAGCGGCCAATTTAACATGGGATTGGATGCTTGAAGGTCAAAACCAGAAATAAAAATGACGATGTTGTTGAATAACTGTACTACGACATCAGATGCAGCATTATAAATGACTAATGAAAAAAGGAAAAAATTGAAGAACATGTAAAAAAAATCGAGCCAAAAGTCTTTTCTAAATTTGGGTTGATTCTCTCGCCAAGGTTTCCACCATTCTAAAGCAAAAAAGAATGCAGAAACCAGAATGAGCCAATAAAAATAATTGTGCCACGATGGGTGGGTAATTTCATGAAAAAGATACGACGCATATCCACCGTATGCATTGAGGATAGTATTGATAATGTCCATGTTGTGTTAATATGTTATTGATTCCAAGCTCTGTAACCACCTAAAAGATTATATACATTGGTAAATCCTTTGTCTTTCATTCGTTCAGAAGCCGAAACACTTCGACCGCCTACGGCACAATAAACAATGTAGGACTTGGACTTATCCAAAGCATTTATTTTAGAATCAAAGTCGACGTCATACATATCAATGATGATGGCATTTGGGATGATTCCTTGATTGGTTTCTTCGGGTGTTCTTACATCCAAAAAAACAATATCTTGTTGTGTATTTTTCAATTCTTTAGCCTGCTCGATAGAAATTGATGTAAAGCTACTTGTCGAAGTTGAGGAGGTTTTGTTTTCTGTTATTGTCGATACTTCTTCAGTGGAGGCAGGTCTATTATTGTTTTTACAAGATGATATAAAAAATGGAAGAATAAAAAGTATAGTATAGCGCATTGAAATATTTTCCACAAAAATACGGCATTCGTTTGAAACGGATTGTAACAGAAGATACATAAGGAGTTTAGACGAAAACAACTTTGCCCTGCAATCGTAAAATGAACAAAATCACAAGTACTATGGATGTACGGATGAGAAAGTTTATTTTACTTTGGACGTCATAGGATGTCTCTGTCCAGAATAGGATTTTAAAATGGCTTTGGCAGTTCCAACGGCAAGTGGAGACTCAATCAAAAGGGGAATTTTATTGTTGTCGTCGCTGACCCAAACTTTCATTTTATTCCCATCTTTAAAAACCGTACCTGAAACAAGATCTGGTACAACAGTAACTGTATTGTATTTGCCAAGTCCTTTGATGTCCTTTTTAGATTCTTTACCTGTATACAGAACTTTAATAGGATAGGTTTCTTCGTCAAACAACATTTTTACGGGAACATGATCCCCAACTTTGTGGGCTGTTATGTTGATGTTTCGCATGAAATATAAAACAGAAAGAAGGTCGTGTGTACATTGTTCGAACGGAATCACTTTGGCTTTGGCCGTTGCACGTGATGTGCCGTTGAAACTTGTGGCTTTTTGGTATTTATGGTCGAAAACGATGCTGTCAAATTTACGATAATTTCCCTCTTCGACGATGCGAACAAAATTATTGGGCAATAGGGTGTTTTTATCGATTCTAGAATAAAAAAAATCGCGAACTTTAAAGAAATAGTCGTAGGAGGAATAAGTTTTTCCAGTTACTTTTATTTCATAATGTGTTTTGGTTTCCTGTACTTCAAAAATAGCTTCTCCAGCAGGCACCCACACAAATTGCCAATTGTAATAAGCCTTATACACCAGTTTTTCACCCACTTTAAAACTGGTATTTTCTAGGTTACAATAGGAAATATCGCTGGTTTCCGGTTTGTTGATGAAAGCAAAAGAAATCAGCAATATGAAAACAACCGCCAAGACAAAACTTATTTTTGAAAAAAATCTGATTTTTGTATGGAATATGGACATAGGAAGGTATCGATTATTTGTATGATAACGAAAAACATAACTGTTTTGTTAGCCAATTTTAATTTTTTGTAAGATTTGGTCTGTAAACTATGTGTTTTGTTCTACTTATATTTACTTTTTACCTTTTTGAGATTCTATAAGCGCTCAAATATACCTGCAATACCTTGACCTCCACCTACGCAGGCCGTAACCATACCGTATTTTTGTTGGCGTAGTTTCATCTCATGGAGCAATTGGATCGTCAATTTGGCACCGGTACATCCCAAAGGATGTCCAAGGGCAATGGCACCTCCATTTACATTGACTATATCAGGATTTAATCCAACTACTTTCATCACCGCAAGTGCTTGAGCGGCAAAGGCTTCATTGAGTTCGATTTGTTGGATATCATTCAAAGTTAAACCAGCTTGTTTTAAGGCTTTAGGAATGGCGACACAAGGACCTATACCCATGTATAATGGATCTACTCCTCCTAAAGCACACGAGATTAATTTTGCTTCTGGTTTGAGGTTTAATTCGTTCATCATCTTTTCACTCATCACCAATACAAACGCAGCCCCATCAGACGTCTGAGAAGCATTGCCAGCCGTTACCACTCCATTCAATTTAAATGCAGCTCTGAGCTTTGAAAGGCCTTCTAAACTGGTATCAGCTCGAACACCTTCATCTGTGTCTACTACATGGTGGCTTTCAACTCTTTTTCCATTTTCCACATAAATGTCTTCCACGGTAACTGGCACAATCTGGCTTTTAAATTTACCAGAATCGATAGCGGCTGCTGCATGGGCATGACTTCTTACGGAAAAAGTATCTGCTTCTTCTCTCGAAATGTCATATTTTTCTGCTACCGCCTCTGCTGTATGCCCCATACTCACGTGATAGTTGATATTTTCTAAACTCGCTTTGTAACTTGGTGCCAATTTATGGCCCGTCATTGGAATCAGTGACATAGACTCTGCACCTCCAGCAATATAACATTCGCCCATGCCTGCTTTAATTTTGGCTGTAGCAATAGAAATCGCCTCTAGACCTGAAGCACAATATCGATTGATGGTCATACCAGGTACTTCTATGCCAAAAGCTCTGGCTGCAATAAGACGACCAACTTGTAGTCCTTGTTCTGCTTCGGGATTGGCACAACCTACAATGACATCATCGATTCGTTTAGGGTCTAGGTTGGGAACTTGTTTGGCTAGATACGTTAAAATATCTACTGCCAAATCGTCCGAACGATAATTTCTAAATCCTCCTTTTTTGGCTTTTCCGACTGCTGATCTATATCCTTTTATGATGTATGCTTCCATGTTTTACTTTTTGATGATGAAGAAATTAATTTCTCAATGGTTTATTGTTCATCAATAGATATTGGATCCTATCCAAGGTCTTTTGATTGCCCAATAATTGAAGAAACGCTTCTTTTTCGATGTCTAATAAATATTGTTCGGATACTTTTTGTGGTGAAGTCAAATCCCCTCCACACAAAACGTAAGCTACTTTACGACTAATCTCCACATCGTATTCACTCATGTAATTTCCTTTGTAAAATTCGTTGATAGCCGTGTATAAAGTTCCTAAGGCATTTCTACCCAAAACCATAACATCCTTAGGCGAAGGAGCTACATATTTGTCCGAAAGCTGGATTACTTTTTCTTTGGCTGTACTGAGTACTCTTTGAAGATTTATTTCTACACTGTCTCTATTGGCTAGTAAATAACCATGGTGAAATGCTTCATAAGCTGAAGTTGCCACTGTTGCTGTTGCGATGACTTTCAGTTTTTCGATCATGGTAGGAATTTGTACGTCTCCTTCGAAAAATGAATCAGAAGCCCTTAAGGCGAATTCTTTTGTTCCACCACCACCGGGTATTAAACCAACGCCAACTTCTACCAACCCGATATAAGACTCAGCATGGCAAACGGCGGCATCTGTATGCATAAGCATTTCACATCCTCCACCAAAAACGTATCCTTGTGTCGCAGTGACTACAGGTACTTTGCTATATCGCATGGCCATATTGATTTGCTGAAAACCATGGACCATTTCTTCTAATTTGACAAATTCTTTTTGCATGGCCAACATACCAACAGCCATTAGGTTGGCACCTACGGTGAAGTTTTTGGCATTATTACCAATGACAATACCCCTCCAATTTCCGTTTTCTGCAATTTGAAGGGCTTCGGCCATACCTTGACCAATTCCTTCTCCAATGGCGTTGGATTTTGTCGTAAATTCAAAACACAAAACATCATCACCTATATCGTGTAAGATACATTCCGTATTTTTGTACACCGGTGGTTTTTGACGTGAGTTGTCGAGGTGAATAAAAGATGCTGTACCAGGTAATTCTTTGTAGGAAGAGGTAGAAATGTCATAAAACCATTTTTTATTGTCTTCTATTTTATAGAATGAGGCTATTCCTTTTGAAGCCATTTCACCGACCCAATTAGGTAGATGATCACCTGAAGATTTTATTAAATCAATTCCTTTTTGAAGGCCTATCATATCCCAATATTCAAAAGGACCATATCCCCAAGCATAACCCGCTTTCATAGCATCATCAATACTGTAGATGGTATCACTTATTTCGGGAATACGATTGGCTGAATAAGCCATGATACCCAAAAGTAAATCTTTCAGGAAGCGGCAACTTTTGTCCTCATTGTCTATTATATCAATAAGACGTTTCGGCATTAATTCAACTTTTTTCGCAATACCTACAGCTTCTAACCTTGGTTTGATGGCTGGTTTATATTCCAGCGTTTTTAAGTCTAGTGCTAGGATAATTCTAGCTCCTTTTTCGTCTCTTTCGTTTGTTTTTTTATAAAAACCTTGACCAGATTTATCGCCGAGAAAATTATTTTCTAGTAAGAAGGTTGTAGCTTTCGGAACTGGCCTATCTTTTATTTTTTGCACATATTCGTCATTGGGGCAATTGTCAATGACACCTTTGGTGACTTTTACGCTTGTATCAAAACCGACAAGGTCGAGTAATCTATAGCTTCCCGTGTTTGGCCAGCCGATGGTTTCGCCAGTGAGTTTATCGACTTCTTCGATAGTTAAGTCGTATTGGTAGGTCAATTCGCTAACTTTATTACCACTATAAAAACCGATTCTATTGGCGATAAAAGCCGGTGTATCTTTACATAAAACACTTTTTTTGCCTAGGAAATCTCGTCCAAAATCCATCCAAAAGTTGACGACTTCTGGGTCAGTTCCAGCATGAGGAATGACTTCAAATAAAGCCATATACCTTGGAGGATTAAAAAAATGGGTACCACAAAAATTTTGTTGAAAAGCAGAAGTCCTTCCTTCTGCTAAATGACGAATGGGTATACCAGACGTATTGGAAGTCACTAGAGAATCTGGTTTTCTATACAAATCTACTTTTTCGAAAATGATTTGTTTGATATCAAGTCGTTCGACAACTACTTCTATTATCCAGTCACTTTGGTTTATTTTCTCAAAATCATCTTCAAAATTGCCCACTTCTATTCTAGACGCAAATGCCTGATCATATAGGGCAGCAGGTTTTGATTTGAGGGCATTGTTTAGGGCATTCGTTGCCACTTTGTTTCTAGCTACTTTCCCAACCAAAGGTTTGTCAGACTTGGGTACAATATCTAACATCAATACATCCATTCCTGCATTGGCTAAATGGCAAGCAATACCAGAACCCATGACACCAGAACCCAAAACAGAAATATGTTTGATTCTCCTTTTTTTCATCATTATTCGGAGTTTTTATTTGATTTATAAATGTTAGGTAAAGATACAACCTTTACTTTACAAATACTTCACTTGAGTTCGATTTTTTTAACTCAAAGTATAATTTTATAAAATCTATGAGTTTTGGAAGCCCAATTTAATTAAATTTGAGTTCAATCAGGGATTTACTTATCACATCTTTTTCGCTCTACTTTTATATTAAATTACAGTTATTTTGATGAATTATTCTATTTTGGAGGATGTTTCCTTTGGTCTGAATGGTTTTTTCAAATAGCGAATTTGACGCATCCAAACCACTTAACATTCCATGCAGGTAGAGGAGATCTACTTGGATTCTGTGTAAAATACCCTGTTGACCAAGGGCTATATTTCCATGACCGGTGATACAAGTTTCTACTTGGAATTCATTCACTACATTTTTCAAAAGATCTAGTGTTTCAGCATATTTTTCAAAACTAAATTCGACCATGGGAATTTCGATATCGCATAAATAATCACCTACTACACACAATTTTCTGGATGGAAAAACGACACATAAACCATTATTTACATGACCGGCTACAGGATAAAAAATCGCTTCTTCACCATTTGACTCCAACGTAGTTTTATTTTTAGTAATGATTTTATCAATCCTAGGATACTCAATTTTATACGGTCTTTGAATGTAATATTGGTCGTCAAAATCCAAGATTTGTTGTACAATATTTTTCTTCATCGGGTTGTTGACAAAGTTTATTTCTGCTATAGTTGTTGCTTCTGGAAATGCACCGTACCCTATTATATGGTCGTAATCGGAGTGTGTAAACAACAGGTTTTTCGGCACATTTTTATATTTACCATCAACAAAATCGCGAATAAACTGAACTTCATTTGGAAGCCAATTTGGATCTATAATGACAATTTCATTTCCCCATTCTAATACAGTAGAAGTCGTTCGATAAAGCGCACTTTCGAATACGGTTAAACCTGCTTTTTTATACTGAATTGTCACAGGTAATGTAATGAAGGATGATATAAAAAATTCTGCTTATTTGCCGTGACAGTGTTTGAATTTTTTTCCACTACCACAAGGACATAAATCATTTCTGCCTACCTTGGATTCTTGTCGAATAAACGTTTCAGGTTTTTCAGCTTGACGTCGACTCACTCCTTCAGCTGCGGAACGCATGGCATCTTCCTCCCTACTTGTTCTGACTTTACTTAAATCTGTTTTTTGAACTTTTGCCTCTCGAACTTCCTGTTGTAAGACTAAATCACCTAGGAGCAAATATCCGCAAACATCTCTGTTGATTTTGTTGACCAATTCTTCAAAAAGGTTATATGCTTCCATTTTGTATATAACTAATGGATCTTTTTGTTCGAAGGAAGCCGCTTGAACAGAATCTTTTAATTCGTCCATATTCCGCAAATGTTCCTTCCAATTGTCGTCAATCAAGGCTAGGGTAATCGTTTTTTCGATATCCGTCATGATAGAATTGCCATTTGTATCAACCGCCAATTTTAGATCAGCCGCAATAGGCAATGGTTGGCTTCTACCATCTGTAAACGGTATGGATATTCTTTTATATCGATGACCTTCATTTTCGTATACATTTTTGATGAGTGGTAGCAATACCTTAGTAATGTGTTCACTTTTGTACTTGTACTCATTCATCACCATATCGTAAATCTTGTCGATCATCGAATCGGCATCGGTAGCTTTAAACTGTTCTTTGCTAATGCCTGGATCAATACCCAATGAAGTAAAACAATCACGGATAAATTCATCATAATCACCACTGTTTTTGTGGCTAAATACAATATTTTCTACAAGGCCAATAAACATACCATTTAAATCCACTTTTAACCTTTCGCCATGAAGTGCGTGGTCACGTTTTTTGTATATGGCTTCTCTTTGAATATTCATTACGTCATCGTATTCCAACAATCGTTTACGAATACCAAAGTTGTTTTCCTCAACCTTTTTTTGAGCTCTTTCAATTGACTTAGTCACCATAGAATGTTGGATAACTTCTCCATCTTTGTGACCCATTTTATCCATAAGAGAGGCTATTCTATCGGATTGAAATAAACGCATAAGGTTGTCTTCCAATGACACATAAAACTGACTTGTGCCAGGATCACCTTGTCGACCTGCACGACCACGAAGCTGCCTATCGACTCTCCTTGAATCGTGTCTTTCGGTTGCGATGATGGCAAGACCACCCGCGGCTTTTACTTCGGCATTAATCTTAATGTCGGTACCTCGACCCGCCATATTCGTAGCGATAGTTACATTTCCAGGCCTTCCAGCTTCAGCTACAATTTCAGCTTCTCGTTGGTGTTGTTTGGCGTTAAGAACATTGTGTTTTATGTTTCTTAAATTCAACATTCTACTAAGAAGTTCGGATATTTCTACGGAAGTGGTACCTACCAGAACTGGTCTACCCTGAGCGGTCAATTTTCCTACTTCGTCGATGACGGCATTAAATTTTTCTCGAGCAGTTTTATATACAAGGTCATCCATATCAGCCCGTTGAATGGGTCTATTGGTTGGTATGACCACAACGTCAAGTTTATAGATTTCCCAGAATTCTCCAGCCTCTGTTTCGGCCGTACCGGTCATACCACATAATTTATGGTACATCCTGAAATAATTTTGAAGGGTTATTGTGGCATAAGTTTGAGTAATGTCACCGACTTTAACGCCTTCTTTAGCTTCAAGTGCCTGGTGGAGACCGTCGGAATATCTTCTTCCTTCCATCATCCTACCCGTTTGTTCGTCGACAATTTTCACTTGACCTTCCATGACGACATATTCCTGATCTTTATCAAAAAGTGTATAGGCTTTCAAAAGTTGGCTTGTAGAGTGAAGTCTTCTTGACTTTAAAGAAAAGTTTTGAAGGAGGTGGTCTCTTTCTTCGTGCAATTTTACGCCTTCAGTTTGTTCTCTTGAAGAAAGTTCCTGCATTTCTCTAGCTATATCGGGCAATACAAAAAAGTCGGGATCATTTTCACCTTGGGAAAGATATTCAATTCCTTTTTCTGTTAATTCTACATTTCGGTTTTTTTCATCAATGGTAAAATACAAAGGAACATCGGCTAAATGCATGTGTTTATTTTGTTCTTGCATGTAAAAGTTTTCCGTTTTCTGGAGAATCACTTTTACACCATCTTCACTTAAAAACTTTATAAGTGGTCTGTATTTTGGTAGGGCTCTATATACTCTGAATAAATCTAATCCACCTTCTCCTTCTTGATTTCCGGTTTTGCCTTCCTTGATTTTTTTCTTTGCATCCGCCAAAAACTCTGTAGCAAGTTGTCGCTGTACACTGAATAATTTTTCGATTTTAGGGTTTAGTTCGAGGTACTCTTGTTCTTCCAAGCCTTCGGGAACTGGCCCTGAAATAATCAAAGGAGTTCTAGCGTCGTCGATTAAAACAGAGTCGACCTCATCCACCATGGCAAAATGATGTTTCTTTTGGACTAGTTCTTCGCCATCGCGTACCATGTTATCCCTCAAATAATCGAAACCAAATTCATTATTGGTACCATAGGTAATATCACTACGGTAGGCTTTAATTCTTTCAGGAGAGTGAGGTTTATATTTGTCAATACAATCGATGGTAAGAAGTAGAAATTGAAAAATAGGTCCTATCCATTCGGAGTCCCTTCTGGCGAGGTAGTCATTGACCGTAATTACGTGAACCCCTTGTCCTGACAATCCATTAAGATAGGCGGGTAAAGTAGCAACGAGGGTTTTTCCTTCACCTGTAGCCATTTCTGCAATTTTACCTTCGTGTAAAACGATACCACCAATCAATTGTACATCATAGTGCAACATATCCCATTTTACATCTCCACCGGCAGCTGTCCATTCATTTTTCCAAACTGCTTTATCACCTTCAATTTGCACATAATTTTTAGAAGCGGCCAAGTCTTTGTCAAAATCTAGTGCTGTAACAGTAAGGGAGGGATTAGCTTGAAAACGTCTGGCTGTTTCTTTAACCAAGGCAAATGCTTCTGGTAATAATTCTTTGAGAATTTCTTCAAGGCTTTTATCTTTATCTTTGGTCAATATGTCAATTTCATTGTACAAGGTTTCTTTTTCATGAAAATCATTGAGTTGGTTGGCTTGTTCTTTGAGTGCATCAATGTCAGATTGAATCGGTGCAAGGTGATCTGTAATCCTAGACCTGAACTCTATGGTTTTTTGTCTTAATTCATCATGACTTAAGGACTGAAAATCGCTATAATATTCATTGATTTTGTCTACAACTGATGCATATGATTTTACTTCTCGTTCGTGTTTGGATGTAAAAACATTTTTTATGAAATCAAACATTTATGTCAAATTTGGTGGGAGGATTAATCCCGGATTTATGAATGGCTTGAGTTACTCTACATTTTTTTTCTAAGAAAAATCATGCAAAAATAACAAGTTATTGTAATAGTCTAAAATTATACCAAAGCTGTTATAGTGACATTATGGCATAAAATGAAAAAATATTGAAGTTGAATTGCTTCCTTTTGTCATAAATTACTTGTTTTGATGAATATTATAGGAGGTGCCTCATATCAATTACAGCCCTTGAAATTAAATTTCGAACTGATTGATAATTGATCTCCATGATGTCACAGATTTCTTCATAACTAAGGTTTTGGTAATACTTCAAGTGGATGGCTTCTTGTTGTCGCTTGGGTAATTTGGCAATGGCTGCCTGAATATTTTTTTGTGTTTTATGGTCATCTTCTTCCTGGATCCATTCATTTTCTCTCGAACTAGTCATATTCAAGGAATGGTTTTCTAATTCGACGTCAAAAGTTGTTTTTTTTCCATCTTCAATATTTTTTATCAATCTTCGACGAAGAGAAACGCACAAATATTTTATAATAGAATCTGTGTCACTAAGTGTTGTTCTTTTTTCCCAGATATATACAAATAAGTCATGGACAGCGTCTTGAAGTAATTCCTGGTCTTGGCAAATTTTGTAACCGTAAGCCATTAAATTATCTATATGATCCAAATAGATTTGTTTAAAAGCAGCCCGGTCACCCTTTTTACATAGTTGCCATAAGTCCGGATTACTCATTTACAAAGTTTAAACATTAACAAAATGGAAGAACAAAGGTTAAAAAAAAATTGAACTATTTAGTACCAAAACACATAGTCAATAATAAGTAAAGGTTATATAGGGCTGTATTGACTTTGATATTTATTTGTTTTGATGTTTTAAAGCTTCTCTTTTCGTAAGATTGGACAACTGTGGGTTGGCATCGACAAATTGAATGACCTCAAACGGATTTGTTTTGGCGTACTCTCTTAAAATCCAGCCAGAAGCCTTGTTGATAAAAAACTCTTTACTTTTGTCGTGAAGGAGAATGTATTTTTGAACCAAGTTAAAATCTAATTTTTCTTTAAATTTTAATTGAAATAAAATGGCTGTTCTTATGAGCCAAATGTTGTCAGAATTAATCCATTTCTCTACCCTTTGGGTAATGATATGAGGATTATTTTTGCATATAAAACCAACAGGATGTACTGCTAAAAAATCCACGGTATCCCACCAGGACTTAGTCGTAATTAAGGTTTCAATCCAAGAGATGTCTTCGGCCTTAAGTTGTTTGGTGAATTTTTTTAAATGATCCATCGCTACATATTGGTATTCTCTATCGGGTAGTATCCAAAGTGAACTGACTAAATCCCTGTTTAACTTTTTAATGTTTAACTTTTGGTGAAATTGCTGTACCAATAATTTTCTTGTAGGAGAATCAATTCCAAGGCAAGTAAAGTTATTTTTCATATAAGCTTCCATTCCTACAGCTCGTTTTGCATCTCGATTTTTTTCAAGTAAAGAAGTAATAAAAAGTAGGGGATTGGTGGATTCGGTCATAATCAAATTCATTCAAAACAAAGAAGTAAAAATATAACTTTTTGGCAGACAATTTATTGCTCTACAATGCTCAAACACATAAAAAATGGTGTCTTTGCATAAAATACTTTGAATTATTGTTAAAGATATGTAAAACATATTCAAGAGTCAAAATATCTTCGTAATCTTGTCTTGTAATCTTTAATTATATTCTAAAATTATAGTCAAATGAAAAAGTTTTTCTTTTTAGGTCTTTTAGTAGCTGCAACATTGGTTTCTTGTAAAGAAAAAGCAGCTGAAGAAGTTGCTCCAGAAGCACCAGTTGAAGCAGTTGAAGAAGCAGCACCTGCAGTTGATACTACAGCAATGCCTGCTGACACGACAATGGCTCAGTAATTGTAGCTAGACCGTTCCCTGGTATAACAGTGAAGAGGTAAAATAAAGCCCTGATGGTTTCCATTGGGGCTTTATTATTTTGGTTTGAAATCTATTTAAGCGGAAAAAAAGTTTATAAAATAAAAAAACTGCCACTATTCAAAACAATTATTGATCTGATAAAAACAAACTACCCAATGATTCACATAGTGAAAATGCTATATTCAATGATTAGCTAAAATCATTCTAGCTCACCTTGGCGGTATATCTTCTAAAAGGCTAAAAAGGACAGTTAAAAAGGAAATTTATTCGGATTCTTACAGCAAATTTTTAATGATATCTTCTTCACTAACACCTTCTGCTTCTGCCTTATAGTTTCTTACAACTCGATGTCTTAAAACATAATTAGCAATGGCGTGGACATCTTCTTTGTCGGGAGAATATTTTCCGTGAATAGCTGCGTGGCATTTGGCACCTAAAACTAGGTATTGTGAAGCTCTTGGACCAGCTCCCCAGGAAACGTAATTATTAACGTCGGGAGTAGCCATGGGTGTATTTGGTCTGGTTTTGGTGGCCAAAGAAACAGCATATTCCAAAACATTATCGGCAATAGGAATTTTTCGAATCAGCGATTGGTATTCCAAAATTTGTTCTCCAGATAATATGTTTTTAAGTACATATTTTTCATCAGAAGTTGTGGTTCTTACGACTTGAACTTCTTCTTGATAACTAGGATAATCCAGAGGTATATTAAACATAAATCGGTCTAGTTGAGCTTCTGGAAGAGGGTAAGTTCCTTCTTGTTCGATAGGATTTTGTGTGGCTAAAACAAAAAATGGTTTGGCTAAAGAATAACGATGTCCTGCAACGGTTACCGATCTTTCTTGCATGGCTTCAAGCAAAGCGGCTTGTGTTTTAGGCGGGGTTCTATTGATTTCATCTGCCAACAATATATTGGTAAATAAAGGACCTTTATTAAATTTAAAGTGCCTATCTTCATCTAAAATTTCTGAACCTGTTATGTCGGACGGCATCAAATCTGGTGTAAACTGGATTCTTTTAAAATCGAGGTCAAGTACATCGGCGATCGTAGATACTAACAAAGTTTTAGCTAATCCAGGAACGCCTACCAACAAACTATGACCATTGCCAAATAAGGAGATGATGACAGCTTTCACCACATCTTCTTGACCGACTATTATTTTACCAATTTCTGACCTCAAACTTTCGTAAGACCTTGCTAGGTCATTTACAGCCTCTACCTCTGAATTATGCGAAAAACTCATGTATTTTTTATTTAATGAAAATTTTGTGATGTTTTTATTTTGCTATAAACCACCATTCCATTTTTTATAATGGTTGCAAAAGTAACATATAAGGATTAAAAATAATTTTTTTGGTGTTTTTGTTTTGAAATAGAGGGTTTATTTATGTTAAAAAACAGATAAATTATAGGTCTTTATATTTTTTCGAAGACTTCAATGGCCTTATTAATACGTTGAGCAGCATTGTCTGAACCGAGTAAATGTATAGTCTCAAACAAGTCAGGCCCTTGCATAGTCCCTGAAATGGCGATACGTAAAACGGGAAGTATTTCTCCCATTTTTAACTGATTGTCCATAATATATTGTTTGATTTCTGATTCTAGATTTGTTGTCGAATGTTGAATCATGGATGCCATTGTTTGAAAGTGCACTATATTTTCCCCTTTCCATTTTTTTTGAATCGTGCCTATATCATAATCAAAATTTTTGTCGAAAAAGAAAGCCCCATTTGTATGTATTTCCGGAAGGAGGTGAACCCTTTGTTTCATCAATCGACAGACCTCTCCAATATATGAATCAGTAAAAGTGTGGTCTTGATACTTTTTGTTGATATCCTCTTTAATTAAATCGGCTAAAGTTTCTTTTGGCGTTTGTATGATGTAATGTTGGTTAAACCATTTTGCTTTTTCATAATCAAATCTAGCGCCGGCTTTGTGGATTTTTTCCAAACTAAATTGGTTAATAAAATCTTCAAGTGAAAAAATTTCTTGTTCTGTCCCTGGACTCCAACCGACCAGCCCTAAAAAATTGATGACCGCTTCAGGTAGAAATCCAACTTCTTTAAATCCAAGGAAGACTTCATCGCCTGCGTCCCAAGACAATGGAAAAACAGGAAAACCAAATTTGGCACCATCTCTTTTACTTAACTTTCCTTGACCCGTAGGTTTGAGGATTAACGGTAGATGGGCAAATGTTGGTGGTGTCCATTTAAAAAATTTGTATAAAAGAATATGGTGAGCCGCACTCGGCAGCCATTCTTCACCACGAATCACATGGGAAATCTCCATCAAATGATCATCGACAATATTGGCCAAATGATAAGTAGGCATTCCGTCACCCTTTAAGATCACTTTATCGTCCAGTTCGTTACTTTTAAAAACAACACTTCCCCTAATGGCATCTTCTACATGAACTTCTGTATTGGGCTCTATTTTCATTCGAATAACAAAAGAAGTATCAGATTTTAGTCTAGTAGCCACATCTTCTTTGTCTAGTGTTAGACTGTTTTTAAGGGAATCTCTCGAAGCAGAACCATATCTAAAAGTTTGGTCTTTTTCTCTCAATTTATCCAGTTCTTCTGGTGTATCAAATGCATAATAAGCTAAACCGTTTTTAACCAGTTCCAATGCATACTGCTGATAGATGCCCAAGCGCTCTGACTGTCTATATGGACCGAATTTTCCTCCTTGGTCAGGTCCTTCATTAGGCACTATTCCTGCCCATTCCAAAGATTGTAGGATATATTTTTCAGCACCAGGCACATATCTGGTTTGATCTGTATCTTCGATTCTTACAATAAAATCTCCTCCATTCTGTTTGGCAAATATATAATTATACAATGCGGTTCGGACGCCTCCAATATGAAGTGCTCCTGTAGGACTTGGTGCAAATCTTACCCTTATTTTTTTTTGATTCATCATAATATAATCTAAATTTGTCATGCAGTTTAAAAAACAGAAGAGACTCCTGTTACAAAGGCACAAAAGTAAAGTATTATTTAAATTTATTCAAATGTGGTTATGATATATCCAATGTATGTTCCAAAGTGGTTTAGGAGTTTATTTCATGGGATTATGTGGAACAGCGAGGAAACTGGATCAGTAGTACACCTGACATTTGACGATGGCCCTATACCTGAAGTGACACCTTGGGTTTTAAATTTATTGGACGAATACAATCAAAAAGCTACTTTTTTTTGCGTAGGAGAAAATGTAAATAAGTATCCGGAAATATATAGCGAAATCATCAGTCGAGGTCATACGGTTGGCAATCATACATTTCACCATCTCAACGGTTGGAAAGTAAAGGGCAAAAAATATTTAGCAGATATTTCTAAAGCTGATGTGGACATTAATAGTAACTTATTTAGACCACCTTACGGAAAATTGACTTTTGGGCTGTACAGAAAATTAAAGAATCAGAAAAAAATAGTCATGTGGACCTTTTTGAGTGGCGATTTTGAAAAGTCATTTAATGCAGATTTATGTTTTGTAAAAGTACAACAACATAGTGTAGATGGAGCCATTTTGGTCTTCCACGATAGTATAAAAGCAAAACACAGTTTACAAAAAATTCTGCCTCAAATTTTGGCATATTATCGAGAAAAAAATATTTTGAGTAAAGCCATACAACAAAATTACTCCCCTTTGATATTATATATGTTATTATCTGCATTTGAAAGAATATAAATTTATTTCCAAGTAAGTTTTTTTTGGCTTGTAAAATTTTATTCTGTATTTTTAAGAAATATTATATCTTATTTTCATATAAATAACTATACTTGGAGTAATTATTTTAATAATGTTTAAAATAAAATGTGGAAAAAGTGTAAAATTTTGATCAGAATAGTAAACCCTTAAATTTTTAATATTTACATTAGCGCTGTTTTTAGAAATTAAATATTAAACCTAAACCTAATTTTGAATCATGAAGTACATATACTTATGTGTTTTTTTCGTATTGTTTGGCTTTCAGCAAGCTAAGGCAGTTTTGCCAAATGGATCCGTTGCCACGGATTGGACTTTGACAGATTTAGATGGGAATACCCATAATTTGTACAGTATATTAAATTCAGGTAAACATGTTATCATTGACTTTTCAGCTACATGGTGTGGACCTTGTTGGAATTATCACAATACACACACTTTGGCAACATTGTGGAATCTTTATGGTCCCAATGGAACCGATGAAATCATGGTGTTTTTTATAGAAGGTGATGTTACTACTTCTACACCTTGTTTGTATGGATTGCCTTCATGTGTGGGTGGTACAACGGGCAACTGGGTTTCTGGAACCCCTTATCCAATTATAGATTTGCAAACTTCAACTGTTAGAAATAATTATCAAATTACATATTGGCCTACGCTATATGCGATTAGAGCACAAGACAAAAGAGTTTTTGAGGTAGGTCAACGCTCTGTTGCTCAGTGGGAATCATGGTTATTTAATTCTTTCGCCATGGATTATACTTCGGCAATAACCCATAATACTTGTAGAGGTAATGGCTCAATTGCTTTAAACGTAACAGATGGTAATGGCGGTATTTATTATGAATGGTCAAACGGAGGTGGAAACCAGGCAACGATTTCTAACCTGCAAGCGGGCACATATTCATGCAGAATTTCTGATACAAATGGCTATTTTATCAATTCTAGTAATTTTGTAGTAAATGGAGTTCCAGACTTACAAACTAGTCTAGTCGAACAAATAAATGTTTCCTGTTTTGGAGAGCAAGACGGAATACTTGAAGTCGTAGGTGGCGGTGGCGGTGGCGGCTACACGTATAATTGGAGTAACGGCGGTTCAGGTGCCAGAGTTGAAAATTTAGCTCCAGGTTCTTATTCTGTGACTGTTAACGATTCTTATAATTGTGATGTAACTCAAAATTATACGGTGACTCAACCTGTTGCATTATTTGGTACATCATATCCTTATGATGCCTTATGTGATGGCCAAGGAGGATACGTAGAATGTGTTGGATTGTTTGGTACAGCACCTTATTTATACGATATGGGGGGCATTCCACAGGCTGATCCATATTTTTATAATTTACAACCGGGTGATTACGATTATGTTGTCACTGATGCTAATGGATGTACCTATATTGGTATATTCGAAATAGAGCAAGTTCCAGGACCTGTAGCTATGGCTGCTCATCAAGGAAATATTTCTTGTGCTGCTCTACAAACCACCGTTTCTGGAGTAGGCTCTGCTACTGGTGGTAACATAACCTATTTGTGGACTACAACGGACGGAAATATTGTCTCTGGCGGAAATACTATTAATGCTATAGTTGATGCTGGAGGTACTTATACTTTAAAAGTAACTAATATTAATAATGACTGCTTTAGTGAAGCTTCTACTACAGTAGAATCAACAACAGCATTACCAACGGCTGCTATTGCAGATGCAAATCCATTAACTTGTGTGCGAACTCAAGCTACACTTGATGGAACTCAGTCATCTCAAGGGTCAAATTTCTCTTACTTATGGACCACCCAAAATGGAAACATTGTTTCAGGTGAAACCTCGTTAACACCAATAGTTGATGAACCTGGAGACTATTTGCTCCAAGTAACCAATAATATTAACGGTTGTATCAAAACGACTTCTAAAGCTTTGGATGAAAATATTGCCCAACCAGCTTTATCAGTGACGGATGGTGAATTAACTTGTTCGATTACAAGTGTGGAATTATGTGGAACAACAGATGGTGGTTTAGATATTGTTTGGCAAATTGGACAAAATCAGGTTACTGCGACTTGTGTAACAGTAACTGAAGCAGGGACTTATCATGCATCGGTCACTGGTACTAATGGTTGTGTTGTTACAAGATCTGCTACTGTCAATGAATCTTCCGATTTGCCACAGGTTGCCATTCTAGCGCCAGATGAAGTAAATTGTGTGACAAGAGAAATCAATATTCAAGCTACTTTGGTTGGCGATGAGTCAGATTTTTCAATTTCATGGACGACATTAAATGGAAATATTGTTTCTGGTGAAAATACTTTGACACCAACCGTTGATAAAGGTGGTACTTACGCTTTAAATGTTATAAATATTGAAAATGGATGTACCTCAAATCGAAGTGTGACAGTTATGGAAGATACAGATTTACCAAGCACATCTTTTACATTTGTTCAAAATGGACTTGATTTAGAGTTGACTTCTGTGATTATAGGAACATTTACTTCTTTGGAATGGGATTTAGGAAATGGAATGACATCTAATGACCCAAATGTAAGTATTCAATTCCCAGAGACAGGTACGTACACAATTTGTTTAACAGCTACAAACGATTGTGGTGTAGACGAATTATGTATAGATGTATTGTATGTTTCTAAAATGGGTTTCCAAATAGCGGCAACCAATGTTACTTGTTTTGATGCAAATGATGGTACAATATCTGTTACACCAGTTGGAGGTTTGCCAAATTATGAAATCACGTGGGAAGGTCCTAATGGATTTTTAGGAAATCAGTTAGAATTAACAGGTTTGGCTGCGGGTATATATACGGCTATTTTGACGGATGCTCAGGGCAGTACCATTGAAATTTCACAAGAAATTACACAACCTACTTCTATATCCCAAGTATCAGTTGAAATCGTCAACGATGTAAATAGTAGCCATAAAGGTTCTGTAACTCCTATCATCGATGGAGGTTCTGGTAGATATACTTACCTTTGGTCGAATGGAAGTACTAATGATAAACTTCAAGATGTTGGTGCAGGTTCTTACACTGTTGAGGTAACCGACGAGTTTGGCTGTACAAAGACTTTTGGACCTTATGTTGTTGAGAACTCCACAAATGTAAACGATATCAACTTTTTAAATGATTTTAGAATCTTACCAAACCCTGCTAGTGATAAAGTAATTATTGCCATATCATTCGTAAAACCTGTTGAAAAGTCAACACTTTCTATATTTAATACAGTAGGTCAATTAGTTGCTTCGTTTGAAACATCTGGAGATATTCAAAAAACAATTGATATTTCAGGATTCAAAAATGGTATGTATACAGTAGAAATCCGTGATGGAAAATCTGCCTCTACTAGAAAATTAATTGTTATCCAGTAAAACAAAAATACATTTAAATTAGTATCAAGAAAGTAAATTTGTAAAAGAAGAAAGACCTGGTCATTATGGCTGGGTCTTTTTGTTTAAGAATAGTTTTAGTTTAATTTTTTGATTTATAACGAAAGGAGAGAACGAGATTAACTTTTTGGCATGCTATTTGAATATACCTTAGTAAATGTTTTATACAAAGGGTGTCAAAACATAAAAATCAGATTATTTTAAAAATACATCATAGCATTCTCGAATTTTAGATCGGGTAAAGACCTGGTCGAACTATTCACTTTAGCATGAGGCGTCGGAAACCTCATGCTTTTTTTATTTTAAAGCAGAAGTAATTTTTTTTTACTTTTCGTATATATTATAATAAATTTATATATATTTGCACATAATTTTAGATTTATAGGGTTTACCCTGAGATATTAAGCTTATAAACCATAGTATTTATAAGTTTTCCAACCCCGAATGAGAATAGGACAAAAAATTGAATTATACATTTTTTGCAAATATTCTTACCAATGAGATCTCAAATTTCTTCTACATTTAAACTATTAAAGTTTTGTGCAATTTTAATAGTTCTACTACTGGCTTCCAATCATATTCATGCCCAGATTACTGGTACAGTCTTTAGGGATTATAACGGTGACGGTATTCGACAATCAGGTGAACCCTTAAGAGGAGACATAATTGTCAAGTTTTATACCAACGGAGTTCTCCCAGTAAAAGATGTACTACTAGGAACCACTACTACGGCAACTAATGGTACATATTCTTTTAATCCTGGTTCATATCCAGTCAGGATCGAATTTGAGATACCAGATGGTTTTTGTAATTTGAGTCCAACGTTGGATTTCAGTGCAGGAAATGGTAATACATACGGAACTGCTGTTCAATTTGCTCAAGGTCCTGGCGTGCATAATTTCATTTTGACCTATCCAGCAGATTTTGCCCTAACAGATAATCCTCCTACCTACACTACTTGCTTTGTAAATGGGGACCCACTTGTACCAGGATCCGCTAGTGGATCAGATGCTTTTGTAGGTATGAATTATCTTGACAACGGCCATGGAGCTAATTCAGGATATTATCCTACTAACCCGAATGGAGGACCAATGGGCCCTCCACATACTGTTTTAGGTACTGCGGCTCAAGTTGGATCAGTGTGGGGTGTTGCTATTTCAAAACAAGCGAGAAAAATTTTCACCTCCTCCATGTTAAAAAGGCATGCTGGTTTTGGACCTTTAGGTGGCGGAGGAATTTATATGATTGACCCGGATGATTTTTCCACTTCTTATAATTACAATTGGCTAGATTTTGATACGGATTTAAATATTCCGACGAGTAATGAGGCTGGCGTTTACACAAATGCTCTTATTGCATCAAATCAGGTTCAATTTAGTCCAGTCATAGGAACTAACACAGAAAGAGGAATGACGGGTAATAAACTTGACCCTAGTCAGGATGCAGCAGCTTGGGAACAGGTTGGAAAAGTATCATTTGGTGACTTAGACATCTCAGAAGACGGAAGATGGTTGTATACAATCAACTTATACGATAGAAAATTATACCAAATAGACTTGGTTGATCCATTTAACCCTACTGCTCCGGTATTGGCAGATGTAGGAACTAAAGTAAAAGGATTTACCATTCCAGATCCATGTAGTGGAAATGCGGGCGAACATATGCCTTTTGCAGTAAAGGTTACTAGAGGCAAAGTATTTGTAGGACTCGTTTGTAATGGACAAGCACTCAATGGAACAACTATTGGTACGGCAAACGACTTAACTGGGCATATATATGAATTTGACGTTGTAACAGAAACCTTTAATTTAACCCCTGTTTTATCATTTCCACTAAACTATAGAAGTGGAACAGCAAATCCTTGGTTGCCTTGGACAAACGTTTTTCAAGGATATTTTGAAGGGGCTGGTTATCCAATGATTACCGATATAGAATTTGACGGTAAAGGTAATATGATTATTGGAATGGTCGATAGAAGAGGTCATCAAGCAGGATGGTATAATTATGACTTGAACGGTACCGGTAATTATCATATTGCCGTCGTTGGTGATTTGTTACAAGGTGTAAGAGATCCTAATTCTGCTTCTTGTTCTTATTCTATTCAATTTACACCCGAATTTTATAAAGATGATAAGTTTCATCCAGAACCGGTAAATGGAGGATTGGCGGTACATAGAACATCAACCGTGGATAATACAATTGTTACTTTTATGGATCCCGTCTGGATTTGGTCCGGTGGTACGATGAGATTTGATAACTTAACGGGAAATAAGATTGGTGATGGTTATGAAATTTATTTTAATCCTGGAGGTGGTGATGTGGGTACATTTGGAAAAGCTGCAGGTATCGGTGATATAGAAACCCTTGGAGAAGTTCCTTTGATAGAAATTGGAAATGTCATATGGTCAGATGTAGACAGAGATGGAATTCAAGATCCGAATGAACCAGTTTTAAGCGGTATTATTGTAGAATTGGTCAATGCGAATGGAATCGTGGTAGGTACCTCTATATCCGATTCGGAAGGAGGGTATTATTTTAATTATACCAATACGAATGACCCTGATGGAAATGGTACACTCGGACCTCAACCGTACACCGATTATACTATCAGAATATCTTCTACTCAATATAATAATTTTGGTGTTAATGGCAGTCCCTTGGAAGGATTTGTATTAACAAGTCAAAACCAATCAGGTGTTGGTTTATCAGATTATTCAGATAACGATGCAACAAATACAGCCGGAATTGCTACCATAGCCATTACAACTGACGGCCCAGCTGAAAATAATCATACTTTTGATTTTGGATTTTACCCGACAACGTTTGATGTCAGTCTTTCCAAAACAACAAGTCTTACATTACCAGTAGCTTTTGGTGATGATGTCCCTTTTACAATAACTGTTACAAACCAAGGAACGGATATCGTAAATAGTATTAGTGTAACTGATTATATTCCATCAGGTTATATATTTAATGCAGGAGATAATCCAAATTGGACAGGATCTTTTCCTAATGTAAATTACACAGCTTCTGTTTTAAATGGACTACTTACGGCCCCAGGTATTTCAGTTGGAGCAAGTATTGATATTCCACTTATTCTTGAAGTGGCTGGAACTGCCAATGCAAATAATATTGATAATTTTGCTGAAATAACAGGTGGTACAGATGTGGTTGGGAATGATGCTTCGGACGACATCGATAGTACACCTGATAGTAATCCTAACAATGATGCTGGAGGTCAAATTAGAAGTGATGCCGATAATTATATCGATGGAGATGGATCTGGCACACCAGGCGATGGCGTTGACGTAACTGATGAAGATGATCACGATGGTGAAACTGTAAGGTTTATTGATGTGGCCTTGGTTAAAGATATCAGTATAACATCACCGCCTCCTTATTCATATGGAAGCCCTGTAACTTATATAATTACTGTGACCAACCAAAGTAATGAAGCCATTTATAATATTGATATTGAAGATAACCTTCCTTCAGGCTTTAGCTTTACACCTAACAATGGGTGGACTGAATCTATTCCTGGAATTTTAAGTTACACCATTTTTGGTCCAATGATTCCAGGGAGCACTACTTTTGTTGAACTAATATTGACTCCAATTCAAAGTAATCAACCAAATGCTTGGATTAACCAAGCTCAAATTACAGGATTGGAAGACGAAAACGGAGACCCAATTGGAGATGGGGACGTAGACAGTGATCCAGGCAACGGCCCATCAGGTGGGAGTGAAGACGACGATGATCAAGCTAGAATCGATATATTTGACTTAGCCTTAAGAAAAACCTTAGTAACCCTACCTCCGTACACATATGGACAAACGATGACATTTGCTGTTGAGGTATTTAATCA
>JBATMZ010000108.1:0-35055 GCA_049290115.1 Saprospiraceae bacterium | reverse complement strand
CCATGAAGATGAGACTTCCTAGAACCAATAATATCATGGCAATTACGAACTCTTTCCAAAACGGTTTGATGTAGGTAAATACCTTAGAGACATTTTTAATACTTTCCTTAGAAAATTCAAATTTCTTTTTCCCCTCTTTTGATGCCAAAATGTATAATTTACGTCAAAGATAATAATTTAAAAGCTTTATTGTGGATCGGGTAATTGCTGTCGGAATGTTAAAGCTTTAGAATCGTGATTTTGTTCAAAACAATATGTTAATACTCCGTTTGACGCCAAAAGAAACGGCGCCTGTATTGTCCTGTTGTACAAGCCTAGTTGATCAAAAACATCTTGGTTGAGGGTAACTTGAAATGCTTTACATTCTACTAATAAATAAGGGCGAACAAATTTATCATAGATGACCAAATCAAATCTTTTTTTGACATTATGAATCATAAACTCTTTTTCCACAGCCATAGTATTTTTCGAATACCCTTTTTCATGTATTAAAGCGTGGATTACATTTTGACGTACCCATTCTTCTGGTTGTAAAATCAACCATTTTTGTCTTAAGATATCCCAAATCTCCATTTTGTCGTGGCGTTTTCTGGTTTTTATCTTAGAGCGGATAGTATCAAAATCAAGTGAGACCGGCATCATATTATATGGAGAAATATATAGTGATTATGATTTGTCGATAGTTTCCACAAACTTTTTTAACGTATTTCCATAATTTTCAATTAAATGTAAGGTTTCTATAACTTCAATTTTATAACCTAGTTTCAAAAAGTCCTGAATCATATTTAATTGTATTGCAATCGAATTAGTATCTAATGGGTTAATACAATAATCTGAAATCCATAAATAGGAAGTACGGTTGGTGTCTACCATACAATCTACTAAACGATCAATAGGTTTATCATCTAATACAATTTCTTTTATACCGTATGATTGTAGTTCTGATTCAATATGTCGATTGATTAAAGCTGGCAGGCAACTTATAATATTGGCATTTTTAAGCTGATATATGGTGAATTTATTTTGAATGGCGAAAAAGTTATAAGCCATCGCCCTAGATTGTTTAAGTCTTTCCAATGATGAAAGGACTTTAGAATCTGACTTTTCAAAAACCGTAGCGTGTAAAAGATGTAAATCTGTATCTATAGGATTGGCATTGATATTTATATAGGTGTGGATAGTTTTACCTAAGTGTAATACTTCCTGATTTATTTTAGGACTGTTTACATAAAAAAGATTGGAATACGTGTCGACTTCCATATCTTCAAAAGAATCTTTGGATGTAACAACAATGTCAAAAAATGAAGACCAAAAAAAAGCATTTTTTTCGAAAAAATAGCGCCAATGCATTTTCTCTATGCCTTTATTTTGAATGATGGTTTTATGAAAATATTTTTTGTCACCTGGAAGGGCATTGATTGTGTCTTGCTTTTTTTCATTTTTTCTCAATACATAATTTGATGCCCAAGTAGGAAACAATAAGGTGTGACTTTGGTGAAATGTTTGTATTTTTTCTTTCAATAAAGTAGCTTGCATAGGTAATTTATCCTGAATCCATCTTTGCAAAAAACAATATTCAATAACACTTGGCCAATCCTCTGAGTTAAAATGGCGCAACGAACTGATGCTTTTTTGAACCCATTCTTCTTGGTTTTCAATAAAAGACTTCCACAGGTAATGACCGCGATTATTCAATATATCTGCCTCTAAAAAAGTGCAGTCCAGAATAATTTTGTTTAAAATTTCAACTTGTTTTTGTATGCTTAGGGTGTTGACTTCAATTCTTTGATCTAGTAATTGGGCGTCATTAAATGACTGAATTCTCTCAAATAATTCAGATTCTAAGGCCTCTAATTGGACACTGTTTTTATGATTAAAAACATTAGAATATTTTATACTTGTTCGCAAAGATTCTTTTCGACCAGCATAGTATTTAGCCAATTTACCTCTCATTTCACCTAAAAATAGGGTAGAGCTCTTTAACTTGGTCGCTAAATCTTCCATTGATTGATACGGCTTTTCCAATCCTACAAGAAAGGCTATTTTTTGATCAAATAGAATGGCCAACTGATACATTTTACCTTCCCATTCTTTAACCTGATTGGGTTTTGCACCTAAATATTGTAAAATCCCGTTTTTACCACTTTTTTTCGGCAAATGTTGGAATTCTATCTGCTCCAATTCAATCTTTCTCAACACTTCCTCCAAATCATAACATTGTTGGTGTAGTGCCTGGTATCCCGATTTAGAGTTGTCCTCGATACAAAAATTATATTTTGATCTCAAAGCTTTAAATTCAACAATTTGATCCTTTATTTCATTTAGAAAAAGTGTTAAACTGGATTCGTCTATCAAATATTTTTGTGAAATTTTAAATTGACCTCCCATCTGTGTATGGCCATAACCCGGTTCAAATTTTTTAGAGGCCATTACGATAATATCATAAAAAGAGTCAAAACTGGCTTCATCCAGTTCAGGAAATAAATCATAGAGCATTGTCAAAACCATTTCTTTACCTTCAAAATTTTCGATTTCAAAGCATCTATCTAAAACGGTTTGTAAATTTCTATCCCCATCATATTGAAAAAATGAAGTTAGAATTTCTTGGATATCCTTACCTAACCAAGAGATGGTATTTTCAAGTTTATAAAATGAATTTGTTAATTCTATATTTGGCTGGGGCGTTAGCTTATAAATCAAATTTGAAGTCTCCTCTTTTGTGACGGAAGAATCGGGATCAAAAAACAAACAAATTTCAGAAAGACCACTTTCTTGAAGTTTTTTTTCAAGTAAGTTCATCAATCGTTTGTCTGGAATGATAACAATAGACTTTTCGTTGTGCAAGCACGCTTTGATAAGGGAGTATAATATCGTGTCAAGTGCTATATCTTCATCTGAGTAAGAAATAGATTTGACTTGTTGCCAATGTTGTAAAATATGGATTTGTTCGGGGAATAAAGTCTTAAAAAGCCCCATTTTGATATATCATTTCTGTGAATCAGCAAATGTACAAAACAAATCGGGATGAATGAAAGTATATTAGGGAATATGTAAGGTATCCAACTTAGATAAATACATTTGTATGGTGTTTTTTATGCCATAATACAAAGCATCACTAATGAGGGCATGCCCGATAGAGACCTCTTTTGTAGATGGAATTTGTTGGATAAAATAGGATAAATTTAATAAATTTAAGTCGTGACCTGCATTAATATCGAGACCTAATAGATCACAAGTTTTGGCTGCATCGTAGTATGGTTGGATTGCTAAAGGAGGATTAGACATATATTGGTGTGCATAAGGCCCAGTATAAAATTCTATCCTATCAGCGTTAATTTTTTTAGCCTCTTCGCACATTTTTGAAATAGGATTCACAAAAATACTTACCCTAATACCCCAGCTATGGCATTGACTAATAACATCTTCCAAAAAAGATTTTTCTTTTATCACGTTCCAACCAGTATTGGAAGTCAGTGCATCAGGGGGATCAGGAACTAATGTACATTGTGTTGGCCTGTTTTTTTCAATCAAAAACATAAAACTATCATTAGGGAAACCTTCAATATTCAATTCGGTTTGCACCAATTTTGAAAGTACAGGAATGTCGTCAAAACGCACATGCCTTTGATCTGGCCTAGGATGTACCGTTATTCCATGAGCTCCATAAGATTCACAGTCAACGGCAAATTGTCCAACATTAGGTAAATCACTTCCTCTAGCATTTCGAATCAAAGCAACTTTATTGATATTTACACTAAGATTTGTCATAAAGAGTGGTCTAGAATTATTTTCCCAAATTGTTGGCTATTTTTCATTCGCTCTAAAGCATGTGGTAAGTCACTAAAAGGATATACCCTGTCTATCACGGGTCTTACTTGATGTGCTTCAATAAAATGTATCATATTTTTAAAATCGAGATCTGAACCCATCGTAGAACCAAGTATAGATAATTGCCGCCAAAAGATGGTGTGAGGAGAAAAATTTTCTGTTTTCCCTGCACTTGCACCATAAAAACAAATACTCGCACCTGGCAAACAAAGTTTGACTAGGTCTGGAAGAGTTTTACCCATGATGCTGTCTACAACAAGATCAAATCCACCGGAATTTTTAAGTAAGGTTTTTGACCAATCATGCTCGCTAGATGTGATACCTCCCGTCGCCCCTAATAATATAGCTTTTTTAATTTTATCCTCAGAACTAGAGGTTACCCAAACCTCACATCCTAATGCAAGCGCAAATTTCAAAGCCCAAAGTGCTACGCCACCTCCGATACCCGTCACGAGTACCCTTTTATTTTTATCAGCTTTACCTTTGACGATAAGCGACCTATAAGCTGTAACACCAGCTAAAGGTATGGCTGCTCCTTCTTCTTGGGATAAGTGAGAGGGTAGAGTATAAATTTTGTTTTTTGCAACACATATCTTTTCTGAGAAAGTACCCGAAACGGGCATTCCAAGAATATTGTAATCTTCAGATTGGTAAGACTCATTGGAACCCCAATCTATCCCTGGATTAATGACAACAGGGTGGTCTGACAACATACCACAAGCATCAGATCCAAGTGTACATGGTAGGATGATATTTGGATATAGCCCGTTTATAATATAGACGTCCCTATGATTCACCGAAGAATAGGAGATAGGAACAACACAAGAAGCCTTTGCAGTTGCTTCAGGTTCTGGTATATCTTTCAAAACCAAGTTTGATCCAACATCTGGCAAAATCCAGGCTTGCATAAACTGCTATTAATTAAAATTTAGTTTCCAACAAAAAAGGCAACATCGCTCTCCAAGTTGGCCAGTCATGGTGTATGTCATGGCCCCAAACATCTAGGTCGTGCGGAATTCCTTTGTGGTGTAACATCGCAGACAAATACCTTGATCCATTAGGATCTTCGTAATCTCCACTTCCTGTCAATATGTGGATATGCCCAGACTGGCGTATCTGATTTAAATGCCACTCGTCATTTAAGTCTTCTAAATAATGCATAGGGCTATTAAAATAGACATCGTCATCCCAATATCCTTTGGTGTATTTAGATAGATCATACAGCCCCGACATAGCTATACATCCATTGATAATATTTGGTCTCTTGAAAAATAAATTAGCCGCATGTAGAGCACCAAACGAAGCACCACATGTAATAATAGGCGTTTCTTGACTAGTCCTAGATCGAATATAAGGTGCTACTTCTTCATAAACATATTGGTTGAATTGTTGATGGCGAATGGCTTTATGACGCCCTTCCATTTTATTATTTAACCAACTTTCGCTATTGATAGAATTTATGGAATATACTTTTACTTTTCCTGATTCGACAAAAGGTCTTATGAAATCAATCATTAAAAATCTCTCATATTCTAAATAATCTGCTGCTGCAGTAGGCAATAAAAGAAGAGCAAACCCAAAATGGCCATACTCAACGATTTCCATATTTTTGTGTAATGAAGGACTGTACCATTGGTCAATATGTTTGTGCATATAAGTTATTTTGGGTGGAAAGCTACCAAATTTTTATAGCTTTTGCAAAAGAAGTTCTTCAATTTTTTTTAAAATATTATCAATTATGAAATGAACTGTTAAAAATAGTTTAACCCTAAACATTATTGAATCCTTTGGTTTTTTATTACGTTACACTTTATATTTTGAATGAATAACATATGAATAACATAACGATACTTATTTTGATGCAACTGTTTGGCTTAACGCAATTAGCATTCAGTCAAGGTCAAATGCAATGGATGACTATGTCAGAGGCACAAGAAAGATCAAAAGTGGAAAAAAGAAAAATATTTGTAGACGTACATACAGATTGGTGCGGATGGTGCAAAAAAATGGATAAAACAACTTTTTCTGACCCGAGAATAACCCATTACATGAATAAAAATTACTACGCAGTAAAATTAGATGCCGAAGAAAAAAATGACATCATCCTCAAAGAAAAAATATACAAATTCAACAAACACGGGGCAAGGGGTTATCACGATCTTGCCAAAGTATTATTGAATGGTCAAATGAGTTATCCATCCATTGTTTTTTTAGATGAAGATTTTAATCCTATTCAAGCAATTCCTGGTTATCAGGACGGAAAAAACTTTTTGATGATTGCTTCTTATTTTGCTGGCAATATGCATAAAAGTACTCCCTGGAATAAATATGTTGAGGAATTTACGGCTAAAGAAAAAGCTTGGAAGCCTTATGGTAATTAGTCTACCTTTTAATGTTTAATCGTATCATGAAGGGAGGGATTGTTTTTATTGAGGAACAAAGCATTCATATCTTTGTTACTTTGGTTTCTGACAAAAATAAATAGACAAGCGAAATGCCGGTAAATGTTATAGATGACAGCCATGTCAAAGTGCTACAATATACATACGATCAAATTCCCCAATTTGCCCAAAGAGATAAGGACTATCAATTAGAGCCCGAAAAGTTTTTACCATTTTTATCATTTCTTCCCAATTACGATGGAATATCTAAGGCAATAACACAAAGGTCTACATTTACAACGGACAGGTTGTTATTAAAAAGTGTTTTGGTCAAACAATATGAGCATTTAGCACTCACTAACAAACAACAAAACCACTTAGATAAAATAATAGAAGAGAATACATATACGGTGACATGTGCGCACCAACCTTGTATATTTACAGGACCAGCTTATTATCTATACAAGATATTTTCTACAATCAATTTGGCGGAGGAACTATCAAACAAATACCCAAAACAACATTTTGTACCTATTTTTATCAATGGCGCAGAAGATCATGATTTTGAGGAAATTAATCACACCACATTTTTTCAGAAAAGAGTGGAATGGAATGAAAACGGTAAAGGACCAGTAGGTCGATACAAATTAGATAACTTTTCGCCCGTTTTGGAGCATTTGTATAACATATTAGGTTCATCTGATAAGGCAATTGAGATAATATCAGCCAGTAAACTGGCAATAGAAAATGCCTCAAATTATAATGAATTTGTACATACATTTATTCATAAACTGACAGCAAAATACGGTATTCTCGTTCTCAATATGGACAACCCATCTTTAAAAAGGGCGTTTATACCCATCATGGAAAAAGAACTGTTTGAGAATCCGAGTGAAGCTTTAGTATTAGAAACTCAAAATAAAATAGAACAATTAGGATTTAAAGCACAAGCTTATCCTAGGGAGATTAACCTATTCTATTTTACAGAAGATGGCTCAAGAGAACGAATCGTTTTTGAAAATAACCAGTTTCATGTACTTACCACCAATCTTTTTTGGACACAAGATGAAATGAAGACCCATTTACATCAATTTCCAGAAAAATTTAGTCCAAATGTGGTGACCCGACCACTCTATCAGTCGCTCGTTTTGCCAGATGTTGCCTTCATAGGTGGTGGAGGTGAAATTGCATATTGGATGGAAAGAAAGACACAATTTGACTATTTTGGACTCTTTTTCCCATGTTTGATTAGAAGGAATTCTGTGATTTTAATAAATAAGGCTGTGCAAAAAAATATGGAGAAATTGTCAATGAATTTTGATGACTTTTTACTAGAAGAAGATAAAATCATTCATGAATATTTACTCAAGAATAATAGCCATCATGATGAGCTGGAACTAGAGAAAAAAAATATTCAAGAAAGTTGGAATAAATTAACGGTTTATTTTCAAAACTTCGATCAAACCCTTAAGGGGTATATGGAGTCGGAAGGAACTAAAGTGGATAAAATGCTGCACCATGTCGAGCAAAAATTGTTCAGAGTTTTAAAATTGCAGGAGGAAACAAAAATCAATCAAATTAAAAATGTAAAAGAAAAATTATTCCCAGGAAACAATTTACAGGAAAGAGTTGATAACCTTTTGCAATACTATATTCAAGAAGATTTTGACTTATTGGATGTTTTGGTCAAGCTACTAAATCCTTTAGAAAAGGATTGTAAAGTATTAATCTTCTGAACTATCAGATATCATACCGCCGTCAAATAAAATGAGTAGGTCTGAAATTCTGTTTTTTAGTTCTTTACGATGAATAATGAAATCTAAAAAACCGTGCTCTAGTAGGTATTCCGACGTTTGAAACCCTTCAGGCAAATCCTTTTTAATGGTTTCTTTTATAACCCTTGGACCTGCAAAACCAATTAAAGCTTCAGGTTCTGCAAAATTAATATCACCCAGCATCGCATAGGAAGCAGTAACCCCTCCCGTTGTAGGATCTGTCATCAATGATAGGTAAGGTATTCCATTTTTTGCTAAGAGTGTAAGCTTTGCGGATGTTTTAGCCATTTGCATTAATGAAAAGGCTGATTCCATCATTCTAGCCCCTCCAGATTTCGAAATAATCAATAAGGGAACTCGATGCTCAAGACTATAATCTATGGATCTGGATATTTTTTCACCAACAACCGATCCCATCGATCCCCCAATAAAGCCAAAATCCATACACGAAATGACAAGAGGTTGTTTCCCAACTTTACCATGAGCCACTGACATGGCATCTTTCAAATTTGTTTTTTTATAGGCATCTTCAAGTCGACTTTTATAAGACTTCAAATCAGAAAAAGTTAAAGAATCTACCGATATTATTTCATCAAAAAGCCGAGTATATTTACCATCAAAAATAATGTCAAAATAATTAGTTGAGTTTATACGAACATGAAAATCGCATTTTGGACAAATAAATAAGTTTTCCTTTAACTCATTCACCGTCGTCATAGTGTTACAACGGCTGCATTTATGCCAAAGCCCGTCTGGAGCTTCCTTTTTGTTTTTTGTGGTAGTTTGAATACCTTGCTTTAAACGCTTGAACCAACTCATCTTATGGGGTTTAACCTGTTGAAATAGCATTAAAAATGCAGAGCAAAATTAGTAATAACCTATTGAAAAGAACATATTAATGAATATTTTATATATATAATTTATTAACAAATATGTTTATAGATGTTAATTAAGCTATTATATAAATATTGGTATGAAAAAATTCTAAGAAAGGAAGTATTTGAAAAAAAAAGGGCCGATCCTCCCTAAAGAACCGACCCCGAGTAACAATTTGCTAATTACTCTAACTCAATCTCAGAGTAATTTTAATCTAAAACCATGCCAAATTTTCTTTAGCGAATTGAGTTTCAGGATTACTGGGTCGGCAGGCCTAACGTTTTTTTAAAAATGGTATACGGCACCGAACCAATATTCAAGCACAGAACCTTGGTAATCACGAGCCAATTCATTTAAGACTAAATTTAGTTCAATTCCAAAACTCCACTTATCACTTCCTGACATATATCCGCCACCAACAGTGGGGTAGTGAATGTTTGCTCCAGAATAAAAGCTATTGACAAATGCATATGAGGTGTAATTATATTCTACCTGACCGAAAAAATTTTTAAAAACTTTCGCACGTGCATAAACAAAACCACCCCAATCCACATATGTGTCATCAGGTGCACCAGTAATAAAAATTTGTGTGTAAAACAATTTGGTACCTAAACCAGTCGAAAACCAATCATTTACTTTATACCCTGCATTCAATTTTGTAGATAAATACAGGTTTCTAAAAAATCCAACATTTCCTAATTTGATGTCAAAAGTAAGTTTGTCGAGGATGTCATTTTGTTTAGATTTTTCAGTCAATTTGGAAACTGGACGTCTCTTTATTTGTGCAAAACCATCTTGAAAATAGATAAAGAACATCATCATGAGTAAAAAGGAACATCTTTTCATTGGAATTTATTTTGTGTCTATCTTAAATGTAATGGCCTTTCATTTTGTTCAATTTCAATGGAATAAATTTTCATAAAACACAACTGATACCGTTCTTATCATTACCTTTGAAGTTCATTTCAAAGTACACAGTAGTGTTTTTAGACTGTTTGCTTCAAAATAAATTTATTATTCACCTTTGGTATTATGTTGTTTAGTTTGAAAGTAGTTGCTGTTTCTTTTATCATGATGTTTTCCATGGTAAAATCACCTGTAGGTCCAGCTAAAGTCAATTCTTGGGGATTTTATGGTCACAGACTAATCAATCAAATGGCCGTCTATACACTGCCAAATGAAATGTTTGGTTTTTTTAAGAAGAACATTTTGTACATTACAGAACATTCAATTGACCCTGATAAAAGGAGGTATGCCACCCGACATGAGGGAGTACGGCATTATATAGATATAGATCATTGGGACAAAATACCATTTCCAAATGTGCCTCGCGATTTTGAAGAAGCCATTATTAAGTATTGTGAGATTTACCATATCGTTGATAAAGATACCATTGCGGTAAGCAAAACTATTGAACGAGATTCAATTTTTTTACACTTTAATACTGAGGATCTTGACCCTGTAGTCCTTGATTATCCAACTTTTTTAAAATATTGGAAAAGAGTCATCAAACCGATGTATTATGAAGATGTTTGGTCAATTTCAAAATACGACTTGAATGAGTTGTTTTCTACCACACAATTTTTAAAAAAGAACTATACCTTATTGATTAAAGATAAGTTTTCTGAATATGGTATTGTACCTTATCATTTAGAAAATATGTTGGTTAGAATGACCAATGCTTTTAAATCTAATGACCAAAATCTTCTACTGAGAATGGTTTCAGAATATGGTCATTATGTGAGTGATGCGCACGTTCCCTTACACACAACAAAAAACTACAACGGACAAATGACGAACCAAGTAGGTATCCACGCTTTTTGGGAATCTAGGATACCTGAACTATTTGCAGAAAATGAGTATGATTTTTTTGTGGGTCAAGCCCAATATATAGAAAATCCTAGAGATTTTATTTGGGATATTGTCATTCAAGCACATAGTCACTTGGATAGTTTGTTGAGTATAGAATTAAGGCTCAGCAAAAATTACCCTTTGGATAATCAATATTGTTATGATGAAAGACTCAGCCAAACTGTACGCATTCAGTGCAAAGAATACGCTAAAGCTTATAGTAAGGCTATGGGAACGATGGTCGAAGATCAGATGAGGGCCAGTATTCATGCTGTTGGTAGCTTTTGGTATACTGCTTGGGTAAATGCGGGTCAACCAAAATTAGATGGCTTCAATCAAATTGAATACGTTCCAGATGTCATCGTACCTGACAAAAAGATAAATACAAGACAACACGATAACGAATAATTAATTGAGCTGTATGAAATTTTTATCATTTGATGTTTTATTCAAGGGCTTAGCTATGGGTATTGCAGAAGTGATACCAGGCGTTTCTGGAGGAACTATTGCTTTTATCACGGGTATTTATGAAAAATTAATGAATACAATCCGTGCCATTAACCTTGAGTTTTTTAAGGATATAAAATCGGGGGATTGGAAAAAGGCTTTTAATACACTGGATATTTCTTTTATTGTCAGCTTGATGGTGGGAATGTTGTTGGGAATAGTTTTTGGAATATTTGTTATTTCATACTTATTGATACATTTTCCTGAGCCCTTGTGGGGATTTTTTTTTGGCCTCATCGTGGCATCAGCCTTATTTATAGCTAGGCAATACAATTATAAAACGTTGTCGGCATTGATTGCTTTATTGATTGGATTTGTCATAGCTTATGGCATCACCATTTTGTCTCCAGTCGAAGGAAATTACGAATATTGGTTTATTTTTATCTCAGGGATTGTGGCTATCTCAGCCATGCTTCTACCAGGAGTTTCAGGGAGTTTTATGTTAGTCATTCTGGGTTTGTATGGATTTATTTTAAGTTCAATGAAAAACCTTCTAACACAATTTGACTCCCAAAGCTTGATCATTATAGGGGTATTTATGTCTGGCTTAATCATAGGTGCGGCAACTTTTTCAAGGGTCTTTTCTTGGTTATTTGAACGATACAAGCATACAACATTAGCTATATTAACAGGCTTTTTATTGGGTTCGCTAAACAAAATATGGCCATGGAAAAATGTGACTCAAATTTATCATAAAGAAAGTGGCCAATTTTACAACTTAGTAAGTATTGAAGAACTAGACAAGTGGGACTCAGCCATGATTAAAATTATTTCTGAGGTACCTGTTTGGCCACAGCACTATTGGGGAGAACCCAAAAGCATTTTGACAATGGTCGTTTGTATCCTAGGATTTTTAGTAGTTTTTACCATGGACTTTTATAAAAAGGGTAAAATTTAATCGATGGGTGAAATATTAAAATCAATAAAAAGTTTAAAAAATCCTTTAATCAGAGAAATTATTCAACTCCAAGACAAACCGCGAGCTAGAAAAGAATCAGGTTTGTTTGTCATTGAAGGATTTAGAGAAATATCTATGGCTATTCAGGGTGGGTTTACTATAAAAACAATTTTATATGGAGCACATTTGGCTACGTATTTTGAAGCTGAAAAATTAACGTTGCTATCACATAACAAACCCGAAATTATTGAGGTGAGTAGGGAAGTTCACCTACGGATTTTTGTCAGAGAAAGTTCGGAAGCGTTTTTAGCCATTGCAGAACTTAAAGATATTGATATTAAATATTTCAAACTGATTGACCAAGATAAATCAAGAATTCTCATCGCAGAGTCTCCAGAAAAACCTGGCAACATGGGCGCTATTTTGAGAACGGCCGATGGTGTTGGTGCTAGTGCTGTGATTATTGCCAATCCTCGAACTGATTTATTTAATGCCAACGTTATCAGATCGAGTTTAGGCTGTGTTTTTACGCTTCCAATTTATACGGGTACGAGCTCCGAAATCATACAAATTCTTAAAAAGAATAAGATTGAAATTTATTGCGCATATTTGGATGCATCCACGAATTACGACCAAATAAATTATCCTGCCAAGACGGCCATTGTTGTGGGCTCAGAAGACAAAGGTTTATCAGAAGATTGGATACACCAAGGTTTTCAGCATATTATTATCCCGATGATGGGCAAAGTCGATAGTTTAAATGTTTCCGTAAGTGCAGGTATTTTAATGTATGAAGTTTTACGGCAACATTCATTGCAAATTTCATCCAAATAGGGTAAATAAAGCTCAAGAATAGGTAAAAAACTAGTCAAACTAAAAAAAAGTGGTTTAGTATACACATTAGGCTATTAAATAATATATAATATATTAAGAACTAAACTTAAATGACGAACATATTAAAAGTTATCCACATGTGTGCTATTTATTTTTAAATATATTAGCTTGATATTTAATATGTTGTAAAGTTATCCACACTCTGTTGAAAACTTTAGTCCATTTAGACTTTGAAAATGGGGTAAAAACATTTTACATTTGCACCACAGAAGAAACAACAAATCACCTGTAAGATTTTTTAAGTCCAAAACTTATTTAAAAGTAATTAATTGAATTTTAATTAATTATAAATAGAACTAAAAAATATATATTATATTTTATAATATAATTTTTTCTTTCAAAGGATTTAAATTACTTTTGACACATTAAGAATAAATATATATATCCGTAAACAATAAATATCAAGCATGAGCAGTCAAACTAACGAACCAATTCTTGTCGAAAATCCAAACCGTTTTGTACTTTTTCCAATCGAACATAATGACATTTGGACGTACTACAAGAAAAGCGAAGCTAGTTTTTGGACGGCTGAAGAAATCGACTTAAATCAAGACATCAGTGACTGGGAAAACAAACTTAATGATAATGAAAGGCATTTCATCAAACATGTTTTGGCATTTTTTGCCGCTAGTGATGGTATAGTCAATGAAAATTTGGCTGAAAATATGGTACGTGAAGTTCAATATACGGAAGCAAAGTTTTTTTACGGTTTCCAAATTATGATGGAAAATATACATTCAGAAACCTACTCTCTTTTAATTGATACGTATATTAAAGATACAAAAGAAAAACAATTTCTATTAAACGCTATCGAAACCATTGAATGCGTTAAAGAAAAGGCGGAGTGGGCTTTAAGGTGGATTGACAATGGGTCTTTTGCCGAAAGGTTAATATCATTCGCAGCAGTAGAAGGAATCTTTTTCTCGGGATCATTTTGTTCTATTTTCTGGTTGAAAAAAAGAGGACTTATGCCTGGACTTACCTTTTCTAATGAATTAATTTCTAGAGATGAAGGTATGCACTGTGATTTTGCCTGTTTATTGTACAACGACCACATCAAAAATAAATTATCAAAAGAAGTTGTTCAAAAGATCATTACAGACGCTGTAGAGATTGAAAAAAAGTTTGTGACCGAAGCCATTCCAGTGGCCTTAATTGGTATGAATACTGAATTGATGTGTCAATATATAGAATTTGTTTCTGACAGATTATTGATGTCTCTTGGCAACGATAAAGTATATCATACAGAAAATCCATTTCCATGGATGGATATGATTTCGTTGCAAGGTAAAACCAATTTCTTTGAAAAAAGAGTGGGAGACTACCAAAAATCAGGCGTTATGGCCGAAAAGGACAAACAAGTTTTCTCGTTGGAAGAGGATTTTTAATAACCATACTTGCATCCTAAAACCAGTTTTTGATCATTTTAAATTTTAACTATGCAAGTTGTTAAACGAAGTAACAAAAAAGAAGCCGTTAGTTTTGATAAAGTAACCGCACGTATAAATAAATTATGCTACGGTCTTAATACCAAATATGTTGACGCAATTGAAATTTCCAAAAGAGTAATTTTAGGATTATTTGACGGGGTTAAAACCACCGAACTGGATAACCTTGCCGCTGAAACGGCAGCCTCTATGGCAGCAAAACACCCAGACTTTGCTATTTTAGCTGCTAGGATTGCCGTTTCTAATCTTCATAAGAACACCGATAAGTCATTTTCTGAGACTATGAATCGTTTGTTCCACTATATCGATCCGAAAACTCAGCAACAAGCGGGTCTGATTAGTTTGGAAACCAATACCATTATTCAAAAAAATGCCGACGTCCTAGACAGTGTTATTATTTACGACAGGGATTATAGTTTTGACTATTTTGGCTTTAAAACATTGGAAAAATCCTACTTGTTAAGAATGGAAGGAGACGTGGTAGAACGTCCCCAACATATGTTGATGAGGGCTTCGGTGGGTATTCATGGGGAAGACATTAATTCTGCCATTGAAACCTATCATCTGATGTCAGAAAAGTGGTTTATTCACGCTACTCCAACATTGTTTAACGCAGGTACGCCAAAACCACAGCTTTCGTCTTGCTTTTTATTGTCCATGACAGAAGATAGTATCCCTGGTATTTTCGATACCTTGTCCAGGTGCTCCAAAATTTCTCAATCTGCGGGTGGAATCGGCTTATCTATACATAATGTAAGAGCAAAAGGGAGCTATATTAAAGGAACAGGAGGTACCTCAAATGGTATAGTTCCCATGTTAAAGGTTTTTAATGACACCGCCAGATATGTGGACCAAGGTGGGGGAAAACGAAAAGGTGCTTTCGCCATTTATTTAGAACCGTGGCACGCCGATGTTTTTGATTTTCTCGAATTGAAGAAAAATCACGGTAAAGAAGAAATGAGGGCAAGAGACTTGTTTTACGCACTATGGATTTCTGACCTTTTTATGAAACGAGTTAAGGAAAATGGCAAATGGTCATTATTCTGCCCAAATGAAGCACCAGGTTTGCATGAAACATATGGTCCCGAATTTGAAGCACTTTACCATCAATACGAACAAGAAGGAAAAGCAAGAAAAACGATTAATGCACAAGAATTATGGTTTGCTATATTAGAATCTCAGATAGAAACTGGTAATCCTTATATTTTATATAAAGATGCTTGTAATATGAAGTCTAATCAAAAAAATCTAGGTACAATCAAGTCTAGTAACTTGTGTACGGAGATTATTGAATATACTTCTCCAGATGAGGTGGCCGTTTGTAATTTAGCATCCATTTCACTACCTAAATTTGTTGATGCTAAAAAGAAAAAATTTGACTTCAACAAATTACATGAGGTAACAGCTGTTATTACCCGCAACCTCAATAAAATTATCGATATCAATTACTATCCCATTAAAGAGGCTGAAAACTCAAACTTCAGACACAGACCGATTGGGATTGGTGTTCAAGGATTGGCAGATGCTTATATTCTTATGGGCTTTCCATTTGAAAGTGATGAGGCAAGAAATTTGAACAAAGACATTTTTGAAACCATTTATCATGCATCTGTTGAAGAAAGTTGCCAACTAGCCGAAAAGGATGGTGCCTATAAAACATTTAAAGGATCCCCTGCTAGTAAAGGTATTTTACAGTTTGACATGTGGGATGTAACTCCATCTAAAAGATATGATTGGGACGGGTTAAAACAAAAAATAAAGAAAATAGGTATGCGCAATAGTTTGTTGTTAGCGCCCATGCCTACAGCTTCAACCTCTCAAATTTTGGGTAATAATGAATGTTTTGAACCGTATACATCCAATATCTATACCCGAAGAACATTGTCAGGAGAGTATATTGTGGTCAATAAACACCTTTTGAACGATTTGACTAGGTTGAATCTTTGGAATGATGAAATGAAACAAAAACTGATGGCGTCTAATGGTTCTGTCCAAGAGATACCAGAGTTGCCAGCAGAACTAAAATTGTTGTACAAAACTGTCTATGAAATTAGTCAAAAGGCAATCATAGACCAGGCAGCGGACCGAGGTGCTTATATTTGCCAAAGTCAGAGTCTAAATCTTTTTGTTGAAAACCCTAATTTTGGTAAACTTACCTCTATGCATTTTTACGCATGGCAGAAAGGATTAAAAACTGGAATGTATTACTTGAGAAGTAAAGCAGCAGTAGATCCAATTAAGTTTACACTTGATGCTGAGCACCAAAGAATTAAAGTAGTTAGAGAGGAAGAACTTCCTGCAGAAAATGAAGTAATGGATTTGGAAGAAGGTGCTACTTGCAGTATGGAAGATGGATGTCTGATGTGTGGTAGCTAAGTATCCATAGATAAAATAAAAAAGCCGTCATTATTCAATTAATGACGGCTTTTTTATTTTATTTTCTAGAGAAGAGGGCACTTTTTGTTTTGATGTTACTTTATTTGAAACAAAATATTATAACGTATAAATGTATTTAATAGTATATAATATGCATACTGCTATAATTTAGGTATGTTAACGGAATTAAAATAATATTTATATATTGTTAACAAAATATTATACTATTCATAGCCCAACATTGGTATTCTAAAAAAATTGCAAAATATTTTTCTATAATTAGAATATATTTAATTTTACGTTAATTATACGAAAATCATACGCTCTAGACAAGCGACTCCCTTCTTTGCGAATACAGATACAGGCAATCTTCTCAGATTGTACGTCATTTTTATTATTAAATTTATATTACATATAATGAAACACTTTCACTCGTTGCGATTAATTTTTGCTATTTTATTCATCACGATTTCTTGTGTGACCAATTGGTCGAATAATGTACCTAAAAGGCTTATAGTAACCAACTCGAATAGGACAATACCCAAAATAGTGTCCAATAATTATTTTTCTTTTGCACAAATGCCATTTATACAGGAAATAATCCCTCAAACATCATTATTTTCTTTTGTGGAACCCGATATCGTGCAGTGGCCAGTAGGTGCTATACAAAATATAGGAACTGTTGATTGCGAAGCTGCAGGTTCTTTTACAGTAGATGTTGAGGTGTTTAAAGCGGGTGTAACCGATGCAGACCCAATGGCTCCAGGTACCAATATAAATTGTGTGGTTCACCTTGGAAGAGTAGCTGCTTTTGGTGCCACTCCATGCGATGCATCTCCTCCCTTTAACTGTATAAGAAATTATGCAATGACCTATGCAGGCATGGACAATGGCACTTTTGATGTTTTTACGGCAGTAATCGATGACTTGCCTCCAGGTATATACGAATATACCTGTGCTTGTGCGGATGATGCGGTTATAGTTGATCCGATTCCGCATCCAGCAGCAGCTATTATGTGGATAGGGGATCAACCTTGTCCAGCTACTAACCCATTTGTTAATGGTCGAGTGACTATAGGAGACCCTGCACCCAATGATGATTGTAATGGCACCTTAGAAGAAGTTTTTACAGGACCCAACGTTGTTGATAACTTATGTTCTGTAGATGGACTTGTTGGTTTTTACTATGAGGTTCAAATTGGAGATATTGTCAATTTTACTTTAACACCAGGAACTGTTGGAAGTCCGGTAGCACCTACATATAGGTTGAACAATCCTTGCGTGGGTCTAGTTGTTTCGCCTCCATTTACTTGTTTAACTCCAGGAACGATCATCTATATGCAAGCAGGAAACGATAATGCCTGTCCACAATATGGGGGATTTACGATCACCGTGACCGATATGGATAATGGGATTGTCAATGATGTATGTGTTTCGGCTACTCAATCCAATAATTTTGGTGGTAATAATGAATTAGCATGTGGTGAATCTGGGAGCTTTAACGGTAATGTCAACGCTTGTCCAGACGTCGAAGCAACTTGTTTTGGTGCTATGACGGATGGAATTTGGTATTCGTTTACGACAGATGATAGAGTGCCTACTTTTTCCATATCAGGACCTGGGCAGTATGAATTGTTTGAAGGAGCAGATTGTGCCTCCATGACTTCCTTAGGTTGTGCCATTACAAATTTACCTAATAATCCAACTACTACTTATTTTTTGTTAGTGGCACCTGTTGGTTCAGTTACTGTAACCGCTGATTTTTCTGCACCTTCTAATGACGACTGTACGGGTTCTTTATTATTAACTGGAGCCGGTTTACTGAATGAGGACAACTTTTGTGCGGATGATGAAGTTATCACAGGATGCGGAAGTAATGATGATAACGTAGTTTGGTATAATTTTACTATGCCCGCTAATCACGAAAACGCCACCATTACGGTTGTGTCGGCTGGAGCATCGCCTATCACAGACCCAGCGATCGGTGTTTATAGCGGTCCTTGTGCTGGATTAACGCTAATCAACAGTAGCTGCACAGGAACCATAAGTTTAACATGTCTAGTACCAGGACAAACCTATCAAGTGGCTGTAGGAAGTGCCACAGGTGATGCAGGTACCTTTAACTTAACACTTGCCACTTCTGATAATGGTGTTGCCAATGATGCTTGTGCTAATGCAACTCCAATTTTAAACACGCTCACTTGTGCTTACTTTAGTGAGTCAACCAACACAACGGATGCTTGCCCTGAGGCTTTTTCTTTAGCATGCCTTGGCGGAAACTATAATGCAGATGCAACCGTTTGGATGTCTTTTGTTCCACCAGTGGGCGTGACAAGTATTAACTTACGAAATATCACACCTGCCAATGCTTATATGAGTATTTTTACGACATGTATGCCCGTTGCCACCATACCTGGTGGTGGTTGTTTGAATGGAATACCTCCATCTGCTGATATCAATGTTACGGCAGGCACAACTTACTATATTGCCATGGCGATTGCAGGTGGAGAGGGTGCTGTTGATTTTGAACTGAGATACAATGAAAGACCAGTTAACGACGCTTGTGCAAGTGCATTATCTAATTTAGCAGGTACACATACCAACTTATGCGCCACTGAAGACATACTCAATCCAAATTGTCCAGCGATACAAGACAACGCCTCTGTTTGGTTTCAATATACTTTTCCGGCTGTAACTACGATGGATGCCTTTATGGTCAATGTAACACCTACGGGTGCTCCAGCTATTAACAATGCACTAGTAGCTGTGTATAGTGCTTGTAATTCAGGTAGTATTCTCATGGATAGCGATGGAAATGATTGTAATGCTACGGCTACAATCGAATGTCCAACGCCAGGCGCTATTTACTATATCATGGTTTCGTCAGAATTTGGTGATGAAGGTGATTTTACCATTGCAGTGACAACTTCAGATAATGGGGTGGTCAATGAAACATGTAACGAAGCCACAGTACTGATGCTAGACAATGGTTTGTGTGAAACACCACCTAATGAATTTCCAGGTGAAACAAACGTAGATGCATGTCCTGAAGCCGCAAGTTTGAATTTTGGGGGATGTACTTTTGATGATGGCCCAGGTGTATGGTACCAATTTACCACAGATGCGAATACAGATTTATTAGATATAGAAGTAACAGGATTAAATACCGATATTGGTCTATTTTCAAATTGTGCTGGTGCATCTGTCGCAGGTGGATGTGGTTCTGCTGGAATGATAAACGATGTCGCTGTAAGTGGAAATACAACCTACTACCTTTTGGTGGTTGGAGATAATGGAGCTGAAGGGAATTTTACAATAAGAATAACCGAAAAATCAAACCCCCCTTTAAATGATTTGTGCTCAAATGCTACCATGGTTGCTCTAGGCGTTAATACAAATTTAAATAATAATTGTGCAACAGAAGACTATATACCATGTGCCATAAGCACCCAAAATGAAGCTTCAGTTTGGTACTATTATGACTATACTGGACCTGGTAATGAAATAATATTTACAGTTACAGGTACTGGTGGAAATGGGATTATGACCCCTTCTGTTGTGGTTTATAATATGTGTAGTCCAGGATCAGATGAAACTGATGCGGATGGTATAGATTGTGATGATTCTTTTACATTAGATTGTCCAATCCCTAATACGAGATATTTTGTATTTGTATCTTCTACATCCAATAACGCAGGTGATTTTTCTTTAGAAGTTGAAGTCAACAACACAGCACCACCTAATGACTATTGTATTGATGCTGAAATAATTCCAAATAACCCAACTTGTGAGTTTTTTGATGTGGTGACAACAACTACTACAGATGCTTGCCCGGAAGTGTTTAGTGTTGGAGGATGTGCGCTTGATTACATGCAAGACGCTGTTGTATGGTATGAATTTACAACCCCTCCGGGTACAAATACCATTGAGATTGAAGCAATATCTGCCTCAGCATTTTTATCTATTTTGACGGCATGTCCATTAGGAAACCCTGCTAGCATCCTTCCTGGGGGAGGTTGTCTTTCAGGAAATGGAACCAATGGAACTCCTTTAAACGTTACCGAAAATACAACTTACTATATTGCAATTGGTATTCCAAATGGTTCGGGTAGTGTTGATTTTGATATAAAATATAATCTTGAGTTGGATAATGATGATCCTTGTGGTGGTCCTTTTATTGGCACTGTTTTGAGTGACAATTCAACTTTAACAAATCAAGACAATACTTGTGCAACTGATGATGATGATATGTGTGGAGCCACAGATATAGATAACACTTTATGGTATCAATTTACAGTTTCAGCTCCGAATAATAATGTAACTATATCAGTTACAGGGACAGGAGGTAATCCAATAACAGATCCTTCTATTGCTATTTTTAATAATATTGGTGCTGGTACGCCAAATGTTCCTTGTTCGAACAATTCTTTAAATGAAGATTGTGATGGGGATGGAATGGCCACATTTAATTGTTTGAATCCAGGGATTTATTTAATCCAAATTGGCTCAACTTCGGGTGATGCAGGTACTTTTTCCATCAATGTAACACAAGGTCAAAATACAGCCGTAGCAAATGACCAATGTACGGATGCAGAAGTCATTAATATTACAGAGCTTTGTGTGCCATTAGATTTTTCTACAACAAACATAGATGCTTGCCCTGAAAATCTACCTCCAGGATCATTTAACCTTCCATGTGATTTTAATTCAGAAGAAACATCATGGTATACATTTACAGCACCTGGAATGGCCGGAGATATGCCAACAATGGACTTTACCTTTACATCATATTCAGGTTCTGGAACACCATTTATGGGAATATTTGAATCAAGTGCCAATTGTGCCAACTTGACTCCTGTATCTACGATGTGTAGAAATGGCTTAAATACTACTTTTGGTAATATTGGTCCTTTTATACCTGGTAATCAATATTTAATCGCCATTTCATCTTTTGGAGATACAGGTGGTGATTTTGATTTTACCGTCAAATTTAATTTAGGTCCTAATAATGACGATCCTTGTTCACCAAATATTACCCCTGACTTTACATTACCAGACGGTGTGCCAACACCAGGTACAACTTTATGTGCAGGAGGTGACCCATTTTTCCCAGATTGCCCCCAGGTCAATCAACAAAACGTTGTCTTTTTTGAGGTAACCATTCCTGATGGGGTAAGAGGAATAAACATAAGTGTAAGGGCAAGAAACGACAATGGAACACCTATTCCGGGTGGATCACCTGTCGTAGTTGGAATTTTAGATGATGCTTGTGGAGGTACTTCATACGAAGAAGCTGCTTGTTTGACCATCGGCGAAAATAATGACTTCCTGTGTTTAGAGCCTGGGACTTATCATGTTCAAGTTTCAACCTCTAGTGCCAATGAAGGAGATTTTATCATTACGGGTATGCTTTTACCATATACAACCGCATGTTTGATGTCGCAAGACAATGATGACTGTATTGATGCATTAGAAATTACGAGTGGAGGTGTTTATTGTGAACCTATATTAATAAATGGTTGTAATGAACAAGCATGTCCAGAAACATTTTCATTTGGTGCCGCTTGCCCATTTAATACGATGCCAGTTGTTTGGTATAAATTTACAGCAGATGCTGATGTTGGTACGATTGATATTACAGGTTTAACTTCGGCCTCAGGCAACTTATTTATGGCCGTTTTTGAAGATAATGGATGTATGAGTCCACCTACTGCCATTAGCCCTTGTATTACTGCAAATACAAATAGTATTGCTGTAAATGAAGGAAGTACTTACTACATTGCAGTAGGTGTTAATAGCGCCACTATGACAGGATCTTCTTCATTCAGGTTTCAAATTCAGTTTAATCGACTCCCTGAAAATGACGATCCTGATCCAAGTTCCCCTAGACCACCTTATGACCTTTCAGGATTCGGAAGTCATACAGGAAATACATGTTGTGCAATTGGTTTTGCCGATGACCCAACTTTAGACTTAGCCAATGTAAGTTGTGGTGCTGCCACACATGACAACGCAGTTTGGTACAGATATACCGTAGGTGCTGAACAGGGTCTTCAAATAAGGGTATCTCCAGGATCTATTTCGGGAAATACAACAGTTGAAGTGTTGCTGGGATCTGCTGCGGCTCCAGGTGGGCTTTATAATCCAACTTCATTTCATTGTTCTTCCTTACCAGCCATCATCAAATTTGGTTGTCTTGAACCCGGTACCGAATTATGGATAAAAGTAGCTTCAAGAAACCAAGATTGTGGTGATTTTAATATAATGGTCACAGAACCTGATATATGTGAATATGCCGACGAATGTGGTGATATAACGGCTGCTCAAACCTTAGCAACTGCGCCAACAGACTTAGATTGTGGTGATTTTAGACTTACCTACATCGATGGCTGTTTGGATTTAGCTTGTCCTGAAGATAATCCTACGGATTGTGGAATTGGTGATAATCCTACGGTTTGGTTTCAAATAAATACGGACATGAATGCCGTCCAATTATTTACTTTTGTGACAACACCAGGATCGTGGCAGCCAGTATGGGCGATATATTCTGGGACTTGTGGCGATCTAACATTAATTCCTGGAGGAACAATCACTATGCCTACACCTTGTAGTAATGGAGATAGCAACCCTGATGCACACAATGTTGGAATCCCTGATGATGCCAATGGTGATCCGATAACTACTTTTTATATCGCTATTAGTGGAGTAGGTAATATTGACAATCCTAATTTTACGCTATCTGCTTTTACCCAAGCTGGTTGTGTCTCTTGTATCGGTAATGATGCTTGTGATCCTGAAGCAACCTTTGAAGTTACGGACAGGTCTAGTACTAGACCACTAGATGACATGACTTTTTGCCAAGGCGAAGATGTGCGAGTATGTATAGAATTTTACTATGATCCAAGCGAAACTGGTGTAGATTGGTTTCATGGACTTATTCCTAATTTTGGTAGAGGCTGGGACATGACCGCATTTGATCCTTCCTCTGTTACCGTTTCTCCTGGAGGAGCCGTTTGGTTAGGACCAGGTGATGGCGCATGTGCCCCTTATATCACAGAACAAATGCCACTATTATGTGCATATACGGATCCAGATGGAATCATACGTTTATGTAATATTAAATGTGGAGCCTGTCCTTGTAGCCCACCATTAGCACAAGGAACACCACTTCCTCATGGTTGGTTTTGGAATACAAATGGAGGAGCGGGATGTCAAAATACATGTAACCCAGCAACTAGATATGGAGTACCAGGAAGTAATTCAGGGCTTACTGTAAATATTTGTATGGATTTAAAGACTAAAGTGTTTGATAATACGACCGAATGTAATGATAATAAGAGTTTAAGGATTTCTTTTGTCACCACATCGGATGGAGTGTCTGGTTGTTGGAATGACCCAATTGCCGAATGTAAACTAGACGTAGCACAAGTTGGACCACCATGGGAAATTGATTGTACTCCACCTGTTTTGGTAAATTTTGATGATGTAGAACTGTGTGATAACGGAACATTAAATTCACAGTTTAGTACAGCTGATGGATCTGCAACACCTATAAATATAGAGCCAATACCTAACCCGAATGTAGCAGGAATGAACCCTTATACATTTCCAAATGGTAGTGGTACAGTCACTGATATGTTGGATAATTTAACTTCTGTTGTACAATTGGCTCAATACATTGTGTGGGCACAAGATCCCACCCAACTTTGCCCAGGGCCAAGAGATACATTTACGGTGACACTATACCCAAGTTTATTAGTGGTCTTTGATCCACTTTATGTTTGTGATGGTGAATGTATTGATGTAATACCTCAAGTAGTTGGAGGAACTGGTAATTATGTCATGTACAATTGGAGCACAGGAGAAATTACCCCAACCATTAATGTTTGCCCCGTTACTACTACAACCTATTTTGTGACCATCACAGATGATTTGGGTTGTTCTGGTGTTGGTTCCATACAAGTTGAGAAAAAACTCCCAGTTTCTTTTGATATAGACCCTGATTTTGTTGAAATATGTCAAGATGGGGTAGATGACAATGTTGTACTTGATGTCACCAATGTAATTGCAAATGGGTTTTATGGAGTTACATGGACTGTCCCATCTGGTATTGATGGATTTCCTGTGGGTAATGGGTTTACTATATTTGACGAGTCTTCTACACCAAGTGAAGATCCTTATGTTCTTTGCGCCACGTTGACCGATCAATTTGGTTGTGAAGGTGAAACTTGTATTGAAGTGAAAGTTAATCCTACACCTTTTGTTGAATTGATACCAAATCCAGCACCAGCTTGTGGAGCGACTACTATCGATCTATTAGTGGATTATATTCCGCTAGACCTCAATAACCCTGCTGCATGGTTTTACTTATATAGTTGTGATGACGTCTTAATTGATCAAATTTATTCAAATACAGGCCCTGATTTTACCAATATTACTTTGCCAGTTGGAGCAACAGAATATTGTTTTAGAATTGTTGTAGTTGATGATCAGTCAGGTTGTCAGAATTCAGATGAACTTATTATACCAGCTGTGATTGGAGTACCAGCCACAGTATCACCAAATACATCTATTTGTGCGGGTAATTTCACAACGATGATGGTTACAAATGCTGCTTCGTTTTCAACCTTCTTATGGACACCTGGTATGTCTGGTGGTGCTAATTACACGGTTTCACCAGCAACTACAACACAATATACGGTTGTGGCGACTGATATGAATGGATGTACAAGTCAAAGAGCTATAGTCATCACCGTTAATCCATTACCCGTTGTTAGTATTTCGGGAAGTTTATCATTTTGCCCAGGAGGAAATACAACATTGACATCGTCCAACGGAGCTTCTTGGTTATGGTCTACTCCTAGTAATCCAAGTGTTGCAACAACAAGGATTTTGAGCGCCATTACAACACCCGATCTGTACACAGTAGTTGTTACCGATGCAAATGGATGTACAGGAAGTGCCACGGTGAATGTGATAGAAGATGCTAATTTATCCGTAATAGTTCCTAATTTGGCTTTATGTGATAATAATGCTGATTCTTTAGACGCTGGACCAGGATTCTTAACTTATTTGTGGTCAAATCTAGCAGGAGACTCTTTAGGTAACGAACAAAAACTGGAAGTTACACTACCTGGAACCTATGTTGTTTCGGTTTCAGACGGGATATGTTCAGGTATTGATAGTGTAATGGTTACCAATAGTGTTACACCACAATTAACCTTAGATACAGCAACAGTTTGTAGGATTAATTCAGGTTTAGGGCCCATAACATTAGATTTCACTGCTCTTCAAAATGGTGTTTCAGGCCAATGGTTTAATACTGATTTAGCACCAGTTGATGTAACTGATTGGAGTAATGTGAATTTTACCACCGTTGGTTCTAGGGATACATTCACTTTTACATTTATTTCGGATAATGCCACTGCACCTTGTAATAATATTAGTATTCCACTAGAAGTAATTGTACGAAACTGCGCTTGTCCTATTGTGGCTGTCAATGCGCCGCCTGCTTTATGTAATAGTACAACAGGAACCAATAATACAAACTTAAATAACTTAAGATTACATTCCAATGCAGGAATTTGGACAGTAATATCTGGACCAGCACCGCCTCCTACTATTATGGCAGGGATATTAAATGCATCAGGAGCTGCTCCTGGTGTCCATCGGTTAAGATTTACACTCAATCCTCTACCTGGCGGAAATTGTCCTGATAGTGCTGAGGTTAATATTACCATAAACCCAGCACCCATTGTTACATTAACCGACACAACGTTATGTAATGCCACTGGTGGGGTAAGACCAACAAGTGTAAATTTAAATGGTTTGCTTTCAGCCAACTCTGCCATGGGAGGAACATGGACACAAACTTCAGGAACACCAGTGGGTGGTACAATTCCAAATATTTCCGTGCTTGGCATGGGTGTTGAAATTTTGCAATTTTCTTACACAACTATTTCTGCAGTTGCTCCATGTGCCCAAGTCACAAGGACGGTGCAAGTAACCATTAGAGATTGTGAATGTCCTGATGTTGTTTTAGGTAGAGACACTTTATGTAATGGTAGTATGACTTTATTGGATTTAGAATTACCAAATAGATTTATGGTTGATCCTGTGACCACAACTGGTACATGGACTATTAATAATCCTGCCACCATTACAAATGGCCATTTCTTAAATCCATTTGGTTTAACAGCAAATAATTATACAGCAACTTTCTCAATTACTGGAAGTTTGCCGGCTAATTGTCAACGGACATTTGACAAAACAATTGTTATTCGAAATCAAACAATTGTCCAAACCACCGGAAGTCCATGTTCTGAAAATACGGGACAAGGGCCAACCACAGTTAATCTGTTCTCTTTGTTAAGGACGGGATTTACTTCAGGTGGTGTATGGACTCAAGTTAGTCCAGCTGCACCACTTTTGACCATTCCAGCCAATGGAATTGTAGATTTTGTCGGCCTGACACCTGGTGATCAGTTCGTATTTAAATATACGGTAAATTCATCTTTACCATGTACTCCAGTTGATGTTATTGTAAATATTAGAGACTGTAATTGTCCTCCTATCATTATTAACCCAGCGCCTAAATTGTGTAATAATGGAGGTGTTACTAATGGTATGATTGACTTAGCTTCACTTTTAGATAGTCAAAGTGGAGCTGGTGTTTGGACAGTATTATTCCAAGGCAACCCTGTAACGTTAGCCGGAAGTGTATTGGACGTTAATGGTAAAGCAGCCGGCAATTACAGATGTACTTATACCTTAGTACCAGCACCTGGAGGAACCTGCGAAAAATTTAAGGAGATTGTTATTGTAGTTGAAAATTTTGTTACAGCCACAATAATGAACGGGGAAGCTTGTAATACAGCTGTAAGTGGTAATTCGACAGTCCTAGATTTGATTACATTAGTAGTAGGAACACCTCCATTAACTGGTCAATGGTTAAATCCAGATCGAACACCAATCGTAGGACTTCCTAACATTGATTTTGCTGGGGTAACACCAGGAATATATACCTATTACTTTTCAATTAATAATGCCGATCCGTGTACTGATGTTGAAATACCTGTAGATATTGAAGTTAAAGACTGTAGTTGTCCGCCATTTACATTGATAACACCAGCAAACCTTTGTAACAACACTGGTACGTTAGATCTTGCAACATTAGTTACGGCTGTTCCAACTCCTGGAACATGGAGTGTTACAAATAGTGGTGGTCAAACTATTCCTATTGTAGGAAATATTTTGACTATTCAGGATTTGCCAGCAGGAGATTATAGATTGACGTACACTGTGACAAATCCTGATGCTGGATGTCCTCCAAGTAAGTTTGTGACTCTAAACGTTTTTGCACCTAAAAATGCGGGTGTTGGTAGTACCGCATCTTTTTGCGCAGGCGTTACAGATTTAGTTACCTTGAATAGTTTATTGAGCGGTCAAGACCCTGGAGGTGTATGGTCAAGTACTCAAATAGCTGGCTTTAATGCCGTGGCTGGAACGTTTGGCCTCACGGGAATTTTGCCTGGGCTGTATACTTTTACCTACACTTTCAACAACCAAGCACCTTGTCCAAATACAAGCTCTGAAGTTTTTGTTAGGGTTAATGATTTGCCTGTTGCAGACGCTGGCTTAGATAAAAATATTGATTGTGTGGTTCGATCGGTTTCCTTAGGTGGTAATTCCACCACAGGTGCTAATATTGTTTATGTTTGGACATTTAACAGTGCAGTTATAGGAAGTACACAAACAATAAATGCTACAAATGGAGGCATTTACACGCTAGAAGTAACAAATACCACAACTGGCTGTAAATCTACGGATATGGTGAGAGTTGTGAAAGCTGATGACCTACCAACGTTTGATGTAGATTCAATGAATGTTAGGTGTTTTAACGAAAAAAATGGTTTCTTACAAGTGGTTAATTTATCAGGTGGTGTTCCGCCTTATCAATACTCGTTTGATGGAGGTGCTACTTTCGGCAGTGTCAATAGACTTAATAATCTTGGCCCTGGAACGTACAATGTACAAGTGAAAGAAAGTAACGGTTGTGTTAATGAAGTAATTGTAGTGCTTACCCAACCTGATCCATTGTCTGTAGAATTAGGCGATGATGTAAGAATAAATCTCGGAGATTCAGTTAAAATTGAAATTTTATCGACTATTACGAGCAGGATTACACGAATTGAGTGGACTGCAAATGGTCAAAAAATATTTGAAGGACTAAATCTGACCTCATTTATAGCTAAACCGGACGTTGAAACCTTTTACACAGTGACCATATTTGACGATAATGGCTGTTTTGCCACAGCTGATATCAAAGTGAGTATCATTAAGGTTAGAGTTTTAGAAATACCCAACATTATCTATTCACAATCTACGAATGGCAACCAGTTATTTATTGTTCAAAGTCCAGATCTTGAAAGAATATTATTATTTAAAATTTACGATCGTTGGGGTAACTTGGTGTATGCTGCCGAAAATTTTGACCCAGCCACAGAACTGGATAAATTCTGGAATGGAACATTTAGTGGTAAACCTGTCGAACAAGGCGTTTATGTCTACGTTATTGATGTACTCTTTAAGGATGGAGACTTTGAAACTAGGGCAGGGGATGTTACCGTAATTCGAGATAGAAATTAATATTCCTATTAGTTTGACTAGTCATAAAAAACGGAGGGGGTATACCTCTCCGTTTTTTTTTTGGATACTTTACTTATTTGAAATAAGTTTTCTTGCAACTTGACTAAACCAATAAATTTAAGAAGGATATATCATTTCTTTATAAAAAAAAAACAGTATAATCTCCTCCTAGTTGATGGATAAGTTTAGCTCGTCATTTTGCGCTTATTGTTTGTTATCCAATTTTTTTATAGTAAAAAGTAGTCGTATTTTTTGGCTAAAGAAATTGACTAGGGAAAAGTTCTTTTTTTATAAGCGGAATACTTATTTGTTAAAAATAGAATTTATAATTCTAAGAATAATGTTGATAGATTTACATACGTGGGCTTGATAATAATTTATGGGTCATATTAAAATCATTCTTCCATTAACCAAATATCTGGATAAGATTTAAGAAGGGTTTTAAAAACTGGACTATCAAATTGATTACAAGGAAGAGAAACGCCTACCCTTTGAAAATTATCGTGCAGGTAAATTTCAACAATCAATCCTTTTTTACGTAGTTTTTTTTGTAGTTTTTGGGCGTTTTTAGTTTTTGTAAAAGCACCTATTATGTAAATGCAAGTATGGTTGGTTTGATTCGCAGTAATATTTTCTTTCGATTCAAATGATGTCAAGATTGAATCATTATCACTTTTGGAATCGGTTTGACTACTTAATTCATCAATGGTAGCATCGTTTTGAGTGGCTGTATTTAAAGTATCGAAATTTTCTTTTTCAAAGATTGTGTCAACTAAATTATCTAAACTATTGGAATCTGCTGTATGCAGTATTTTATTGTCAGGACTATTTAGAGAGACTGGTATATTTCTGCTGAGTAAAAATATGGAAACAATTGAAATGACTATTAATGGAAAAATAAATTGTGTCCATTGACCACTTGAACGCTGCTTTTGAAAAATTAATGGTTTAGGTATCTGTATGACATGTTCTATTTTTTCAGGTATAGATGACAAAGGTGATATGGGCAGAGAAGGCCAAGAATGGTAGGTGTTGAAATGGGTAACATCTTGTGTAATGAAAAAATATATCTCGTCTTTCGATTTTGTAATTTCGCCTATTCCTGACAAATGTAGGGAAATAGCTGAATCGGCATATGGCTCGGATAAAAACTTATCTAAAGGAGAAAAGATGGTATTAAGAAGTTGATCTGAAATCCCTATTTTTTTACCTATGGTTAAAATATCAAAGTTAGCATCAATTTCACTACCAAACTCTAATATTGTCTCAGGTGGATTAATTTGTTTTCGGTCTATTGTGTAGGAAGCAGGCTTTCTGCGGAGACGAAAAGTTCCAAGGCTAGGGTATGAAAATGCCCCATGTACCTGAATACAATATAAAATAAGTTCATCTAGCTTTGAAACTGCCATCAAATAAGGGTATACCAATTTGCTATTATGTAAGAAATAATTGTGCCAAAATTATACTTTAACTTATGGGGACTTATGTTTTTCTATATAAAATAGCTATTCGATTCTAATACAATCGATTTCCCACTTTTAAAAGTAACTGCATAAGAAAAACCAGGATGAACACTAAAAGCGCCATATTCACCATTTACGTTCAAAGCAATAAAGCCAACTTGAAATTTTTTAGCCTTCTCAGGATTTATAGATACAATCTTTTCAATGACCTTCCTACATGCTATTTCTGGTGAATTTCCTTGTTGCATGAATTCAACAACAGAAAAAGTTCCACAACTTCTTATGACTTCTTCTCCTTGACCAGAAGCTGTAGCGGCGCCTATTTTACCGTCTACATACAATCCTGCTCCAATTAAAGGGGAATCACCGACACGGCCATTCATCTTAAATGCCATGCCGCTAGTAGTACACATTCCAGCGAGTTTTCCATCATTGTCCAAACAAATGGTTCCCATCGTGTCGTGATTATGTTTTCCATTTTTTAATGTTTCAGGAACTTTGTTTTCGATATTAATCAAAGGGTCGTATTTAGACTCTTTTAACCAGTTTTTATAATTTTTTTCAGCTTCAGCATGGAGTTCATTTTTTTCTAAAATAAAACCTTGGGAAATAGCAAATTTTTGAGCACCTTTTCCAACCAACATAACATGGGGTGTATTTTCCATAACTTTTCGAGCTACCGAAACGGGATTTTTTATTCTTTGCAAAAAAGCAACCGAACCACAATTAAAATCGTGATCCATAATACAAGCATCCAGGGTTACATTTCCATCTCGGTCTGGATTTCCTCCTAAACCAACACAACAACTTATTTGATTTTCTATATAAATTCCAGCTTTTTCGACTGCATCAATTGCTTTTTCGTTGAATTTTATTTGATCATAAGCCACTTTATTCACTTCCAGACCACTATCCCATGTCGATAAAACAACTGCTTGGTCTTCTAAAGGAATTTGCCATCTCGCTAGTTTTTTTATTATATTCACAGTAGGTAGACTAAATAAAGCAGCATTTAAAAATTGTCTTCTTGATTTCATTTTACATTCATGTCTAATTGTATACGAAAATACAATTATTTAATAAGTTTCCATAAATATGGATAGAAATGGCTTCAAAATCCTAGAAATTATAACTTTCCATCAAAATATTTATAATTTTGACTCTGAGCTTTAGAAAACTTAAAAGAGATGATTTATTTAAGTTTCTGCCAATAAAAATACATGATATATAAAATAATTTTTTTATTAAGTTTTAGCATATTTTTCCTTCATTCAACCCATGGGCAAATAGCAACAATTGGCATTGAAAATGACTATATTGAATTTGCTTTGGACACATCTTATGGTCAAATCGTTGAAATCGGTTGTGTGAGCCATGAATTTAGTTGGAAAAAAAGTGGTTCAAACAACCTTATAACTGTTTATAGTAATGAGCCATCAGAATTGTTAGAAGTTTGTATCCTTACAGAAAAAGACCAACTGCTGTCTTATTACGAAACAACGGGAATAACTAAATCGATTAGTTCAGGTGAGATGCAGGTTTATTTTAATTTATCTGTTGATACAACTTTTAGAAAATCAAGTTTCAAGCCTTCAGGGACTAATTTTGGCGAAGTTCAAATTGCCTTGCGAAATTTGATCCGAAATGCCAAAACTTCTATTGACTTTGCTGCCTATAATACAAATGAGGTTTTTATTGTGAATGAATTGATAGATGCTCATAATCGTGGTGTTAGGGTTAGGGTGATTACAGACGATGAGACCACCAATTCAGGGTGGAATGGGGGAGTGCCGTTTTATATCGTTTATGGAAATATTGGCTCAGGTTTGATGCATAATAAATTTATCATTGTTGACGCTGATGAATCGATGGATTCTTATGTTGTCACTGGTTCGATGAATTTTACAACAAATCAAATGCGCAATGATCCAAACCATCTGATTTTTATTCAAGACCAATCCTTAGCCAAAGCCTACACTATGGAATTTGAAGAAATGTGGGGCAGTCCACAAGCTATTCCAAATCTAAGTATAGCAAAGTTTGGTAATCAAAAAACGCAAAATACACCGACCCAATTTAATATTGGAGGCATACCTGTCGAGCTGTACTTTTCACCATCTGACAAAACAACGAGTAAAATAATTTCTGTTTTGGAAAAAGCCACAACAGAACAACTTTTGGCTTTGATGATTTTTACCAATTGGGAATTGAGAGACAAAATCGCAAGTAATTTACAAAAAGGAGTTAAAACTCGTTGGATTGTAGAAGATACATCCAATTCTAGTAGTGTAATACAAGCGGTTCGCTCAAATCAAGGAGAAGTATTATTTCACACACATCCTGACATTTTTCACCATAAATATGCCATTATTGATGAGAACACACAAAGTCCAATATTGATTACGGGTTCTCACAATTGGACATTTTCAGCTGAAACCGTCAATGATGAAAACACGCTAATTATCCATGATGGACGTATAGTAAATATATTTAGACAAGAGTTTGAAGCTAGGTGGAAAGAGTTAAATACTACAAGCCAGACTCTTATACAAGACGAAATTTGGCCACTATTCTATCCAAACCCATCTGAAGGGCAGATTAATTTTAATGTGAAGGTTGAAAGTCTTCAAATTTTTGATAAAAGGGGGCGAAAAATTCTAGAAGTAAATATAGAAGATAAAACAACAATTCAAATGTTGCCACCCGATATTTATATTTTACGAATTTTTGACGCAAGCGGCAACGTTCACATAGGAAAGTGGGTTAAATTGTAAATTGCCAAATAGAGTCATTTGAATCGTAAACATAGTAATAAAAATACTTTTTCGTTTAAAAACTTCACTTTAAACCAGGCTGATTGTACAATGAAAGTAACTACTGATAGTATTTTGTTAGGTGCTTGGTCAAACGTTATTCGTGCAAAAAATGTTTTAGACATCGGAACTGGAACTGGAATATTGGCATTGATGTTGGCTCAAAAAAATCCTCATTTAGTAATCGACGCTATTGAGTTTGATAGTACGGCATGTAGTCGGGCAATGGAAAATGTACGTAATAATGCAATTGGAAGAAATATCACGGTACTTCAAACATCTATACAAGAATTTAATAAAATTAGATTTGAATATTACGATGTTATAATAAGTAATCCTCCCTATTTTTTAGACAATTTATTGCCGTCTGATGATAGTAGGAAAATGGCTAGACACACTTTGTACTTAAGTCAGGAAGACTTGTTAAAGTGCGTCGTTAATCTCCTGAAAAAGGATGGTTTTTTCTATCTTATTTTACCTGTTCACGAGGGCGCTTTGCTTATAGAAAAAATAGATAAATATGGACTGTTTTTGGTTGAAAAAACTGAAGTTTGCTCAAAAGTAGGAAAAAATATTACCCGATTTTTATTAAAATTATCTAGAACAAAGAATGATCACCCAAACAAAAATATTCTGTACATTATGGAAAAAGAATCAGCAGATTATACTGTTGAATTTAAAAATCTTACCAAAGATTTCTATTTGAATTTTTAAAAATGGATTATTAAATCACCAAATCTAAAAATAAATTAGAAGCTGCTGTAAACCAAATACATTACGAGAATGAGTACCAAAGTAATGATTATGGCTACTTTAAAAAATTTAGCTTCAGCTTTTTTTTCTTGAGGAGATAAATTGTCCTTTTTTTTAAGGAATGATTTGGACTTATATTTTGACATATTGTTTATTTAAAACTCTAAGTTAGACAAATTTCAAAAATATATTAAAACATCGTTAATATTTTTTTCTTAAAAGTTGTATTGCTACAAAAACGAAATATTTATATATAATAATTTTATTTATGTGTCCATTATCAATATATTGCCAATTTTTTTTTTAGAATCTTCCTATCTTGTGCCCATGAAGTATACAAACTTAAGAGACTTTTCACTTAAATCGGCAAATATTGACAATATTAGCGCTAGTAATATAGAAAAATGGGTCAACGTTGAGCCTTTTAATCAAATACATCATATGCTTTTTGACGCTAAAATGAAAGATGAAAGACCAGACAGGTCAGATTTTGGCATTAGGAATAGTATCACTTCTTTTCCGATAAATGGTTTAGTATTATGGC
>JBATMZ010000107.1:0-1537 GCA_049290115.1 Saprospiraceae bacterium | reverse complement strand
ACACTATTCCATGTCATTCCTGTAAAAGCACTTTTTGGCAAGCTCACTCTTGTCCAGCCGCCCTGCGTATAGGGTACCGTAACAAGTACTTCAGCCGGTCCTGTACCATTATTGATTGGGCTTACCTGAATGGTCGTAGCAGCTGGATTGGCATTTGTCCATATATCAAAATTCAGGTACGCCATCGATGATGCATTTGTTGGAGTCAAAAGTGTACCCTGATAATTGAAATTAGTATAGGCCAAGACTGTATTTCCTGTTCCAGGATTAAATGCCGAATTGACGCAGCAAAATCCTGATTGGCCCCAATTAGGATTGTAGTTAGTAGCAATGCTCGTCGGGTATGCGCCACCATAAATATTGATCACATTGGCTTCAGGACATGTCGGATTGGGAAGGTTGGTGGTTGGTGTGGCCGGTGCACAGTTAGAAAAATAAATATTGTCCAGATATATATCCACCGGAACAGTACTTCCCGGACCATTAGCTGCAAATTTCAATTGGAATACACCATCCCATGTCATACCTGTAAAGGCACTTTTAGGCAAGCTCACTCTTGTCCAGCCGCCCTGTGTATAGGGTACCGTTACAAGCACTTCTGCAGGTCCTGTACCCGTATTAATTGGACTTACCTGAATGGTGGTAGCTTCCGTATTGGCATTGGTCCATATATCAAAATTGAGGTAGGTCATGGATGATGCATTTGTCTGATTCAACAACGTACCCTGATAATTAAAACTAGTATAGGCCAGGACTGTATTTCCTGTCCCCGGATTAAAAGCCGGATTGACACAGCAAAACCCTGATTGCCCCCAATTGGGATTATATTCCGTTGCAATGTTCGTCATATATGCGTCTCCATAGATGTTGATCACATTGGCAGAAGGACATGTAGGATTAGCTAAGTTGGTGGTAGGGCCAGAAGGCGCGGCACCTGAAATTTGTGTATCAGTTGCAGGATTTGCTGAATACTGCATTGTTACAGTATTGTATTGGTAGAGCCAAAAAGTATAAGATGTGCTTGGTGTTAATCCTGATAACATAAATCCAAAAGCAGCAGTACCACCTCCATCTCCAGCAGTACTTCCAAATACATATGGAGTGGCTGTTTTTGGATCAGCTGGCGCAGAAGCGGTGGTCGAATAAAATAGTCTGTACACAATATTGATCGCACCCACATTATTTGGTCCTGCTGCTAAAAATATTTCGCCTGAGCCAGCAGTTGGAGGTGTGATTCTCGCATCTAAACCGACAGGATCGGCAGGCTGTGCAAAAACACTACCACTAAAACAAAAACTGAAAAAGAAAAAATAAAGAAGAAAAGGTAATTTGGTTTGGGGTTCATTCATTCTGTAAGGGAAGCTATTTTTAATAGAAGGGAGATTAAAAATAGTCAACACAGAATTTACTCTAGTGGTACAGGAACAAAATAAATACCTATAAAACTTGATCTTATTCCCAATATCAGCGTTGAAAAGCCTCGCCATAGCTATTGCTATGTCTGTGTTTTTCGCCTTGATCTTGAAAATAATCTACT
>JBATMZ010000106.1:0-2096 GCA_049290115.1 Saprospiraceae bacterium | reverse complement strand
CAAACCCCGTTGTAGATAATGTAAGTATTCATATTGAAGACGTGGCATTTGTTGATGTTGTTATTACTGATCTTGCCGGAAGTGTTGTCGTCAAAAAATCCATAGATTCCGGTATTGAAAACAAAGTTGATGTTTCTTTTCTTCCTTCAGGAATGTATAACATCACCATTGTCGACAAAGCAGGTAAATTGCCGGCTATGGTACATAAATTGATTAAATTGTAATTAAACCTGATGAGGCTCAACCAAAATGGCCATAAATGAGTCCATTCTAATATCTTTTTACTGTTAAACATTAAAAGTTAGGATAGCTTATTTATGACCCTCAGGATTTTCTAAAAATGAAATCAGATGCAATTGCTAGTAATTTCTTTACAATTGGTTGAAGCTTTTCATCATTGAAATGTGAAAAACTCTTTTAACTTTGTTTGTCAAATTATAACATATCCAAAGTTACGTAAGGATACACAAACACCCTTTCATCATAATACGATCTACAATGAAAATTTTTATCCTATTTATTTATTTATTATTAGGATGTCAAATTCATTTATTCAGCCAGGAATTGTCCGACATACCTCCATTTACGATTAATAATCCAAAATGGCAATATTACACTTACGATTATTATTTTCCTGAAAACCCAAGAGCGCCTTATAATACACCATATGGTCAACGAAACTTTAGTAAATCTACTGAAAAAGGTGATGACTTTTTTGTTTTGGAAGATACGTATACTTCGATTAAAGGTTATTCAGGTTGGGACGGATTCAGACTTACAAAGCTGAATAAACATACCGGTGAAGAAATATGGGTACACCAGCATAATCAACACACCGGGATAAAAAATTATGAACGACCTTCGCCATACATTGGATTTACTTCTACCGGAGACATTGAGATTTTGACACTCAGACACAGAGATACGACTATTAAAAACGATCCGAATTGGTTTGCTTTTATTGGTACACCTACAGTTCATATTATTGATTACCATACTGGAAAAAACAAAAGTTTTCATTATGGTCTGGATACTACTCGATTTGACCATGCCCGGTTCACCGCAGGAGGAGCAAGACTGCACAGGCAGGAAGAAGGTAAATACTTTAGTCTTTTTTATAGGTCTGAGTACACCGATACATCTGCTAAAGACTATTTTGAATTTAACAAGGTCAATGATAGTTTGAATATAGAACAAACCTCCGCCACGCTAATGACAATGAACCCGGAATATTCAGAATATTATGGACCTTGGACAAAACAAATTTTTAATAAAGATACGATGGTCATTCTGACCGGTCTGGAAGATAAAATTCAATTCCAAGAATCTCCGTCGAAGGCTTTTTTGCATTGGTTTAATATCGCAAATCTCGATAGTGTGCATATAACTAAAACCATCGAAGTCACAGAGTCCTTTGCACGACCCCAATTTAATGTTTTCAGGTATACTCCGGAATTAACCTTCAAATCCGATCATATTTTCCTTACACAAATTATGGCTCCTAATTCCAGTTTACCGGTAAGATATTTTTCATGGTTATGGTGGTCAGACAAAAACGGTGAGATTTTAGGTAAGTTGGACTATGTTTCATATAAAGATACCATTTATACTATATTGATACCCATTGGGCTGAAAAATGGAAAAGCATATTTTTTAGCCAGTTATTATGCCAATAACGACGATCCTATCGAGAGATGGGATGTCTTGTCTATAGAGCCTATCTCAATGATTGTAACAAAAGTAGGACAGTTTTTGTCCTATGATCACAGAAGTACGGACTTCAGAATACAAGTAAGAAAAGCTGATTTTTTAGATAATGGTTCCATCGTTGTAGAGAGTAATATTCTTCTTCAGAAACAGGGGTACGATTACTGGTATGCTCATGTATGTTCCATAGACGAAAAAACACTGGGCATTTCTACCTCCACCGAAGAAACAAAGTCTATTCCAACATGGAGTCAAATTTACTCAAACCCCGTTGTAGATAATGTAAGTATTCATATTGAAGACGTGGCATTTGTTGATGTTGTTATTACTGATCTTGCCGGAAGTGTTGTCGTCAAAAAATCCATAGATTCCGGTATTGAAAACAAAGT
>JBATMZ010000105.1:0-1641 GCA_049290115.1 Saprospiraceae bacterium | reverse complement strand
ATGTAAGCTTGAGTGTAAGAACAGCACCGGTAACAAGTATCGAGTTGTTCCAAAACGAGCCAAACCCATTCAAAGGTCAGACGACTGTAACATTTAATATGCCAGAAGCAGCAGCAGCTACAATGAGCGTATATGATGTAACAGGAAAAGTATTGATGGTAAGAAACATCGCAGCAACTAAAGGCATGAACAGTGAAGTATTCACACGAGAGCAATTAGGAGTAAGTGGTGTACTTTACTACACCTTAGTAAGTGGTGACTTCACAGCTATTAAGAAAATGATCATCATCGAGTAATCTATGTGAGATATAGATAACGGATAGTTTTAGTTAATTATAGATCCACTTCCTAAGTCATATTGGGAAGTGGATTTTTTTTTTTGGAGTGATGTTTATTTTCTTAGGTTCCTCTAAATTTACTCATCCTAAATCCTTCTATAAAAAAGAAGAACTTTTGACTCAATTAGTTCTATTTTGTAAAATTAGTATTTTCAAAAACATGAGACTAAAAAGGGTTTCTCAGTCGCTAAAGCTCCATCGAAATGACATTGTGTTATTGTCTCGTCCTAAAATAGCTACACAGGTTAATTAGGCTGCCCAAAACAGAAACTCCAGATTCATCATATTGTCGATGATAACCGGGTAGTCGCAAATATCTTTTTTATCCCATGATTTTATTAATCCAATAGCAGGCTCAAATCTGGTTGCCAAAGAGTTGGCTCCTGTAAGCATTGGTTCTACATATGACTTGTCTTTTGTAATTCTGTATCCATTGCCAAAAGTACAATACAATATAAAACCCAAATCATGTGTACGATTATTATGCTTCTCTTTTTCTACTGCCATTGTCCATTTGTTTGCGGCAGATTTGAATGTGGTATCTTTTGTAAATTCATAAATATACCATAATGGACCTCCAAAAAAACCGCTGCACCACCATTCTGAAGTTCTGTCATGGGGACTGCCGTCAGGCTTGGTAGATTGCGGAAATTTTTTTATATCCTGATGGCTTGCAAGCATGCCCTTATATTGGCTTGATGCCAACATAAATTGTTTTTTTACATCAATAACTGGTAACTGGTTTATTTGCCTGTGACTCTTTATCCTGCATTATAGCATCAATGCTCCTTTTGTAAAATTGATCAGAAGGGACATTGCTATACATATAGCGTAAAAATTTACCGGTTTTCTTGTCAAATAAATTCAGTCCAGAAGAAGTACCAACCCATATTCTCTTTTTTGAATCTATAAAAATCGATAATACTTCAATGGATGACAAGCTGTGTGCGTTTTGATCATTTTTGAAATTTTCAAAATCATCCAGTGCCGAACGGTAATAGCTTAAGCCATCATTTGTACCAATCCACAAATCCCCTGTTTGGTCATCATTATATATCACCCTGATATCGTTAGAAGCCAAGCTGTTGGGAGAAGACTCATTCTTGTAGTTTTTTAAATGTATAACCATCGTATCTGTCCAGACCATCGCGGGTTCCAAACCATAAGAAGCCTGAATTATCCTGAGCGATAGAGAATACGGATATTTGGGACAAGCCATCCTTTTTGGAAATGTGTCTGAAAATTTTAGACGCTTGTGATAGTCCTATATTACTGATATAGAAAATGAAAAATACCAGGTTCA
>JBATMZ010000104.1:0-2637 GCA_049290115.1 Saprospiraceae bacterium | reverse complement strand
TTTCCAAAAATATGTCAATTTGTTCTTTGGTTACGACTTTTACCACAGTCTTTTTAATTGCTTGAATAAATAAGTCAGAAGGTTTTCTTGTCAAAAATGAGTCTAACGAAACAATTAAATTTTCTTTGTAACCTAACCTAATAGTTTGTTCTTCGTAATCGTCCAATACAAAAATTCTCAAACTTCCACTTTCGATATAATATAAATTAGTGTCAATGCTTCCTTTAACTTTTAGGTATTCATTTCTGTCGATTGTTAATTCTTTATCTGAAAGTTCAATAATTTCCTTCATTTTCTATCTGTCGTGAGTTTCGATATGCTTGCAGCTAACGTCCAGCACTGCCGGCGGACACAGCGTTAGCAAGTCTGTCCGTCCAGTGCATTGTTAAGCACAGTTGTTTACTATCTCTTTGTTATTGTAATCCATGTTTTATCAAAGCCCAATGTTGTTAGGATAAGTTCCTTATTTAATGCTTCTGGTTTTCTAATTTCAATTAATAAGCTATTTTCAGGAATATTTTCAATGATGGTGAATTGTGAACCATGTGGTTGTCACGTGAATACATGCTCTCCATTTTTAATATTTGTTCCTATCAAATTTCCCCTTTCATTCCATTCCCATTTGTAAAGTTCATAGTCATTTCTTATCGTTTCGAACTCAAAAACTAAAACTTTTGAAAGATCATTAGATTTTATTAAAACCACTGTTCTTAAATGTTTGAATTTTTCTCTTATAGCAGAAACTCTTTCATTCCAAATTTCAAGAACAAGATTGCCAATTAATTTAGGGTCAGCCTTTTGGTCACTTCTTTCTCCAAATGAATAATTAGGCGAGTTTCTACCAGAAATTAATCGGACTTTTTTTTGTGCTAATGGATTCGTGGATTTTACTGTTTTGGCTCCCCAAGCAGTATTACCCATAATAACATCATCAAGTCCTACATTGGAAGTTTTCCAATCAGCACCGATGCAAGTTGCAAAAATACTTTCCCATTCTGAGCCTTCAAGTTCAGGTTTACCTTTGGCTGCTAACAAATAAATTAACTCCTTACCAAGTAAAAATGGAAAATCTTTAGGAAATTCATTTAATGGAAATGCTGAAACAGATTTGTTTACTGTTCTTAGTTTAGGTGATTTATTGTTCTCCATATTTCACTTCATATTCCCTTAATACTGATGTCATATCCATATCTGGAGCAACAAAAGGTAATAATTTTAAAATTACGGCTTTAACCAAATTGACCGGAACAGCATTACCTGCCTGTTTTCTGGCTTGTCCGTCCGCAACAACAATTTTGTAATTGTCTGGGAAACCTTGTAAACGGAACATTTCTCTTGGTGTTAATCGTCTTTCCCCATTAACGAGTAAATAGTTGTAAGAAGCACCAGCTCTAAGTGCACAGGAATAAGGATAAGAACATATGTTTCCTGCTTTGTTTTCGTGCCAAATAGATAATTTATATGCAGATTTATGCGTTTGCTTTTGTTTTTGGGCAATATACTCAGAAGCATAATGTTTCAAATCAACCTTCTTTTCTAATATTTCAGAAAGTGGTTTAAATGGTCTCACAGGAGAAGGAAAACTAAACAAAATTGGATCTTTATGACCAATTATTATTACACGTTCTCGTTTTTGTGGTAGACCATAGTCTAATGCATTTAGAACAGCAAACGTTACAGTATAGCCCAAATCTTTTTCTAAAGTTTTGATAATCGTTTTCGGGGTATTTCCACCATTATGACCAACAAGTTGTTTTACGTTTTCAAGAACAAAAGCTTTAGGTTTTTTGTGTTTTAATATTCTTGCAATGTCAAAAAACAAAGTTCCCCTGATGTCATTGAAACCTTGCATTTGACCTATGATGCTAAAAGGCTGACAAGGGAAGCCTGCAAATAAAATATCATGGTCTGGAATATCTTTTTCATCAATCTTTGTTATATCGCCAAATGGTCTGTGTCCAAAATTAGCTTCATAGCTATCTTGGCAATATTTATCAATGTCCGATGAAAAAACGCACTCGGGTATGAGGTCGTTTTCTATGCAAGCTTGATCCGTAGCTGTCCGAAAGCCACCTATGCCACAAAAAAGATCAATAAATTTAACTTTAGACATTATGATTGGAATTTAAAACAAAAGTACTTATTATTTTGAGTTCTAATATGAAATTACACGCCATTTTGGATTTATTCTATTGTGCTTAATCGGGTCAGGCAGGGGAATTTCACCCCAACCTTCCCACAGAACCGTGCGTGAAAGTCTCTCCGTCTTTGGCGGACTCTCCATGTTTGTAAATCACACAAAGATAATGTAATATCTTCGTTGGATGCACCAGTTCATCTCTGATTGGTTGTGATTTTGTCTCAAAACAATCAGTCATCTCCGCCGCGGCGGATTGTCAATAATTTTGTAAACTAATATTGTCTTAGCTGCGAGAAGGGTCTCGCAGTTCGAGTCTAAAATGATTTGCGATCATTTTTTAACGGCTCTCATGCTCGGCTACGATCATTATTTGAAGTCATGGATAGAGTTGACCAACAATCTTGCTATTAGAATTAGTACAAACAAATACGCTATTGAAGATGTAAAAACAATAAATGGAAAACCATTTAAACTTATAAATATTCCTGTCTATGCAG
>JBATMZ010000103.1:0-32635 GCA_049290115.1 Saprospiraceae bacterium | reverse complement strand
AACCGTCACGACGGTAATTCCTAAAAACTCAGACATTGGCGCTGACATGTCTCTCCGCCACAAAAGTTTAGTCAATATGGTTTTAAAGCTTGAATTTTCTTGTTTGAATTTGCCTGCTTGATATGATTCAGCACCAAAACCTTTGATAATCCGTATGCCTCCTATAGTCTCTTCCAATGTACTGGTAAGTTCGCCGACCTTCTCTTGTACTTTTGACGATTCTTTTTTCAAATTTTTAGAAATGGAACCAATGATAATAGCGGTAAATGCCAGTAATATCACAACAAAACCGGTTAATTGTGGACTGATATACACCATAAAAAAGATACTGCCTATCATGATAATAGGTGCTTTAAAAACGGCTTCTATGACATTGAGAATGGACCATTCGATTTCCTGAACATCGGTCGTCATCCCAGACAGAAGTTTCCCCTTTTTTTCATTAGAATAAAAACCTAGTGGCAGTTCTAAAAACTTATTAAATAGTTCGGCACGTAAGTCATATATGATTCCATTTCTAACAGGAGCCATAAAATACAAGGCCAAATAGCGAAAGAGGTTCTTAAAAAAAAAGACAGCCACCATGATGCCACAAACCCACATCAAAGCCTTGATTTTACCTACGGATGCTATCAGAGAACTCAAATAATAATTGACCCAAAGATCGATATCATTGGTTAATGGTGGCGTGACAACTGGACTACTTTTATCAAACAACATTTGAAAAAAAGGAATCAATAGCGGTATACTGATTACCGTAAAAAGGGATAATAAGATGTTGGATATTATGCTTGCTGTAAACTGACGTTTATAGTTGCCTACCCTAGAAATGAGCCTGAAAAATGCGCTCATGAGATGATAAAATTATTCAACACACTGGTCAAAATCAAAAGTATTCAAGAAACTAGTATCAAATTTTCCTGACTTAAAAGCTTCAGTTTTCATGAGTGCTTTGTGAAAAGGAACCGTTGTTTTGATACCTTCCACCACAAACTCATCTAAGGCCCTTTGCATTTTTTTAATACACTCTTCTCGGGTTTGCGCTTTGCAAATCAGTTTAGCTATCATAGAATCATAAAATGGTGGGACAGAATAGCCAGCATAAACGTGGGTATCTACCCTGACACCATGGCCTTTTGCACTATGAAAGGAAGTAATTTTTCCCGGACTTGGTCGAAATCCATTCAGTGGGTCTTCGGCATTTATTCTACATTCGATAGCATGCATCGACGGGAAATAATTACTACCCGTAATGGCTATCCCTGCAGCTACCTTTATTTGTTCTTTGATCAAATCATGGTCGATAACTTCCTCGGTTACACAATGTTCTACCTGGATTCTGGTATTCATCTCCATGAAATAAAAGTTTTTGTATTTGTCTACCAAAAACTCGATGGTCCCAACTCCTTCGTAGTTGATATAGCTACCCGCTTTGACAGCAGCATCACCCATTTTTTCACGCAATGCTTGATCCAAAAAAGGAGAAGGACTTTCTTCAACCAGCTTTTGATGTCTTCGCTGTATGGAACATTCTCTTTCTGAAAGGTGAATTACTTTTCCAAACTGGTCACCAATAATTTGGATTTCTATATGCCTTGGCTCTTCGACAAATTTTTCGATGTACATGCCATCATTTCCAAAAGAAGCTTTGGCCTCTTGTTTGGCACTTTCCCACATGGTTTCAAAATCTTCTTCTTTCGAAACAATACGCATACCTTTTCCACCACCCCCAGCTGTGGCTTTAATCATGATTGGATAACCAACACTTTTGGCTGTTTTAAGGCCTGATGCTAAGTCTTTTACAAGACCCCCCGAACCAGGAACAACAGGGACACCTGCTTTAATCATTGTTTCTTTAGCGGTGACTTTATCACCCATTCTACGAATCATTTCCGCTGTTGGGCCGATAAATTTAACGCCATATTGTTGGCAAATTTCAGCAAACTTATCATTTTCAGCCAAGAAGCCATAACCTGGATGAACGGCATCACAATTGGTTATTTCTACCGCTGCCATGATGCGCGGGATATTCAAATAGGATTCTGTGGATGAAGCTGGGCCCACACAAACTGCTTCATCTGCAAATCTAACATGAAGACTTTCTTTGTCAGCTGTGGAATAAATCGCCACAGTTTTGATACCCATTTCTTTGCAAGTCCGGATAATGCGCAATGCAATTTCTCCTCTATTGGCTATAAGAATTTTATTAAACATACCTAAGGATGTATTTTCGTGAGAAAAAAGTCAATAATTAAAATGTAGATGCTACACTTCAACTAAAAACAATACCTGATCGTATTCTACAGGCGAAGCATCCTCAACCAAAATTTTTACGATGGTACCTGTTGCATCGCTTTCAATTTCGTTAAACAACTTCATAGCTTCTATAATACAAACGACTGTACCAGAAGTAATTGCGTCGCCTACTTTTACAAAAACAGGTTTGTCAGGACCAGACGAACGGTAAAAAGTTCCTACGATTGGTGATTTAATTTCGATTGTTTTTTTGCCTGAAGAAGGAGTAGGAGCTACTTTGTCACCTTCTACAGGAGTAGAAGTTACAGGTGCAGCAACTGGTGCTGGCACGGTCGACAAAACAGGAGGAGCTTGCACATACTGGATGTCTCCACCTTTTTGATGTTGTTTTGTTCTGATTTGAATTTCGAATTCTTTGTCTTTCAATTTGAATTCTGTCAGGTTGGACTTGTTGACAAGTTTAATTAATTCTTGTATTTCATTAAAATCCATGGTGTTTCGTTTTATGGTTATTATGATTTAACTCTTTCTAAATAAGCACCTGTTTTGGTGTCAATTTTTATTTTATCTCCCTGGTTGATAAATATGGGAACTTTTACTTCAGTACCTGTTTCGACGGTAGCTGCCTTCGTCACGTTGGTTGCTGTATCTCCTCGTACACCTGGTTCAGTATACGTCACTTCAAGCACAATCGAAGCAGGCATTTCTGTTGTCAGCGGAATTTCTTTTTCTGCATGAAAAAGGATATCAATGTCACTTCCTTCTCGCAAAAATTGAGGGCTATCGATCATCGCTTCTGAAATAATTACTTGGTCAAAAGTTTCATTGTCCATAAAATTGTATCCAGTTTCATCACTATAAAGAAATTGATACTTTCTTCTTTCTACCCTAACATCATCAATTTTATGTCCTGCGGGAAAAGTAGCTTCAATCACTTTTCCTGAAGTTAAACTCTTTATTTTTGTTCTGACAAAGGCATTTCCCTTTCCCGGTTTGACATGTAAAAATTCTACAATGGAATAAACATCACCATTGTAATTAAGACAAAGGCCATTTCTAATATCTGAAGTACTCGCCATAAACTATTTTCTTGCTACAAAATTATAAAATTGGTATGTAAAAAACTGATTTTTGAGAATTTAATCAATGATCCCATACAATATATGAACTACCCCAGGTGAAACCTCCACCAAATGCAGTGAGAATGACCTTATCTCCTTTTTTCATTCTGTTTTCATATTCCCATAAACAGAGAGGAAGGGTTCCGGCTGTTGTATTTCCAAATTTGTGAATGTTGATCATCACTTTTTCTTTAGGGAAGTCCAGCATGTCAGCTACAGAATTAATAATTCTCATATTCGCCTGATGAGGAACAATCCAGTCTATATCTTCGATGGACAATTGGTTTCGATCTAATAAATCTTTTATCGTATTGACCATGCCTGTTACGGCCGCTTTAAAAACGGGTTTCCCATCCTGGTAAACATAGTGGTCCAAATCATGCACACTCTCCTTGGTTGCGGGTCTCAATGACCCACCAGCCTTCATATGTAGATATGCCCTTCCAGAACCGTCACCTCTCAATATTGCATCTATGATCCCGTGGTTTTCATCTACTGAAGGTTCTAGCAAAACACCGCCAGCTCCATCACCAAAAATGATGCAAGTTGTCCTGTCCTTATAGTTTACGATGGAAGACATCATGTCTGCGCCTACCACAATTACTTTTTTGTACGTACCCGATTCAATAAATTTTGCACCAGTAGTCAAAGCAAATAAAAACCCAGAACAAGCAGCATTAATGTCATACCCAAAGGCGTTTTTTGCACCGACCTTATCGAGTATAGTGTTTGCGGTATCAGGAAATACCATGTCTCCTGTGACGGTTGCGCAGATTAACATATCGATGTCATCCGCTTGTATATTTCTCTTTTTTAAAATTTCTTCTACAACTTGAACTCCCATGTAGGAAGTAGCTTTACCTTCCCCTTTTAAGATTCTTCTTTCCTTTATTCCGGTCCTTGTGGTTATCCATTCATCCGTAGTATCTACCATTTTTTCCAAATCGTAATTCGTAAGGATGTCCTCTGGAACGAATCCTCCCACCGTAGTGATGACTGCTCTTGTTTTTGACATGAATCTACTTTTTGGTCCCGGTTGGTATTAAAATAAACTGAATTGGTTGTTAAAATTTTATTCAGCGGTCGCAAAGATAAAAAGAATTTGCAATTTGTCGTAAAAGGTCAATGTCTTTTGAAATTTTCAGAGATATAGGAAGTCAATCTCACTAAAACTTTGATATTTGGACAGCAGTAACGCCAAATCTTTATAAAAGCGATTATATTTGCTACAACAAAAAATTGATGTTTAGTTCATGGAAAAAAATGATTCACCTTCTTTTTTTGACCCTTATCGGGAATGGATATTCAGTTTTCCAGGCGCACATTCTTTACCGCATTTTGATAGGGAATCCATAAGGCTTGACCAAAAAATTTGGTTGACCATTGACTTGGAGCAACAAAGAATTTGTACAAAATTTTCACTTTCTGACCAGGAGGTATTTTGTTTGATGGGAAAAAAAAATGTCTATCCTGTTCCCAATAAATGGGGTTTACAAGGAAGTACCTATATTCACCCAACAGAACTACCTTTGGAAATGGTTAAAGATATGTTGACCATTTCATATCTAGGTTTGGCACACAAAAAATATATGACCAAATACTATGACCAGTTAAAGCATAATTTATGACAACAAAACATGTTAATGTAGATGAATACATGGCTTCATTCCCGAAAGGAACGCAACATATTTTTGAAAATATAAGGACGATTATAAAAGAAAATGCACCCGATGCCCTCGAAGAAATTGCTTACAATATGCCTGCTTACAAAATATCAGGTCGCCCACTCCTATATTTTGCAGGTTATAAACATCATATTGGTGTGTATGCTACGCCTTCAGGCCATGAAGCTTTTTCTAAAGAATTGTCCCAATATAAACAAGGAAAGGGTTCTGTTCAGTTTCCACTCGACCAAGCTATTCCCTACGATTTAATTGGCCGGATTGTTATATTTAAAAGGGAAGAAGTTTTGGCGAAGTTTCGTAAAAAATAGCTTTAACAAAAAGAATCAATAAATTATTTCGAATTTCGGTATATTTGAAAAAAAATATATATAATTGTATTAGAAAAGCGGTATCTATATTTTTTATATAAGCTTTATCACCTTTATTTTATTTCGAAAATTTATGGACATTACGTCCTGAATCATGTATACATATAGCTTACAACCATTTGATCTTATTAACCTTTAAACGAAACAAATCATGAAAAACTTGATTTTTGTATTTATACTACTGTCACAATGTACAGTTTTTGGACAAACTGTTTTTGGTGTTGTTACCGACAAAGATGATGTGCCACTTATTGGAGTGAGTGTATCAGAAAAGGGTACTTCTAATGGTACTATAACGGACGAAGCAGGTGCGTATTCCTTACAATTAAAAAACATTGATGCTATTTTAATTTTTAGTTATACTGGCTATAATAGTTTAGAAAAATCTGTTGCCGGTTTAACAGAAGTAAACATTACTTTGGAAGAAGGTATTTTGTTGGGTGAAATCCAAGTCGTAGGCTCTCGTTCCTACAACCGTAGTTCGACAAACTCGCCAGTGGCCGTGGATGTCATCGAGGTGGCCAACATAGCGAATAATACGGGAAGAGTTGAAGTAAATCAAGTTTTACAATTTACAGCACCTTCATTTAACGCTACCAAACAATCAGGTTCTGATGGTGCTGACCACGTTGATCCTGCATCTCTTAGAGGTTTAGGGCCAGACCAAACTCTCGTCCTTATCAATGGCAAAAGAAGACATCAATCTTCCTTGGTCAATATATTTGGAACTAGAGGAAGAGGTAATACGGGAACAGACCTCAATGCGATACCAGCATCAGCCATAAAACGAATTGAAATCCTTCGGGATGGAGCATCTGCACAGTATGGTTCTGACGCCATAGCTGGTGTCATTAATGTTGTGTTGAAGGATAAAACCCATGGTTTGTCTGGAGGGATTAGTTACGGTGTATATAGTACGGACGTAGGTGATGATTATGCTGAAAAATCTGGTGAAGATATTTCAAACGTCAATGGTAAAAACAGATCTTTAGATCCGGATGGGGACAAGAGTTATGATGGAAATACCACCCGAGTAGATTTAAATTATGGTATAAGCCTAGGAACTAAAGGTGGATTTGCCAATTTTACCGCAGAATATTTGACCAAAGCCAGAACCCTACGACCGGGATACTCTTGGAGAAAAGGATATGGATCCGCTGCCGTAGATCAATTTCAGTTTATGGTCAATGCTGCCCTTCCTTTGGCGGACAAATCAGAGTTGTATCTATTTGGAGGTAGAGGAAACAGAGACACTGATGCCTTTGCCTTTTCAAGGTCAGAACCATCTGAAGATGAACCAAGAACTGTTTCATCTTTATATCCCAACGGATTTACGCCAAGGATAACATCCAATATCGTTGATAATAGTATTACTGCAGGAATTCGCCACGAAATGAATGGTGGCTGGCTGGCTGATTTTAGCCATAATTATGGTGGAAATAACTTTCACTATTTGATCAAAAACACGAATAATGCTTCGCTTGGTTCGTCATCACCTACAGAATTTGACGCTGGTGGACATAGCTTAGACATGCATGTAACTTCACTCAATTTTTCCAAATATTATAAAACTATCGCTTCGGGATTAAACCTAGCTTTCGGAACAGAATATCGAGCAGAAAACTTCAAAATTTTTGAAGGTGAAGTTGGTTCTTATGCCAACTATGATGTGAATGGTATTGCTATCACAAACCCAGCTAATCAAGATCCTTTCCTCAATGAGTATGGCGTTGCACCTGGAGGTGGATCCCAAGGATTTCCAGGCTACAGTCCAGCCAATGCCGTGGACAAAACAAGATCAAATATTGGTTTTTACGGTGATGTGGAGTTAAATGCAACCAAAGACTGGTTGTTTTCAGGAGCTTTACGGTATGAAAACTATAGTGATTTTGGGAATACCTTAAATTATAAATTGGCCAGTAGATACAACATCCTAGACGGTTTAGCTTTAAGGGCTTCGGTTTCTTCGGGTTTCAGAGCACCTTCATTGGCTCAAATCCATTACAATTTAATTTTTACGAATATTGTAGCTGGTAGATCACTACAGACATTATTGGCGTCTAATACAAGCACGGTGGCCAAAATATTTGGCATTGATCCGTTGCAAGAAGAAAAAGCTAGCAATGTTGCCGGAGGGGTTACTTTTAAATCAGGCGGTTTTTCTGCTACCGTTGATGGTTATCTCATCAATGTCAAAGATAGGATTATACTTACCGATGTTTTTGATGTTTCTACTTTAAACGTTGGTGCTGAAGCTGCCCAATTTTTTGCTAATGGAGTTGATACGAAAACCTCGGGCATAGACATTATATTGAATTATAAACAATCATTGGGAATCAATCAATCTTCACTTACAGCTGGGATAGCAGCGAATTTTAACAAAACAAAAATTGACAAAATCCACAACGAGGACTTGAACCAATTTACCTTTTTTGGACCTTTTTCCCAAGCCTATTTACAAGCAGCTGCACCCGACTATAAAGTAGGTGTCAATCTAATGTATCAATGGAGAAAGTTAGATATCATGCTTGTATATACACAATTTAGTCAAGTACAACTACAAGATTTTCAATGGGTAGACTCCCCAGCAACCAATCAATCTGAAGCAGACGAATTATTCAAAGTAGCGACGGATACGTATGATGCTGCGGGCACGTTGGATTTAAGTTTGAGTTATGGTATTACTAATCAATATAGAGTTACTATAGGCGCCAACAATCTATTGAATACTTATCCTACACCACAGTTTGATGGGTGGACCGATCAAGGTGGTTTTAATGATTCTGTGCAGATGGGATCTGATGGTCGATATATATTTGCCCGATTTGGGTTTCAGTTTTAAATCTCGCTATTAATATAAAAAATAGCCTCGTGTTGACGTAACATGAGGCTATTTTTTAGGAACGAACTATTATTTAGTTCTACAAGCACATTCGTGATGTTCTTCGATATAAGCTATAGAAGAAAGGCTCATTTTTTGAAGAATGTCGATATCGATATCGTCAAGTTTTTTGATATAAATGCACACCTTTCCAATTTTAAATTTTCCAAGTTTTTCTAATAATGATTTTTGTTCTTCAATAGGCGAATAAACATAGAGCGAGAATTCCGCTTTGCGTGGTGAAAAACCAAGGATTGGCGCATCTCCTTCATGCCCGCTAACATATTTGTAATGATAACTTCCAAATCCTATGATCGTCGGTCCCCACATTTTTGGTTCGAAGCCCGACCATTCGCTCAAAAGTTCAATTAAACGCAAACTATCGGCTTTTTTTCCTCTTTTTCGACATAAGATTCGATAAAATCAAAAACATTTACCTCTGTTTCTTCCGTTTTATTTTTTGCCATGATGATGTACCTTTTGCTTTTAACAAAGGTAAGAGATTCGAACAATATGTGGATAATCAAATCGTATTAAACATCATCCATTCCCTTGCCTTGTAAAATATGGTTCTTAAATTTTTCGACTCTTATTGCTTTTGTTTTGGACTGTTTAGGTTGAGAAAAATAAAAAAGATAGGCCCTTTGTCGTCCAGGCGTCAAGGACTCAAAAGCAGTCTTTACATCGGGATTACTGTCTAAAATCATTTGAAATTCTTCAGGTACAATATAGTCTTTGGTCTTTTTTAGTTGGACTTTTAAACCTAAATCTTCCACCTCTTTGGCTTCAAAAATGTATTCTTTTATGGCTGTTCTAAGGGCAACGATCTCTGCTACTTTTGTAAACCTAATCTGTCGAGCAGCTTGAACGTTTTCCGTTTGTTGAATCAATACGCCAAGTTTATCTGCCAATAAAACACCTTTGGGAAACAAAATAGCACAGTACTCTTTAAAGACATGTATTAAAACAATATTCTTATTCTTATAAGTGTAGGTTGGAACACCCCATTTTAATTCTTCACTTAGCTGACATTCTTGTAGTATGTTTCTCAATAATACGATTTGCTCTTGCCACTTTTCAGCTTTGTCAAAATACCAATCTACTTTTGGGTTCAAATGATTCATTTTAAACTTAATTCATACATTAATTTTTGGTTTGGTTGCTAACAACAACCAATCATAACTCACAATAACAATGCCGAGAGTTATAAAATCTCATTCGTCATCTCACAAAAATCTGAGGAAAAACACGGCCAAAAAAGGCGGAAAAAGATTTTTCCATGCGGCAAAAATTTTTAAAATCTCTATTTTTCCTCCAGCCATTTGATGAGTTCAAAGCACAATTGGTCCAAGTTTCCTTTATTTTTGTGAAAGGCCGATACATTGGAAAGTATGATGATTCCATTCTTTTTGGCTATATCCAATGCCATAGAAGATGAATAGCCACCTGTACCACCGTTGTGCCATAATATATCTCCCCCTTTTGGTCCTTTAAGTATGTGCCAACCTAAACCTAGGCTCATTTTTTCATTCACAACAAAAGTGGGAATTTGAGTGATTAAAAGTTCTTCATTTGTTGTTTCAAAATGCGCCAAACCAAAAGCGGTGAGGTCTTCAATGTTTGACAAAATAGCACCCCCACCTGCCAATACATCAAAATCCCAATTTGGCGTTACTTCCCCACTTGGATTCAAACCTTTGACTAGGTGATTTTTTATTTTATCCTTTTGAGTTGTCGAATTGGTCATATGATATTTTGAGAATATTTTTTCATGTAATAAGTCTTCATATGTCGATTTTTTTATCTCTGCCAATGCGTAACCTAAAATGCCAGCTCCTAGGTTTGAATAATCGTATTTATTGCCTGGCTTACTCTTTAATTCTACTTTATTGGTCAAATATTCAATTAAGTCTTTCGAATTATATGCACTATAAGGATTGTTTCTATCAGCCATAAACATGTTCAAATTTGAAGGCAATCTTGGCAATCCTGACGTATGGTTTGCTAATGTTTTAAAAGTAATTGTGTCTGATGTTTTTATGTCAAAACCCAAATAATCTTGTATATTATCATCCAAATTTAATATATTTTCTAAAGAAATGTTGGCCAATAATGTGGCTGTGAAAACTTTACTCAGCGAACCGATTTCAAATACGTCTTGACTATTTATTGCAAAACGAATAGTGTCATCTAGCCTCTTTATCCCTAGGTATTGAACCATTCCACTATCGATGATGGCTATAGAAAGTTCGGTGTTATTTGGAAAATATTTTACTTGATTGTATATCAATTTGTTGTGAATATTAGTTTTCACACTAGGTGTATCCTCTAGCCCATTCATCGCTATTTTGTTTTGCCCAAAGGAAAAACTGGACATAAAGATTCCTACCAAAGCATACAAATATTTTTTAAAGCCATTCATCATCTTAATGGTTTTTGTTTATTTTTTGAAAAATCAATGACATACATAAAGTAAGGAGTAATTAGTGGTAGTATCTTTTGATTAGAATCAGTAACAAGAAATGAAACCCCATTTGTAACCCACCTTTCATTGATTTAAATTGAGAAATCTAAATTTTCGAAATCAAATTTTTTTAATAAGAATGAAGAAAAATATGGTATCTCATCGTTTTTAAATTCAAGTACTATATTCCCATCAAAGTCATATATTTTATCATAATAACCATCCCGTACTGACGTTTTATCTAAATACCTAAATCCAATATATTGTGAAAACGAATGAATTGAAAAACAACCTAGAAATAAAATTGTGATTAATATTTTTGTCATTCTAAACTAGAATATGTGAATGAGCTTTGATTTTGTTAATACACAAAAATTTGATTAAGGCAATTTATAGCAAGTTCACTATTTTTTCATCACATCTCCAACGCCAATAAAGGGTACTGAACCACTTCCTGTAACATTCGGAAGGATACCGTCCCACTTTTCAATGGCCTTGAGATTGGCTTCAATCTTTCTCAATTCGATGAGGTCGGGAGAAATATTTTCTCTTTGTAGTCTCAATGCCTCAGCTTCTGCTTTTGCGGAAGTGATTTTTTGTTCTCCTTCAATTTTTATCCTTTCCAGATCCCTTTGTGCTTTCATGGCAAGTTGTTCTGCAGTCTGCTTAGACTCAATGGCATCCATATATATTTTTGAAAAACTGAATCCTACAATTGAAAGGGCGTCGACGGCAATATTATGCGCTAACAATCTTTCTGTCAATGTTGACTTCATCGCATCACTTACAGCTGATCTTTTCGTGATCAAATCTTCAGCTGAATATCTAGCAGATACAGCCTTGACTACTTCTTGTACAGCCGGGTCAATGATTCGCTCCTTATATCCTACACCGATGGTTTGGTAGACAATATTTGCCTTATCGGGAATGATGTGGTAATTGAGTGCTACCGTAGAACTCACTTCCTGAAGGTTGGAAGAGGAGGCCGTAGCATCGGTCATGGCTTTTTGAACCTTGACGTCCATCAATACAATCTCCTGCATGATGGGCACTCTGAGGTGCAAGCCTTCTCCAAGTACGATTTGTTGCACTGCACCAAAATTCAAGACAACACCTCTTTCCCCAGCGCCGACTTGTACCCAAGGGTTTAATACAAAAAAGAACAATAAAGCGGCCACTGTTATTAGAAGAATTCTTACAGGTTTAGTTCTCAAGGAAGTCCACATGGCGCTTGTAGCTGAGTCAAAATCATTATTTCTATTCATTATGTATGATTATATTATTTGTTTCAAATATAACAAAATTATAAGTTTATAAGAGCTTTAACTCATTTTAGTTTTTTAGAATAGGAATTTTTGCCTAAGTGATTAGTATCGAATTTTATCGGTTTTTCTGCCCATTTGTCAAAAACAGGTGTGACATTAGTTCTCGTCAAACATACAAATTTAATATCTCTTTCGTCCAATTTTTTTCTAGTACATCATAAATAAACTGATCGTCAAAATTTATCAAAGTTGCAAACTTTTTGGTAGAAGCGAAATACACCATTTTTGGTCTAGCCCAATAAATCGCATCAAAACACGTGGGACATGGCTCGCAAGACGTATAAATGACACAATCCTCGAGTTGGAATGATTTTACTGTTCGACATGCTTTTCGTATGGTTACCACTTCGGCATGTGTCATTGGATCGTTGGTGGATTTCACTCTATTAAACCCTTCGCCTACAATTATATCCTCCTTGACGAAAACACATCCAAAAAAGACCACTTGCATTTTGGTCCATTTCCTTTTTTGCCATTTTTATAGCACTTTTCTTAAAATAGGTATCTCGTTCGATTGTATCCTTGCTTAACTTTGGACATGTTATAATTTGACAAACAAAGTTAAAGCAGTTTTTCACATTTCAATGATGAAAAATCTCTTTTAGATTTTTCGTTGTTGAAACGGTTAAAAGCTCTTTGTGTATATTCCTTCGGACTCTGATTATTCAATGATTTATGTTGATGAAATGGATAAATTTTTAATTTCTTTTGCACGTTGCTTAAATACTTCTTGTTCAGCAAACATCACTGAATTTTCTTTCTGACCAACTATAGCTACCGCATTTTTAAGATCCTTATTTTCCGAGTAAACAGATTGTTTACTACCCAAAGATAAATCCCAAAAACAAAGTCCTGTTTTAGACGAATCACACTCTTGTTTAATATCTAAGTTTTGAAAATTCTGTCCTTGTGCTTCAATACAAATGACAATAAGTAGAATCCCCAACCTTGTTATTTTTTTTATCATATTTTATATTGTTTGCCCTTAATGTTATTTTAGTTTGCATTCGGTAATTTATAAATATTCATTCATATTTAACTGCTGTTTTGTCCAAATAAACCAAGATGCAACCTAAAAAATTGTCATCTATGATTAGAACAAAGGGCTGTAACAATAGGCTTTCATTCCTTCAAAACCATTCATCCATTATTTTCGAAAATAGTAATATATGTTGGCATTTACGTAAAACGGAATCAAATTGTCTTTTTGCCAAAAATTATGATCAATGATTCCATTCACACTCTTGGAAAACTCTAATCCAAAAGAATAACAATTGCACTGGTTTATATTAACCTTCTTGGCAATTTCAAAAGAATATGAAATATCAATAGGATCAAAATCGTAATTGTAACTTTGGGATGATATTCTTAGATGCTTCTCAAAAATCTTACCTACGTTTATTTGAGCTAGAACCATCCAATTTGATGTCATTTTATAAAGTAGACCTGATGACAATTTTAAGGAATTAATATTTAAGTTTTTATTGAATTCTATTATTTTGCTATTTATATTGTAATAACCAAAAGACGCACGAATTCCAAATTTGACATAATATTTTTCAAATCCCCCTTTCAAATTGAAATTATACTTACATGAGTATCTATGATTATAATTTGATGACAAGTTGGAAATACCCTGACCAATAGAAATAAATGCATTTTGTCCTACAATATGAAATTGAAGTAAAAAGATGAAAAGTGGGACAATAACGATTTTCATTTTATAAAATGAATCGTAGAAATTTTGTCCAAATATATTATGGCATCAAAAGCTCTTCCAATGTCAATAGTTCGAGTTTGAGTGCCCCATTCCTGTGAACCTGCTCCATACATAATTTTTATTGGAGCATCCAAATAACATCTTAATTCTTCATTATGTCTAGCACTCCGTAAATCAACAAAGGCATTTGGTTTTCCTTGTTGCTGAATACAGTAGGTAAATGTGCTTGTATCGATGGATTCAAAGTTGAAAGTTCTCATGTGTCCTCCAACTTCCTCTGGATTGTGAGGAAACGCTAAAAATTCTCCAGTTCCAAAATCGGTGGATATATTATAATAGTTCTTACCAAACTGCTTCTTCAAAAAATGACCTGCCACGTCTACGATTCCATTGGCCACCCAATCACCTACATGGTCGTTGTGCGCCCAATACATGGCTTTAGTAGAAGAACCTTGATGATGAAAAATCCATTCAATATTTTCCGCCATAAATACATCCCTAAAATCCATTTTTCGTTGATAAACACTTTGGTGTATCGTGGTAACAAATTGACCTAAAACTTCAATATGTTGGAAGGCCATTTCAAATTCTTTTTCTGAAGTTTTGCCAACAAAGTTTTCGTAATTTTCGACAAAATAAGCTTTGAGTTTTGTGTATGCATGGTAATATTCTGACTTTTCGACATCATCTATATTCTGCCATAAATGTTTTTGAAACCCATCAATTTTGTATACTGATTCTACCTTTTGAAGATACGCTTCTATCCTATGTATATCGCTGATTACGTATTGCATTTCACAACCAAAAAGGCTAATTTTATCTGTAGAATGATGATTATAATCTCTGAGCCATTCCATTAATAATAAAAACTCTTCCGTTTTATATCTCCATGTAGAATTATGAGTTTCTAATATGGCATTTATATCGTCTCGTTCCCCTTGTATATAATCATTCAGAAATAATCCTTCACCAAATCCAGTTTCAATTATAAGGGTATTATAATGATGATTTTCAGCCAGATATTTCATTAATTCTTTGGCTAATAATGTAAACTCGCTAGAACCATGGGTGTCTTCGCCATAGCCAAGTATTTTAACATCTTCCAATTTGTCTTTCAAAAAATGGAATGAATTAGACTCTAAATTATCAAATCCTGTTATATATTCGTTCAAAGTAGGATTACATTGGCCAAAACCAAAATAAGGTATCAAACAAACTAAAAGAAGGATTTCCCTTACCATTTTTTAATTACCTTTAAGCTGAAATTAGGCAAACATACAGCAATATTTTTATAAACTTTCTATTTTCTAGCCCAAATCTTATAAGCAAGTTTGGAGTGAGTTATTCCGCCTCTTTATACTATACCTTACAGTATTATCCATGCATTCTTATTATATTTTAATTTATAAGTTTTTGTCCCACTAAACTATAAAAAACCAATACCAAGTCCAACTTGGCCAGCTCCAAATGTTAGGACACTTTTTATATCGGTTTTATCCTTAACAACAAAGGATGTAATACAGAAGTTACGCTTGTAAGCAACAATATTTCACCATCAACAGTAAAATCGTTCTTCCTTTTTTTACTGTAATAAGGCTTGTAATTTTCCAGGTAGTTTACTTTATTTTGGGCAATGGTGCTATATATCGATCCCGTATTTGAACTAAAGATATAGGCAATTTCAACATTATCAACGGTTCTTCTTTGTTCATAAGAACTCAATAAAAAAGTGATACTGTCTTTTTAGATAAACTTTATTTGCCCAATATTTTAAGCGCCTTTACAATATGTTCCTTATGTGGCAGCTATCTCTTCATCGATAGTCATTTCGAAAATGAGCCTATTTTGAATGTTTGATAGGTGTCTCCTCTGACTTAGTTTAATTCAAGTCCAAAAGAGTTTAAGGCCAGAAAACAAGTAGCATGAACCCTTTATAATTCACAACCAAAATTAACTTAGAAACCCTAACTTTTGGTCCAAACAATGGGGAGTACTACAACACTCATTGAATTCAAAATATTTAATGTACATTAGTATACTATAAAAGCGTAAGGTTTGTATAACGACAATGCCGGAGGCTTAGGCTAGCACCAGTGTAGCCAGGACAATACGATGATTGGAAGATTAGTTTTTATCAATCTCTAGGCTTATTCCTTTTTTCTCTAGAAAATAGTTTCGCCACATCATTTAAAAGTAGGTCGTAATCCTTTAGCTGGTCTTCCGTACAAATATTACCAATGTCCAAAAAATGTTGGTAATGAATATCCTCGACCTCCATCTGTAGTTTCCCTAAATTTGTCAACATAGAATCTTTAAGCATCTTGTTACCATTGCGTATACAAGCATAAAGTGTGTTTTTGGAGACTATAATCATGGAATCTTTTTTTTGAATTTGGTCAAAATGTTTTTTGATTAGTGCTTCGTAATCGGCGTATTGATCCGCATCAAAATGAAGACGTTCAGCAATCATTTTTTTTGGCCCTTCCTCAAATGGTCTTTTGGGCTTTTTGATTAAAATAAATCCAATCAACAATAGATTACTTAAAAAAAGACCAACGGCCAAAAAGGTTAATAGTTTTGATTTATTCATTTGTATAAATGATTGTCAGGCGTTAATGATATAACTTCTACAAGTGTTATGTCTTGAGGTGACGTCGTTTGACTTGACGTAACCGCCAATATATTGAAGGATAGGATGATTAAAAATGAGGCCGCTATGGATAAGGCATAGGTAAGCGATACTCGATTTTCATTTTCATACTGTATTCGTTGTTGAATCCGACTTGATAATGATATAGGTACTTCAACTTGTCGAATAGTTTCCAGTGGTTTTAAAAAATCTTCCATCTTTATTTATGTTCTTATTTTATTAGACGATGTCCATCCCTATTTCCTTCGTTATTGTTCAAATATTTTAACATATTTGTTTTGGCTCGCTGCAAAAGTGATTCAACTGCTTTGGTACTGAGGTTCATGATTTCAGCTACTTCCTTCTGGCTTTTATATTCTAGTTTACTCAAAATCAAAGCCGTCTTTTGTTGATCAGGCAGGATATTGATACCTTTAAATATATGCTCAACAGCTTCTTTTTGCTCCATAATGATACCCGGATGATTCATGTATTGGCTTATTGCTTTGGTGACTACATTTTCTTTATCAAATATAGAAGTTATAAACGTTATTCTTTTTTGGCGATTTTTTCTTTTAATATAATCCAGTGATTTATTAATGGTGATGCGGTAAATCCAAGTTTGAAATGATGCTTTATGATTAAATGTAGACAATGATTGGTGCACTGATATAAAAACATCTTGGGTGATTTCTTCAGCATCTTCTATATTCTGAACGTATTGCAAAGCGAGGTTTAAAACCAATTTACTGTACGTTTGATATAGTTCCTCAAAAGTCATTAATACGCTTCCTTTGCTTTAGCGAACAAAGAAAAGAAAAAAAAGGAACATGCCCAGTGAATTAGTATTTCACTATCAAAGAAACCGTTGCATTTCTTCCATCGGAAGGCCAGATACCAGGTCCAGGATAAAATAAAGGACGTTTGGTAAAATAATGTCGATCGGTCACGTTATTTATACTGCCTTTAATGTCCACTTTTCTGGATATTTTTAAGGTAACATTGATGTCAATTATACCATAGGATGGTACCAAACCAAGGGCTCCATTGGCCGTAGGTATCTCTGTATTTAAAGCATCTGAAAAACTTTCGCCCGTAAAACTATACAAGCCAGAAATACTTCCTTTTTTATATCTGAAGGTCAAACCGTTTCGGGAAATGAGCATGGGTACACTTTCAATTTTATTTCCAGTGATATCTATATTTTCGTTACCCACACGTACCTCTCCCGACGTATATTCACCATTCATCAAGGAAGTTGAACTAAAAATAGACAATTCTGAAACGTGGTTTAAAAACCAATTGGCTTGAATAAACACTTCTATTCCTTGTGTCAATGAATGACCAATATTGGTGCGATACGTGTAGAACTGTCCCGTGGTATCCGTTTTACCAATCACACCAAAACGATCCCTATATTGTAGTAAAAACCCCGTAACATCCCACTTCAAAAAATGCCATTTCCCCCTGAATCCCAATTCAGCATTATATCCATTGGCATCTTTCAAATCTGGGTCAACTTTTTCGTATATTTCTGTTGGTATTAAATCCTTAAATATCATCGGTCGGTAACCCTGTGACCAACCTGCATAAAACTCCACAAAATCATTCGGCTTGTAGTTTACACTTGCTCCAAACAATACAAATCGATGTTTCAAATTGTAGGGAACGTTATCAATCGGCAAATAGCTAACCAAGCCAGAAACCCTGCTCTCCCCCATTTCAAATCTAGCACCAAAATTGGCCGACAAATGTTGACTGAGTTCAATATTGTTTTCAACAAAAAGAGCCATATTTTCAGTTTTCAAATGTACATCTCGACCCCATATTGGATTAACCAAAGTCAAGTCAAAATCACTACCGGTAGTTCCTTTACCTTGTTGTGTCCGATGCAAGTCGTTTGACATAAATTGCACACCAAAGGCTGTGGCGCCATTTTTTCTGCCAATTTTATACTTTTGCAATAATCGCAATTCGTTTGTAAAACTATTAAAATGATCGATGTCAACTTGTCGATGATTAAACTCTCCTGTTGCTGTGACGATGGTATCTTTTACGGTAGCGGGTTTGTCAAATAGAACACTACTTCTGACCCCAATGACGGCTGAAGAAGTAAATTGTAATCTGGTGTTGTCGGATATTCTCCATTTTAAAACAAAAGACGGAATATGTATCGATGGATTAAAATAATTTCTCGACCTAGACGCTTGGGTTGGGTCCGTTATATACATTTCCTCTGTCAACGGCCCAGGTAAACGATATACATAATTAGATCTGGCCCATTCCATTTGTAAGGATAAATTATTGGTAACATCGTAGGTTAAACGTATATTTTGAGCATCGTAATCACTTTGCTCGTTTTTGCGATAACCATCCCTTGATCGTTTGGCATAGTAGGCGTAATATTTTACTTTGCCTATTTTTCCTCCTATAGCATTATACGAACTCAATAAATTAAAGGAACCAATTGTATTAAAGCTTTCAAAACTAAATGTTTTTGTCGTGTCACCTTCTTTAGTAATGTAATTGAGCATACCGCCAAATTGTGCACCGTACATCAAGGAACATGTGCCCCTGACTAACTCGATATTTTCAATACTTTCAAGTGGTAAACTATAATGACTGGCTGGATACGCATACATATCGGAATTGGTTAAAATACCATCTTTCCGAATATTAAATTCCCAACCTCGATGTGGGTCAAGTCCGCGGGTAGAAATATTGATTTGATTTCCCGAACCATCCATATCGTACACAAAAACACCGGGAACTTTCGCAAATATTTGTCGTCCTGATTTTTCGGTTATGTTGACATCCATCTTTGTTAAAGAGATGACTTCATTTTTTTTACCATCAAAAATATACGTTCCTACAATGGGGGCAAGTCTGGTTACGGAATTTCGGTGAGACATGCCTTGTATCGTCAATCCTTCCAGTTCTACTTCCCTGATGGAATCTAAATTTGATTGGCTAAAAGATGAAAATATAACGAATAATAATCCGAATACACATACAATCTTTTGTTTCATATAATATGGAATTTGTGCTGTTTCAATATTTACATCAAAGTTTGACACCCATTTGTCGTCAAACTCCATTGCTCACTCCTACATATTTGAAAAGAAAAGTAAGCCACGAGATTTTCATGGCTTACCAATCATTATGAACGATGTTGTTTTTTGGCTTTATACATAACACAGTGCCTGTTCGGACTCAATGGCTTTTACAAATAGAATATTGTTTTCCAAATGAATATGTAAATGCAGGTCTTCTTCAAATTCTTTAAGTAAGGAAAACGCAACGCTATAAGTTGCACATGCATCTGGTGGAGGCGTATAATTATTGCTCAAAGCAGATATTTTTCTAAACCGTTCTCCTTCATTATCATGTTCTGACATCATCATATGAATCGGGTTTTGTACAGTTCCAAAGGTAGGAGGAGAAATCTCATTTCCCGACATCATTTTTCGGATGTAGGGAAATAGAATGACTTCTTCTTTTTCCATATGTGCCAATAATTCAAATGCTGAATCTGTAAAAAGCTTTTCAATTTCCTTCAATTCGGGATGTCTCTCTCCATGTACCCTAACCACTTTATTGAGGTAGGCCTTTATTTCTGGGATTTTTTTGTCGACATATCGGTGGTGTTTTTTTTCAATGTAGTCCGCCAGCAAATCCATATCCCATGATTTAAAGTCAATAGATGTCGAGCCGGTTTGACTGACTGCTTGATTCAAGGCTTTCACCAATGAATTTACGTCTACATTTTCCTTTTGACAAACATCGTCAATGCTGCGGTTTCCTTTACAACAAAAATCGATTTGGTGAGATTTGAAGACAGAGGCTGTTCGGTAATCTTGAGCCACCACCTTTCCTACGATATTCTCTTTAGTTATGTTCATTATTTTCTAATTTTAAATGAAATAAGTATTGTGATAAAAAAAGAAGCAAATAATTTAATGTATGCGGCATCCTGCCAGGTGTATATTATTTTGGTTTTTGACCAAGTCAGATTGGTCCTTTATTTTGTAAAAGATCATTTTAAAAAAGTCAACCCATTTTGTACATCACGTACCATATCTTGAATGGTTGTGTTTTGAGAACTATTCTTCAAATTGTCTCTAATTGCTTTGAATTGATCGTGAAAAGGACACGGTCGTTTTTCATTGCACTGCTTTAATCCCAAGCCACATCCGTCATATATTTTATCTCCATCAATTGCTTTTACTATGTCAAAAATAGTCATGCTTACATATTTATCTTCAGGTATCTCATAACCACCTGAAGTGCCCTTTGAAGAAATAACAACATGAGTATTTACCAACGACTGCAAAATTTTTGCTGTAAAAGCTATGGGAGAATCAATGGCTTTAGCCACCGCTTTTAGGCTTGCCTTTTCCCCCTTTTGAGATTGGTGTGAGATATGAATGACGGCTTTAATTCCGTACTCGCAGGCTTTAGAAAACATTTTAATTCTTGCTTGTGGAAGCAAAGGTACATAAAACATTTTAATATCGGACATTTTTGTCCGCTTTATGTTTGAAAGTTTGATTTTATGACAAAACGCTGACAATCGACGAAGATTTGTCGCTCTTTTTTCTTAGAAATCTTGCCACATTTCGTCATTAAAATCAAATAACTAAACGGGATTTGTATTTAATACCTACTAAGAATAATTACTCTTTTAACATCAATTTGCTAAGAGGTTGTTTTACACTACTTGGACTTCATTTTATTACCTCTCGCTTCGTGGGTGACTTCCGCCAATCCCAATTTTTCCATCAATGGAGGAATGTACATACCTACCCTTCCACGAAGTCCTTTTTTTAGACCATACCAGCCTTTGACAGGATTACTCTCCGATCTACCCCACGCTTCTACGGTTCCTTCTTTCGCTGGTTTTTGTTCGTCAGCGCTTGCCAATTCCATCCAATCTCCATGTTTTTTTAACATGGCAAACAGATCGTCGATGATATGCAGATTGTAGAATAATACAGTTTTGCCTACGGTACAAACCAGCACTTCCACTCCATCCTTTACATCGACATGCATCGTATATTCCGAGGATAAAGGTGGTGTTTTTAAAACCATGGGATTTTCTTTGGTTCCAATGTTGTATTTCATGTTCATTATTTTATTTAGACCATTTTATTTTAGTTACTACGGCAGGTGATATTTTGTGTAAAAAGACCACCACAACCAAAGCTGGAAGCAAATTTTCTACATATACGTCACCCATTTGAAGCAAGTTAATGGCAATGCCCATTATTAAAGCGCCACCTACACCAGATATTATATCAATCGTCACTTGATCAAAAAAGGCCTTCCCTTTATTCGCCAATACGGTCATACTGCCTTGAAAGACAAATAAAGGTATAATAGAAAAAGCCACACCTATGCCATATGTACTAGTTAAAGCGATAGAAGCAAAACCATCGAGTATTGATTTAACCATTAGTAATTCCCTATTGCCAGAAATACCTTCTTCCAGCGAACCGACGATGGTCATAGAGCCCACACAAAATAATAAAAATGCCGTAATCAACCCTTCTGAAAATGTATTGTCTGAGTTCCCAATATTAACCTTTATATACGTAGAAAAAGTAGCCAGCAAAGCATCCAAACCAAGCCAAACGCCTATCAATCCACCCAAAATCAAGGCAAAAAGAAAAAGTAACATATTTCCCTCCGGCAATCGCCACATCATCTTTAAAGCAATAAAAATTGTCCCCAATCCGACAGCCTGAAAAACGATGGTTTGCATTTCAGGTGTAAATATATTTTGTAATAACATTCCTAAAAAAGAACCTATTAAAACCGTTATGACATTAAAAATAGTACCCAACGGCCACCTTAAATCAGACATTTTTTACGAATAATATGGTAAATAATGCTTCAAAAATAGTTAAATTTTACACATTACAAATCTAAATGACCCGATAGTGTGTTATGAGAACATAATATCACGTTGTAACAAAAACTGATGCAAAAAAAGCTCTTTCAGATTCTATTGATTCCCTTCTCATTATTGTACGGAGGCATCATTTCTTTGCGAGATATGATGTACGAAACTGGTCTATTAAAATCAAGTAAATTTAATCTGCCGGTGATTAGTGTCGGTAATCTAAGCATCGGTGGCGCTGGTAAATCACCCCATATTGAATACCTTGTTTCAATCTTTCAAGACTACTTGGACTTGGGCATTTTGAGTCGAGGTTATAAAAGAGAAACAACGGGTTTTAGGCTTGTTTCCACAACAGATACTGCATTGACGGTTGGCGATGAACCACTTCAATTCAAAAAGAAATTTAAAGATGTCGTTGTCGCCGTTGATGAAAATCGGGCTTTGGGAATTCCCATGATGTTAGGTCAATATCCTAATATTCAAACAATACTCCTCGACGATGCCTTTCAACATCGACAGGTAGCACCAGGATTAAATATTTTACTTACGCCCTACGACCATCTGTTTACCAGAGACTATTTATTGCCTAGTGGGCGATTGAGAGAATGGAGGTCAGCGTACAAAAGAGCCGACATAATACTCATTACCAAATGCCCGGACGAAGTAAGTCCCGAAAAAAGACATACTATTCTTCAAGAAATTAATCCACTTTCGCACCAAAAATTATTTTTTTCTAAGTTCGAATACGACTACCCATATCACTTTTACAATGCACAATATAGGATTAAATTGGACGATGATTTAGACATCATTTTAATCAGTGCCATAGCTAATACATCATACTTAGAAGACTACTTAAACACAAAAGTCAAAAACATCCATTCTATGGAGTTTGAAGACCACCATCAATTTACCCATGGAGATATAGACTACCTTATTCAAAAATATAAAGCACTACCTGAAAAACGAAAATTAATCCTAACCACAGAAAAGGACGCTACTCGACTAGAGCCATTTAATGATATTCTATATCAAAATCAAATTCCCATTTTTATTCAACCTGCCAGAGTAGTTTTTTTGGACAATGACAAACATGAATTTGATGCAACGGTGAAAGATTTTTTAGTGAATTTTACCGTTTAGTTTATACTGTTTTATGGTTAGTAAAGAAAAGAAAGACGGTTCGGTCATGTTAAAAAATGATGAAGACTCAAAATACATCGGTCATTATAGCGTCATCTCTACCATACGGAAAGTATATTCCGCTGGCAAATAGGTGGAAAATTGCCAAAACATCAAATGTTGTATCAGGTTTGTATTATGAAATCTAAATTATAAATTTTAGGCTTTTTAACAACGCCAGAGGTTTTGACTAACCCAATCGTAGCGAGGACACAATGAAAATTAGTGTTTTAATTCAGATTATAAACCTGATTGTTTCCGTTTACGATTACATTTTAAAAAAAAATCATCATCTTTGTTCTTAAATTAATCAATATAGTGGCACGCAAATTTAAAGGTTGGTTTTTCATATGCCTTATCTTTTGCCCGGTTGCTCTTACCCAAGTATATTTTTTATATCAAAAATCAATTATTCGCAAAGAGGTTAAAAAAAGAATCTCTGACGGATTATCTGAAGAAGAAAAAGTGAAATTAACTTTTTTAAAAAATGATATTTCACAACTTTTGAAGTGGGAACATGACCATGAATTTGAATACAACAATCAGATGTTCGATGTGCTTCACAGCGAAATAAAAGGTGACTCAATTATCTATTACTGTTGGTGGGATCACAAGGAAAGCAACTTAAATCAAAAACTTGCTTGTTTGACCATAGATGCCCTAAACCAAAACAAACAACAACATCAGCAGAAACAGCATTTAAAAAAGTTTTTGAATACGCTTTTTTGTGTCAATGTGACACCTATTCAATTTTTTATTAATTTTAGAGAAAAACTTGTAATTGAATCAAGGATTCTTTGGTCTTCTCGTTGGATTACACCTCCTCTGCCGCCTCCAAAAAATATTCTCCGTATTACTAGTTAGGTTCGCACAATACTTAGTGCATTTTATCATTTTATAAACGGAGTTTATGAATCGTTTTTATATCATGGTAATCATATTGGGATCTTACATCCAGTCATTTTCCCAAATGGTTACCATTCAAAATAGTATTACTGGAGAACCCGTAGAAATGGTCATGGTCACCAGCCCTACCTCTGACGTAATCAAATTTTCAAACCAAGACGGAAAGGTGAATATTACGTCCTTTATGAACGTCATTGAATTTGAATTTTATGTTTTAGGTTACAAATCTGAAGTTGTTCAATTAACCCAAATTAAAGAATCCAATTACATCGTTACACTACTTCCAACTGGCATTTCTCTTGACCAACTTGTCGTTTCTGCAACCCGATGGAATCAGAAATCAAGGGATGTACCTTCCAAGGTTGCTTCCATTTCTTCTAAAGAAAGTGCGCTACAAAATCCTCAAAATGCAGCAGATTTGTTAGCCATTTCTGGAAAGATATTTATTCAAAAAAGTCAGCAAGGTGGAGGAAGTCCTATGATTCGAGGTTTTGCGACTAATCGTTTGCTCTACAGTATAGATGGCGTAAGGATGAATACAGCCATTTTTAGGGCAGGAAACATACAAAATGTGATTTCTCTTGACCCATTTGCCATTGAACATACGGAGATATTTTTTGGCCCAGGTTCCATTATTTATGGTAGCGATGCTATAGGTGGGGTGATGAGTTTTCAAACATTAGAACCCAAACTGAGTCTTGAACAAAAGTCGATGATCTCGGGATCAGTAGTGTCAAGGTTTTCGTCGGCCAACAAAGAAAAAGCCAACCATTTTGACATTAAAATTGGTTTCAAAAAATGGGCTTTAGTTACAAGTGTAAGTCACCATGACTATGGTGATCTAACGATGGGTAGTTTTGGACCAAAGGAATATCTTCGAGATGTATATGTCAAAAGAGTGAATGATGAAGATATAATCATTGAGAATGAAAATCCAAAAGTTCAAACACCAAGTGGCTACCAACAAATCAATATCATGCAAAAAATTCGATTTGTCCCCAGTGAAAAATGGGATATTCAATACGGATTTCATTATTCTAAAACAACAGAATATGCAAGGTATGATCGTCATTTACGAACAAAAAACGGTATCCCCAGGTATGGAGAATGGGATTATGGGCCACAATCCTGGATGATGAATCTCTTACAGGCTTCTTATGAAAGTAGCCACAAGTGGTTTAATATGGTATCCGCCCGCTTGGCGCACCAGTCCTTTGGTGAAAGCCGGATAGAACGAAATTTGAATGCACCTATTAGATTAATCAGAGAGGAAAAGGTCGATGCGTATTCGTTTAATCTTGACTTTACTAAAAAACTAAGTGCCAAAAACACCTTGTTCTACGGATTAGAAGCCGTATTGAATGAAGTATATTCTACAGGTATTGACGAAAACATCCTCACTCAAACAAAGGTTTTAGGACCTGCCCGATATCCTAACTCTATTTGGTATTCTAGTGGTATCTACCTTTTAGAACAATTAAAATTATCAAATCAAACAACGCTTCAACTTGGAGCGAGATATTCTATTTTTGGTTTGAATGCTGTTTTTGACACTACTTTTTATGCTCTCCCATATGATCGTGCCGACTTATCAAATGGTTCTTTGACCGGAAGTGCTGGGATTGTTTTTAGGTCAAAAAATCATTGGGTATTGAGTGCGCAGATTGCTTCCGCATTCAGGTCACCAAATGTGGATGATATGGGAAAAATATTTGATTCGGAACCAGATGCCGTTACGATTCCTAATCCTGATTTGGAAGCTGAATATGCGTACAATGGCGAAATAGGTGTTGCTAAATTATTTGGAAATAATTTGAAAATGGACGTTTCCTTTTACTACACCCACTTGCTTGATGCATTGGTTCGAAGAGATTATCTTCTCAATGGCCAAGACAGTATTACCTACAATGGAGAAACAAGGAAAATTCAATCCATTCAAAATGCAGCCGTGGCAAAAGTATATGGGATACAACTTGGTTTGGAGTGGAAAATTTCCAACCATCTTTCTTTCATTCAGGATTTGAATTTTCAAAGAGGCGAGGAAGAATTGGATGATGGGAGCAAAAGTCCTTCACGCCACGCACCACCTTGGTTTGGACAGTCGAGACTTTCTTATAGAAAAAATAAGTTGGAAATGCAATTGTATGCTACATATAGTGGGGAGCGAACCTTTGCGAATTTGCCCATAGAAGAACAAGGGAAAATAGAAATTTATGCCATTGATTCCGAAGGCAAACCATGGTCACCGGGATGGTACAGCGTACACTACAAAATATTGTATTCTTTTAATAAGTTTTGGACAATAACTAGTGGTGTTGAAAACATCACCGATCAACGATACAGACCTTACAGTTCGGGAATCGTCGCTCCTGGTAGAAACTTTATTGTCTCAGTTAAATTGAAATGGTAATTAAGTCCGGCCGTAAACTTTAGTTGTTCGGCCGGATTCCTCTTTTATGCAAACTAGTAGAATGGATTATTTCCTAACGAGCCAGGATTCAGGGTCTTGTTTATTTTTGTCTTTCCACAATTCAAAATGAAGTTGGCTTTTACCATTTTCTTCGGCATGACTATAACCTAGTATGGAACCCTTACTGACTTTATCCCCTTTGTCCACCAAGACGTCATCTAGCTTGGAATATACGGTAAAGTAGCTGCCGTGTTGTACGATAACCATTTTTTTATAACCTGGAATTTCTTTGTATCCGATGACTTCTCCTTCAAAAACACTTTTGATCACACCTTTTCCTTGGATGGTAAAATCGACACCTGAATTAGATATACTGACATTTTTTACTGTGGGATGTGGTTGAGTACCAAACCTTCCAGACACGACCGCATTATTTACGGGCCAGGAAAGCCCTCCTTTGTTGTTTGAAAAACCAGCATTATCGGTTTCGACTGACTTGGCTTCCTTACTATCTTTTTTAGATCTTTCATTCACTTTGGCCAATTCTTCCGTAATTATTTTTTCTATGGAAGCATTCAGTTTTTCTCTTTCTTTTTGCTTTTTCTTTAATTCTGCCGACAAGGTTTTTTCCTTCAAACCCAATTTTTTAACTAGTTCATCTTTTTCAATTTGTTCTCCAGCCAATTTTTTAAGATTCTCTTCTGTTTTATAAGCTAAGGTCGACTTATTTTCCTGAATTTTTTTAATCTCTATATTATTGGTTTGTATTTCTCTCGAGACCGAAGAGATGGTTTCTAGTTTGCGTTTGGTATATTCTTCTAATTGGCTTAAATATATCCAACGCAGCATAAGGTTGTTGACATTCCTTGCGGACAACAAATACGACCATTTAGAATTGCTCATCTTCTTTAAATAATTCATGCGCAACATTTGGCTGTACTGTCCTTTGAGCGTGCTTTGTTTGGAGCCAAGGGAATCAAGCCTTTTAGAGTTAGATTTAAGCCTTTGTTCTTGCATGCCAACGTCGTACTTCAGGTTTTGTATTAGCTTTTGTCTTTCGTTAATTTGTTGTTCTAGCTTCTTCAGTTTTTCCATGTTTTGCACCTTTTCCTTTTTAGTGCTCTCTAGATTTTTATTCGTTTTTTCAATCGTTTTGATAATTTCTAATCGTTTAGATTCCAACTCCTTCCTACTCTGGCCTAAGACCAAAGATGATAAAAGTGTCATCATACAAAAAATCAATATATATTGTCTACTCATATTCACCATAGTGCGAAGGTATGACAAATTTTAATTCCTTTGGCACATCTAATTCAATTTCTGTAAAATCTAACTTAATTACACCTGTTACCCCGGGCTCCTCAGGGAAAAAAATAGTTCTTGAATATGCTACATTAATACCGTTGTTTGATTTTTTATAATCTTCCCATTGGATGCGCAATATCCTATCGCTTCGATCCCTTATCTCAGCATTTTTTAACAACAAAGTGTTTTTATCCAAAACATAGGCTAGTCTCCAATCTTTTGTTGAAAATTGTATCAATACATTTTCTTCATTTTGGCTTATGGATACCAAATCCGTTTCTGGAAGTGGTATATTGCCAAACATCCATTGTTGTACATCGTCAAAACTAATCTCCATTCCGACCATATCTCTTATTTTATCTAGGGAGGATGTTTCATAGGCCGTTTCCAATCGATATAATATAGTATAATCCGTCGGAGAAATCAACATTCTAGCTAATTCAATTTCGAACTTCTTTATTTGTACCCATACGGCGCTGTCCTTCAACATTCTTATCACTAAGTCGGCATTGTGGGACATGGTAGAAGTACGAATTTGAGCCTTTGCTTTACTATGAAACCAAGTAAATTCGTGATTGTGATTGGCCAATGAGGTTAAAATTTCCTCCTGAGAATAATCTCTATGTATACTCTCAACTTTTTTCAGCGGACTACATGAAATCAACAAAAAAGTCAAACTCCCAAATAAAACCAATATTTGCCTCATGGAAGTAGCGCTATTTTATTCGGAAGTGTTTTAGAATTAGGCAATAACTCCAATGCTTTTATAAACAGTGACCTTGCCTCTGTTGAATTGCCTTTCTCAAGGAGTAAGTCACCTTTCCATTCGATAGCTATTCCCAACAATCCATTACTCGTAGAAATGGCAGATTCTACCCATTTTAAAGCTTCTGTGCTTTGTTTTTCATGATGAGCAATCATCGAATTCAAAAGATAGACTCTTGACAATATGACTGGATTTTTCCCAGATATAATGGTGGCTTCCTCTGCAAATTCTTTGGCCGATTTTACATGGGATTGTTGAAGGTTTGCCACTCCTGCAAAGTAATAGGCGATGGCTTGATTTGGAAAATAATTGATGGCTTCCAAAGCTGTTTCGCCCAAGGTGTTATAATCCTTAATATATTCCAGTCCGTACATTAATTGTTCCCAAACTAAAAAATTACTTTTATTAATTTCAAGCGTTCTTTGATACTGACGAATCGCTTGAACTTCTTTTTTATCGTTCATCAATACATCACCAAACATAGCATGAACTCTTGGGTCATTAGGATGTGTATTGGCCAAAATCTCACATAGATTTATCAATGAAGGACCAAAAGGTGTCATAGGGTTTTTAGCATGTGCTTCGACAAAAGGCAATAATTCTTTGACTTTATGTTCGCTTGGAATTGATCGGTTTGACATCAATGGTTGTAAAGAAATCAAGTAAGAAGTTTCATCTACCGTCCCGTTTTCTTTATCCATTTTACTCAACATCGCTTGAACGTCGTTTGGATCTAAAACAAGAATTTTTTCATGCAACGTATCTACTTTACTTTCATCCCCGACAATCTTGTAAATATCTGCGGCCAGTTTAAGGTGCATAAGTTTAGGATTTTTTCTAGTTATCAATTTTTCTACCTCTACAATAGCTATATCGTAGGATTTTTCATCCATGGATATTTCTATAATTTTAAGGGAATTGTTTTCATTAAATCCGCTTTGTTTTTCCTTTTCTTTCAACAAATCAACGGCTTCTGCTGACCGATTGGATAGTAATAATAAATCCGCCGTTATGTCGTAATATTTTGATGATTTTGGAAAGTTTAATAATATTTTTTGATAACATTCGATGGCTTTGTCCAAGTGAGATAATTCAGTCTGGACTGTAGCCATTCGATCCAAGAACCAAAAATTATTTTGATCTAGCACCAAGGCTCTTTGCAATTTTTCTTCAGCTTTTAAATAGTTTTTTTGTTCCATAAATAGCAGCCCCATTTCGTAGTAGATGGACGCCCTATCTCTATGCTTTCTTGCCAATGAATCCAAAATTTTTAATGCACTATCGTAATGCCCAGAAGCAGATTCGAGTCTTGCCGACAAAAAGGCCTCCTGAATTTTGTTCTCTTCGTCTGATATTTGAAGTGGTTCCTGTCCCTTGGCCACAATAATTGAAGAGATATTTAAAATAAATAAACATAAAATTTGCAAAGAAAACGTGAGGCCCTTAGAGGTGTACATGAACTAATTATTATGAGTGATACCAAGGTATATTAACGAAAACAACACTTGTATTGTTTCATAAACTGCATTGAAAAAAGGAAGTTCTACTGCACAATGATTTCGACCATGTGTTCTTTACCAAGATATTTTTGGGCACAATTCCTTACGTCTTCTGGCGTAATATCCATGATATCTTTTATCCAATCTTGGAGCGCTGTATAAGGCAAACCAATGAGTTCTAAGGTTTTGGCTACCACGGAAAGTTGTAACGGGCCATCCACCATGTGCAAAAAAGTACCTGCCAAATAGTTTTTGACCATATCCAATTCTTTTGAAGAAACTTTTTTGTCTTGCAACCTATCCATCTGTTTATATATTTCCTGGATTGTTTCATCCAGATTTTCACTACTTAGTTCGGTGTCTATATAAAAACAACCATCGTGCAACATTTGATCCATCTGACTAGAAATATCATAAGTATACCCTTTTTTTTCTCGTAAAACATCCATCAATCTCGAACCAAAATATCCACCTAACACGGTATTTAGTAGAAAAAAAGCGCTTTGATCTGGATGCGTTCGATCGAATAATCGGCGTCCTAATTTCAAGGAACATTGAAAATCGTTGGGTGCCTTTTCTATCAATCTCTGGTGAAAGGAATCTTTTTGACAAGGCACGTACAACTTTTTTACTGTTGCCTTTTGATATTGTCCAAAATGTAGATTAATCAGTTGCAAGATAGGATCTGTGATTTTTCCACTGACAAATAAGGTCATATTATCTGTACCTATATACTTTTGGAAATGTTGTTGAATGTCTTGCAATTGCATATTTACATAATCATCTGGATTACTATTATATCCGTAAGCATGGCTGCTTCCAAAAATGGACTCTGTAATCAAACGATAAGATAAAACCTCATTTTTGGTCAGTTCTTCTTTTAACTTTTGAACATTGACTCGTTTAAAATTTTCTAATTCTGCCACATCAAAACATGGCGATTGATACATTACTGATAGCGGTTGGACAATCTCCCTAAAATGTTTTCCCAAGGTGTACACGGAAGTATACATAAAATCCATGTTGGAAGCAGTTTTCATCCCTGCTCCATAAAAGTCAAATTTTTCCGCAAAGGTTTCAGAATCCCAAGAACCACACCCTTCTTTTAAAAGGGAAGATGTCGCCCGACTAACGAGTTTTTTGTCTTCTACAGATTTTCCTGCTTTATGGATGATTTCGAATTTGATGATATCCTCCGTTCCCGAATTTATAATCACTAGGGGCACACCATTGTCCAAAAATATTTTTTTTATTTCAGGTATATCTAACGTCCTTATCGTTGTGACAGGAGGTTGAACTTTTCTATTAAGCATCTAAAAAATTAATAACGTGATTTTATCATCACATTCGCTGTAGCAAACTAGCCGTGATGCGTAAAAATTCAGTTTCCGAAATAAGTCCTACTAATTCTGTTCCATTCACAACGGGCAAACAACCTATTTTATGTTCCCGCATCAATCTCATGGCTTCCATAATATTGGCATCCTGATCAACGGTCACTGGTTCAGTTATCATAATATCAGAAACGATCGCTGTTTTCTTTGAGGTTCTTTTTTTGATAAAGTGCCTCAATATTAATCGTGCAGTCACTAGTCCAACCAAGTTACCTTTATTATCCTCAACTGGTGTATAACGGATGGTATTCCAGTCCATAAGGTCGGCGACCAAGTCAACGATATCGTCCTTTTGAACAGTAAAAAGGTCGGTCAACATAAATTCAGACACTTTTAAATGGGAAGGCCTATAATATTTTAAATCCTCTTTATCTGGAAGTTTCCATTCGTGCACGGGCTTATTTGTTTTTTGATTTTGTAACATTGATGCAGTTAAAACACTTAACGCTTCATCGGTATTTACATTGTCATGGAGTTTCGTAAATGCCCTTAACATCCATCTTGCTCCAGTCATATGATTGTTGGCTCTTTGTTCGATGACGCCTAAGTATTTATTGATGTCGTCGGCATTTACCCCCTTGGATTCCAATCCTTTTCTAGCGATGGGAAGGAGTCGTTTGACCAGATCTACTGCGTTTATTTTTTCGTCTTTAAACCAGGTAAACTTTGTGTCTAGGCCAAATTTGGCGGCTTTACCAAAATTATCACGGGCATCAACAAATGACATTTCGTCGCGAATATCTGTGATCTCAGTAGAAAGGCCAACCATACATCCCAACCAAAAACAAGCGTTGGCAACTTCGTCCACTACAGTTGGAC
>JBATMZ010000102.1:0-1538 GCA_049290115.1 Saprospiraceae bacterium | reverse complement strand
CGATCACAAAAATCATAAAATAATTCATCTTGTTGGAAATGCTGACGAGTAAAGATCGCGTTGACTTCTTTCATTAGTTTACACTGACTGAGAATTACCGAATCCGTTTCAGCAAAACCAAAATCAGGGTTGCTACCTGAGGTCCATTCCACTCCCATTAATTTTACGCGCTCACCATTTAAATACGATTTACCTTTTATAAATTTAAATTCCCTGAACCCGACTGTGGAGGCAATATGATCACTTATATTTTTACCATTGAGTACTTTCACATCAATGCGGTAAAGATTTGGAAAGTCGAAATGCCATGGATTAACTTTGGGTAAGCCAATGTTTAACAAAGCTATACCGTTTTGCCAAAGAGGTTTTAATGTAGCATTATATATGATGTTTTGTGTTGGCTGGTTTTCCTCTCTTATGGTGATGGCTAACTGTATATCTTTGTTTGTAGTCATTTCTTCAAAACCTATCTTCATTCTTAAATTTCCAACATTGCTTTCAATATCAAGTTTTGGTTCCGCATGAATAAATTTTACAGATGGTTTATCACTTATTATCAAAGCCACTTTGCGGATAATACCACCATCATTGGGCCAATCAAATGAATTACCAAATGGCACCTTGTACTTTCCATAATCATTGTTCACACCAACAGTGATGACATTTTCTTTACCATAATTTAGTTTTCTGTTGAGATTAATACTAAAACTATTAAACCCATCACCGATATTCTGTTCTACTTTTTTTCCATTGATATAGATCATGGAAGTATGGTTGACGGCACCAAACCTAATGACCACATTCTTGTTTTTCCATGCTGCAGGAATGTCTATTTTTTTCTGATACCAGGCCCAGCCATAATGATTCTGATTTTCTTCTTCGATATTCCAGGTGTGAGGTAAATTGACCACACGGTTGCCGGGTAATTTTTGTTCATTCCATTTTTCTGTAACACCTAAGGAATTTTGATCAATTAAAAAGTTCCATTCTGTGTTTATTGATATGGTATCTCTTTGAGCAATTGCTCCAAACCATATAAATGTGGCAAAAAATAAATGTATTGTTTTCATTAATAACGTTTTATTCAATCTTTATCCAATAACTATATGTGTAATCTTTAAATGGGATTCGGTATTTCTCCATGGGCCATGCTCCCCAACTATCAATACCCTGAAGCCCGGTTTGATTAAGATCCATGTGAAGGTATATTTCATCACGCTTTACAAGTTCGCCGCTATGATACTGTTTTTTATTTATCTCAGGATCCAGATCATCCAAACTATAAGGGAGAGCCGAAAAGCTAAGAAGACTATCGGCAAAAGAGAAGTGAATTTTCCTGCCTTTTGCATTGCTGAAAGTAACCCATCGTATTTCTGTATGATTGCCACTTTCCTGAGGCCGCGCGTATGGATAATATTGTTCATCGATATGCTGTTTGTATTGGCCTATAAATGTATTCGTCTTTCTGTCCCAATAATTTTCGCCCGGTCCTCTGCCATACCAAGTTATATTGCTGTAATTTTTGTGAAGTACCGCAT
>JBATMZ010000101.1:0-35408 GCA_049290115.1 Saprospiraceae bacterium | reverse complement strand
GCATACCCATAGCCATCGTATTCAGCACTCAGTCTGAAGTGGATAATTTTCCGACCAATTATCCCGGTTGTACAACTATCGACGGCAATGTAGGCATTACAGGAAACAACATCACCAATTTAAATGGATTAAGCCAGATCACCCAGATAGGAGGTAGTCTGCAATTTCTGAATTCAAATAGTTTATCAACTTTGACGGCTTACTCAATTTGACATCTATTGGGGAAAGTTTGATTTTAAATTATATTCAAGGTGTAACAACCTTAACAGGTCATGGAAATTTGACTTCTATCGGGTCTTCTTTGTCTGTATTTTCATGTCATTCGCTGACTCCCTTGATGGTAGGCCAAAGAAGCCATGCGGGAAATTTAATCTAACGTAACTAATATTATAAGTTACGTTAGGAAAAAAGTTTTTGGGATACCGTTTTTCCAAAGGTGTAAGTGGGAGAATATTTATTTTGTCATTAACAGCCCATAGCCTTGCCTAAACATTTTCCCAATAGTCCGTTTGTCGATGTATAGCTAAAGAAAATTCTGGATAGGTTCAAAAAATGGTGAAATTCATGGTCAGGATACGTTCGCTTTAAAACGCCAGATTACATACTTTTTTGCCTTACCCCCTCTGTCAGAAGAAAAATAAATAAATCCATCTTCAGACCAATATGCCCCAAAATCTTGACTCTTATTAATGGTGTGTTGTTTCAGATTTTCTCCGTCTATATCAATAGTATATATATCAGAATCTTTCTTTTGATTTTTGGTCAGCTGGAATACAAGGTGTTTCCCGTCTGGACTCCAGGCAGGAACACTGGCATATCCCAATTCAGGGCCAGTCAATTGTTTTTGATTTTCTCCTTCAATATCCATTATCCATATAGTGCCCGTTTCATTTGTTTTCGCTTTATTAAGATCATATTTTACATACGTAATATATTTATCGTCCGGAGAAAACATAGGGAAACTACCCTGTCCCACCATTTTTAGTTCACCCGTCTCCACGTTCTTAATCCATATCTGATTTTCGGTTACATGTATCCCTTTTTTATAAACATAATTGCTAGTATATTTTATAAAGGTTTTAGGCGTTGACCCTTTTTCAAAAATAATCATTTTACCATCGGAGGACCAATCTGGATTATATTCATTTTCATCCGTACTAGTTACTTGTGTAATAGCTTTTCCTTGTTGGGCGTTGATGTAATATATATCGAAATTATTTCGATTAAAGTACTGAAATACAATTTTATTATTTGCCTTACAATAGGAAGGTGAAGTGTTAAAGTTTTGACCACTGGTCTTTTGAATTATGGCGCTAGATAAAACTTTGTCCTTCATGTAAACGTTCATTGAATTCCCCTGGTCATAACAGCAGAAAGTCAGGTTTGTGTTATTTTCACCTCCATTCGGAGAAAAACACACTTTCTTTTCATCTGTAATTTTAGTTAATGCGTCAAAGTTTTCACCTTCCACCATTAATTTGTATTTTGTCGTACAACCAACATGAATAAAAAGTAATAAAATTGCCAAATAAGATGCCTTCATGATTTTGATTTATTGATTAAAATATTTTATTGTTATATTCCATTTGAATTATTTTTAGATAAGTCCAAATTTTATAAGTTCTTGGTTTGATTTCTGGTTATTAATAATTACTCTTTATTTTTTACCAACTTTGCCACTCGTTGTATTATTTTTATTAAATGATTTATTATACATTTCAAACATCAATTTATTTTGTTCTTTGAGTAAATCAATTTCTGTTTTTAGGTTTTCAATCATCACCTGTTGCTCTTGTACTGCTTTGACAAGGGGAACTACAAATTCTCCATATCTAAGTCCCCATAAGCCATTGTCGTTATTAGGTTTATCTATGGCACTAAAATCAAATCCTAGTTGATTTGCTATCATTTCTACCTCTTGGGCAATAAATCCGGTGTATTTAACTTCTTCTTTTATAGACCTGTTTTCAATATTTTTTTCAATTATAGAATTTAAGACATCAGAATCTTTTACTCCCTTCAAATTGTCCTCTTCTAGCACTTTACTAATGTCATGTACCATAAGTTGGTATGTGACAGGTCTGAGTTTTAAAATAAAATCAAGGCCATGCACATTTTCTAAAACATTTTTCTTAACCCTACCATCAGAAATATTTGTCCATCCTGCATAACCTCCTATACTTGTAACCGAGCTATTTCCAATTCTTACTTGATTATTACTAGTAGTTCTCGACCCATATCCTATAGCGGTAGTGTTTGTTATCCCGGACAGAATAGTTGAGGATGCATTAGATCCTAAAAATGTATTTCTTGAGTGCAAATCTAAATTATAACCAGATTGCCATCCCAAAGCTGTATTATCTTGTTCAGATGAAGAATATGAAGGGATAAACTGTGACAATGATTCAAAACCAATAGCTGTGTTTCTGTTACCTGTTGAATTCGAATGTAAAGCACTAACCCCAAGAGCTGTGTTATGATCTCCTGAAGTATTTAACCACAAAGCATTACTGCCAATTGCTGTGTTTTCGTATCCTCCAGTATTGTAATATAATGCAAAGTTTCCAACAGCTGTATTGAAATTGCCAAGGTTATTTTCACGCAAAGCTCCATTACCAACAGCAGTATTTGCCACCGAAATTTGGTTTATATCTTGATATCCATTTTTATAAAGAGCTTCATATCCAACCGCAACATTAAAACCTGTCTTATCATAATACAGTGCATTTTTTCCTACGGCAACATTTGCATCAACATAAGATGCGTTTGACATAGCACCTGAGCCAATAGCTACATTGTCTATACCTTCATAAATATTAGAACCTGCATTTACACCTACAAGTGTATTATCTGCCCCTGAAGTAATTATGTCACCAGCATTAACGCCAATTGCTGTATTGTTATTACCAGACATTGAGGTATAATTCGTACCGCTCTCAAAAGTAGATCCCGTTGTAGGGTGAACCAAACCATTTCCACTTCCTCCCCCTGAAGTAGCCCAGCTCAATACTCCTGATCCGTTTGTTGACAATACTTGTCCATTCGTGCCCGCATTTGAAGGTAGGGTAAGTTCAATATCTCCTGCAAGAACGTCAGGTGATCGTAGTGTCACAGTATTCGTACCGTTTGCAGTCAATTCCTGAAATTTTATTTGACCTGTTTGTCCACTATTTGTTCCTATGGGTGAATAAGTTACAGCACCTTTTATATTGGTCAAAATAGTGCTGCTATTTCCAATGGTAACTGTATTGCTTCCTGAGCCTACCGTTCCGTTGCCAATAACTATTTCATTTGTATTTCCATTACTTGATGCTTTAGCATCTACACCTAAATATATAGAATTACTGCTGGTTTGATTATTTGTTCCATTTGCAATATGTCTGCCTGCATTATAACCTATAGCTATGTTATTACTACCCGTCGTATTGTATAATAATGCAGCTACACCAAATGCAGAATTATTTTCCCCGATAGAATTATTTAACAAAGCTTGAACACCAAATGCTGAATTTAAATGTCCACTTGTATTTCCATATAATGCATCCCAACCAAATGCAGAATTTGAACCGCCACTTACATTATTGAGTAATGAGCTTCTACCAAAAGCCGAATTGTAATTTCCAATAGTATTAAAACCCAAAGAATGTGCACCAAATGCAGAATTTTCTCCTCCAGTCGTGTTATTTTTTAATGCTGAATTTCCAAATGCAGAATTGACATGGGCTGTAGTATTTGATGATAATGCTTCATAACCAAATCCAGAATTTGAAACTCCGGTGGTATTAGCCATTAATGCATTTACACCAATCGCCGTATTATTAATGCCTGTCATACTGGGATTATTTGTTTCACTTTCAAAAGTAGATCCTGTAGTTGGATGAGAAAGTCCTGTGCCACTACCACCACCAGCAGAAGTCCAATTTAATAATCCTGATCCGTTGGTGGATAATACCTGCCCGTTAATTCCAGTGGATGAGGGTAATGTTAAAACTACGTCGGAGGTGAGATTGTCCGGAGACCTCAGCAGAATTGCATTAGTTCCGTTTACTGCCAGTTCTCTTAGTTTTAACTGACCTGTCTCTCCTGCATTAGTTCCTATAGGTGATAAATTCACTTCACCTCTCAAATAAGTCTGGGCTATAGCATTATTACCTAATGTTACTGTATTGCTTCCGTTACCTATTGCCTCATAACCAATAACCACTTCATTAGTATTTCCATTTTGTGAAGCTCTGGTGTCATACCCTAAATATATGGAATTGTTACTGGTTTGATTAGCTGTTTCATTGGCTATATACCTTCCTGCCTCTTTACCAAAAGCTATGTTTCCACTGCCGGAAGTGTTTGAAAATAGGGAATTAGTTCCTACAGCCGTATTTGAAATACCAGATGTATTAAAAGAAAGAGCTGCAGCACCTGTTGCCGTATTGTTCGATCCGGTTGTATTGAACTGAAGTGAACTATTTCCTAATGCTGTATTAAATGAGCCTGTTGTATTGGAATAGAGGGAAACAACGCCTAATGAAGTATTAAAGTTACCTGATGTATTATTCAATCCGGAAGACCCCCCAATAAAAGTATTGGACCCAGTATTTATATTTAGCCTTGTCGGAAACATTGTAAATCTTTCAGTACCATCTAATGTAAATCTTATAATATTTTCATTAAAATTTGTTTGTACATCTACACTTGTATTGTTATCAAAATCGTTAATTCTGGACAATTCTAAATAATTAAATATAAATGAGTTCCAAAAAGTGCCATTATATCCCTCAAAATCATTATTGTTCGAATTATACCTAATCATTCCGGCAATATTTGGAGAAGAGTCGTCACCAACTCTTAACTTGCCATTTACATCAAGTGTAGCCTGAGGGTTGAGTGTATTAATACCTACATTTTCTAATGCAGGTGCAGGGCCAATGGTTACTGACCACGAATTTAAAACTCCAATATCTCCAGGACCACCGTCTTTAATTTTTAACGTCCATATGCCGTTGGGCTGATTACCCCAAAATTGCGATTCAAATGAATAGGTGCCAAGAGTGCCTGGTGGATTACATAAATCATCATTATTATACCTTCCTTCTGGTTTAAAAGAACTTGAAAATGGAGGTACTCCAACTGTTATATATTGTGTTGCATTGTCGGTAAAGATTGTATTGGTATAATTATCAAAACCACTTCCGTTTCCAGTACTCAATTCTAGAATCTGTCCGTTTGGTCCATAAAGAAATAATTGTACTTCACTTACCCAAGTATGAGATATATTTACTGTTAAACTTTCAATTACATCTGTGGGATTTACACCACTGACATTTGCAGTAAAAACATCAAAACTACCTGAACAATTATTATCTGTCAGAGCTCCTGTTGTTCCTGGAAAATTTTGAGAAAACGCAAATAAGCACACATAAAAATTAATAAATAAAAAAATAATAAATCTCATCACCTTCCATTTTTAAGGTTTATAAATACTGTTATCATTCTTTTATGTAAAAATTTTAATTAGGTAACCTAGGTATTCAAAATTTATTTTATTTTTAACCAATCAAAACAAAGTAATGTAGGGTGGATTGGATCAATGCGCTGAAAACCGATGAAAACGAAGCCTTAAAAAAACTGTATACTTTGTTTAAGAAGGATGCTTGCAACTGGCTACAAAAAGAATTTAATTGTAGTCTTGACGAAAGTCTTGACGTGTTTCAAACTGCCGTCATTATCCTGTATGATAATGTGGTCACTGGCAAACTTCAACAACTAAGCTCCGATATAAAGACCTACCTTTTTGGGATTGCGAGAAATAAAGCACTCGAACTAGTACGACAGAAGCAAAAAGAAATGAACTACCAACATCAAAATAGATGGGTTTCCTATGTGTCAGAAAACGAACCTGATGCAAACATGGAAGAGAATATTCGTAACGCAAGTCAATGTTTGTTGCACATGGGAGATCCGTGCAAATCATTGCTTCAATTGTATTATTTTCATGAAAAAAGTATGGAAGAAATTACCTCCATTCTAGGGTATAAAAATACAGACACTACAAAAAATCAAAAATATAAATGCCTCAAAAGGTTACAATCTATAATTTTTAAACATTCACTTAAAACGGGAATACATTGAAAGGGAATCCTGAAGATATTATTTTACTTGAATCATATATAAAAGGAATGTTGTCCATTGCTGAAAAAAATCAATTGGAAGCTCGGCTTGTAAAAGATCCGGAACTAGCTATTTTACTCAAAGAATTGTATTACATTAAATTGGGCGTCAGAGCCAATGCCTTACATGAAAAAATGGAGGCAATCAAAAGTTTTGAAAAGGAAGATTCCACAAGAACCAATGGAAAATCGAAAGGGTTTTGGTTAATACTTCTCTTTTTTTTAGCAACGGTAGGTTACCTTTTCTATTTTTTTGCATTAAAGGAAGTTTCTCAATCGGAAACGAAGTACAAAGGTATCTACGCTTCTTTATTTGACGAACAATTGGTTTTGCATAAAACCAAAAGATCCACAGTCCAATCGGAAGAAATCGATTCGTTACAAAGAAGAGCGTATGAAATATATAGCCTCCAACTTTTTGACGAAGCAGTACCGCTCTTGGAAACCCTCTGGCAAGAAAAAAAAGATACTTTAGCTTTGTTTTATTTAGGCGTCAGTAAAATTGGAATAGGCTCTACTCAGGAAGGCCTTTCCATTTTACAACGAACCGAACTCAAAAAATACGACCAACAAACATCCTTATTTTTTAACCAATAAAATCTAGTAAAATGAAAGTCAAAATTTTGATTTTTTTATTAATTCTTATAAATTTTGGAATCATTTCATGTAAAGGAAAACCTGAATCAAATGAACAAGTAGGTAATAACCAACCTAAAGGGGGTATTGCCGCCGCCGATCATTCACATGCACATTATTATAGGGTTTATAAAGGTAAACTTAAAAAATCTCCTCTTCCAAATGGAAATTCTTTCTACGAAAAGTGTATTTTTAAAAAAACAAACAATACCCAACTTGAAAGCTACTATATTTTGAACTCTCCCACAGCAAATGACATTGAAAAAGGTGATTTTTCATACTATTATGTAAGATTTGATAGCTCTGACAATAACCGATATATTAAAGACAAGACTTTTCTCTTAAAGAAAAATGAATCAATTTCACCAAACTATCATCTTGGTGAAAAAGAAGAACATAAGTTTATGGCTCCCGCCGCAAAAGGTAACCTAGGATGTTTTCCTGGATTTATTTTAGTAAGTGGCAACTTAGATTATTTTGAAGATGGAGGTTCTAGATATATACAAATCCCTTTGGCGTATCATAATCCTCATACCAAAACAATTGAAACACTTTATACACTCGATTTTAATATTTCGACAACCACCTATGATTCAATAAATGCAGAGTTACAAAATGAACCTAATTTGCATGGAGGTGTAGATACATCGGGAACAATAAAAACACTTAATATTTACGACCCTAATGACAATCTGTGGTCTTCTTTTAGAGAAGGTATGTAAGGTCTGCCGAAAACACATTTTGGCTAACTTCAATCCTCCACATCCCACAAACTACTCATGACTTCTCGTGCCCCATTGAGCATAAAGTAGCGGGGAAGGGAATAATTACCTTCCCCTTTTATATATTTACCTAAACCGGATTGACAAGCCGACAAAACCACCTTTTTGCAACTGCTTCGATACCGCAATAAATCATATCCATACAAACTGTCCAACCCTCCATTTTTAGTGCGAAAATATAATTTGACATCATCTTTTTCAACACTATTGGCTTTGCCATGGAGGGCTAGGTGAATAAAACCTATTTCTGGATCTTGATATACCTTTAAAAAATTATCAATGGTAGCATCCCTCCCAGTAAACAACATAGCATTTGGATGTTCCTTTTTCAGTCTAATCGCTTCTTTATAGGTTCCAGGCAACTCTACCAAATAGTTTCTTTTTTTATCCAAAATAGTCGTTTTGTCACTAAAAGCAAATACTGCAACTTTTGATTTTTTTGTTTCCTGCAATTGATCTTGCAAGACCTTCCAAACCCTAATGGATGGTATCGTTGTCACTTGATATTTTTGTGGGTCAAACATTTCAACAAGGGGTAATCTGTGATATACTCCATCGGGAATGATGCACCATTTTTTTAAGCTCAATGAAGTCAAATCTAATGGAAAAAATAAATCAATCTGTCTTTTTGCCTCTGGATGAATCGGTAACTTTTGATGCAAAGATAGATATGTGGTAAACGCAATCATACTATCCGCCATTGGTTTTTCAAATGGTCTGGCCATTACTTTAATTGTGGTATCGGTAATCATTGTATAATACCAAGTATCATCTGTTTCATCAACAATGATCAATCCTTCTCCTTTTTTTGTCATTTCACGATATGATTTTTCTATATCATTCAATCCAATTAATAAAGGATGATTTGTAGGATTTTCATCTTGCTTTTGACGATGATTTTCTAATAATTCATACTCGTCTACTAAGTGATTAAACGCAATATTTCCTCTTAATCCTTTCTTTTTTTCTCCCATAATCAACGACCTTAATTCTAGTTCACGTCGTGCCACAGAACTAGTACTTTTACTAGCATTTTTCGCTAGAAGTATATCCCGATGCAATAGGCTATTTTTCCTTTTTTCACTATATTCTAAAAATCGATTTAAGTAAAATATCTTTCCTGTTTGTCGATACAATTGGTAGTAAACATGAAGTCCTAAGTCAAAGTAATATTGACCTGATTCATAATAAAACTGGAGTAATGCATTTTCTTCACCCACCTTCATAAATCTATACAGCGTGCTATCAATAAATTTTAAAAAATTCTCTGCACTATATAAATAGGCACTTTCCCCCGTATTTTCATACGCAGTATAGTAAATATTGGCACATTCCGTAGCCGGTGAAAAAGGATAGGCTTTCTCTTTTTTTAAAGACGCCAACATAGAATCTATTTGGTAATTCTCAAACTTCCTTTGGTTGGCATATATAAATTGCAGGGCTTTGGAATAGTCGCCTAATTTTGAATGAACATCGGACAACAAATAACATAATGTCGAATATCGTGCTGTGTACACTTCCTTTTTCAATATGGCTTTTTTCCAAACTCTTTCTAAAGGTAAAATAGCCTCTTTGTACTGTGCATTTGCATGCAAAAATTGTCCTTTCCACCTATCCACTTCAATATAATCATATCCACAGCGCACAACACTGCTTTCCACCCTTTTCAACGCAGCCATCCACTCAGGTTGATTTAATCGAATCATATGAATGGCCAACAAACTTTTGAGCAATTCCTGAAATAATTTTGGTTGCTGCACACTATCGATTAAATGTAATCCAATGTCCACATCTTGTATCGTTCCTTCAAAATCATCCTCTCTAAACATCATAAACGCCCGTATCGAGTATGCTCTTGCACTATCTTCCTTCGTAGCATACGGATAGTATTTTTCAAAATCAAAAAGTGCATTGGCATGTCGAATGGCCAAAAGGTTTTTCCTTCTATAGGTACAAAAGGAAACTAAAAGTTCAGTGTTGTTGACCTGACTTTTGGTTATGTGTCCTGTAGCATTAAAATGATCATTGGCCAACAATAAATAAAACCAAGCACTGTCAAATTTTTCAGGATTCCTTTCACAATCTCTGGCTAAAAGATGGGCCGTTTCTCCTTTGTAATAATTTGTGCAATGGCTATTAAGTAAATAATTAGCCTGTACTTTGTGTTTCGTAGTAAGATGGTTTTTTAATTCGTAGTCAAACAATAAAACCCCCAACCAAACACTGATTGGATTTGCCAAAACATTGATTTCTTCATATAATTTACCAAGCGAAATACGATCATTTTGAATACAATAATATTTCCAAAGGGCATATTGTCTGATGGATTTTTGAGCCGCTGTGTCTATAGAAACTTCAAAGTATTTTTGGCTAGCTTCCATTGTCTTATGGACAAATTGTAAGGAATCGGCTTTAAACAACGCGTAGTTTTGTTCGTGCAAAGCAGGAATGAAAAGCAAGTCTTTTACCTCATGTTTTTTTGTGGGCTTCAAACAAGAATTCAAACAAATCAAACCGAATGTCAACATAATGACATGGACAGATAGGTTTAGTTTTGGCACTAAGGAAAAATTACAATTCTTAAGTAGATTTTGAAAAGACAAACGAGCACACAAACTCTTCAGACTGTCCTTACAATTCATAGCCTTTACTCCATTAAGTTAGTGATGAACTCTCGTTTTTTTAACCACGCCTCCTTTCACTTCTTTGATAGTATGTACAAAGAAAAATGCATCCGGGTCAACAAGAGAAATCGCTTTTTTAAGTCGATGTACTTCAAGTCTGGTTACAATCGTCATGACAATATCGCAATCATGCGAAACGTCAAAGGAATCCGGAAGGTAACCCCGCTCACCTTTATAGACAGAAATGGCCTTGCCAAAATCTTGCACGATGACTGCTTTAACTTCCTCGTAATTTTTTGAGATGATATTTAAGGCCGTAAACTCCTCAAACCCATCTACGACATAGTCTGACGTTCTCAAAGCCGTATAATAGGTTAAAATAGAATACATGGCTGGTTCTATGCCAAATTTGTAAGCAACACCTAGAAATAAAATAGAATTGACCAACAATATGATTTCCGTTGTTGAAAAACCAGATTTTTTATGTGTGTAGTCTGCAATAACTTCTAAACCATCGATGACACCTCCACCCTTAATAACCAAACCTATGCCAAGCCCTATTAATATACCTCCAAAAATGGCAATCAATATTTTGTCATTAGTAAATGCTTCTGGAATTTGGATAAAATAGGTCAGAAAGCTCATCAAAAGAATGGCAAAAAATGTCTGTACTGCAAAAGTTTTTCCAATTTTTTTATACCCAATATACAAAAATGGCAAGTTTAAAACGAGAAGTAAAATATAAATCGGCCAATGAAAATATTCGTGCAATAAAATAGATATACCCGTTACACCACCATCCAAAAAATGATTGGGTATCATAAACCCCTTCAAAGATACAACAGCACAAAATACACCTAATACAGTATAAAGAAGAGACCTTCCTGAAAGTACTATAGACCAATCTATTTTTGATTCTAATGTTTGTTTTTTATCCTGAAGCAAGTGATTAATATTTAAAAATCGATCGAGTAAAATGCCAACTATTGAAGATGGCTGGCCAGTTTTTTCTTCAATTCCTCAAAATCTAATGGTTTGGTCATAAAAGCATCTGCGCCATACTCCATCGCTTTCTGGTAATTTTGTTCGTCGCCATAAGCAGTCACCATAATAACAACTGGCCGTTGTCCACTTTGGTTTTTTCTTAAATTTCTCAACATTTCCAACCCATTCATACCTGGCATGTTAATATCGGAGAGAATCAATTGTACCTGGTCATCGTGGTTTTTAAAATATTCCAAAGCTTCTGCACCTGAAAAAACGAAATCAAAGTGCCACTGACCATTTTTTATTTCTTTCCTGAATCTTTGCTTAAAAAGAATCGGAATATCAACTTCATCATCCACTACTAATAAATGTACCATGGCTTTTTATTTAAACGGGAAAACAAAAATATAAAAAAAACTTGACTTTTCCTTTAAAACTACCTGATTTATTGTATTATACTATGACTCATTATTCAATTTATGGGTAATCGAATGGTAAATGTCGTACCCTCCCCCTCCTTAGAGATTAAATCTAACTCCCCTCCATGAGATTTAACAATATCAAATGCTAAGGACAATCCAAGACCAGTCCCTTGACCTGTAGGTTTTGTTGTATAGAATGGTTGGAATATTTTATCCATAACCGATGCAGAAACACCCATTCCATTATCTTGTACTTTAATCAAAACCATATTGTTTTCAACACTTGTTGCAATCTGTAACATAGGTTTAAAATGATCTATCCCTAGTTTAGATTTTTCGTTAATGGTATAAAAGGCATTGTTGATTAAATTGAGAAAAACCCTTCCTAAGTCTTGTGTCACCGCTTTAATATGTGGCAGATTTGGGTCAAAATTAGTTTCAAATGAAGCATTAAAACTTTTATCTTTTGCTCTAAAACCGTGGTAGGCTAATCTAAGATACTCATCACACAAAACATTGATATCTGTTGTTTCTTTGAGTAGAGAACCTCCCCTACTGTGTTGCAACATCCCTTTTACAATGGAATCTGCTCTTTTTCCATGTTCGGTGATTTTACTTAGATTGATCTTTAAGTCGTTAGAAATCTCTTGGGCTTCCTCCATATCACCTTTTTTCAGTGCTTCTGACATTTCATCAACTAATTCTGCACTCACCTCAGAAAAATTATTGACAAAATTGAGTGGATTTTTAATTTCATGAGCAATGCCTGCCGTTAGTTCCCCAAGCGACGCCAATTTTTCCGACTGTATTAGTTTGGCCTGTGTTTGTTTCAAATTTTCTAATGATTTTTTTAACGCCTCCGTTCTTTCAGAAACACTCTTTTCAAGTGTTACATTTTGTTCTGTTACTATACGTTCGTTTTCTCTTGTTTTTTCAAGAAGCAGTTGTTGTGCTTCATTTTTTTGATTTTCGGCCTCTTCTCTTTCCCATTCAAACTTTTTAGATAATAAAAAGGAAAGGAAAAATGCCTCAATTAATGTTGCCCAAGCTACGAAACTAAGTTCTGCAAAATAACCGGGCTTACCTATTTGCACATATGTAGCCTCGATCAATACAAGTATAAAATATAAAAGATATGCAGTGGCAAAATAATATCCAAGCCTATTGCCTTTTTTACCAGCCTTATACCCGATGTAAAACATACTAAAAAAAGAAATAAGGGCATGAACTGTGTTCAAAGCCAAGACTGTTGTCAATGGCATCCAAAATTTTAGAATGGCATAAGCGATGAAATAATAAATTAGCCAAGTAGTCGCTTTATGTAATTTTGGAGAATATTTAGACATTTCTAAAAAAACAAGGGCATACATCATTTGTACAGGGACACCTATCGTAGGAATGTTGAGATACCAAAAATGTAAGTCAAAATTTGGAATAAAATAGACAATAAAGCCATCCATCACCATGGACGCATAACAAATGTATACGAGTACTATACCTGAATAATATAAAAATAATTTGTTCTTAAGTGATACGTAAAAAAACAAGTTAGACAATATCACAAAAAACATCAAACCTAAATAAAAACCAAAAACCAATCTTTGGTGATACGTAGTAATTTCATAGGCTGAGGCATTATGTATCCGCACTGGTAGTGGCTGTACTGGTGCACTGGTTTTAATAAAATATTGATAATTTCCTTTGTAAATTGGAAAGATCTGAAAATGATGTTTTGTTGGTTTCTCATCCAAAGGAATGGAATAACCACTTTTAACAAGATGTTGTGTACCATCTTCTCCCAAGGCATAAAACTCAAGATTTTCCAAATGGGTATGAGCCAATTCTAGAATCAAATTTTCATCCGTCTTATTGTCTAAACTAAAATGCATCCAATAGGAAGAAGTCGTAAATCCAAAATTTAAAATAACTTGACCTGAATGATAAAATTTATCCCGAAATTCTTTTGACTGAATATCTTCAAAAGTTATGTTGTGGTTCTTATCTTCTAAAAGATAAATTTTGTCTGAAATATTTTGTGTTCCTTCCGCTGCATTCCAATCCACTTTTTGCCCTTGGACAAATGAACTTGAAAAAACAAATAAAATGATAAATGCGATGTACCTCATACTTATTCTTCCAATTTTTGTTCAAATGGTTCTTCTTGGTAAAAACGGGATGGAATACCTTGCATGTAAGCAAATGCTATCCACCATGCCCAACAAAATAGACTAAAAGGCATATATCCAAAAAAACCTAATATGGGCATTTCAAAGAGATGAAAATCATTGATATATGGTAAGTTATATTGCCAATAAGCAGGAGCCATTGTAAAAGTCACGTCACGACCATCATGAATTCCTGAAAAATAATTTTCACATTCGAGACACAAACCTGCTGCCAAATAAGTCAAAGCAAATACTAACGTTGGTTGCCAATTACCCTTACCAATACTCCGCAAAGGCGTCCAAACACCAATTTTATCGAGAACTAATCCAATCAACATTCCCGGTGTCAGCCATAATGAAAAAAACATGACGTTGGGGAATAAACCTGCTCCTATCAAACCAGCAATACAAATGATGATAAGCAGTGTTTTCCACGTTTCAGGCAAAATAAATTTTGGCCCTTCGGAAAATCGCTTTTTAAAAAATTTGAACGTATTAAACAATTCATAAAACACAAAAGACAAGGGCAAAAGTCCAGTTGAAATAACAATGGCGTATAATAAAAATTGTTCTCTGTCTATAATATTCCCGAAAGGGTAATACCAATTATCATCTACAAAAAAATTGAGGTATTCAAACAACATCCAACCCATGGCGGATGAAACACCGATACCAACCATTTCCTGAGGTCTTTCACTTATGATGGATCTGCCTCCATTTCGAACGTAAGTCCACCCATCAATCATCAAAACCAAGCCCCAAAACAATGGAAAATCAGACCAATGTAAAAATAAAACAGGCTCGTGTGCTTTAGTCCAAAGAAAAAATACGGAAGCACCCCAAGCAACCAAACCAATCCAAAACCACAAAGGCCATGATACCTTTACTACAGGTTTTGTAGGAGGAAGCGTTTGTTTTTTAAATCCAAACCACCAAGGAAAGAGGTATAAACAAATGATCCCTAGACCCCCTGCGGCTATGATGATAAATATTGTCCAACTAAATGGTGCTTTTTCGATGGATTCCAACATTGGATAGGCAAAAAAGCCATCTGGAAAAACTCCGTTATGATGAAAATAAGATCCAATTAATGGTAGGAAAATAATAGCCGTAAAGCACAACAAAATAAAAGTGACTTGTCTGGTTGGTTTCATGTCTATCGTTTTTGTTTTGTAATAAATAAGCAAAAATTAATCTTTTGATATGACATTGGCTTGTTCAATATCACTAACGTCCTTCATGATGACGAGCAATTGATACTGCACAAATCCAAAGAGTGCCATCATATAATACACGTGCATGTTTTCAGAGATAGGAAAAAGTGATTTCCAAACTATTTTAAATATGTAAACGGGCTCGAGAAATATTTCCCAAGAATATAAAAATCCATTTCCTAACTCAATTTCTGACACCAAGGCTCTACCCATATAAAAGCCAAGGCAACTCAATATTAAACTGAAAATAATGGCACCATGAGCAAATTTACTTCCAAAGCGATCCCTAAATAAATTAAACATAATCTTTAAGGATACAAATCCATAAAAGACGGATAACATGGCAATTGAAAATATGATGAACGTATCGTAAACTATCAAATGTGGCATTGTTGCACCCAAAGCTTCTTCGTGAGGGTGGATCAAATCACTGATCATATACGGCGAATTGGGATAAAAAAGTAGCCAAAGTAAACTTATGGCAATAAATATCCAATTTTTAAACTTGTGTCCAAAATATTGCAGAAATAAAGCAATAACAAATGGGATAATTCCCGACAGTAAATTAGATTTTAAAAAGTCAAACATACTATCTCCAACAATATTATTACGTATAGCTAAAATAGCTAAATTAGCAAACGTAAATAAGCCCAGAATTTTAATATACCTAGGCGTTGTACTTAAAAAGGTTTTAAATTGCATAGTCGTTTGTTTTGATTTTTAAAGGTATAATGCAAGAAATATGATTACTTTTTTTTGATAATTATATAAAAGATCAAAGACGTTAATTATGGTTCTGTTCAAGGTGAGTCTCTAACTTTTTACCCTATTCTACTACTTCAAAAACCTTGATAGGCATACTTTTATTTTTTAATTCTAATTCTCCTACAAGACTACATTTAAAAGATTCTTTGATTTTTTCATGTGACGCATCCGTTATAAAAATTTGGCCTTTGCCAGCCGATCCTTGTAACCTCGCTGCCACATTCACTACATCACCTATGACTGTGTAATCAAACCTCTTTAAGGTCTTGCAACCTATATTTCCAGAAACCATCTGTCCTGCATTGACGCCTATGGATACCTTTGGGCGAAATGATTTATTTCCAAAAGGTAGCTCGATACTCTTAACTGCATTCCTAATAGCCAAACATGCATCGAGGGCTCTGTCTAAATGATATTCGTCTTTAAAAACAGCCATAATAGCATCTCCTATAAATTTGTCGATAATCCCATTCTGATTGATGATTTCTTTGACGATGATATCAAAGTATTCGTTGAGCAAATGAATCACTACATCGGCAGATTCTGTTTCGCTGATTGCCGTAAAATCACAAATATCTATAAACGCCACGGTAGCCTCCATGACTTCATTGTCCTGAAGCGACTCTTCAAACTCACGGCTCTCCATGAATTTAATCACAGTTTCGTCGACGTACATTTTTAATATGTTGTTTTCTTTGATGGCTTGCATTGTCCTTTTTAAATCACGAATGTGGAGGACTGTTTTTTCAATAGTCAAACTTAAATCTTCAAAGTTAATGGGCTTGCAAACAAAATCAAAAGCACCTCTGTTCATTGCTGTCCTGATATTATCCATATCTCCGTAAGCTGAAACCATGACTGTCTTGGTGAGTGTGGACAAATCCTTCACTTTCAATAGTAAGGTAAGGCCATCCATTTCAGGCATATTTATATCGCTAAGGACTAAATCAATGTTTTTTTCATCTTGTAGTATTTGTAGTGCTTGGTTTCCATTTAAGGCAAAAGAAAAATCGTATTTGTTTTCTCTTATTTCTTTCCTGAACTTCTGCTTAATGAGGTGTTCGAGGTCTTGTTCGTCATCTACTACCAAAATTTTTATCATGATCAATGAGTTGGGTTATCGGCTTCGTAATGACAAATATAAACATGTTTATAAATTTATGGTAATAATGTTTGTGTTTTTTAATTTGAAAGCACCTCTTTCAATAGAATATTCTTTCAAATGAATATCATATAACTTTATGCTTCTCTACTAAAAACGTATATAATAAAAAAGAGGGCAAACCTTATTTAAGTTTGCCCTCTTTATATCATGAATTATGTGATTTAGAAGTTGTAAGCGTAGCCAACATTCAAACCAAAACCTTGATTTCTAATTTTTATGTCGACGATGGGATTATCCAATATATTTGAAAATCCTTGAGTGTACCGCACGTCTGCAAATATTTTACCACCACCAGCTTTGACTTCTCCACCTATTCCACCTGTGGCTGAAATCTCCCATCTTCGGTATATATCGTTTGATAAATGTAAGTCATTTCGTGGTAATGTAAAATCAATAACTGCCCGCACTACTGGTCTGACCCAGCCATCGACAGCGTAAGAAACATTAGGTCCAGCTATCACATAAAATTTTGCTAAATCATTTCCTTGAGAAAATTTCATCAAAAGCGGTGCTTCGATATATTGTAGTCTTGTTTTTACACCAGCGCCCACTTGAATATCCCATTGGGTAATACCAAAATCTTCCATGGATTGAAACCCTTTTTCGATATAATTTAACTCTGGTCTAAATGAGAAGCCATGTAACATTGGAATTTCGGCAACAATCCCAACGGAAAAACCAGTGTAAACCTCTGCGTTCGGCAAATAATTATTAGCAATGCCATCTATATTGGCATCGGCAAAATTAATTCCAGTTTTAATACCTACAGAGATTTGAGCAAAAGTATTTTGTGAGAAAAAAAACACAAACAAAATGATGATTGAAAAAGGGTTACGTCTCATGATTATAAATTTTTATGGTTAATCAATATGACCCAAGACGGCACTCTTTTTGCCCAAACTGTTAATTTATTAATAAGATTTTAGCTTATTACGTTAAAAAAAGAAAACATTAAGTTTGTAGAGTTGTAAAGTAATTCAAAACATGTTTTGTTCCAAAAACAAAATAAGCCCTTGAAATTCAAGAGCTTATTACTTTTTTTGTGATCCCGTCAGGATTCGAACCTGAGACCTACTGCTTAGAAGGCAGTTGCTCTATCCAGCTGAGCTACGAGACCCTTTTTAAATTCAGGCCGCAAATGTAGATATAATTTTAAAAAAACGATAATGTTCTTTCAAAAAAAAGTTTTCTACCTTATACTTTTTTAGGTGGTAAATCAAAAGCTTTCGTATCTGCGTCAAAGTCAACTTTGTGTGTGCCGTCACAAAATGGTTTATTTTTTGACAATCCACATCGACAAAGACTAACCGTTGTTCTCCCTGCAAGTCCAAATTCTTTCCCTTCAGAATCTACAATCGTAAATTCTCCTTCCACTCTAGCACTACCGTTTGGTAAAATTGTGATTTTTGTTGACATCTTATGATTATTTTGTATTCTCTTTAAGTCGTTTCACTACAAAAAAGTTTAATTATTTCATTTTTGATTGTACATTAAATTTGAAACTTCATTCCAATTATTTATACTTTTTAATGATAACCCCTTCAAAAAAGGGGGTCAAACTAAAATAAATTGAATTTTTTTATACTTTTTTTCATTTTTATAGGGGGTCGTGTTAAAATAAGTCTAATTTTGTGCAAATTAATTAAATAAAAACATTCTTTATATGGCCATCATTCGTTTTTCTGCTCTTGAAGAGTCTTTAAAAAGAAAACCACTTCAAATTAAAGAAATTTCAGGTTCTCGTTCTGATTTATTCGGTAATCAAGTATTCAAAGATTCCAGTTGTAAAAAATTTATGACTAAAGATGCTTATTCGGCTTTAAAAGATGCCGTCAACCACGGCAAAAAAATAGATCGAAAAATTGCCGATCAGGTTGCTTCGGCCATGAAAGCATGGTCTATGTCCAAAGGAGCTACCCACTACACCCATTGGTTTCAGCCTTTGACAGGTGCTACAGCAGAAAAACACGATGCATTTTTTGAACCAAGTGAAGATGGTACAGCTATTGACAAATTTGACGGAGGGCAGTTGGTGCAACAAGAACCCGATGCCTCCTCCTTTCCAAGTGGTGGCATTAGAAATACCTTTGAAGCAAGAGGTTATACCGCATGGGATCCAACTTCACCTGCTTTTATCATAGGTACAACCTTATGCATTCCTTCCGTTTTTGTTTCCTATACTGGTGAAGCATTAGACAATAAAACTCCTTTATTGAGGGCATTACAAAATATGGACACCGCAGCTACTGAAGTAGCTCAATACTTTGACAAAAATGTAACCAAAGTTATATCTACGCTCGGTTGGGAGCAAGAATATTTTTTGATCGATAGTGCCCTTGCCGCATCAAGGCCAGATATTATCCTCACGGGTCGTGCATTACTTGGCCATTCAGCTGCCAAAGGTCAACAATTGGAAGATCATTATTTTGGCTCCATTCCCGAAAGGGCATTGGCCTTTATGAGAGACTTGGAGATCGAATCCATCCAACTTGGCATTCCCGTTAAAACCAGGCACAACGAAGTGGCACCTAATCAATTCGAACTAGCACCTATTTTTGAGGAAGCCAACCTCGCCGTTGATCACAACTCTCTGATCATGGACTTAATGGGCAAGATAGCTGACCGCCACGACCTCACCTTACTTTTGCATGAAAAACCTTTTGACGGTATCAACGGTTCAGGAAAACACAACAATTGGTCTCTTGCTACAGACACGGGCGTAAATTTATTAAGTCCGGGCAAAACACCAAAGAGCAACTTGATGTTCCTCGCTTATTTTATCAATACAATCAAAGCTGTGCACCGATATGCTGACTTATTGCGTGCCTCTATTGCTTCTGCTTCCAATGACTTTCGACTTGGTGCCAACGAAGCACCACCTGCTATCGTATCTGTTTTTATTGGCCAACAATTAACCGGCGTTTTAGATGAATTAGAAAGAGTGACTGATGGCAACCTTAGTCCTGAAGAAAAAACAGAATTGAAATTGAACGTCGTAGGAAAAATACCCGAAATATTATTGGACAATACAGATAGGAATCGAACCAGTCCTTTTGCCTTTACGGGAAATAAATTCGAATTTAGAGCTGTTGGCAGTTCGGCAAACTGCGCCAAAGCGATGACTGTCCTTAACACCATTGTGGCCCAACAACTCAAAGACTTCAAAATAGATGTTGACACCTTGATCGATGATAAAGGAATGAAAAAAGACGATGCTATTTTTAATGTGTTAAGAGAGTATATTAAAGAGTCTAAAAGCATTCGTTTTGAAGGTGATGGATACAGCGATGAATGGGTCAAAGAAGCGGCCAAAAGAGGTTTGTCAAATTTTAAAAATACACCCGAAGCACTTAGAGCACAAATTTCTAAAGATGCCAAAGAATTGATGATTAATAATGGCATCATGAACGAAAAAGAAATCGATGCTCGCTACGAAATAGAGATGGAAGAATATGTTAAAAAAGTTCAAATTGAAGGAAGGGTTTTGGGAGATATTGCGACAAATCATATTATTCCAACAGCCATAAATTACCAAAATCGATTGATACAAAATGTCCAAGGATTAAAAGATATTTTTGGAAAAGATTTTGAACAATATGCTCACGAACAAGTCATCATCATCAAAGACATTTCAAAGCGAATTACGGAAATAAAATCCAACGTTGACAAAATGATTGATGAAAGAAAAAAAGCCAATAAAATTGAACATGCTGACCATAAGGCGGATGCCTATTGCAATAAAGTGAAAACATTTTTTGAGGTTATTCGATACCATTGTGATAAACTTGAATTGACCGTAGACGATGAATTATGGCCATTAACTAAATACAGAGAATTGTTGTTTAATTAGTCTATCATTAAGCTAAATAAAACCAAGACCTTGGAGGGAAATTCTCTTCCAAGGTTTTTTTATATCCTAGTATGAAAAAATCAATATTTACGACTATTTTTGTAGAATAAATAGGAATATTTTGTCATTTGTTCTTCATAAAAAAGCTGTTTTTTTAACCATCGCTGCTGCCGTCCTTTGGAGTACAGGCGGCCTTTTTGTAAAACTATTGACTCTCGATGCCTTCACCATTTTGTTCTATAGAAGTTTTTACGCAGCGATTTTATTTTATTTCATTTTTAGAAGACAAATATGGCTCTTCAATAAAATGACCTTGATAAGCGTATTATTCTATGCACCCTTGCTGATTTGTTTTGTTAGCGCAACAAAGATGACTACAGCCGCCAATGCCATATTTTTACAATATACAGCACCCGCTTTTATTTTGATATTGGAACCGATACTTCTGCGAACAAAACTCCTTAAAATAAATGTGTACACGGTTGTTGTGACCTTCTTGGGCATGGTTTTGTTTTTTTTCGATGACTTCGAAAGTCCTGACAATAATTTAGGCATTATTCTAGCACTTACCGGTGGTGTTTTGCTGACAGGGCTACTAATTTCCCAAAAGTTAAATCAAGCAGAATATCAACCGGGTGCCGTTTTTTGGGGAAATATACTCGTGTGCATTGTTACGCTTCCTTGGTTTTTTCAGCACGAATTACCTACAATAGAACAAAACAATTATTTGATGATATTGGGTTTTGGACAATTAGGTTTAGGTTTTGCTCTTTTTGTCTATGGCCAAAAATACCTACCCGCTATTGAAAGTTCACTGATATCCATGCTTGAACCTATTTTAAATCCCATTTGGGTTATTTTTTGGTATGGGGAAGTACCAGGTCTTTATCCTTTACTTGGAGGTACTCTTATTTTATGCACCTTAGTAGTAAGGTTAATCTATCAAGAAAAATACTTGCATAAAAAAAGAATAGGCGCTATTTAAAGTCCTATTATTTTAATTGTTAGACTTAGAAATAATGTAGTGTTGACCTATACATTGTATAGATAATAAATAAAATACAAAGAAAAGCAAAATTGGTCAACATTTTTCTTTGAAATCGTGCAACAAATCATATAAATCCTCCTTCTTCTTTTATGTAGAATTGCCTCGATTTTCATACAATATGTAGGTAACTTTTGCCGTTTTTTAATAAATCAATAATGAACCAACAAGGAAAAGTTAATAGTGCCTAATTCCATCAATTTAGATAATTTTTTAATATCTTTGCGGTCGATTTGAAATCCTTTTTGGGGAATCAAATGATTCAATATACTGTATGTCCGGCATGGCAAATTCCAAGGATGGTTACATATTAGAATTTTATAAGCAAAATCAAGGCCCCAGTTTACCTTGATGTGCTTCTTATGAACATATATAATAACTAAATAATGTCTAAACGAAAATCTACCCTTCCTTTATTATTTTTATTCATACTTGGATTATTTAGCACATTTTCTATAGCTCAGACTCCTTATCCTGATACCGAATTATGTTTGAGTAATGAATCTGGAGAAAAAGGAGACACGGTATGTGTTTCATTTATGGTCAAAAATTTTACAGACATTGAAGCATTTACCTTTCAAATCTCGTACAATAGAAATATTGTAATGCCTTTACAACCTGTTGTTTTTAGTGACCCAAGGGTGACAGATGATTTGAAAAATGGATTAAGTACGGTATTCAATTTCGAATCTTTAGGGCGAGTTTTGTTTTCGTATGTAGGTAATCAAATAACTTATCCGGATGATGTTGTTTTGTTTGAATTATGTTTTAAAATTTTAGGAAATCCTGGTGATTCAACGCCGATCTTTTTAAATACAGCATTTCCAGATTCAGGCTATGTTAGACCGGAATTCCAAGAACCTGGTTCATCATCCGTTTTAACGCCATTTATTGTAAAAAATGGTTCTATTAAAGTCGTTGCCAAACAAATAACCATTACCCGTTCTGTTTGTGATGTTACCAATGGTGCCGCAAATAATAATGGTGTTATCGAATTTATGGTAGCGGGCGGTACCCCACCATATTCTTATTCCGTAACACCCGGTAGCTCTGGAACAGGAATTATGGACGGCCAGAGAGTAAGATTAGAAAACCTAAGTACCGGATCATATACCATCAAGGTAACCGATGTGCTTAATGTGATGCAGAGTATAAATGTAGTCGTCTCTGATAATTTACCCTATACCCACATCATTACGGGCAAAGATCCTGATTGTTCAAATCGAGATGTACCCAATGGTAGTGCTATCATAACCATCAATGACCCAGGGCCTTTTAACAGGGATGATTTTAAATACGAATGGTCAAATTTTGTATTCAACACACCTGACAACATCAATTTGTCCAACGGAATTTACAAGGTAACTATTATTGATCCTTCTGGTTGTCGAGCCTATGATTCTGTTGAAATATACAGAGAAAGAATCAATGTTTCTTTTCAAATTATTCAAGAAGAATCATGCCCTGGACAAGGAGACGGCATTATACGCTTGAGTATCACTGGTGGACTTCCTTTTTCGGGAAATAAATACAATATTAGATTAAATGGACTTCCTGTTGGAAATGACACTACCGTAATTGATGTAAGGGGTGGAGACGGTTTTATTAATGTCATCGATTCGTTGAATTGCTTTGAAACAATAGAATTTTTTATGCCCACCAAACCTGGAATAATTGTCGATACTTTGTTTATTAAACACGTCACCTGTTTTAACGGAGGTGATGCCGGTTTTTCAGTGCGTGCAACAGAGGTAGGCAATACCAATTTCCAATTTGTCTTGCGCCTAAGCCCTACAAATCAAATTATCCTAGGAGGTATTTCTGGAAATGACACGTACACCCATAATAATCTCCCTGAAGGAACGTATAATTTGAGGATTACTTCAACTCTAACTGGTTGTTTTGTCATTACACCCATTGTAATTAGTCAACCTATACCAATTAATTTAACCAACGTCAGTATTGTCAATCCATCTTGCCAATCAAATATTGGTTCGATCACAGTCTTGCCTTCCGGTGGTAATGGTCCATTTACATTTAAATGGAGCCATAATATGATGGCCACAGGAAATAGTGTTTCTGGTTTACCCCCAGGAAATTACACTGTTACAGTAACCGATCAAAAAAACTGTACTGAAATGGCAAGTTTTACCCTTATTTTTGATGGAATGGGAACTGCCCCTGTGACTAATGACAGGGTCGTAAAACCTATTTCATGTTTTGGAGGAAGTGATGGTCAAATTACGGTGGATGTGTTCAATCAGCCAGCTAACACCACTTTTACATGGCGTAAAATAAATGAAATTGATATCATTTCCAATCAGCAAGAAGTGTCCAATTTAAGTGCTGGAACTTATGTTGTTCTTGTGTCAAATGGCACCTGTTCAGTATTTGATACCGTCACATTAAATGACCCTCCAGGCATGGATATAATGCTAAATATTACAGAACCTACATGTCCAGGATTGATGGATGGTTCAATAGGCGCTAATGTCACTGGAGGAAATCCAAATTACAATTACCAATGGTTTCCATCTGGAAGTACGACACCTATTAGTATTAATTCAGTATTGGCACCTATTGTAGCAGGCAGTTATGATTTAATACTTATTGATAGTAAAAATTGTCGTCAGGATACAACCATTATACTTTTAGATCCAGCAAAAATCATCATAGACTTACTAGAAGTAAACCGAGTCAATTGTTTTGGCTTATCCAATGGTCGTGCTGATGTGATTGCTACAGGTGGAACTGTGGTAAACCCTACTTTTAATTACTTATGGTCTTCTTCCCCGGCAGATTCGGGAGCAGCTGCTTCTAATTTAAAAGCAGGAAAGAATTGGGTCATTGCTTATGATAATATATGTGTGTCCGACACCTTGTTTTTTGATGTTCCTACAGTACAAAAACTACAGTTGGATGCCTCAACCACTTTTGTAAATCCTAGTTGTTATAATTCAACAGATGGATCTATTAAGGCTGTCGCCAAAGGTGGTATCGGAACGGGATATGGATACTTATGGCTTACAGCACCAGGTGGTAATGATTCTTTGTTGACGAATATTGGTGCTGGAAAATATTTAGTTAGAATTAGCGATCCAACAGGGTGTTTTACTAGTGACTCTGTGACGCTTACCCAACCCGATTCACTAGCTATTTTTCAAAATCCCTTAGCCACACAACAATTATCTTGTCGTAATATGGATAGCGGCCAAATTGGTGTTATTTCGACAGGGGGCAATCCTGGTATTGTTAATTTTAGGTGGAATTACCAAAATCAAACGGGCGCCATTATTTCGGGATTGAGTGCTGGAAACTACTGCGTGACAGCAACAGATTCAAAAGGATGTACGGCAGAATATTGTACACAACTTACATCTCCTCCGCCAGTTCAGGGTAGAATGGCAAATACAGTTGATCCTCCATGTTTTGGAGAAAAAACGGAGCTTTGTGTTGATTTTATTACTGGTGGTACGGGAAATAAATATACTTTCCAGATTAATCAAGGGCAACGATTTTCCACCGATTCTTGTGTGTCCATATTTGCAGGTACCTACACTATAAATTTAATTGATTCTGCGGGATGTTTTATTGACACAGTAATCGTCATTGGCCAGCCTGACCCTATTTCAATTGATCTTGTTGATGCTGTAGATGTCTTATTAGGCGAAAAAACGGATTTAATCATTCCTCAGATCAATTCGGGTTTTGGTATTAACTCTATCGTATGGACACCTTTTGAACCTGAAAGTATTGAGTGTGTTACAGCAGATTGCGCCGCCGTCGTTTTTAGTCCTACTTCAACCCAGGTATTCCAACTTTTGGTGACAGATTTGAATAATTGTACGGCCATTGATGAAATAGAGGTTCGAGTTAAGGATGTGCGAAATGCCTTTTTTCCGAATATTTTTAATCCTAGAAATGAAGGAGGAAGAACGGGTTCCAACAACTTTTTTAACGTCGCCATTGGAAAAGGAGTTCAAGAAATCTTATTACTCGAAGTGTATGATCGCTGGGGAAACAAAGTTTTTGGAAAATACAATTATGTGCCAGATGGTACATTTACAGATGGTTGGGATGGTACATTTAGAGGAAATTTATTAGACTCAGCCGTATTTGTTTACAAAGCCGAGATTAGATTCACAGATGGCAAAGATTTGACGTATACTGGAGCGATTACTTTGGTTCGTTAGTCTTTAACTATTTATATAAAAGTAATATCTTATAAAATTCGAACCATATTGATGCCATCGCGGAGAGGAATCAATATATTTTCAACGTCTTTGTCTTGACAGATGTATTGATTCAATTCGTGTAAAATCTTAGTTTTAGCATCTTGAGATTCTTCCAAAACTTTGCCTGACCACAACATATTATCCAAGAGGATGTAACCTCCTTGGTTCATCATTGGTTTAACCAAATGGTAGTAGTTAGCATAGTTTTCTTTGTCCGCATCAATAAAAACCAAGTCGTATTTTCTATTTATGGTAGGAATAATATCCAAGGCGTTTCCTTGTCGAATGGATATTTTTTCTGAAAGACCCGCTTTTATAAAATACGAATGTGCGAGCGTTAAAGTTTCGGGATTATTATCAATAGTAATTAATTGTCCATCTTTTTTCAAACCTTTGGCTAAACATATGGCAGAGTATCCCGTAAAGGTGCCAATTTCCAATACTTGACTCGGATTAATCAATGTACTGATCATCTGCAAAAATAAACCTTGTAATGTGCCTGAAAGCATTCTAGGATTAGTGGTTTGAAGATGTGTTGCTCTTTCCAAATCTGTTAATAACGGATCCATGTCCTTGGAATTCTCCTCGCAATAATGATAAATGGTTGATAAAAAATCTAACATGACTAAACAATTCTTTTTGATAAAAATGGATATATAAAAATCAAAACAACTATCATCACAGCACCAATATAAAATTGGAAGTGCATATGTTCGCTATCTCCTAAAATATAATACGCCAATACAATCCCATATACTGGTTCTAGGTTAATAATCATATTACTCGCAAATGCTGAGATATGTTGTAAAGATTTTAGCGCCAAAACATAAGCCAGCGTAGTACATAAAAAAGCCAATAGACCTAAGTAAAACCATTGATGAAATCCATTGGGAATTAAGGGATGAATCTCCATAGAAAAAAAGAAATATTGTACCGAAAGGCAAATACTCAAAAATATACAAGCAGAAAATAATTCAACAAAGGTAAAAGCAAAGACATTGTTAGATTCAATAAGTTTTTTATTAAAAATAGAAAATAATGAAGCCAACAATGCAGATAATAGACCCAAACCCATGCCTGAAATGTATTGTTGTGGAGTATAATTAACCAACAATAAAAAACAAGGAATCATGAATAATCCCAATAAGAGGTCTAATTTTCTATAAGCTTCTTGGTGAATAATTGGTTCGAGTAAAGCCGTAAAAACTAATGTTGTCGACATACAAACCAAGGCAATAGTAGCATTTGCTTCTTTTATAGCACCATAAAAACACAGCCAATGTAAGCCAACTATCACTCCAACACCAATCACATACCCTAGTTTTTTGGTTTCAAAGAGTGCTAGAATATCTTTCCATTTAAAGAAAAAAACTAAGCTTCCTGACGTTAAAAAAACTCTCCACCATACTAACACTATAGCTGATAGCGTTATTAAATCACCTAAAATAGCGGTAAACCCAAAGAGAATTACTGCAATATGCATATAAAGATGAGCCTTTGTTTCTAGATGAGACAATTGAAGTGACATGACTTTAATTAAGAATGCAAAAGTAGTATTATTTAGTGCTTAACAAAGTGACCCTAAAATTTAAATTAAAGATATTATTGGTATTTTTGAACCATCTAAATTCAAACTATATAACTTGTCCTTTTAAAAATTGCAATTTTTATAAAAATAAACTTAGCTTTATGCTGAATTTTTTTGATCCATTTGTAAATCCAAAATAAAACGTGGGGAAGTACTTAGTCATTATACCAACCTACAATGAAATTGAAAATATCAGGGCAATCATTGATGCTGCTTTGTCTCAAGGTCCGTTATTTGAAGTACTGATTATTGATGATAACTCTCCAGATGGAACTGCTGAAGAGGTGAAAAAAATGATGCTAGAAAAAGTGGGCAAGATACATATCTTGGAAAGAAGTGGAAAACTTGGACTAGGTACGGCCTACATTGCAGGATTTAAAAGGGGCCTTGAGTTGGGCGCTACACATTTATTTGAAATGGATGCAGATTTCAGCCATAACCCCAATGATTTAAACAGATTACTTCAGCCATTATTAGATAAAAAAGCCAATGTTTCGGTTGGAAGTCGTTATACAAAAGGTGGAGGAATTAAAAATTGGCCTGTGGACAGGTTGATTTTGTCTTACGGAGCTTCATTATACGTAAGACTCATTACTTGGCTTTCTGTAAAAGATTCTACAGCTGGGTTTGTTTGTTATGAAGCCCAAGTTTTAAAAACGATACCTTTGGATAAAATTTCCTTTGTTGGTTATGCTTTTCAAATAGAAATGAAATATGCTGCTATTCAAAACGGTTTTAAAATAGCCGAAGTTCCCATAGTTTTTGCCGACAGGGAAAAAGGTAAATCTAAAATGCACTCAGGCATCATTTTTGAAGCTATTACTGGTGTTTTAACACTTAGAGCCAGAGGGTTTAAAAATTATTACAAGGCATTGGTGGGATAAACTGAAACCATCCAACCTACCCTTTATTTAAATTTTGCTGCTAAAGTTTTTAAATCTTTAATATTATAATACACCTCTCCTTTATAGATGACCACAGGCATTTGCACGGTTGTTTCTTTAAATCCAACTTCTTGCAATTTTTCAAACATTAAGTCCTTATTAGAAGGTGCGATAGTCGTATTAAGCTCTAAAAAAACTAGTTTGTTTTTTTCAAAATCCTTTACCACAAAAGCGCATCTAGCACAATCGTCCCTAGTAAAAATATTAATTTTTGTGGGATTAAGCTGTACTCCTGTAGTCCTAGTAGTTCTTTTTCCAGCCATAGACAATTTTTTATACGATACAGAAGTACTGTATTCGCATTCTACACCAGAAGGTCTTACTAAAGTAGCAATTGTTATTTCTTCACCTCCTTTTATATTCATTTTTTTAGGAAATTGATCCTTTGTTTGAAATCCAGAATACGTCAAGTTTAATGTTATTTCTATCTCTTCGATAAGATTATTTTTAGCAACTAGTAGTATCTTATTTCCATCTTCAGTTTCCACCACTTCGACATCATCTTGTGCATAAACTCCATTAAGGATAGAAAATATCAAAAGTATCAAATTAAAGAAGCGCATATTCATATTTTTTAATTTAACGATAAAAGTTTTAAAATTGTTTTGAGCACATCAAGTTTAGTTATGGGTAAAACTTCAAAAGGGTATAAAAAAAAAGGACCCTCTCCGACATTTCGAAGAGGGGTCCCATCCCAAAAACAGTAAATTCTTTGAAGAATAATATAATTATTCTATAACTATCATTTTACGTGTAGCCTTGTTGGCACCTGCCTCTAAGGTGTAGTACAACATTCCTGAGTGTACTAGATCAGCTTTCGTTAAAGTAACAACATTGTATCCTTTCGTAAAAGGTCTAGTGATTACTTTGACTACTCTTCCAGTTACGTCATGTAAGGTAATGGTAGCATCCAAGTCTTCTGGTAGATCAAAACTAATTTGAGTTTCGTCTTTGAATGGATTTGGATTATTCTGATACAATTGGAAAGACAAGTTTTCCTGATTTGTACCAGTTACATTCCAGCTAATATTTCCTTTATTTCCAGAGGTAGTGTATACTTCAGCAGAAGTAATATCTGAACTTACTGCAAAAGCTCCTTCAATAATTCCATCGTTAACAGCTTTAAATACGATCGTCATTAATACATCTCCTGAATTAAAGGCAACATTCTCAAGCTGATTCCAACTCGTGGTTATGAAACCATTTTCAAGGTTTGTAAATCCGAAATTATTTTCATCCATGTTTAAAACGCCAGGTTTTACGTTCTGGAATTCAAGTTCATTGGAATTAAACTTAAAGGTCATCTGCATTCCTGCCATTTCCATTGCTTCTCCTACCGTTACAGGTATTTCAACTGTATTACCAGTACTATATTTAGCTGCTTGTGTGCTTAGTTTCAAACTGGCTAATGTTCTATTTTCTAAAGAACCACTACCAACATTTGCTTTAGCATCACCAGTTACATCACCTACTTTCACACCTCTGAAATCTACTGTCATATTTTGTGAAAGGTGATTAATCATGTATCTTTCATTAAATGACTCTGTGTGTGCAGAAGTACCATTAATAAAGGTATAATTTTTATCAATAAACCTCCAAGAATGGTTATTAGGGAATGTCATACTAGTACCTAGAATCACTTTTCTCAACTCTACAAGGTCAACAGCATTGATACTCTTATCCTTATTCACGTCTGCAGAAATCAATTTGTACGGTGAATCCAATTTTGCAATATCCATGATATGTCTTTGGATTAAAACGATGTCAAGGGTAGAAACACCATTCAAAATATCATTATCCTTAGTAGGTACCACTTCGTACTGAGAACCTTGGAAAAGGTCTTCAAAACCATACTTTCCGTCATTCGTTTTAGAAGTCATTTCACTTCCTACGAGTTTCATACTAACGTCGTTAATTCCAAGATTTTCTGGTGTAATAACGTCTCCTTTGATGGCAAATCTTCCGTTTACAATTGAATCATTTTTACAAGCATTCATATTATCTTGAATACTGATAAACGTAGAACAAAAAGCTTGTTCGATATTACCCATAGGTGTCACAATAGCTGCGTATAGATTCACTGGTTGATTACCTCTTGTATCACAGGTGTACATTCTGCTCCTTGTTACATGTAAGGTACCATCCTGATTTTTAGTAACTGGTTCGAAAGAAAGGATGACTGGATATTGACATGGATGACTACTTCCTCTGTCAAAGTCTGTTGCCCAAATTTCTACCATACCTGCATCTATTTGACCGTCACCATTTGTATCCATAGGCATTAAATCTGTAGATAATCCATTCAAGCAATAAGGAGTTGGTGCTTTACAATTAATGATATCAAACAATTGATCACATTTTGTTAAATTTCCACACTTATCTTCAAATGTCCATCTGATTCTGTGCGAACCAATAGGATATAATCCAGACATATCTGCTACGTTTCCTGTTCCTGACCTTGGGTAATTGAGACCTACACCGAAAGAGCCACTATCAAAGATTCCATCATTATTAAGATCAATCTCCGCATACCATTTTAATTCGTCAGTACAATTATCTGTGGCTGTGGCTATCAATTCAATTGTACCGTTAGTACAAGTTGCGTCATAAGTACATACTTCTTTCCGTGCACAATTAGAAGTAATCGTAGGTTTAACATTATCTGTAACCTTAATTATTTGGGTATGTTTCCAAGTTCTGTAAACAGTACCACCATAAGAATCTGTGTATCTCTGGCACCAATCTATAACTGTCCAATGTCTCAAAATTTTGAAACAAGCTTCACCAAGGCTATTGTTAAATCTAAATACTTGGTCTTCATATTCGTAACCAACAAGGCTACATATATTATCCGCAACTAAATTTGGTTTTCCCATACTATCAGGGTGAAACATTACATCGTTTGGATTTGAACAACCCGAAACAGTTCTTTCCCCTGGCCATCTGTCATGTGTCATTTCAAATGGATCAATGGCTAAAACATGTACAATTTGCTGACATTTTGCTGTTCTGCCTCCTCTATCAGTTACGGTAAAATTTCTAGTAATATCGCCTATTCTACATTGGTCTAAGCCAATGATTGAATCTGTCGTGATCGTCGGATTTTCACAATTGTCGATTCCTGTAGCCCAGCCAAAGAAATGTCTCAATTTTTCTATGTCAAAGTGATCATCACATGCTACTGTTAAATGAGGCGGACAAACTATCGATGGAGGCAATTTATCTTGAATTCTAGCATTAACCATACAGTCATTATAATTACCTGCTTTGTCGATAGCTCTGTATTGTACCATATGCGTTCCGTCTACATCTGCACAACAAAATCCAACATATTCGCTAAATCCACAAGGGTCTGTGATTTCTACAACATATCTGTATTCTGCCACTTTTCCACATTGGTAGTATTCGTAATCGTACCATGTTCCGTTTAAATAATCAACATTTACAAATTCAGTGTGATCATCAACGCCTGTTTTTGGGCTTAAACCATCCCAGTTGTTGTAAACAAAAGCTTCATCACTTTCCCATTTCCAAATATTTTTCTTTTTAATATCTCTCAAACCTATGAGGTAATCCTCGTCGTAATGATATTTGTTCACTTCGTCAAAAACAAATGTATTTTCTGCTGCACTATTGATAGAAACAACATATCCACCCATTGCTTTTGCCGTTTTCATGGCTACATGAGGTAATGCTTGGTGTTGTGATAAATAATAGTAATGTTTTTGATTTCCTGAACCATATTCACCTAAATAGCTAAATCCAGGAAACTGTGGAGTTTTACAAGGTAAACAATTTTTGGAAGTTTCAGTTTCCATTCTTCTTACCAACATTTTACCAAACTCACATTCATCGTAACTTCCATCATCAAATACAATGGCAGGAACCCATGCTTGTCCATCAGAAGTCAAACCGATTGTTGTATTCTGATCACATATTGTGACTGGAGGCGTATTATCCTCAACGGTTACGGCTACCGTACACGATGTAGAATTATGACAATTATCATAAGCTATATACGTTACTTCGTGACATCCTACAGGAATATGTGCAAGACCACCATTCTGATTTGTCAAAATTCCACCAGGATAAACGATGTCTACTCTGTTGACGGCTCCACAATTATCTGTAGGAGAAATCGCCGGTAAAAACACATATGCTTCACAAGAATGTTGTGATGTTGAAGCAAAAATAGGTTGCGGACAAGTAAACGTAGGTCCTACTTTGTCAACTATTTCAATCATTTGTAGATGTCTTCTGAATCTAGGTACACTTCTACATGACCATTCAAATATTTCCCAAGTTCTCATAATCTTGGTAACACATTTTACTTCAGGCAATTTAACATCCGTAAACGATACTAGTAAATTACAATTCAAATCAGGATTAGGATACAAATCGTAGTATAACGGAGAGAGAGCAGTACCGGTTAAACCAGAAATATTTAAAATGGTATAATAATTAAGGTTCATCGTGTAAACTTCAAAACAAAATTCATCACCAGCATCTAAATTTAGATTGACTATACCAGATGCAGAATTTCCTGAATTAGCCAAATAAGTAGTTACACCATTTATTGAGTAAGCTGGAAAATCATTGTTAAAATCTCCACCTGCTGTATTACCAGCATTATTTCTCATACTAGCACTCCAATTAAATGAAAATGATCCACTTTGTTTTGCAACAAAACAAACGTGTGATCCTAATTCAACTCCATTGTTAGTACCATTAGAACCACCTGTCAACGTAATAGCATTATTAATTGTTGGGTGAGGCACAATAGTCCCCGCTCCAAAAGTTTCAGAATGCCAAACCAATAACTTAGGAACACCCGTACCGAACTTTGGTAAAATATCAACTGGAGAAGGATTACCAGCAAATGGCTGACCCGCAGGTATTTTTGCCCAATTTCCATCGCATAACAACTCTGTATTATCAGAAAACCATCTATTAGGTGGCATCGTTATGTAGGGATTTTCCAAACTTGGTAAGCCGACAACTGTTATAGTCATACAACATTCACCTGACTTGTTTCCACTTCCATCTGTTGCTTGGTAACAACGTTGTACAACCTTAAGAACATCTGGAGAAAACGCTCCATTACAATTATTGGTAGTGATCGATTCAAACGTCGTTTGTACAGTATAAGGAGTACAGTTTTCGTATATAACTGGCTTAAAATGAGCCATTTCATAACAAGTTACTGTGATGTCACTAGGACATTCTATCGTAGGAGCAAGTTTGTCTTCCACTAATATAGTACCCCAACAAGAATTACCTGAAGGCGAAGTAACTTTTGCATAAATAGTCTTACCTATCCATGAAAGCCCATTTAATGGTGCAAATCCAATACCCGTAGAAAAAGGATTAGCAGTAGGGGAAGTCATTAAAGATACCGTAGAAGCTGTAGGCCCACCGCAAGTACTGCCGTTGGCCAAAATCATATCTGCTGATACATCAGCATAACAGTCACCATCCAGGGAAACCTGTATATGGCCTTTGCATGCACACTCCTGAGCCCAGGAGTCTGTGCTAAAAGAAAAAAGAATAATACTAAAAAGTATCATCCAATTTTTCGAGAAACGTGTTAATTTTGTTTCCATCATGAGATCCAAATTTTGAGTTAAAAAATTTTATATGCTTTGATCGTCATCAATGACTTTCAAAACGACTTGGTTATAAAATACATAGGAGACAAGTCTCCATTCTCTTTTGGATCTATTATCTAAATTCAGGTGGGTCTACATACTAATATGTAGTAATATCTTTAAATCATGCATTCATACATGAACTAGATTTCTATTATCAATGCTGTGGGTTGGAAATTATAAGGTTCTGAATAGTTTCTCACACTATTCGGGTGCAAATATAAAAGCAATAATATATATAAAAAAATATTATACATATTTTCTTCATATATTTTTAAACATAACGTATATTAGTTTGATATATAATTAATTATAAAATATAACAAAATTGTATAAAATTTATTACACTTGTACTTTTATCATAATATTACAATTGTCCTAATGAATTTACATCACAAATAGCGTCTATATTTAAAGGCAATACTCGGAATTTACAAGGAATCCGAAATCATCAACAATATATCAATGCTTGAAGCGCTATTCAATATACAATTGTGTATTGAATAGGACTAATTTTGATAATGTACCATGATTTAATCTATCTTATAATGTATCGGGCGCCGTTATGAAAGATACTAAAACAATTTACGCTTCTCTCTCTATACGCAATAAAGGGAAATACATATCTAATTGTGAAAAAAATTCATACATAGTCATTACTACACAAACACCTACTTGGTGATGGCCTAAAATAGCCGCCACAGTCTCCGCCTTATTATAATAGTCTTATAGTTTACTCAATCTGAATTTTCATTAGTTTTTGCACACTACTTGAGTATTATTAAAATCATATTTTGATGTGCGTATAAATATCTCCTAAAGTATAGTGTTTTGGCATTATACATGAATAAAAAAAGCCCCCCTCCAATTGCTTGGAGAGAGGCCATCCCAAAAACCGATTTATTTTAAACCGTTGCTTGGTTGTAACTATGATTCAACGATTACTCGATGATGATCATTTTCTTAGTAGCAGTGAAGTCACCACTTTCTAATTTGTAGTACATCATACCAGATGTTGCCATTTGCTCTCTAGTATATACTTCAGTGTTCATACCTTGAACTGCATTGATGTTTCTCACGTTGATTACTCTACCTGTTACATCATATACGGTCAATACTGCTTTGTCAGCCTTAGGCATAAAGAAGTTTACACTTGTAGTTGCTTTGAATGGGT
>JBATMZ010000100.1:0-10388 GCA_049290115.1 Saprospiraceae bacterium | reverse complement strand
TTATTTTGTCTCTTTGATTACCTTGAACAAGTATTTCTCCGTCTTTCACAGATCCGCCAACACCACATTTTTGTTTGAGCATTTTTCCTAATTTTTCCAGTTCGTTGTTTGGTCCTTCAAACCCTCTGATGATGGATACTTCTTTACCTCCACGATGTTTCTTTTCAATAAATACCCTTAATGAAGACTGGAGATATGCTGGTTTTTTTCCTGAAACTTCAATGATTTCCTCTTCCACATTTTCTGGATTTCCTAATTTTTGAAAAGATTCCCAATCCAATTTTGTAGGCTTTTTATTTTCCATTTTATTTCTTCCAATTTTGGTTAATCATTCTCAATATTTGTAATCCTAAATCTCCTGTTCCTACCCAACTGTTACTAAAAACTACAACGGCGGTTTTTGTGTTTTCAACCATGCCTAAAAAGCAACTATGTCCTGAAGTTCTTCCTGTATGAACCGCAACTTTAAAATTTTTTATAGGTAATATATGCCATCCATTTTCTATGTATAAATAATCGTTTATTCCTGGATTAATAGTATTCAGTGAAGGATCGAATGGTTGATCAAAGTTGGTAGAATCAGGTACACTAAAATAGCTTGATTTTATAAAAGAAAGCACGTCGAATGCACTGGTCTTTAATCCTTCAGACGCTCTGAATGATGAAAAAATCCATGGTTTTACCAAGCTTACAGTTTTGTCATAACCTGGGCAAATATAATTTTCTTTTTGCTCAGGAAAATCAAGAAAAGTATGCTTAAGCTTGAAAGGATCCAATAAGTATTGTTTAATTATATCGTCAAAATCCAGTTCTGTAACACGTTCAATGATGATTTCTAATAAAGCATAATTTACGTGGGAGTAAACATAACCATCCTTTTCTGGAATATAGTCCCTGTAAAATTCTAATAAATGTTCGTTTGTATAATATAGATATGGGTTTTGCCATTCTTTTTCTCTTGCACCAAACATTTCTGGACGTAATGGTAATCCCGATTGGTGATTAATGAGAGATTGAATAGTCAAATGACTTAATCTGGGATTTGCATATTCGTCGGACAAGTAATCATTCACTTTGTCAAATAAAAACAATCTTTTTTCCTGTACCAATTTGTTGATGATATAGGCTGTAAAAACTTTGGTAATACTACCTACTTCAAAAATATCATCTCCTGTTAATTTTCCACTCTTTTTAGAATCTTTCCTATGACCATAAGGCAAAATATAGGTTGAATCACCGTCGATGATGCCAACTACAAATCCGGGCACTTTTTTAAAATTAATTTCAGTGTCAAATCGGATAATCTTTTCAATTTCGACGGATAACCATTCTGATTCTTGGGACTTCACTGGATGGGTTGACAAAAATATTAAAAATGTCAAGGTAGAAAAAACAGTAAATTTAGATTGAAAAAACATAAAATATTTCAGAATTGTAAAAAGATTTGTAGACAGTAAAATTATAAAATAATACCAAAAACCATGACGTTATTGAAAAGAAAGTAGTACACTAAAATTAAAAGTGCGCCCTAGTTGTGTAATGTCATTTCCTAATACTGCATTTGGAGTTGCGCTGTTCGGTAACTGAAAATAAAATTGCCTATATTTTACATTAGCTCGATTCATTATATTAAAACAGGAAAACTCTATCTTCGTTGTTAGATTTTTTAATGCTTTAAGTTGAACACCCAAAACCATGTCCCACCGAATGTAATCAGGAAGACGGTCCTGATATATACCGTTTTCTATATCTTTAAAATTGACCTTATCTTTACCTTCTAAAATTTGATTGACATTGGTATATGGACGACCCGATGCATACAAAACAATAGCCTGTGTATACCATTTCCCCAATGAATATCCTTGTACAATTTTTAACTGATGTCTACTATCATCAATAGAAGCGAAATATTGATTTTGAAATATTTTTTCAAATCTATTTTCTGATTTAGACAAGCTGTATTGATAACTTTGATTCCATTCACCTACTTTCCAGGTGAAACCTACATCCACTCCATAATAACGACCATCTCCTACAAATAAGGTATAGTCTGATAATGACAGTGGAGAATTTCTATCCAATAGACTGGCAATGTTTCGGCTTAAAAATAGGTTGCCAATAGATTTTCTATAGTATAATTCTGTTAGGAACGTCGTGTTTTTTTGTTTTAGTTTAAAGGAAGTATAGGCGTTGTACGATGTCGAAATAGGTATAGAACTTTGATTTGCCATAACAAAAAATGTAGAACGTTGACCAAAAAAGTTTTCAAACTCCAACATCCTTATTGCTTGTTTATATTGGGCTATTCCAAGTTCCCACTGGAAAAAATTATTACTATACTGAAGTGCTAATTGTGGCAGAAGCCAAACATTTTTTAAAGAAAAAACATAGCTAGATCGTATTGCTGTATGTAGGCTCCAATCCTTATAAAAACCCCAAACTTTTTGAGAAAATAAAGACACAATACTATTGTTTCTATTGACCTCAAATATAGGTGATTTTGATTCTTCAAAAAACAACAAATTGTCGTGGTGAATATAGTCAATACCAAGGTTGAATGGATTATTGTTTTTTGATGTCCAATTTATTTTAACGCCTTTATCTAAAATTAGGTTTTCATTTTTATTTGACAAGGTATCAAATCTTTTTATGGTCGAATTTAATCTTGAAATAGTATAATCTAACTGCGAATTTTCTTCAAACTTTGTACTGAAAATTTGACTTTCCAATACATACCGGTCTGTTTCATAACTGTGCTCAAAACTAGCGGCAAGATTCCTCCATTCTTTAATTTGTTTTTGTTTTTCAGAGATAAAAAAATTGGGTGTTCTAAAACTAATTAAATATTGATTATCCATTTTGTCCCAACTTCCAAAACCTTTTAATTTTATGGTATTATTACCCCATGAATACCAAGATTTAAACTGTGCGTCATAAAATGAAAAATCAGGTTGATTTACAACAATACTTCTGTTTTTAACAGATTCAGGCAAGCTATTTAATACACTATTCCGACTTGAAAAATCTGTAAGAGACGACGATAAGTTGGAAGAAAAACTCTTTCTAAAGCCCAGTTGTATTCCTGAATTTTTCGAAATTTTCACCTTTGAAACCAAAGTGGTGTATAAAAAATTTACATTGGCTGACCAGGAACTTTTGTCTTCAATCAAGGATGAATTAATTTCAAACATGCCTGCTGTTTTCCCCCCAAATTCAATGGGTATAAAATTTTTAAATAGTTTCCAATTATCAAAATAATCTCCATTGACTACACTAAATACACCTAATAGATGGTCAAGTTTATAAATAGGCATATTGTCAATAACCAACAAAGTGGATTCTTCAGCACTTCCTCTAATTTTTATTGCTGAATTTTTGTCATCATGGGCATGAATTCCACTTTGAAGCTGGACATTTTTTACTGGGTCATTCCCAAAAACTGAAAGTGTTGGTTTTTTGGAAATGATGGGTTGACTATAGTATAAACTGTTGTTGTGGCTAGTCAGATTATAGTTAGGGTGTCCTAAAATGGTGATGGGCGGTAGTTTGTTTTGCTGAAGTCCTAGGTCAATGTACAATGTTACAGGATTGCCCTTAACTTTCAAGGTCTTGATTTCGTAGTTAAAAGAATACAGGAAAATTTGCTGATCGAAATCCTTCTTTTTAATTTTAAGACCGCACCATCCTGCTTCATCCGTATATTCAGCTGCTTCTAAGTTTTTAGTATGAACCAGAACATGTGGTATTGGTAATCCTGTATCTTTTTCTTTTATATAGAGTTCAACCCAAGTGTTTTGATCTTCCTCAAAATGAGGTAAAGGACGTATTAAAATGTCTTGATTATTTTGCCATAAATATTCCAACTGTAATTGAAAAAACAGTTTTTTAATGAAGTTATTTTTGTTGTTTTCTTGGACAACAATCGTTTTATATAATACCTTGTTGCCTAGTTCTGTTGGAAAAGAAATGTGAAGATTTTTGGTTTTTTCAATCGTCGAAAACACTTCGTGGTAGGGTAGTCCTTCAGGTAGTTCTAAGCTATGTATTTGTTGACCCTTAATGCTAAACGTTGTAGCAAAAAAGAAGTAAAAAAAAATAATCTTCCTAGCGAAAACTATTTTGAAATCATTACTTTTTCTCCCTCTATTTTGTACTGCAATCCTAAAGGCCACGTTAAAGTTTGAAGTGCTTTGTCTAAATGTTGAATCGAAACATGAGCTGTGATTCGAAGATTTTTATACTCGTCGTCAAGCACAATAGTTTGATTAAAATATTTTTGAATACCAGCGATGGCAATATGTAATGGCACATCATTAAATACTTTTTTACCACTTGTCCAGTCAGGAAGATTTTCTACTGCTTTTTCTTCTAGTAATTGGGGACTTTTGCCTGGTTGAATAGAGATTCCTTTATTAGGTGTCAAAATAACTGGGATATTATTTTTTTTATGAGAAACTGCTACTTTTCCTGTGTAACAAAAGACATCAAAATTATCATGCACTGACAAAACGTTAAATGAAGTACCCAAAACACTAACATTTCCATTCAATGTCTTGACTGTAAATTTTTGTCCTTTTGTAACTTCGAAAAAAGCTTCTCCTGTTAATTGTACATTACGTTGTACCTTCCACCAAATTTGGTTATAATGTAATATGGATTTTGTATTTAATGTCACTTTAGAATCATCAGGTAACACAACAACTAATTGTTGTCCTATTTCAGTCTCAATTGTTTTTCTACCTAAATAAAAGGTCGAAACGATCAAAAGTACTACTACAGAAGCAGCATATAATACATAAGAACGCATTGCAAAAACCTTAGTTTTTGAAGATGTTAGTGGCTTAATTTTTAAACTGGATTCAATTTTTTCAAATAGTATATCTTTACCTTTAAAAACAAATTCTTCACCATGCAATAAACGAATTTTACTTATTGCTTGATTAATTTCTTCAAACTGATCAGGGTTTTCATCGATATAACGTGACCAAGTGGCATCGTGTTTTTCAAAATCACTATGCACCCATTCTATAAAGGATTCATCCTGAATTAAAGTGTGTAAAAGGTCTACGTTCATATAAAAACATTGGGTGTTCTTTACTGTAAGACAAAACTCAACATTTTGTACTCATAGTATTCCCAATTTATGCCTGTGCAGTAGGTGTAAAATTCATCGGTGGCATATTCATACCTTGCTCTGGATCATCAATATTTCCAAATTGTGCCTCATATCGTTTGACATTGTCCATCAATGCCTTTAACAATCTTTTTGCATGAGGCGGAGATAAAATAATTCTTGATTTGACTTTGGCTTTTGGGACATTGGGAACAAGTCTTACAAAATCAAGGACAAATTCAGAGGGTGAATGGGAAATAATGGCCAGATTCGAGTAGGTTCCTTCTGCTACTTCTTCTGAAAGTTCGATATTAATTTGGTTGTTATTAGCTTTATTTTCTTCGCTCATGATATTTTAAGAATTTATTTATTTAAAAAACATAAAAGAGACAAGATTTGTTTTCACAGTGTTTCAAAGATAATGGTACATTTAAAACTGTTTTCGGACATTTGACTTGTTAAGAAGCTGCTGAAAACAGGTATATTCATTTTTGGCAAGAAATTGGATATATAATGATTGTTTTATATGAGTTCATAGTTAATTTGTTACGTGACATCAAACCTAAATCCAAAATATAATATTATTCAGCCGTTACTTTTGGCAAGTGTAATGGCAATAGGCATCATGATAGGATTCAAAATTAAGGACAACCATCATAGGATTGACCTTATTGAAAAATTGGATTCGAGTTATGGCTACCATCAAACTGGAAGGGTAGAAGAACTACTTCGGTTTATCGACCATAAATACGTGGATAGCATTGATATGGACACTTTATTAGACGATGCTATTTTTGCCTTAATTGATAATCTTGATCCTCATTCAGAATACCTTACGCCAAATGAAGTGGAGGATATTCAACATCAAATGGAAGGCCAGTTTCGAGGTATTGGGATTGAAACCATCATGATAAGAGACACGGCTACTATTTATAAGGTACTTGACGTGTCTCCCGCTAAAAAAGCGGGTATTTTGCCAGGTGATAAAATCATTCGAATTGATACTTTTTTAGTAGCAGGTAATGCTAAGCCATTTTCTGAAATCAGGCAACATATGAAAAAACCTAAGGGTGAATTTATGTTGTTGGAATTACAAAGAATGGGAAAAAAACATTCGATTAAAATTAAGGTAGAAGATATTGCTATTCCTAGTGTTCCTTGTGGCTATTTGGTTAATGACAGTCTTATCTATGTGCGCATTGAAAGATTTGGTAGTAATACATACAAGGATTTTATGAATGTCATCGAACAAAATTTTGGTGAAGCAAAATCTAAAAATCTAGTGATAGATTTAAGAGGTAATCCGGGAGGGTATTTGCCAGAAGCGACCAATATTTTATCTCAAATTTTCGAGGATAAAAACAAAATACTGGTAACTACCAAAACAAAAAATAACCAGATCTCAGAATACAAGTCTACAGGTAAACGATTTTTTAATATTCAACATCTGGCAATTGTAGTGGACGAACACTCGGCTTCTGCATCAGAAATTATTGCTGGAGCCATACAAGATTGGGATAGAGGCACTATTTTTGGACGACGTACTTATGGCAAAGGTTTGGTTCAGGAGCAATATGATCTTTCAAATGGGGGTGCGATCAGGCTCACGGTGGCAAAATATTTTACACCTTCAGGTCGAAGTATCCAAAGGAGCTACAAGGATAAATTTGAATATGAATCAGATCTTTTGCTTCGAGCTACTAATGGAGATTATTTTAAATCGAATACTCAAGTGTTTTCTTCAGATACTTCAAAACATTACTATTCTTTGGTGAAAAAAAGAGAGTTGTTAGCAGGAGGTGGTATTAACCCAGATGTTTTTGTTCCTTTAGATTCCATGTTGTTTAAAGAAAAATACAAAGATTTAGAGAGCAAACTTATTGAATATTATCTAGATCATTTTCGAAAAAACGCTTATAAAGATTACACTACTTTTGAGAAAATCAAGTCATTTTCCTTGTCAACAAAAGATTTTGACCATTTTTTGTCTGAATCTAAACTCCCTTTGCCTCCTGAAGATAAGAAAAAAATGTTTTTGACCGTATCCAAATTATTCAAAATGGTCATGGCCAATTGCTGGCTTTCAACATTACAGAACCAACAATTGATTAACCATTTGGACGATGAAATTATCCAAGCTGTAGATTTCTTAAATGCTAAAAAATAGTTTCGATATCCTTGCGTTTATCGAAGTCTATCCATGGATTCTACGAGGTTTTGATCTTTCTGGATATAGCGGTAAGAAAGAAACGAAAACAACACAACTCCCAACAAAATATACAGCCCTGCCTCATCTTCAATAGCTGTGCTTTTTAGTATGTTTTTACCTTCATTAAAAAAAAGTAAAAAAGAAACTAAAGGAAGCAACAACGACACGACGATCAATAATTGGTTAAGCTTAAGTTGGAGTGTTCGATTTTGAAACATAAAAACAGTTAACGCTGACAATAAACCTCCTAAACCCGTCATGACCAATAAAATAACATGATCATAAATATTATAAACCTGATCACTCATAAAAACGGGTATGCTTGTTTGAGAAGAGGCAAATGGGAACTTGAACAAGCTGAAAAATCCGGCGCTTGTGAGTAATAAAAAAAGGCTCTGTATTCTTTGAATCATTGTATGATTATAATTTAGTTTATTGATTTTGGTGTATCTTTGTCGTAGGCCAACCTACAAAACAATGTGGGTGCAAGTTAATGATTTTAAGTTTTTGGGAGAAAGATTTATTACAAGAAAAGTTTGATGTGACCATATTGGGAGCTGGTATAACCGGTATTAGTACAGCCATTTCTCTCAAAGAAAAAAATAAAAACTTAAAGATTTGTATAATAGAAAGAGCTGCTGTTTCTTTAGGTGCTAGTACGAAAAATGCAGGATTCGCTTGTTTTGGGTCACCAACAGAAATTTTGGCAGACCTTAAGAACGTAGGTATTGAGACGACTTCCCGTATCATTTTAATGCGTTATAAAGGCCTACAAAAACTAAAACAGAGAATTCCAAGTTCGAAAATGTTATACCAATCTTGTGGAGGATATGAAATATATAAAAAAGACGATGTTAGTTTTGAAAAGGTACAAGATAATTTGTCTTGGTTAAATGAATATTTATCTGATTTACTTGGATTAGAAAAAGTATATGCCCTTCAGAAAAATAAGGTATTACCAACTTTTCACGAAGAGTGGGTTTTTAACCCTTATGAAGGAAGTTTACATCCAGGTAAAATGATGGATTATTTACATCAATTGGCAACCAATTTGGGCGTAGTTATCAAAAGAAATGTCCATGTTCAAAAAATTGATGTCAGTAATAATAGGCTACTTACTGAAGATGGATTGGTAATACATTACGAAAATCTATGCGTTTGCACTAATGGATTTGCACAATCCCTATTTCCCACAATCCCTGTTCTAGCCGCCAGAAACCAAGTATTAATAACAAAACCACTAGGATCAATTCCGTTTTCTGGTTGTTTTCATTACGACGAAGGGTATTATTATTTTAGACATTACAACGATCGGATTTTATTGGGTGGAGCGAGAAATCTAGATTTGGAAAACGAGTTGACCGACCAATTTGGGTCAACAGATATTATCCAACGAGCATTGCTACAATTTTTAGAAAATATTTGTCCAGGAGCCAGTCAGCAAGTCGAAATGTGGTGGAGTGGTATTTTAGGGATTGGTAACGATAAGGAGCCTTACGTGCAATGGGTCAAAAACAATATCATTTGCGGTGTTCGCTTAGGAGGAATGGGTGTTGCCATCGGCAGTCATTTAGGAGACTTGTTAGCGGACAATATCATACTTAAGCTTGAACGTAAAGAATAAATTTTTCTTGGAAGTAGGGTTCAACAAAATATTTTGAAATGGGTATGATTTCCCTATATTCAAATTTAGGTAAAAGTTTTAACTCTTCTGTTAAATCACCTTTTAAAGCAATCAATCCATTTGGATATAAGTTTTTATGTTTTTGGTGAATGAGCCGCCTTGACCAGGGAATTAACACATCAATTTTCGCAACTGCTCTTGTGACAACGTAGTCAAACTTGCCCTTGACCTCTTCAGCCCTTTTAGCAATTCCTTCAGCATTTTTAAGTTGAAGGCCTTCGATCACTTCATTGACTACTTTTATTTTTTTAAGGGTGCCATCTGCTAGGGTAAATTGGCACTCGGGAAACAATATTGCCAACGGTATACCAGGAAATCCTCCACCTGTTCCTAAATCAAAAATTTTGGTTTCAGGTGTAAAAGACACAAATTTTGCTATAGCTAGGCTATGTAATACATGATGGATGTACAAATTGTCAATATCTTTTCTTGAAATGACATTGATTTTATCATTCCACTCTTTGTATAGTGCTTCCAACAGTCCAAATTGATGTTTTTGTTCGGGTGTTAAGTTTGGAAAGTATGAATGGATAAGATTAAGCATGATAATCGGCTACTTTGTTGATAATTGATCTCCACAAGATGATATCCGAGTTTTCACAAACATATTAATTGTAAATACTATACTCAGTATTCGATGTAAAGACCATCTTAAAATAAAACAGAAGTTGAGAAAACAAAAAGCAAAAAAAATATTGTGGAAAACTTTAAATATGTTCCTTTTGAAATTATAGTTGATGGGTAGAAAATAGATGTAGGTAAACTACTCCATATCATCATCTTCATCATAGGCGTCATCGTCAGCAATCATGTCCAAATCTTCTTCAGAATCATACCCGCCCATGTCATCGTCTTCATCATCAATGTTTAATTCGGCTTCGTCCAATTCTTTGATAACATCCAATTCAGAGAAAATTTTATCTAAATCATCATCATCTAATGGCTCAGCCGGTTTAGCGGTTGTTGTTTTTTTAATAACTTTAGAAATGATTACTGGACTCTTAGGTTCAGCTTTTTTAATGGGTTTGTCATCGTCCATGTCTGATTCGTCATCAAAACCACGAATTTTTTCTTTGGGAAGCATCATTCGATCCTTCATTTCGGATTGGGTTTTTGCCGTAACTGATTTTGTGGTCGTCGGTACAGCAAGTAATCTTTTTTTATCGATTAACTCTCCTGTTACAACACATATACCATAAGATTTATTATTGATTCGAATCAAAGCATTTTCAAGATCCTGAATATATTTTCTTTGGTGATTTGCCATATTATTCAACATTTCAATCTCGGTTTGAATCGAAGAAAAATCTGTTATGTCCTTTGCAAAATCATCGGTATTATTTTCAGTGATATCCTTGAGTTGCTCTTTTAAACTCTGGTAC
>JBATMZ010000099.1:0-1653 GCA_049290115.1 Saprospiraceae bacterium | reverse complement strand
GTCTGATGCAGACCCTCGCCGAGGAACTGCGCGATAGCAGCAGGGTGCGCGTCAACAGCCTGGACCCCGGCATCATCCGCACCGGCCTGAGGGCCCGTCTCTACCCCGGTGAGGACCCCAACCGCCTGGCCCCGGCAGACAGTGTGACCGGCCTCTATGTCCGTCTTCTCAACCCGGATGGCGGATTCGGGACAGGACAGGCCCTGTACGCGGGAGACGGGGTGACTCAGCCCTGAGACCTGACTTCGTCGTCAGCCGGCCCGCGCCGACCACTCGGCGCCTCAGGGCGAGCGCGTATAAAATTGCGCAAGGACAATCCGTTGCGGCACGATACCGAGAAACTGTCCCAGGAGTTTCTCATGTCGACCAGCTTCATCGAACATTTTTCGCAGCTTCGGGATCCTAGGGTTGAGCGCAACAAGCTATATCCTTTGATGGAAATCCTGCTGGTGGCAGTCTGTGCGATGCTCAGCGGGGCGGAAGGCTGGGAGGCGATGGAAGAGTTCGGGAAGGCGAAATTGGATTGGCTGCGCAAGTTTGCGCCGTTCGCCAACGGCGTGCCCCCGCACGATCGCATTTCCGCGGTGATCTCGCGGCTGAACCCGAAGACGTTTCAGGCGTGTTTTTGCAGTTGGACGCGCACGGTGGCACAAGTCACCGACGGCGAAGTCGTCGCGGTCGACGGCAAGACGGCGCGCGGCTCGCGTGATCGGGGCCGCGGCAAGCATGCGCTGCACATGGTCAGCGCCTGGGGTAGCCGCAACCGTCTGGTGCTGGGGCAAGAAGCCACCGAGGAAAAATCCAACGAGATCACGGCTATCCCCAAGCTCCTGGAACTGCTGGAGCTCAAAGGCTGCATCGTGACCATCGATGCGATGGGCTGTCAGACCAAGATCGCCGCGCAGATCGTCGATCAGGGCGGCGACTACGTCCTCGGGCTCAAGGGCAATCAGAGTACGCTGCACGAGGAGGTCAAGGAGTTCTTCGCCACCGCGACCGTCGGCGGCTTCGCCGGTGTCGACTATGACTACACCGAGGAGACCGACAAGGACCACGGGCGCCTGGAAGTGCGCCGCTACTGGATTACCGAGGAGTTGGGCACCTTATCCGACACCGAGCGTTGGCAGGGGCTGCGCAGCATCGGCCTGGTCGAGCGCGAATGCTGGATCGAGGATCGCCACACCGTGGAGCAGCGCTTGTTCATCAACTCCATCCCCGCTGAGGCCAAGCGCTTCGCCCACGCGGTGCGCGGTCACTGGGGTGTGGAGAACCGCCTGCACTGGCGCTTGGATGTCGTCCTCCGTGAAGACGCCAGCCGCATCCGCAAAGGCGACGCGCCGGCGATTCTGACCTCGATTCGCCATCTGTGCATGAATCTGTTCGAACAAGAGCCCTCCAATCTGCGCTTGGCCCAGAAGCGCCGCAAGGCCGCTTGGGATGATGACTACCGCGCTAAGGTCATCTTCGGCTGACGATTTATACGCGCCCGCCCTGAGAGGGGCCGCGATCCATCGGGGTGATGCTCAGGACGGCGCCCTTGACCGAGCACAATCACCGCAGCGGATTCGACTGCGGTGCCGACGTGCGCGGTGTCCGGGGGAAGCAGACCGCGCTCCAGCACCAGAGTGCGGGCCTCTCGCGCACCCCCGTGGC
>JBATMZ010000098.1:0-1530 GCA_049290115.1 Saprospiraceae bacterium | reverse complement strand
GCTCAGGCCGGCAGAACAATGCTTATCATTGCTGAAGACCTCGAAGGCGAAGCTTTGGCAACACTCGTAGTAAACAAATTACGCGGCACATTAAAAATTGCTGCTGTAAAAGCTCCGGGATTCGGCGACAGACGCAAAGCTATGCTTGAAGATATCGCAGTTTTAACTGCCGGTACAGTTATCAGCGAAGAAAAAGGCTACAAGCTTGAAAACGCTACAGTAGCATATCTTGGAACAGCTAAGAAAATTGTTATTGATAAAGATAACACAATCATAGTTGAAGGCGCAGGAAAGAAAGACGATATTAAGAAACGTGTAAACGAGATTAAAGGACAGATCGAAAAGACAACCAGCGATTACGACAAAGAAAAATTACAGGAAAGACTCGCTAAACTCTCAGGCGGCGTTGCAGTGTTAAAAATTGGCGCAGCTACAGAAGTTGAAATGAAAGAAAAGAAAGCAAGAGTTGAAGACGCTCTTCATGCTACACGCGCAGCAGTTGAAGAAGGTATCGTTCCGGGCGGCGGTGTTGCTTTAATAAGGGTATCAAGCGGACTTGATAAACTTAAAGGCGATAACGAAGACCAGAAGATCGGTATCGAGATCATAAGGAAAGCTATCGAAGCTCCTTTGAGACAGATAGTTGAAAATGCAGGCGTTGAAGCTTCTGTTGTTATCAATGAGATCAAGAAAAACAAAGATGACTACGGATTCAATGCACTCACCGAAGAGTACCAGAACCTGATAAAAGCAGGCGTTATCGATCCTACCAAGGTTACAAGAGTAGCCCTCGAAAACGCTGCATCAGTAGCTTCTATGTTACTTACCACCGAAGCAGTTATCTGCGAAAAACCGGAGAAGGAAAAATCAGCTCCAATGATGCCTCCTGGCGGCGGTTACGGTGATATGGGCGGCATGTATTAATTTAATTAGAATTACGCGTCACAAACTAAACCCCGAAGAAATTCGGGGTTTTTTATTATAAGACTTCAAAAGTCTTATCTCTCTAATAGAATATCTTTACACCTCAGAAACTGTATTAACTTAATAGCATCATCAGACTTTTGAAGTCTTATGACAAAAATAATCACTGTAAATCGACTCTCTGATTCGACCACCCGAAACAGGGTCCGCGTTACATAGTATTCAACAATAATCCTTTAATCAAGGTAATCAAGGTAATCAAGATAATCAGGTTAATCATGGCTTCGTTTCCTTGGCACATACTCACCATTCGGTTCGATAGGTTTAGCATATTCACTATCCCAACTCTTGTAGAATATATCACGCACGCGTTTAGTGAACTTTTCGCTTTCTACAACCAAACCAACATTCCGCGATTCATAAAAATAATCATGGCTCATATTACTTGTACCTATCCATGTATTGTTATCAGCAGTTATGAATTTACAATGCTCAACTCTGGCAAACGGAATAAAACCCCCGGAAAATTCAGGAATTGCGGTAAATCTGACCTCAAAGTTGGGATACATGATCAACTCCTTAAATTTTTCAACTGCAGTTTTGCTT
>JBATMZ010000097.1:0-1975 GCA_049290115.1 Saprospiraceae bacterium | reverse complement strand
TCTTGGCTCAATCCCATAGAAAACTGGTTTAGTAAATTGCAAAAACAAAGATTAAGGAATACATCTTTCAATTCTGTGAAAGAATTGGAAGATGCAATATCTAAATATATCAACTACGCAAATGTTTGGAATGCAAAAAAGATAAAATGGGTTTTTAGTGGTTTTTTTAAACAAAATCCAATAGCATGTTAATACTTAATTTACTTCGTTCCTGTAGCACTAGTTTGCGTATGCAATTATTGCCATATATCTACAGCACATTTGCACAGTATAAATTTGAAGGCAAGCCACCTTTTCGTGCAATGAATTTGGTTGAAGGATTTGGGTTTACCAGTATACCTGACAAAGGAAAATTAGATGGTACAAAAAAACCCTATGCCATGAGTGTAAAAAAAGACATCAAAGACCAGTATATGATGGGTGATTATATTTTAGTTGCACCTATGTTTACCGGAGAGAAAAGTCGCAAGGTATTTTTGCCCGCTGGCAAATGGTATGATTTTTATACAGGTCAATTAGCCGGAGAAAACCAGGTAATTGAAATTACACCCGGTTTGGATAAAATACCCTTATTTGTAAAAGATGGAGGAGTAATACCCATGATAACTCCCCAATTACAAGCACCAACTGCCACGCAGGTATTGCCATTAATTGTTCGGCATTATGGAAAAGCATCTTGTAGTTTTGTATTGTATGATGATGATGGCATTAGTTTTAATTTTGAAAAAGGAGCATCTAGCTTTACTACACTGTCTATTGTAAAAAATGAAAGGGGCGGCTATACTGGAACAATGAGCGAAGCAAAAACAGACAAATCTTTTGGCTATGAAAAAAAAGTAAACTGGCTTTTCATGACACAGTAATATGCCGCTCCACATAACTTTACAAAAAACCGGGCACAGGAACACAAACAAGGTGGATTAGCACTGAAAACCCGAAAGGAGAAAAAGGGTTGGAGGCTCTTTTATGAGAATGTATTGAGAATGGCAACTTTTGGGAAATAACGAATTATTAAACAATTGGATCATCCATCCATCAAAAATAAAAAATGTTAAAATAGTTCTGAATCCGTCTTTTTAGCTACTTTTGAAGTGGTAATGGAAGTTATTCTTCCTTTGGCTGACAAGTTTAGACAGACTGCTATTGGCATTTATATGTACTCCGGTAGATCTTGTTACTTAGATAACTTCATTCCTCTAAAAAATTAAAATAAAACAATATGAAATTGAGATTATTAATACTCATTTTTCCTTTTGTCAGCTTGCTTGCAACAGCGCAGAACGATACAACAACTTTCAAAGAATACAAAAAAGTGTTTACGACATATCCCTTTTCTGATCCGGATCCTATTCCGAAACCAGACACAAAAATCTATCCTTATTACCGATTTGACGGTTTTACAGATAAGCATGTACAAAAGGAATGGAAAGTGATAGAACTAGAGAACGATTATATCAAACTGATAATCCTGCCCGAAATTGGTGGAAAGATATGGTCAGCCACAGAAAAATCGACTGGCAAAGATTTTGTTTACAACAATCATGTTGTTAAATTTCGTGACATTGCCATGCGTGGACCCTGGACTAGTGGAGGTGTAGAGGCGAATTACAGTATCATAGGACATACTCCAAATTGTGCCACTCCAGTCGATTATATGATCATTAAAAAAGAAGACGGAAGCGCAAGTTGTGTGATCGGGGTATTGGATTTGATTACCCGTACTTCCTGGAAATTAGACATCAATTTACCGGGCGACAAGGCTTACTTCACCACCAGTTCATTTTGGTTTAATTCTACAGAACTTGAGCAACCGTATTACACCTGGATGAATACAGGTATCAAGGCAGCTGGGAATTTGCAATTTATTTTTCCCGGCAAAAATTATCTTGGGCATGAAGGGGAATATAATTCATGGCCCATCAATAAAGAAAACGGAAAGGATCTTTCGTTTTACAAAAACAATGATTTTGGAGGG
>JBATMZ010000096.1:0-2578 GCA_049290115.1 Saprospiraceae bacterium | reverse complement strand
TAAACAGTTTGTACTTTTCATTACTGAGTTGTACATTTGCCATTCAAGGCACACACATCACCTATACGCAAGCAGGGGTTTCGTGCTTCGTAGGGCAAAAAAGTGATAAATATGAAGTTCAGTTCTTCGTAGGAAGCCCAGTGGTTAAAATCTCTGCCTGCGTAAAGCTGAGAACCGTTGAAAAATTGCTGAGTTAAATTAGATACTTACAGTAAATACAAGAACTTCACCCATCAAACAGAATATTTATAAAAATGAAGATACTCTTACCAATATTATTATTACTTAACTTAAGTATTGATATTCTTAGCCAAAATATAATATTAAATGAACTGTACAAATTAGATTTAATATTTAACCAAAATTCTGAAATTGATTCTATTAGTGAGGTTTATGTACCATTCACAAAAACTGTAATTTCACCAGAATTTATAAACCCTTCCTTTAAAAAGAATCCTTCAATTCATACAATGTGTAATTGTAAAAATAATTTAATTGTAAATTGTATCTCAAAGCCCAAAAATGGATCAGAAACAATTTCTCAGTATATTTATAATAGTTTAAACAAAATTGTTGAAATTAAGCTTTTCAATGAATTGAATAATACATTAAAGTTTGAATATGATTCTCTAAATAGACCTATAAACATTTTAATCGAAGAGAATAATAATACTTGGTTGCTTGAAACGGCAGTGTATAAAGATTCATTAGTTAATATTTCTACTTTTGATGTTGATGGAGTGGTTTTAATTCAAAAAGAATATCCTTTTACTTTAGATCAGCGTAAGCATATAAAAGAAATTAAGTACCAAAAAAATAATAGAAAAGTAATTGTTTATACAATTGATGTTGATAATCCGAATAGAGAATGGAAAATGGTATTCAATTTAGATGATAAAATGAATTGGATAAAAATGATTAGATATCTTATGATAAATAATAGAGCTTCAATAGTATCTAAAACAACAAGAAAAATATATTATAAATGATATTACTGGCCCTAATCGAGTAGACGGCTCCACCTCCCGAAGCTGATGGTGAGCGCCTCTCACACCACCGTACGTACGGGTCTCGTATACGGCGGTTCGCAAACTGATGGGTTCAGTTTAAATCGCTACCGGGACTACTCATCAGGTATCAAAACATCGGGCGTCAGTATGATGTGCTACCGTACCCAACTTGACCGGCCCTCCTATCCGACCGCTTCGCTCTTCTCTTCGTCAAAGACTTTTCTATGTCTTTGGTTTCTTTTAGAAACTACACTTCGTTCACTATTCGTCAGTACTGCCATACATGGAATCCGGGGAATACCCTGCTCGTTGACATACTTTTATGGCTACTGCAAAAAAAACGTTTCAGAAAACGAAATCGGAAATAGATAAATTACAAAGATTAAGTGATGAGATAGGAAAAAGATATATATTTGTTGAAAATAAATCTATATGGGTTGCGTAAACTCCTATTATTCCGGTGTATATACGAATAAAACATTCGTACTAATAGATTTATACGCATGTCTTATGAGTAAACACGAATATTAGTGGCAATTGATAACGAACTAAATATGAAATGGATATTATTTATTGTAATTTTAATTTTAGGTTCTCAAACCGGATTTTCACAACAGAACACTGTACAAACTGATAATATTAAAAATATGGAAAAACAAGATATATTAGGATTAAGAACGACTATCTACAATGTAGGGGATATTAATAAGGCAAAAAAATGGTACGCTAAGGCATTTGGAATTGAACCATACTTTGACGAACCTTTCTATGTCGGATTTAATATTGGTGGTTATGAACTTGGACTTCTTCCAGAGGAGAACCCAACAACTGAAAAACTTGAAAGTGTCTTTACTTATTGGGGAGTGAACGAAATTGAAAAAGTTTATAATCACTTTCTTGATTCTGATGCTATTGAGCATGAAAAACCACATAGTGTTGGCGGACCTCTTATGGTCGCATCAGTTAAAGACCCTTGGGGAAATATAATCGGATTGATTTATAATCCTGCATTTAAGTTAAAAGAGTAATCGAAATGTATGGCTTCAAATAGAGAGTTTGTAGAGTTTGTCGTTGGTCAAATTGAAAATGCTGGTGAAATTATTGCCAAAAGCATGTTTGGAGAATATGGATTATTCTCAGACAAGAAAATTTTTGCACTTATATGCGACAATAAACTATTCATAAAACCAACCGAATCCGGAAGATTATTTATTAAAGATATCGTTGAGGCACCACCATATCCTGGAGCCAAACTGAGTTTCCTTATTGAAGAAAAATTGGACGATCGAGAATGGATTAGCCATTTAGTTAGGATTACTGTCAAAGAACTTCCCGAACCTAAACCGAAAAAGAGAAAGAGTAAGAAAAAACAAAATGAAAGAATATAAACCACTAATCGAGTAGACGGCCGTGAGCAATAATGCCCACGGTGCGCCTCTCACACCACCGTACGTACGGGTCTCGTATACGGCGGTTCGTAACTCATCAACCAAATAGCTCTTTTCACCTGTTTGGGCTATCCATTACTTTAAGAATAGGCTAAGAAAGTCTTTCCTATTCGAATTTTT
>JBATMZ010000095.1:0-14205 GCA_049290115.1 Saprospiraceae bacterium | reverse complement strand
CATATATTCCGTCTTAAAGAAACTAAAAAGTTTTAATTTGCGTTTATCTTGCAAACATACCATTTTAGAAAGATTGTATTTAAAAATAAATAAAGGTTTATGAAATTATTAAAAAATTTGGTTTTGTTCTTTGGTGTCATCTTAGCTATACCTTCATTTGGACAATCGGTAAATGACTTTGTCAGTGCTATTAAAAATGAAGACATGGCGACTATAGAAATGTTTATGATGGACAAAGTTGAATTTTGTATTTTTGAAGATCAACAAATGCTTCACAAATCAGCGGCTTCAAAAAAGTTTAAAACCTTTTTAAGCACCAACAAACCACAAACAGTAGAATTGATTCATCAGGGAAATTCAAAAGACAAAGCCTCCCAATATAAGGTAGCAAAAATGGTTACTTCCCAAGGAACTTTCCGAGTATTTATTTATACGGTTGGCGAAATTAAAAGTGGGAGTGTCAAAGAAATTAGAATTGATAAGTTTTAAATAATAATAAGCCATTCTTTCAGTTTTAGGGATTATTTTTAATGTGTAAAAGACTTTGATATATTTTATTTGCAGAGGTTTTCCATGAAAATAAATTTAGCCTTTGTTGCCCTTTTTCAATTAATTGTTTTCTTAGATTTTGCTTTAAAACCTCTCCTAAAGCTATGCTTATCTCTTCTATATCATTTGGATCGACTAATATTCCAGCATTTCCAGCGACTTCTGGCATAGAGGAAACATTGGATGTAATAACAGGAGTTTTAGAATTAAAAGCTTCTAAAATTGGGATTCCAAATCCTTCAAAAAGAGAAATGTATAACATTGCAGAAGCGTTTTTAAGTAAAAATTGTTTTTCGTCTTCGTTTATCGATCCCAAATAAATAATGTCACTATCTGTATCCATTGCTTTTTGAATACTATCTGATTTCCACGCATGTCTTCCCGCAATGATAAGTTTGCATGGCAAATCTTGGTTTTGCTTAAAGTGGGTAAAAGCATGACACATCTTAACGATGTTTTTTCTAGGGTGTAAAGCACCAACAAACAAAAAATAAGGCGTTTTTTGATTAACGATCTCCAAAATATTAAACCTTATTTGGGTTGGATTTATCGAGGGTAGTTCTCGAACTGAATTATAGGCAATAACAATTTTATCCTCTTTTAACCCAAATCGTTGGATAATATCTTCTTTTGTTGTTTTTGATACTGCAATAATTGTGTTAGCTCTTACATGAAATTTTGGAATATAATATTGATAGTATGTTCTTATTGCCCAACCTAAGTGCTTGGGGTAATGTAAGTAAGCAAGGTCGTGGGTGACCATTAATGTTGGCAGCTTACTACGTAGGCTCAAGTAACCATCGCCTGAATAAAAAACATCTACTTTATCTTTTTTTAATCTCAAAGGAAGAAGCCACTCAAACCATAACCACCATAAGATAGGATGCCTAGTAGGCAGCCAAACCACCTTTTGGATTATATTGGGGGGAAAATTAAAGGGGTGTGTTATTGGACGATCGTGGTATAAGATAAAAAGATCCTCTGGGTGATTAATCGCCATCTCTTTAGTCGTTTCATAAATATACCTTGAGATTCCTTCAAGTTTTTCAGAATATAACAAACGAGCATTCACGCCAATAATCATACGTAATTTTATTACAAACGTAAAGGTAGTTATTTTAAAAAATGAAAGGGGGGAAAAATCAAAAGATTGTTTTACCTTCGCGAAATGCATATTTCAGCACAGGAATTAGCCAATATAATTGAAGGGGTCGTAGAAGGCGATGCTCTAACATCAGTAAATTCGCCCGCCAAAATAGAAGAGGCGGTTGGCGGACAGTTTACCTTTTTAGGAAATGCTAAATACGAACCGTACATATATAAAACCAAAGCATCCATAGTTTTGGTAAGTGAGGATTTTATTCCTAAACAAGTATTGACCACAACTTTAATACGTGTTTCAAATGTGTATGTTGCATTGTCAAAACTTATGGATTACTTCAAACAAGGTCTTAGCTATGTTATTGAAGTTTCTGAATTGGCAAAGGTCGACGACTCAGTCCTAATAGGCAGTTCATCTTCTATAGGTGAGTTTTGTATCGTTAAGAAAGGTGTCAATATTGGAAGTAATTGTATCCTACACGGACAAAACTTTATTGGAGACAATGTTAAAATAGGCAATAATGTCATTATATACCCTGGTGTAAAGGTATACCAAAACTGTCAAATTGGAGATAATTGTATTATTCATGCCAATGCAGTCATAGGGAGTGATGGTTTTGGTTTTGCTGCGGTAAGTGGTGATTACAATAAAATTTCTCAAATCGGAAATGTTGTCATTGGAAATAATGTTGAAATTGGTGCAAATACCGTTATTGATAGAGCTACCATGGGATCTACAATAATAAAAGATGGAGTTAAATTGGATAATTTGATTCAAGTGGGCCATAATGTTTTGATTGGCAATAATACAGTAATTGCTGCTCAAACTGGTATTGCAGGAAGTACAAAAATTGGTGAAAATTGTATCATTGGTGGCCAGGTGGGTTTTATGGGTCATATTGATGTTGCCCCTGGAGTGATGATCCAAGCTAAATCTGGAATTGGCTCAAATGTAAAAGAACCTAATTCAAAATTATATGGTTACCCAGCTATGGATTATCAGGCTTACTTAAAATCATATGCATATTTCAAGAAATTACCAGACATCGTTGCCCAGATGAGGTCCATAGCTAAAGAATTAGACATGTTAAAACAAGAATTGTAAAATGATGGATACGCTCGTTATACAGAAGAAAATATTGACGAAGCCCATAAAAATTAAAGGGGTAGGATTACATACTGGTAATGAAGTAACTTTGAATATACTTCCTGCGGAACCAGGATTTGGTATTAAATTTAAGCGGTCAGATTTAAAACCTGAGGAATGGATTACAGCAGATGTTCAGCAAGTGGTTACGACAAATAGAGGAACAACCTTACAATCTTCTAATGCTAGCGTTGCTACAGTCGAACATTTATTGTCCGCCTTACATAGTTTAAGTATTGAAGATGTAATAATAGATTTAGATGGTGCTGAAGTACCAATTCTCGATGGTAGTGCTTTACCTTTTATTGAAGCCTTAGAGTCGAGTGGATTAGAATCCCAAGCTTCAAACAAGGATGTTTTGGTTATAGAAGAGGCTTTTAATTTTTTTGATGATGAGACAGGAAGTGAATATGTTGTAGTTCCTTCAAACGAATTACAATTGTCTTGTATCTTAGAATTTGATAATCCACATGTACCTTCTCAATTTGCCGAGTTAAATAATTTGAATGATTTTAGAGATCAAATTGCACCCTGCAGGACGTTTGTGTTTTTAAGTGAAATTGAGAAACTTTTTGATCAGGGTTTAATTAAAGGAGGAAGTATTGATAATGCGATAGTCATCGTTGATAAAGAAATGAGCGAAGAGAAAAAAGCATCACTGTCTGTAAAAATTGACAAACCAAACATCAGAGCTACCAAACAAGGAATCCTTAATACTGTGGATTTGAAATTTAATAACGAACCAGCTCGTCATAAAATTTTAGATATGGTCGGTGATTTTAGTTTGCTGGGGCGACCTATTCAAGGTAAAATAATTGCTAAAAGACCTGGACATACGTCAAATGTAAAATTCGTAAAAGTATTAAGATCAATGTATCTCGAAGCCAAAAAAAATAAGGGAATACCGAAATACGATCCCGCTATCCCATCAGTGATGGATGTAATGAAAATACAGTCTTTATTACCACACAGGTATCCGTTTTTAATGGTTGATAAAGTGATAGATCTTCAAAAGGATTCAATTTTAGCAATCAAAAACATTACCATAAATGAGGCTTTTTTTCAGGGACATTTTCCCGATAATCCTGTCTTTCCAGGTGTTTTACAAATGGAAGCTTTGGCTCAGGCAGGCGGTATATTAGCACTCATGATTATGGATGAAGGTCGAGGAGAAAAATGGGATACGTATTTTCTTAAAATGGAAAATGTTAAATTTAAAGCTAAAGTAGTACCTGGAGATACCTTAATATTAAAACTTGAGCTACTTGAACCTATCAGACGAGGAATCGTTCATATGAAAGGTTCTACGTTCGTAGGAAGTAAGCTTGTGTCTGAAGGAGAATTGACAGCTCAAATTATTAAAAGGTCATGAATACATTAAATTTTATACATCCCAATGCTAAAATTGGAAAAAACGTTAAAATAGAACCATTTGCTTATGTTGATGATGGAGTTGAAATAGGAGACGATACTTGGGTTGGTCCTCATGTTACTATTTTACGAGGAACTACCATTGGAAAAAAATGTAAAATATTTCCCGGAGCTGTTGTTGGAGCTATTCCTCAAGATTTAAAATATGCTGGTGAAGAATCTGTTTTGATTATAGAAGATAATGTTACAGTTCGCGAATGCTGTACATTAAACAGGGGCACTGCTGCTAGTATGTTAACGAAAATTGGATCTGGCACTTTGCTAATGGCTTACGTTCACGTTGCACACGATTGTATTATTGGCAAAAACTGTATCATCGCCAACAATGTTAATTTAGCAGGTCATATTTTTATCGGTGACAATGTTGTGCTTGGCGGTGTAACCGCAGTTCACCAATTTGTAAAAGTTGGTGACCACGCAATTGTTGGTGGCGGCTCATTAGTTAGAAAAGATATTCCTCCTTATGTGAAAGCTGCAAGAGAGCCCTTATCCTATGCAGGTGTAAACAGTATTGGTTTGAGCCGTCGAGGCTTTTCAAGAGATCAAATTAATGCTATCCATGAAATCTATCGAATCCTATTTGTTAAACATAGGAATGTAAAAAATGCACTTATCGAAATTGAGGCAAAAATGCCTTTTTCAGAGTATAAAGATAAAATATTAAATTTTGTAAAAGATGCGGATAGGGGACTAATGAAAGGGTACAAACAATCTTAAAATGTACATCAAACTACATCAATTATCCAAAAGATATGGATACCAATGGGTGCTAAAAGATATAAACTATGAACTGACAACAAACAATATATACGGAATATCAGGTAGGAACGGAAGTGGTAAATCAACACTTATTAAGCTTCTAAGTGGTCATTTGACAGCTTCTGAAGGTAGTATTCAATATTTGCAAGAAGGACAGATAATTCCACCATCAAAGTTTTATTCTTTTTTTTCATGGGTAGGACCTTATACAGAACTTATTCAAGAATTTACCGTTGAAGAGATGTTTCATTTCCACCTTAATTTTAAAAAATTTAGCACTAACATTACTTTTTCTCAATTTTTAGATATTCTTGGATGGCAAAAAAATACAAATAAACAAATTAGGTTTCTATCATCTGGAATGAACCAAAAATTACAATTGGCATTCGCCTTTTTGTCTCATTGTGAGGTGGTTTTACTAGACGAGCCAACTTCTTACCTAGATGAAATGGCCAAAAAATGGTTTGAACAAATCTTAAACGATAACAAGAAAGAAAAATTAATCGTTATCTCGTCCAATGACAAATTTGACCTGCAACTGTGCGACACGATCATTTCATTGGATAAGTAAATCTAAGGTGTTATTTTTGAGTTTTTATACATTTAGAGTGGTAATGATATTTTTCCTAGCGAAATCATTGGAAATTTTTTACCTAGGAAACCTTTTCTTTTAACATCAGGGGAATCCATAGTTTCATTGGCAAATAAAGCAAACATAACGGCTTCTTTTGCATCAGGCGGTATGCCAAAAAAAGATAAGGGTTTTACTGAAATATTGGGTAATACTGATTTTAATCCTTCCATCATAAACATATTATGAAATCCTCCACCACTGACATACACCTCCAAATTTTCAACCAAAACATACGGTTTAACCTCTTTAAATACTGAATCAATAGTCAATTGGCTAATCGTTGCAACAATATTTTCGTGTGGTTCATCACCCAAGAATAGGTTTAAAATTTCATTTTCTACCCATTCTAAATTAAAGGATTCTTGGCCAGTACTTTTAGGAGATTCTACATGAAAAAATGGATGTTTTTTGAGGGATTCTAATAGCAAAGGTATAATTTTTCCACTTTTAGCAATTTGGCCTTGGTTATCATAATTGATATGAAAATATTTTTTACAATATTGATCGATCAAAGTATTAGCGGGTCCAGTATCTGTAGTAAAAGGAACAGATAAAATACTTGATTTTGGCAAAAATGTAAAATTAGCTATTCCTCCTAAGTTTAACAAAATCCTATTTGACTTTTCACTTCTGAATAAAATGGAATCTGCATATATGGCCAAAGGAGCTCCTTCACCTCCTGAAGCAATATGTTTTTGTCTAAAATCAGATAACGTAATGATTCCAGTTTTGGCCGCAATTTGATCGCCATCCCCAATTTGAAGCGTTGAGTGACCATCAAAAAAAGAAGTTGAGTTGGGCACATGTATGACGGTTTGTCCATGACTTGCAATCAGATCAATGTCACCTGTTTCTAAGTTTAATTCTTGTAATAATTCCAAAATCTTTTGTGCATACCAATCACCTAATACTTTATTTAACTGACACAAGTGTTGAAAATCAATCTTTCCTTTTGCAAATACTTTTTGGATACCTGTAGTCAAGACATACGTATATGGAATGGTTTTAAAATACTCTAATCGTACATTTGTGTTGCTTCCAGATCCAATAAAATTACAAATGGCTATATCCAAGCCGTCCAATGATGTCCCAGACATAAGACCTATGATCCTTCGTTCCTTTTTTTTGGAAATGTAATAAAGCCGATCAATTTGAGTTTTCAATGCTTGTAAAATTAAAAAAAAAGCACCCTATTACTTTGGTTTTAAGGTGCTTTTTTTGTGGTTATTGGAAAAACTTATTTAAAAAAAGACTCTTTTCCCAATTTAATCACAAGAAGACTATAAAAAATAGCTCTGTGTTTGTTGCGATTACTTGTGCCCATATCATTGATGGTTTCACTAATGGCTTTGTCCAAAGAGGGTCCGTCTTTTAAACCTAATTTTTTTATTAAAAAATTATTTTTAAGTCTATCCAATTCAGCCTGATCAGATCCGGAAACTAAAGATGCGTCTCCTAAGTAAATAGATGGCCCTAAAGATTTGCTCACTTTTGTCAGTAAATCATCGCTGATTTTTAATCCAAGTTTGGCAACATCATCTTTGTACATTTGTACTTTTTCATCAAATTTGCTCATTAAGTTATTGTTTAAAGATTTAGAAAAATTATTTTATTTTTAAATTTGTCGGAACGTCTGGAGAAATAGAAGAACATACTTTTTTCCCTGAACTATCCAATACATTAAGTTCTATTCTTCGATTATATTTTCTTCCTGAATCGTCTTCTGTGTTTTCGGCTATAGGTTCATCCGAACTAGAGGCCATGACTTTGATTCGGTTGGCTTCAATACCTTGAGAAATCAAAACATTTTTGGCTTCATTCGCCCTTTTTTGCGACAATATTTTGTTGTATTCAGGACTACCTTTGCTATCGGTATGTGCCGTTATACTACCAATAAACGATGTATTTTCATTTAATATTATAGCCATTTTGGAAAGTTCTGTACCAGCAATATCAGATATTCTATAATCATTATAATTAAATAATATCCATTTTAAGTTACATTCTTCAATTTTATCCAATGTTATAACTTTATTTGAACCATTTTCAACTGAATCGTCTTTTTGCGAAACATTGGTTGAATCATTTATCGCAGATTCTATAACTACAAGCTCTTCGACTGTTTGTACATGTGATGTATCACTTCCGACCTCCTCTTTTTTGTGACAAGATTTGGTAAACAATAAATAAAACAGCAAAATCAAAAATGGAAACAACAACCAAGCCCAATGCGTCTTTGATTTATTAGCTTTTGAACCATTTTGTGGTGGTACAATAGATCCTATTGTTGTCTCAATACAGGATCGTCCAATCTCTCTGCCATGTTGATCTTTAACAATGATCATTTCGTGACCAGCCTTTTTAATTACTTCGTGGAAATTAGGGTTATTAAAAAATTGAAGAAGCCCGGAAAGTTCTTCGTCCCTTTTGTGAACATTTGTAAACCCTTCACTCCTAAATCGTACTCGCCCATCCTCATGGTACATAACAAAATAGTGTTTTCCTTCTTTTTCAAAAAATCCAATGTTGTTGTCCAAATCTATAATTTTGTGACCTTCATATTTTTCACAAGATAAATAATCATCGTCTTTATCTTCTAGAATTTCACTTGACAATTGATCCGGTGTAAAGGAAGATTTTATGGAGGACGCAGAAGCTAGATTCTCAATGCTACTTGCAACTGGCCAAATTAATAACGTACGAGATGCCTTAGGACAAGACCTAGCTATTTCCTGATAATTACCCGCTTTTAATACAAGATAGTGTAATCCTCGTTTTTCTTCAATAGACAATCTTTCTGGGATTTCGACATTTTTACGAACTGAATTGATAGCATTGTCTCGAGCTGCTATAGTCGTATAACCTTCACTTCGGAATACTATTTCTTTGTTTGAATTTACCATGGCAAAATAGTATTTGCCTGTATTCTCGTGTTTAAAAGCTATAAAACTTTTGTATTCAGGATGGGAATGATCTATTTTTTCTTCGTATTCTCTGCAAATCAAGTAGTCATCTTCATTTCTATCATTGTTTTCCTTACTTCCAGGATACACTATGTGTGAAATGGATTTTGTTCCAGCTTCAACCTGTGCTAGATCGTATAGATTTTTTACATTTGTACGGAAAGATGGCAGTAAGATTTTAGCTTCTTCTTCTGAATTAAAAGGACAAGATCTGGCTATTTCTTGGTGATTTGTCGCCTTCAAACACAAGACCCATCTGCCATCAGCTAATTTTTTTATCAAGTGAAGCTCATCCTTGTCTTTGTTTTTTAATACAGAAGCAATCCCATTCTCTCTTCCTGCTTCACTTGAATAACCTTCACTTCTGAATATGATATTATTCTCTTCAACATAAGTAAAATAGAAAATCGATTCTTTTTCGAATCGTACAATTCCCGTTTCGTCAGGATTCTCTCGATCATATTGGTGGCAGGAAAGGTAGTCATCATCTATGTGTTGAATTGAAGTCATATAGTCTTTTATTATGGGTGTTTATTGGACAAATATACAAAATTATTGTATAAAATTTTTATTTTAGGCTACTTATTTGACGTTGTTTTTGAATAAGAAAATTTGATATCCTAATTATGGTTTAATGATCATTTAATTTTTGTTTTGTTTTAAAAAATGCAGACCAGTGATTGATACATTGCTGCATATCTTCAGGTATATCACTCTCAAATTGGATAAATTTTTCGGTTTTTGGGTGGATGAACCCCAATGTTTTTGCATGTAAAGCTTGCCTTGGCAATAAAGAAAAGCATTGGTCTACCATTAATTTATATTTACTGTAAGGTGTTCCCTTTAATATTCTATCTCCGCCATATCTAGCATCATTAAAAAGTGTATGTCCTAGATGTTTCATGTGAACCCTGATTTGATGTGTTCTTCCTGTTTCTAAGGTACATTCTACAAGTGTTACATAGTAAAATTTTTCCAGCACTTTGAAGTGTGTTGTCGCTTCTTTTCCCTTGGAACCGTCTGGATAGGCAAACATTAACATCCTATCTTTTTCATGCCTTCCAACATGTGCATGAATTGTTCCCTTTTCATTGGGAATGTCACCCCAAACTAAAGCATTGTAGGTTCTTTGTATACTGTGGTCAAAAAACTGTTTGGCTAAATGTGTCATCGCATAGTCTGTTTTTGCAATGACAATGAGCCCAGAAGTGTCTTTATCAATCCTATGTACCAATCCAGGACGATCCATTGAATTGCCTTTTAATAATGGCAAGTCACTATGCTTAAAATGATATAATATGGCGTTTACGAGTGTTCCAGATTGATTTCCAACTCCAGGATGAACCACAAGACCGGGTCGTTTATTAATCACTAAAACTTCGTCATCTTCATATACTATATCCAATGGAATATTTTCAGGTCGAAGGTCAGGTAAATTTAATGGGTTTGTAGGTAACACGATGGAGAGATTGTCACCAGGCTTAACTTTGTAGTTATTTTTAATCTTGGTTTTGTTAACCAAAACATTCCCAGTAATTATTGCATTTTGTAACCTATTTCTAGAAGTTTTTTCTAATTTTTCAAATAAAAACTTATCAATCCTGATAGGAGTTTGTCCGGGATCAACAACTATTGTCCTATGTTCATACAACTCATCGGCTGTACCTTCCTCATTATCTTGATCTGGTAAATTCACCATGAAGTACTAATATAAATATTTATAAATTGTAAACTAATTGTTGATAATGAAGGTTTAAAAACAGGATATAATTTCAACAAAATGGCCAATAAATTTAAAATTGATACACAATGTGTACTTGAGTATGACGACAAGTTACATACCAACCCACATATTTTACCCATTTATGCGACTTCTTCTTTTGACATGGGAACTTTTGAGCAAGGGATGGAAATATTTAAAGGTCAAAAAGAAGGTCACGTTTATGGTCGTTACGGAAATCCAACAATAGACCTAACAGCGCAAAAAATAGCCAATTTAGAAGGATTTGGTTTGCATACTGAAGCCTATGCGTTTATGACTTCAAGCGGTATGTCTGCCATTACCGTGTTATTACAGACCTTATTTGAGAAAGGAGGTACAATAATTACCCAAGAAGATTTATATGGAGGAACCACAGAGTTGTTTAAATCTGTTTTCACTAGGTTTGGAATTTCGACCATTTTCATGAATCTTTCAGATACCGAATCTTTAGAAGATATCTTAAAGTCTTCTCAAACACCAACTGTTGTGTATGTCGAAACACCTTCAAATCCATTGTGTAATTGTATTGATTTGTCAATAATAGCATCTGTGTGTTCAGGACATGGAGCTATTTCTATCGTAGATAATACGTTCTGCACACCATTAATACAACAACCCTTTTTGCATGGAATAGATTTTGTAATCCATAGTACGACAAAATACCTCAATGGGCATGGAAATTCAATTGCTGGAGTAATTGTGGGTTGGAAAGAAGAGTATAAAAAAGCTATATGGAATGTTTTAAAATTAACTGGAGCAACGTGTAATCCTTTTGATGCATGGCTTGTGTATAATGGTTTGAAAACGCTAGGTTTAAGATTAGAAAGACATAGTCAAAATGCAGGCAAACTTGCCGCTTTTTTAAATAATCACATTGGTGTTGAGACGGTTAATTACACGGGTTTGGAGCATCATCCGAGTTTTAAGATCGCTCAAAAACAAATGAAATTACACGGCGGGATGTTGAGCTTTGAAGTCAAGGGTGGAAAAAACGCTGCGGGGAAACTAATGAATCAACTGAAATTAGCTACTTATACACCAACATTAGGTGATGTCAATACTTTAGTACTACATCCTCGTACTAGTTCGCATCTCAATGTGGATTCTAGCATTTGTGAAAAAAATGGCATTACGGAAGGCCTAATCAGGGTTTCTGTCGGAATTGAAAACGTTTCTGATATTATACAGGACTTTGAAGTGGCTTTGAATCATATATAATATGTCAAAAGAAAAGGGGGTATTATTCAAAATAAATAAAAAAGATTCGAATACGTCACATTATTTAATGGGCACCATGCACGTTGACAATGAAGCATCTTACACCTACATTGGCTTGGCGCAAAAATTTATTCAAAAATGTTATTTTTATTATGCAGAAATGGATCTAACATCGGTCAATCATCAAGAAATGATGGAGCATTTTAAATTTAAGGATGAAGAAAAATTACACCATCATTTCAAGCCTAGTCATTTTTTGAAAATGAGGAAACAAATTCTAAAAAGTACGGGATTTGATCTACAAGTTTTGGATGATTATATTCCATTTTACATTCAAACAATGTTGTCTGAACAAGCCTTACAAAGTAGAAATGGATTGCCTTTAGATTACTTTTTGTGGAATTATGCCATGACGCAAAACAAAATTTTAGGTGGTGTGGAAACGATGGAAGACCAAATCCATATTTTAAATAATATTCCTCTTGACGCACAAATTAAATCGCTGAGAACAACATGTAGGAATATGAATAAATTCCGAAAAAAAATACTTTGGTTAAACAATGCATACCAAGTGGGTGACATACGAGGTATTTACAAAATGTCCAAAAAAAATCTAGGGTCTTTACGTAAAATTATGTTGACGGAAAGAAATAATCGCATGTTGGAAAGTATGCTTCAAAAAATGAAAGAAGATTCCGCTTTTTTTGCTGTAGGAGCGGCTCATTTGGCTGGTAAATATGGACTTTTGAGAAGCCTCAAAAAGGAAGGATATAAAATTTTTCCTTGTAAAGAGTAAGAAATTAAACATATGATGTTTTTTCAATTTCATAACATATTATACATTTTTCAATTTTATGAGCCCGGGCAGGACAGTACTCTCTTCCATAAAAAATAATCTGTAAATGGAGCTTGTTCCAAAGACTTTGATCAAACATCGACTTTAAGTCTTTTTCAGTTTGTTCTACCGATTTTCCAGAACTCAATCCCCACCTATGGGCCAGTCTATGAATATGTGTGTCCACAGGGAAGGCTGGCACTCCGAAAGCTTGTGACATAACTACGGAAGCAGTTTTATGTCCAACTCCTGGTAGTTTTTCTAATTCCTCAAAAGATTTTGGAACTTTTCCTCCAAAATCTCTAATCAAAATTCCTGACAATTCATGGATGGCTTTTGATTTTTTTGGCGCAAGGCCACAGGGACGAATGATATTTTCTATTGTTTGAACATCCAAAGAATTCATTTTATCAGGATTGTCGGCCTTTAAAAATAAATTGGGAGTGACTTTATTAACGCGCTCATCCGTACATTGAGCCGACAACAAAACGGCTATCAATAATGTGTAAGGATCATGATGTTGCAATGGAATAGGAACCTCAGGATATAGTTTCTCAAGTGTTTTTACGATAAAAGCCGCTTTTTTTTTGTCTTTTTGTGCAGACATATATTATTTTTTTCTTAGGGTAAAATTAACGCTTTGTTAGATTAATAGTGTGAAATCAAAACGTTTTTAACTGGAATTCGAATTAAATGTTCATTTTAAAAAACCATGTGATGAGATTATTTTATTTGCAAATTATCTGGATGGGAATTATTATTTTCATACTTACTAATCCAATTTATAGCCAAGAAGTAGAATGGGAAGGATATTATTTACATAAACCTTCCAATAAAAGTTTGGTGCTTGAAAAAGCCCAGAAAGGGATTATGGTCAAAGGGTTTATCACTGACACTTGGCGGTTTTTTAAGAAAAAAAGAACTGGAATTTTTATCGATAATAGGGGAAATAGAATAGAATTAATAGGAAACGGAAAGATCATATATGTTCAATTTAATTCTAGAAGGGGGTTGAATTTTTATCAAAAAAAGAATAAACAAGCAGCAATTGATTCTCATCATTTTCCGCAAGATGATTTCTTTTCTTCGTATTCTTTAGAAGGCCTTTGGAAAGATTACGACCAAAACATTTATTTGATTGTCGTCGAAACAAGGGAAGGAATAAAGGTGAGATTACAAAATTCAACGACATGGTATGCCTACCTGCATCAAAATAATGATTATTTTTACAACCCAGACACTGGAAACAAGTATAAATTTCAAAACAATGTATTGCAGTATTTTCATCGAAATGAAAGTCATCAGCTTACATTTCATAAAATATCGGATAATTTTGATGGCTATTGACACATAATAGTATACATTTGACTTTCTTTCAAATCTAAGACATTTAATCTTACAATTCACTTTTGATTTATATGCGAATTACACTACTAGTTCTTGGCAAAACAAATGAAAAGTACCTGGAGGAGGGAATAGGAATTTTTTTTAAGCGATTAAAAAACTACGTCAAGATAGATTATGTAGAATTAAAGGATGTAAAGAACTACTCAAATTCTGATGATCTACAAAAAAAAGAAGCCCATGTGATTCTCGAAAAAATAAAAGAAGATGATTACTTCATTTTATTAGATGAAAATGGAATTATGTTGACGAGTGAAGGGTTTTCCCAACAAATAGAAAAATGGCATCTACAAAATGTTAAACATGCCATTTTTTTAGTTGGAGGTGCATTTGGTGTTCATCAGATTATTAAAGAAAGAGCAGACTTCATTCTTTCATTTTCCAAAATGACGTTTTCACATC
>JBATMZ010000094.1:0-3040 GCA_049290115.1 Saprospiraceae bacterium | reverse complement strand
TCAACTTGCCGATTATCTGGAAGTGCCCGAAGAAATCTGTCAGAGAACACCTACAACGGATACATACAGTGCAGAACAAACACAAGAAGAATTTTTTTATAGGGTTCCATTTGATATTCTTGATAGGGTCTGGTTCGGATGGGAACAAGGCATTCCATCAAAAATAATCGCTAAAGCGTTAGAGCTAACTGAAGAAAATGTTGAATCTATTATTCACGATACTCAGCGGAAAATAAGAACGACAGAGTATCTAAGAATGGAACCGCTCTAATTGTTTCGACGCTATCATAACAATTAGTTTTAATTTAAAAAAATTATAAAAACATTATTTATAAAATACTTATCAATTGATCGAGTGTGTTCAAGGTAAATTACAACCAACTAAATCAAATAATTTTGTTGATAAAAATAGATTTTTCAGAATTTAAAATTGCAACTATTGAATCGAACATATAATAGTATTCGGGATAAAGGCTTAACAAGAAGCCTCCAGAGTGTAATTAGTGTTCTGGAAGATTTTTACTTTGAAATGAAATATGGTATATCAACTTCCAGGATTGTTAAACGCGAAGATTTAGATATATCTGAAGCAAGTAAAGAACATAGCGAAGAATATAAGCCCACTCGAATCAGGCATTTCAGACTTTTAATAAAAGCACTAAAACTTCCTGAAAACAGTATTTTTGTTGATATGGGATCGGGCAAAGGAAGAATACTGTTGATGGCATCATTGTATAAATTTAAACGTATCGCCGGTGTAGAGATATCCAGCAGGCTTTGTGAAATTGCAGAAAACAATATTGAGATATTTGAAAAAAAATTGAAACGTCCTCTAAATATTGAAATAATAAACGAGGATGTTTTGAAATATAAAATAAATAATGATGAGAACGTTTTCTATTTTTATAATCCTTTTGACAATTACGTAATGGAAATCATTATTGAAAAAATTATGAAATCAATAACTGAGAATCCCAGAAAAGTATGGCTTATTCTAAATAATTTTACTCCTTTCAGTGATATGATAGAAAACAAATTTAAATTACCAGCAATTAAAAAATTTATTTATGGGGGCACAGAAATTGCCGTCTATGCGATTGATAGAAAAATTACTCGCTAAAAAATGGCAGTCTATTTTTTTTTGATAATTACAATGTGGTATAGTAATAAGTTTTAATATCGTAAATATTGATTTAGATTCAGATGAAAGATGGGACAATTTTGTTCTGAACAATCCTAAAGGATCAATCTATCATACTTCCGGTTGGTTGAAATCAGTTTCTTCTGCAATGGGATATAAATTATATCCTTTCGGAGTGGAGAATTCAAATTCTGGCGAATTAGCCGGCATATTTCCCTTGGCACAGGTAAAAAATTTTACTTCCGGTAGTAAGTTAATCTCGTTCCCTCTCACAACTCATTGTGAGCCATTAGTAGAAGAAGAACATATAAAAAAATTTTATGATAAAATAATTTCAGAATCCGGGATAAAAGATTTTTTGGAATTTCGTTCTCTAGATTACTCCTGCATTCTTGAAGGAGCAAAGCTAAATGAGAATTTCGTAATTCATGTTTTGGAACTTGAAGAAACGGAAGATAAAACTTTTCAGAAATTTCATGGAACAAGTGTTAGAGCTTCGATCAGGCGAGCAGAGAAAAATGGACTCACATTCGAACTAAATAATAGTCTCATTGGATTGAAGGCTTTCTACTCTCTTTACACTAACTTAAGAAGAAGATTAGGGTTACCTATACTTCCGTTCAAATTTTTTGAAAGCACTTTTACAAATCTTATTAAAGATGACAGGATATTAATCCCAGTTGTAAAATATGAAAATCTTATTGTTGCTGCCGGTTTTATTTTAAAGTTTAAAGATACTTTTTACTTGGAGTATACTGCATCCGACTATTCAAAATTGGATTTATATCCAAACCATAAATTATTTTGGGAAATAATTAAGATTGCACTAAGGAACAAAGCGAAATTTGTAGATTTCGGAAGAACAGAAGTAGATAATAATTCTTTAGTTACATTTAAAGATAAGTGGAATACAACCCGAAGAAAGCTGAAATACTGGCGAGTTGGTAGTGATCAGGAAACTAAGTCCTTAGCCGGGAAAAACAAATCAGTTTTTGTGAAAATCAATAAGCATTTACCCAAAAGTTTACTAAGGCTACAAGGTAAAATACTTTATAAATATAATGGTTGATTGAAGTTTGTTGTTTCCAGATGTGTGGAATAGTAAACAGAGTGGATTAAATTTTTAATAATGCTTTATTAAATGAACAATCATAATCAGAATATGGGATTAATATAAGTGAATATAAGTTCTTTAGATCCAACTATAACTGCAGATTGGGATGAGTTAATACTTAGCTTTCCATCTTATTCTTTTTTCCACTCTTCAGAATGGGCAAAAGTGTTACAAGAAACATATAATTTTAAACCCCACTATTTAAAACTAACAGAATCGGGAAAGACAATAGCTGTTAGACCATTGATGGAGGTTGATAGTTTTATTACAGGTAGAAGAGCTATCTCTTTACCCTTTAGTGATTTTTGTGAACCTTTGATATTAAGTGGCGCTAATTTAAAGCATATTCGTCACAAAGTAATAGAATACACTAAAAAAAAAGGATTTAAATCTCTTGAATTAAGAGATAATGAAATTCACTTGGATAATTCTATAACTATACCTTCAGGTTATCAACATATATTGGATTTATCATTTAGTGATGAACAGCTTTTTAAACGCTTATCTGATAATACAAGAAGGAATATTAAAAAGGCAATTAATTATAATGTTTCATTTGAAATTAATAATTCTCCTTCTGCTCTGGAAGATTTTTATAATATGAATTGTTATACAAGGAGAAGGCATGGCCTCCCACCACAACCACTTAAATTTTTCAGAAATCTTTATGATTTTGTGTTATCTAAAAACAAAGGGTTCATTAGTATTTCTAAATATAATGGAAAAAGCATTGCCTCTGCGATATTTCTATTGATAGGCCAAAAGGGCCTTTATAAGTATGGTGC
>JBATMZ010000093.1:0-5973 GCA_049290115.1 Saprospiraceae bacterium | reverse complement strand
GGTTTGCAACCGAGACGCAAATACGCTAATAAAGTGACTTTATTTCTATATAACTCCTATCTCAACTTCTTCAAATCCCACATACAAATACTTGAATACAAACATACATAATTTATTTTATTCATGCTACATTTCGATTGTGAATTCGGCAGATATTGTTATTATTTTTCCCCCTTATTTCATCTAATTTACATGATAAGACAACCTTGGTTTTAGCATAATTTATCTCGGTTACAAACCGAGACAATCTTGGGATATCATTTTTTCTGTCAAATCGGCTCATTGGAAACTGCAGACTGTCAGCATCAGATATTCTGAATAATTTATCATCATAGGTCCAGGCATATCCTTTGGAATCCACAGCGACACCTCCGACAACAGTATCTTCTGCCATTTAAAATTAAGTAGCTTATTTTTTTATATTCATTTCAATGTTTTACAATTTATTTGATGCGTTTTTTTATGGCTTTTAGTCTGCGTATATTGACTATATATATTATAATTAGTAGAACTTTGTAAAATCCGGTTCAAACTGACCACCTGATCCGGTGAAACTGACCACCCCCAAAAGCGATAAAAAAGGGATTGAGAAATATGAATATGAGGATTGATAAAAAAAGGTAATATCTTTCGGGAAAAAAGCGAAAGATATGTCAAATAAACCAATAACGATGAACAGGATAAGATTAATTATGCAGAGCCTTGGACAAGGCGAGCGTATACAGGAGATAAGCCGCAAATACGGTATATCGAGAAATACGATAAAGAAGTACCGTAAAATTATAAAAGAAAGCGGCAACACATATTCAGGGATAGCTGAAATGGAAGATGAACAACTATCAGAGATTTTAGAAACACAGGGGAAGGAATGCAAGGATACTCGGTATGAGAGATTAAATACCAGGAAGTCAGAATACTTAAAAATGCTCAGCAAAAAACATATTACCAAGCAGATGTTATGGGAGCAATATAGAGAAGAAGAAGGATCACAGAGCTATAGTAATTCACAGTTTAGTTACTACCTTCACAAATGGGAAAGACAACAAAGAGCAGTAATGGTAATAGGTAGCAAACCTGGAGAGAGACTGGAAGTGGATTATGCAGGAGATACATTAAAGTATATAGAAAAGGGAAGTGGCCAGATAAAGCAATGTGAAGTATTGGTATGTGTATTGCCATACAGTGACCTGATATATTGTGAAGCCCAGACAGATCAAAGCCAGATGAATTTTGTAGAAGGCATAGGTCGCGCCTTGCAATACATAGGGGGAGTTCCGAAGATGATCATTAGTGATAACTTAAAGAGTGGAGTAAAAAAAGCTGACAGATATGAGCCGGAACTCACGGAGTTATGCGAGCAGATGTCCCTGTATTATCAGACTCACATGACAGCCACCCGTGTACGGAAGCCAAGAGATAAAGCAAGTGTTGAACGCAGTGTATCAATTGTATATCAGCGCATATATGCTATAATAGAAGATAACCCTCTGACAAGTCTGGAAGAGCTAAATGAACTTATGTCCATAGAGTTGGAACATTTGAATAATCGACGGATGGAACGTAACAATATGAGTAGATGGGAAGAATACAATACATTAGAGAAACAACACATGCAAGCACTAAGGGTTAGTCAGTTAATGGAAGTGAAGAAAAGCAGGGTTGGCAAAGTGAGTAAAAATTATCATATTATGCTTACAGAAGACAAGCATTATTATAGCGTTCCAAAGGAATATGTATCAGAAGAAGTGAAGATGATATATACACTACGAGAGGTAGAAATATACAAGGGCACTAAACGGATTGCTTTACACATGCGGGATCGTCGCAAACATCAATACACAACCAAGGAAGAACACATGCCCACACAACACCAATATGTTCAAAAAATACGAGGGTATACTGCTGATGATCTGATAGGACAAGCGAAGAAAATAGGAGAACATACCCTACGAATAGTAACAGCTATTTTAAATTCAAAACAATTTATAGAGCAAAGTTATCTGAGTGCAGTGGGAGTGATCCAGTTGCAACATAAATACACCAAAGAACGAGTAGAAAAAGCATGTTCACTCATCAATCCACAAATGAAAGCATCATATATGCAGGTAAAAACCATACTTGATAATCAAATGGATAAAATGCAAGTTGCAGATAGGGATGAAGATTACAAAACGATAAATCATGAAAATATCAGGTACATAGGAACAATAAACACAAACAAATAAAATACCTTAAAAATGAACAGAGATCAAACATTATCACAACTTAGAGAGCTAAATTTACAGGGAATGTATGAAGCATACGAAAGCATAATACACTTACCTGTGGACAAACAGCCGGAAGCACATTATATGCTGGCAGACCTAGTGGAAAAAGAAAAATACAGTCGACAGCATAAAAGAATGGAAATGTATCTAAAACTTAGCAAGATCAGATATATGGCACAGATACAGGACATAGAATGCAGCAAAGAAAGAAATCTGAGCAAAGAAACATTATCACATCTGTCGGATTGCAATTTTATTAAAAAGGGACAAAACATACTAATTAGCGGATCTACCGGATGTGGGAAGAGTTATCTTGCTTGTGCCATTGCCCATCAGGCATGTAGCTTAGGATTTAAGACACTATATCTGAACATGAATAAGTTTGTAGAACAAATAGCCATATCAAAAATAGATGGCACATATGTAAAGCAACTCAATAAATTGGAAAGGCATGCATTACTGATCCTTGATGATTTTGGATTGCAAGCATTAAAATCAGACACCAGACTGGCACTTTTGCAAATATTGGAAGATAGATACAAAAGAAAGTCAACTATAATTGCCAGTCAGCTTCCAATAATTAAATGGCATGAATACATTGGTGATCCAACTATCGCAGATGCAATCATGGACAGGCTTATATACAATGCCCATAATATAGAATTAAAAGGCCCATCCATGAGGGAGCGAGGACTAAAATTCCAAGCTTTGGGGTAGCCCCCTGCGGTCGCCCTACGGGCTCCCTGCGGGGGCTACCCCAAAGCTTAATACATCCTGCAAAAGTGTAGGAAATAAATTAAAAAACAAAGGAAATATTATATCATTTTTTTACCTTTGCATTACCAATCTAACGGGTGGTCAATTTCACCGGATTTGGTGGTCAATTTCACCGGAATATACACTCAAGATCAAAAAGAATTAATAAATTTTAATTTAGCAAAAATTCATAATAGTCGAAAAAACAAAGAGAAAACGGTACGTTTTGATCAGATTATAAAAAGAATAATTAAAAAGAAACTGGACAAGTTTGATGGCATGAAAGTGAATTTAAACAAATATGAAACTATCGTTTTTGAATTGATTAATTTAGATCAGTATGAAAAAAAAATTGAGTATATCTATGAGGCAGATAAGCTAAATAAAATATTTCAATACCTATTAAAACCATTTGACAAATTCTTTTATGACACAATTGTAGATATATATAAAAGTTTTAGAATTAGTGAAGAATTAAAAAATTATAGGTTCGAACCTAATAATTGGCAATGGGGTATGGATGAAGTAGCTTTTTTAATTAGTGAAATAAATGAATTTATAATAAAAAAACTAAAGAAAAGAGAGTATATTAATAAATTTATCGATAATCCCGATAAATATGAACAAACTTATCTAACATATACAAAAAATGTAATCGCCATTGACGAAGCTACTGACTTGAGTTTATTAGATATTAAATGTATATTTTCATTTAGACATTGGGTAATACATTCTGTCACTCTATGCGGTGATATTATGCAAAGAATGACTAATGAAGGTATCAGAGATTGGAATGATTTAGAGATGTTAATAAGTCCTATTCACATATTAAAGATAAACAAATCTTATCGATTAAGTCCGACTTTGCTAAAATTGGCAAGTAAGATTCATAAACAAATAACAAATAAAGATGCTGAATATCAAGCATATTTAAGTAAACATGTGGCAGAACCTAAACCTTTATTTTACATAAATGAAAATTTAAAAGGACGATTGAAATGGATATTAAATAGACTACAAGATGTATATAAATCCTATGGTGAAAGTTTACCTTCAACTGCAATTTTTGTATCAAGCAAAAACCAAATTAATGAGATTACAAAAAACTTAAATGAACTAAAAAATGTAGGGAATTATTCGATAATAAGTTACAACAGTGACGATAACTTGAATAAAAAAAGTAATACCGCAATGGTTTTTTCGATTGATCAAATTAAAGGATTGGAGTTTGAAGTTGCCTTTTTTGTTGATTTACAAGATATTTCACAACATATTGATAATCAAGAGCAGATATTAAGGTATATTTTTATTGGACTTTCTCGAGCAGCGTATTATTTTGCAATCACAGGACCCGAAAAATTTAAAGGACAGCTTAGCTTTCTTAATACTGCTTTATATACGCAAAAAACTGATTGGAAATAAACTTTTAAAGTAATAGTCATAATATTGTCTGAAGTTGGCAAAAAAAAATAGATAAAAAATTTATTGGGCCTTAATTTTGAATAAAAAAATCTTAATAAATGTGTTACGAGTTTATAATAGTAGAAAGTTTCAAACCTATATTACGAGAGTCAAGTGCAAATGAAGTGCGAATAAGACCTCTCTATGATCAAGGTGAGTTTAAAACGTCGATGAGAGTAGAATGCAATAATGATTTAAAGACAAAATATAAAGTCGGAACAAAATTTAAAATCAAAGCAAAAGTGACCGAAGTTTATGGTACGAAATTTATATACTCTCATTATTTTTGGGAATATGAAGTGCTTGAATAACTTTTAATATTGGCATCTGTGCCCCCCAGTCTGACAAATATTCAAATTGTTGTTGTGGCTTAAGGAGATTATTGATAACTGCTTGACTGAATAATCTTAAGCCAAACACAAAATTTTGGACAGTCCCTTAATATGCAAGATATGTTATAATTTTTGAAATAATTCTCTGCTGTGCTTTTTTGGATACTTTGTGATTATTTATATTCTTGAGTTCTGTTGTGGAATGTGCCTTTTTATTATACCAATCAGTGGATTGATACCTCTGTATTTCTTTTTTAAAACCAATCAGACCATTGGTTTTTATCGGGTTAAAGTGAATTTCGTCAAAAGTGTTATCGATCATTACTTGCATATAAGATAAATTATCTGAAGTATTTTTCATTGGTAATAAAAAGACAGACCAACTGTGATTGCCTGCAACTTTGACATAACCATCGTAATCTAACAGGGATAATAGGGCTACAAATGCCATCTCTCGCTCCGAGCACCAACCAAACGAGGAAAAGGTATCGCAATCAGTGGTATAATATGTTGGTGAATCACTTACGAGATCACTAAGAAATAAAAAGGGAGTCCTGTCTATTTCTGCAAATGATCTGTATTTTGAAAAACCAGAGGGAGGATTTGTATTCTTCAAAAGCTGTCCGTTTGAAGTGAACCGGATCTTAAATCGTGGATTAGGTTCAATCCAATGCCAGAAGTATGGAATGTCAAGTATTTCACCATTTGAACAATTGGAAGCAGTGCGACAGGTAAAGAGACGGTGAAGAATCTGAAAAGTATAATAGTTTTGGAAATTATCTTTATCAGTGGTTAATAAATTATTATCAGTGCAAAAATCAATATAGCTAATGCTATCCTTTTTGTAAAAATCCTGACCGAATGTTGAAATTATGCTTTTAAAGAAAGCTGGTATTGTGATCGGATCATCTGATGAAATATTGGCGGCGAAGGCTTTATTTTGACCCTGAAGGCTGATTATACTAATGAAAAAAACTACAATAGTTGGAATTGAGTACCTGTTCATATTATATACTTTAAAAAGGTAATTTCTATCTTAATTGAAATAATGAATTCATAATCCAGGGAGGTTTTCAAAATTAACGCAATTTGTAAAATATTTGTTCCCCGAATGGAACTAAACGAAAAAAATGTTTGTTGGAAAAATATCAAGTTTT
>JBATMZ010000092.1:0-6202 GCA_049290115.1 Saprospiraceae bacterium | reverse complement strand
ATGCCACACTTCTGGTTTTTATAAACGATTCAATCAGAATTTAGATAACAAAATTGGAAAGTGTGTTTACTTAGAAATAGGTGAAAATAAAGCTAATTACCTAGTTTCTCATCCTTATGGACAAATTGTGCGAAATGCGGCTTGTTGGGCTGGTTATGATGCTGAGGTTATATTTCCAAAAATGAATTGGATTGGAAGTATATCAGGAGATTGGTCGGACCCTCTTCAATGGAATTTAAATAGAATTCCTAGAAGTTGTGATGACATTTATTTGCCCGATTCGATTCAAAGTTATGAAGTCAACATTTCAACTGGAAATTTTGTGATTCGTTCTATACATGCAGGACAAAACGCTCAATTAATTTTACAAAATCCTCATCAATTAACGATCAAGCCTTAACCATTTTGTAGTATTATAACGTGTTTTTACATGCGGCGTGGCGGCGTTTAGCTGACATGACCGTCGTGAAACATTGTTACAGGTCGTACTACTCTTTATTCTATTGTATGCGTTCAAATTCTAATCTGCCTATATCTTTATTTGATTTAATTATTTTGTCCACAATTCCAGTCAATGGAAGTGATAATATTTGCAAGATTTCAGATATTTTATTAAGTGGCTCTCCTTCTTTTCTATTTTTCGAATTTAGTCCTTTTCTTATTGCACCGCTTACATAATAGCTTGACCGAATATTAATAAATTTAGTGGACTTAAGTTTGAAACCGAAATTTTGCATAATTGCGGCATAGTATTCAACCGGTCTCCCTAAACATAAGTCATTTCCTTTGATTGAATTTTCTATTCTTTCAAAGAGCAGTACTTTATCCTTTGACACTCTTGACAGCTCTTTCATCAGTTTTTTGAGCATATTTTCATCCGTATTGTGTTGGAGGACAGTTGCAGTGAATACAATTTCAAATTCTCCATCATTAAATGGTAATTCCGTACCATTTATCTTTTGTACTTCTATTTCTTTTGGAATTTTATTTTTTGCGAGTTTCACCATTTTTTCAGATATATCTACACCATTTAATCTTTTCGGCTTATGTTTGTAGACTTCAATTAGATTACCACCAGGACCATGCCCAATTTCCAAAACAGATTTATTTTCAAATTTATATTCGTTTAATAATTTTAAAAACTCCTTACGTTTGTATCTATAATATGGTTCATCATCGCCAGCAATGATATTTTTTCCATTTTCTCTTTCTTCGATTCTTTGACCAACTTCTGACCAATATTTCTCTGGGTGATACTGTTCTTTATTCATTTTTTCTTGTTTTTTAGTTCTATGACCATAATAACGTTTAGTATATGTAAAGTAGGAGATTTCGAAGCACAAAAATTTCGGTTAAGCACAAAGTTTGATATGAGCTACAAGTCTTGAATTTACTGCTATTTCGCCTATTTTTTATATACATTGTTGGCAATAGTAATTATTTCTTGATTGAAAACTCAATTTTTTTGTACTCTGACTTATCTGGCGAGCCTTTTGTTATTTGCATATAAGGATTTCCCGTCAAAGTCATTATGACTGAAGCAAATGTAAATCCCCCACCACCACTGTTTATTGTACGACAAACTGGATTATTTAAATCGTCTTTGGAGCGTAGGGTTTCTTTTATAAGATAATCGTGAATAGTTGGGGTTTTTGAAATCCTATTTTCCACTGATGCAAGGCGAATAAAGCTATTTGAACCAACAGGCTTGTCCTGTAAATTAGGATTATATTCTTCATACCAAGTTTTAATGTCATCATTGACAATGGGGTGATTTGTATGGTAAACTGTGCCGTTCGTATTATTGGGGTCAAAACGAACTACTTTATTGGCAGAAACTTCAAAATCATATACCTCTCCCTTAATTCCTATTATATAGTTTTGCCCAGATGCGTGTGGTACAGTCTGAATAAAATCCAATAAATCGGTTTTATCTATTGAATTGATAATCCGTCTTACGATAAAGGCAACAGGTAGCCCACTCGAAGAAGATTTCAATTGCATTAGCGTGTTCATACATGCTCCGATACCAGTTTCATTCATCCCGTTCAATGCAATCAATCCTGGATGCGTCAATATTAATTGCTCTGGTGTTGTATTTGTTCTTTTAAGACGCATTACTATTTGGTATCCATCTGTATAATTTTCAATATCCATATTTTGTGCTATATAGCTTGTACTTCCATTAACGGAAGGCACACCCATTCCACTGCAATGATGGTTCTGGATATTATTGATATACACCCAAAATTCGTCTAGCAGATTCAATACCATAATATCATTGAATTCTTGTCCTGATCCTACGGCAATTCCTTTGACTTCTTCATATAGTTCTGGCGTCCATTTTTGAATGGTTTTCTCAAATTCAGCATATTCAAAAAAATCTTTGAGTACTAGATTAGCATCCTTTCCTAATGAACTAGAAGTGTTCTTTTTCCAAGCTTCTATAATTTCGCCAATTTCCTTTTTTAGTTCCGACCCATGTTGAAGACCAAGTTCATAGCCACTTCCCGAAAAAGATACAGTCTTTAATTCCCTGTCAGTTGGTTGTCCATAACATCCTATAGTTATAAGTAGTCCAATTAAAATTATTAGTTGTTTCATATTTCTTGTTTTTTTTATGGTTGCCAACGGCTGGTACATACGACGGTTGACCGATAGGGAGTCTGTACATCCAGTGCATTGTTCTCACTAGTATTTTCATTTAACATATGTTTCATCGATTGTTTTCTTTATTTTTTCTATTGTTTCAATTTCTAGGCTTCCTATGCTTTTAACAATTCTCCCTTTATCAATCGTTCTTATTTGATCGACTGCTGCCATGCCCTTTACATTATGATTTGCTATGCTAATCCTTGTGGGGTATTTCTTAAGTGTTGAAGTTATGGGAATAATTACAATTGTGTTTAAATAGTGATTCATTTCATCGGGTGATATTACCACACATGGTCTTGTTTTATTTATTTCGCTTCCCAGAGTTGGCTCTACATTAACAAGGACAATTTCATATTGATTAATTTTCATTCCCATTTTGATTCTTCTTCAAAAATATCTTGAATCAATAATTCATCATGTCCATTTTTCCGCATTTCTTTGAAAGATTTTGCCCAATCGGTTCGTGGTTTTGTAATTGGTTCTATTATTATGAAATTTTCTTCCATTCTCATATTAACAGTATCCCCGATATCATACTTTTCTAGAATAGTTTTACTTAACCGTAGTCCCTTTGAATTACCTATTTGAATTATTTTGGTTAGCATATTAAACTTTTTTTTGCAAAGTTATTACATTGTAATCACAAGTCCAAATTTATTTTATTGGTGATAACGCTTGTGATATGGAGCGGACGCAGCGATAGCAAGTCTGATCTCATATCACTTGTTATCAGCTGGTTTTGTTTAGTTGTTCAATATGTTTTATTAGCTCAACATGAAAAATTTCATTTGATTTTATACTCTTCAGTGAATTAAATACATCCATTGCTTTTTTGTCCCTTCCATACTCAAAGGTTTCTTTCGAATAAGCTTTAAGAATTTTGAACAGGTCAAGTCTTCTATTAGAATATTCGTCGAGCATTAAATCATGCATTGTTTCAATTAAATCTGGCTTGTACATTACTAAGTCTTCATCTTGATCCAGAAAGTATCCATTTTCAAGATATGCCCATTTAACTAACATCTGTGGAGTGATTCTGCCTTTTTCAATTACACCAGGAATAAAGTCCCACTTAATTTCTTTTGGATAATCTGTCCTTATAAATTCATTTAGTAAGGAACTTGGAAAAGTAACATCATTATACTTTTGCCACTCCCTGCTTTCTATTGAATTTGATTTGAATCTTTTAGCTTTAAATTGAAGCCTTTCAAAATCTATAGAAATCTCAATCCACTCTTGATTTTCATCGTTGCTTGATTTTGGGATTCGATATTTTCTTCGAGTCTCATTGTTGTCTTTATGTGCAAGTATTTCAAACGACATTTAGTATATGCTTTATGCTGATGTCCCCCAATTGAATCGGACAAAATAATTCTCTGTTTCGAAAACATAATCTACATCATTCCAAACATCTTTTAACTGAAATGACTTAATTACACATTCTTGAAAACAAGGTTCGTTTTTGATGAGCTCTTTGTCTATTTGATTTGGCCAATCGTAATTTTTAGTTACTACATCTGATTTTTCTCCATAATCTTCAAAAAGTGACTTTAGACCTTTTTTTGAGTTTTCTTTTATTTCGCAATTATACTTCTCATTCAAAAGCTTTAGATTTAGCTCTAACACTTTGTTTTCGTCTTTTTGAGTAAAATGATAATTTCCAAATTTCATCTCATCTACAAGTATTTGAATTAACATTGCTTCTTCTAATGATCCAATTTTATCTTTTTCTATAATCCATAAATTTGTTCGACTTTCCATTTTTCTTAACTGGGTATGGTATACTAAAGAATCAATCGATTTGAGTTTATGATACGATTCAATTAGTGGTATTTTATTTTCAATGAATTGGATTGTGTTCATAATTTTTATACTTGCTGATAACGGTTGCCTGCATGCTCCGTGCGAAACGTTAGGAAGCATGGAGTTATACAGGATGTTATGGCTAGTCGTAATTAATTTTCCTGTTTACAAATATTTTTTCATTTTCCTCTTTTTCGAATATTCCCTTTATCCAATTATCTTGAAAATCATATTTATATGTCTTTTTATTTGATACACTTTTTATCATTTCTTCTTTTGGGGTATTTTCTAATCTTTGGTAGTCAAAAGTTCCATTTTGATTGGTTACACTCATGTAATATTTAGATTCTTCACTGCCTGGTAACTCAGTGTGATTAAACTCATCTTCTCTAATTGTTGAATATTTAGTGTCGTACCATTTTACAATAGTATTTGCACCATATCCATTCAATGTTTTACTAATTAGTTCTGTGTAATTTAGAGTGTCTGTAGATAAAATTTTAGTTTGACGAATGAAGTTTATACTATCAGTTTCAGTGATTAAAATTGTATCTCCTTTTAATGTCACGTATCGAATACCAATGTATTCTTCTTTATAAGTTCCTGCCCTAAAGAAATCAAAAGATGATAATGTCATTGTATTGGATAAATAAATCGAATAGTATGGGTTAAAAGTATGTTTAATTGATCGAGATAAAATTTGATTACAATTATATTTTTTATCATAAATGTTTTTGATTATCTGTCTTATTTCCAATGTATCATTGGTGTGCCAAAGTTTACCCATTTCTATTCCACATTCATCATATAATGTTGTCAATTTATATCCTTTATCATTTTTATTATTTGAATACTCTAAACTAGCTTCTTTACCTATAATGAATATTTGTGTTCGATAGACTTCAGTGCCATCAATATTATTATAATAGCTTGTTTTATTTATATCGCCATTATCAAGGTAAGTATGGTTGTATTTTGTTACAATATTTGAAGTAGTATCCTTACATATTATTGAATCCAGCCTATTAGAATTTGAATAATATGCCTGGCAGTGCAATTTCAAAACAACAGAGTCTTTCACAATTCTAACTATATCAACCTCAACTAAAGTTACCTTAATTGAGTCTTTCAATAGAAAGTATTCGCCCATTTGAGATTTCACCTTATAGGAACAAAAGACTATTAATACAGTTATAATGCTTATTCTACTCATTTTATTGATTAGCCATAACGTTTTCGGGCTTGGCGAAGGTGGCGATTTTCACCACAAAACTTCATACGAAGCACAAACTTCAAATTTACGAAAAACTGTCCTACGAAGCACTGAACCGCCACTTTTGCCAAACCCGTGTTATAGCCAGTGGTGTGTGTCCTGCGTTACCACAGGGTACAAAGATAAAATAAGTTCTTTGAAATGGTAACATAACTTTATCAGAGATGATAGACTTTAGCGGAAGTCAGCAACGAGCTGTATCCCAAGTAAACGGGCAAATACAGAGGACTCACACAAAGACAGCAACTAAAGAATGAACTATCGGATAGGGCTTTCAGGAGTTGTTTCCAAACCGCCTTGTGGTGCTGCATTTCATGGTGTGGTATTGAGCGACAAGGTTAAAGCAAGTTCATACTGGATTGTAGCAGTAGTGATTGTATGGTATGGGTATAGGAGTTGAACGCAAGTGAACCCTTATGGACATGTCGAAAATAACATTTACTGTGTCAAAATCGAGGGGGAGAGCGACCC
>JBATMZ010000091.1:0-44268 GCA_049290115.1 Saprospiraceae bacterium | reverse complement strand
CTACCATAGGCAAAAGATGCACTATCATTGAAGGTGATTATGACAAGAGCTGTCATCGTACAAATGACAACTGTATCAATAAAAGGCTCAAGTAAAGCGACCAATCCTTCAGAAGCAGAATATTTTGTTTTTACCGCAGAGTGGGCAATAGAGGCAGAGCCAGCACCAGCTTCATTGGAAAAAGCCGCACGCCTGAAACCTACAACCAAAACACCAATTAAACCTCCTAGCCCCGCCTGTGGGTTAAAAGCTTCAGTAAAGATTAGGTTGATGGCATCGTCCATAAATGAAAAATTCGAAGCAATAACAACAATACATGCTGAGATATAGATAATGGCCATGAAAGGCACTAATTTTTCTGTGACGGAGGCAATTCGTTTAATGCCACCTAGTATTGTGATGCCAACAATGATGGCAAGCGCTAAACCAATATAAAATCCAGCAGATCCGCTTGTCATCCCAAATAATGACTTTAATTGTTCTGCCGCTTGATTGGACTGTGCAGCATTTCCGCCTCCAAAAGAACCTCCAATACACAAAACGGCAAAGATTCCCGCTAAAACTTTACCAGCCTTGGCAAATCCTTTTTCAGCCAAACCTTTGGAAAGGTAGTACATAGGACCGCCAAAAACAACTCCTTGTTTATTGATATCTCTGTATTTCACCCCTAAGGTACATTCTACAAACTTAAGTGTCATTCCCAATAAACCACTGACTATCATCCAGAAAGTAGCACCAGGACCTCCTAAAGTGATGGCTATGGTGACCCCCGCAATGTTTCCTAAACCTACTGTTCCAGAAACGGCGGTAGTGAGGGCTTGAAAATGGCTAACCTCGCCATGATGTTGTTCATCCCTTATCGTTTGTACAATATCACCATCAACTGTAAATACGGACTCATCTGGTTTTACTTCTTCTGCACCATCTTGTTCAATATCTTCATATTTGCCCCTTACAATATTAATGGCAGTACCAAATTTTAAAATATTGGGAAAACCAAAATAAAAAGTGAAAAACAATCCGCCAAAACTCAACAAAATGACGATGATAGGAATTCCAATTCCTGCAATGGTAATTGGATATAAAATGAGGTTTTCTACTGCGGTGGCAAAGGGCGTGAATGCTTCATTAATTTTAGCATCTAATCCTACTGATTCGGTGGCTTGTACCGTTGATTCGACGGCTGTGTTGCTCAAGGTATCAGTACTCTGAGAAAATCCAGAGGGTGCTACAAAAAAAAGAAAAGCACCAAGGATAAAAATTACACGTAAAGGATTCATGGTTTGTTGAATAAAGGTTTTGAATATAAATTGCAGCGGAAAGATAAATAAATATTTTTTCCTAGGTGGGAAAACCTATATATTTTATATAATAGTTGCATGTAATACAATTATCATTCAATATAATTGAAGCTAATTATTTCACAGTTAATGATTTGTGTTTTTATGTAAATTGAGAATAGTAAATCTTGATCTAAATAAAATGGATGGAAAAACCAAAAATAATTTTCCCATCCACTCATTTGTTACATCCTAAACGTCTATTTGAAGGTATTAGCTAGATTATTTTTCTCGGCCTCCATCCAGTTGATCTTGATAATGTTGGAGCTCATCCCACTTTCCTTCAGCGGCTAAAGCTGCTTGCTTAGGCCATGTAGTTGGGTCAGCCAATTGATATCTTGAGCCAGCTTTGTCCAGAATGTCTTTTATAGTATCCAATTTGGTCGACGACAAAGAAGCCCATGTATGGATGCCCGCTTCTTTAAGCAGCGATTCTATCTTTGGGCCAATTCCTTCTACCGCTTTTAAATCATCTTGTTTCCATCTCTTGATAATGCCTATCTTCATGAGAAACTTTTCTAACTTAGAATCTGTCTCAGAAGCGAGAACATCAGACCTACCTGTATCTAATGATTTTTGGAGAGAAATTAGCTCCTTGTATTGACCTTGTTTGGCTAAATTGGCTTGTTGTGGCCAAGTAGTTGGGTCTATGATTCTGTACTTGTCCCCATATTTGTCCAAAATAGCTCGCAGAGCTACAGGGGAAGATGCCGCTAATAAAGAAAAATCTGAAATACCATTCTCCTTAAGTACACTTTCCATCTTAGGACCAATACCTTCTATGATTTGTAGCTGTCCGTCTCCAATAGCCATCGCCCATTTTTCTTCTGGACTTACTTTTGGGGTGGCAACAACAGCCAATTTGGTCACAGGTTTAGCACCTTTGGCCACTTGACTTGTTTCTGATTCTCTTAACCTGCCTCGACATAAGGCTAACTCGCCTTCCAATTCAGCTTTGATATGTTTTTGATCAGCAATGGTAGCTTCTGCTGCCGTAAGGTTTATTTGAGTTTGACTCAATTCGGATTGACTCTGATTAAACAATGATTTAAACCTACTCCACAATAACCAACCTAAGGCTAAACCTAAAAGAAAAGGAAGTAACCATGATAGCCACCATGGAATATCGCAAAAAGTAAAAAGAGTGATCATACTGTTTTTTCGTTTATTGTAATGGAATTATTTTTAATACAGTTCTTCTGTTTTTCGCTTTACCTTCAGGTGTTTTATTATCGCCAATGGGTTTATTTTCACCTTCTGAAATGGACGAGATGTTTTGAGGTGATACACCTAACTCTACTAAGTAAGTTTTAATAATATCAGCTCTTTTTTGACCCAAAGCTAAGTTGGTGGCTACATCACCGTCATCATCAGTATGTCCAGTTAGTTGTATTTTTTCATTGGACTTGATGACCCTTTGAGCAATTTTCTTTAAGTACGTTTCTACTTCGGTACTGTTGATTTTTTTGATGGAATTACTAGGAAAATATATTAAGGTCTCATCTGCCGTTTCTACGATATTTTCTGTAATGGTTAAAACCCTTAATGTAACTGCTTCATTTGCATTCGATTTACTCCATGAGGTACAGTCTGTGCCTAAAATAGAAAGTATAAGTTGTTGTTCTGTCAGTTCAGGAAATAATAACCGTACTTTTTCTAACCTTGCTTTGCCTAATGAATCTACAGAGATTGACCCTATTTCGTCTTGGCACAAAAGTGCCGTCATTTCTAGTTTTTGGTCTTTACCTATTAATTGGATTAATGAATCATGGACCATGAACCATTTATCTGTCGTCAAAGGCGATGATGAAGACCAATCAAAAGTCAAAGGTGCACTTAGTCTGACTGGCTCTATTGATACGGGCGCAGAAATATCACAACAGCTTTGATGATCTTTGTAGAATAAATAACCAATGATGAACTGCAATACAATAATCAAAAATATTAACAAGGTTCTCATGTAGAAATAATTAGGTTCATCAATCGAAATAAACCCAAAAATATCATTTATTTGAATAAAATAAAATTATTCGAGAATAAATTTTCATTTTTGAGAAAGAAAAGTTTGTGCGTTTTACTGCAACTTTTAAAATATAATTTCGGAATATCAGAGGTAAGAAAAAATCTAATTATATTTACGCTGTAACAAAAGCGCATACGATGAATAAAATTGAAACTTTAGACGAGTTTATTTTAAAAAGACAAGAGGATCATGCCGACTCAAGTGGTAGTTTTAGTAGGCTTCTACGAGATATCGGTATTGCTGCCAAAATTGTTAACAGAGAAGTAAATAAGGCAGGATTGGTCAATATATTAGGTGTCGAAGGAAGTCAAAATTCCACAGGAGATGACGTTCAGAAGTTGGATATTTTTGCCAATGAAAAATTTATTGAAACCTTATCTATGAGTGGTGAAGTATGCGGTATTGCTTCAGAAGAAAACTTAGATTTCATAGTACCTGACATTCCTAAAAATAAAAAGGCTCAATACGTTGTCGTCATGGATCCATTGGATGGTTCTTCCAACATTGATGTTAATGTGTCAGTAGGTACTATTTTTGGTGTATATAAAAGGATTTCTCCAGTCGATGGTCCAGTAAAAATGGAAGACTTTTTACAAAAGGGTTCAGAAATTGTCGCTGCTGGATATGTACTATACGGCACATCGACTTTACTTGTGTATAGCACAGGAAAAGGGGTCAACGGTTTTACTCTAGATCCTAGTATTGGCGAGTTTTGTCTTTCCCATAGAAATATTAAAATGCCAGAAGCAGGCAATTATTATTCGGTCAACCAAGGCTACTATTTAAAGTTCGATCTAGAAATGAGACGATATATTGACCACTGCTCTGACTTAAATTTACGCTTGCGTTACATCGGTAGCATGGTATCGGACATCCATAGAATCATGTTTCAAGGGGGCATATTTTTATACCCGAATACCCGCAAATACCCAAAAGGCAAACTACGGCTTCTATATGAATGTTATCCTATGTCTTATATAGTCGAACAAGCAGGGGGTGTAGCAATTACATGCAAATTGGAAAGAATATTGGATAAAAAAATTGGTTCATTACACCAAACATCGAGTATCGTAATGGGTTCGTCCAAAATGGTGAAAGAAATGAAGGAATTTGTTGAAAAATATAGTGCTTTAAATTAAAAATTTACATCAAATGATACAAAAGGGAATATTATTGTTCTTTTTTTTCAGTGTAGTTTTTAGCCTTTTCGGGCAATGGACTATTTTGCTCACAGAAATCCCAACTAATACTCCTCCTAATCAAACGATGTATATTGCGGGTACTTTTAATTCTTGGAATCCTGGCAATACAAGTTACGCACTCAAAAAAGATAGTTTGGGCAGATGGAATATTACCTTAAATGTTGCACCTGGCACGTATCAATTTAAGTTTACAAGGGGTGCTTGGGCTTCAGTAGAAGGAACCGCGGATGGAAAAGCCATCGGCAACCGATCGTATCAATATTCAGGAGGAAATAAAATCCTCGAACTAAAAATTGCTGGATGGGAGGATGTTGCTGGAGATGGTAATTCTACGGCTTCACCACAAGTCTCCATTTTGAAGGAATCTTTTTTTATTCCCCAATTGAATGTAAATCGCAAAATTTGGCTCTACCTTCCCAAAGATTACCATACATCGTCTAAAAATTATCCCGTCATCTACATGCACGACGGCCAAAACTTGTTTGATAAAAAAACTAGTTTTTTAAATGAATGGAAAGTGGACGAAAGCCTAGATAGCTTGTTCAATTTAGGTGACTATGGTTGTATTGTGATTGGCATAGAAAACGGTGGAGCCAGCAGAATCAGTGAATACACACCTTGGCCAAATCCTTCTTATGGTGGAGGCAAAGGTAAGGAATACGTTCAGTTTATCGTAGAAACCTTAAAGCCTTATGTGGATAGTTTGTATAGGACGTTTCGAGAACCAGAATATACGGCCATAGCTGGATCTTCTTTGGGAGGTTTAATCTCACATTATGGAGGCGTGGTCGAACAAAAAACTTTTGGAAAAATTGGTTCTCTGTCGACATCTTTTTGGTTTACACCTGATATTTATACCATTGTTTCCACAACGGGAATTACAGATAAAACTGATTTTTATTTGTCTACTGGTTCGGATGAGGGTCAAACACAAGCTTTGGATATGCTTAGAATGGTGGATACGTTGAAGGGAGCTGGTGCAAGTGACGAACAATTAAACTCTCGGGTAATACAAGGGGGGAAACACAATGAAAACCTATGGGCGAGGGAATTTCCTTTAATGTACCAATGGTTTTGGAAAGATGCTACCTTTACCTCAAATAGTCATTCACCAACGAATGAATCTCCAGTATTCAAAGTAGCTAGAATAGGGGATAGTTTGACGATACAAAAACCAATCGAAGGAAACTTTCAATTTCAATGTTTTACCTTATCAGGACAACTGCTTTTCCAAGGTGTTTTGGAGGAAAAAATCCAATTGCCGACGTCCACTCAAAATAAATTGTTGCTTTTTACCATTCTACAAAACAACCAGCATATCTATACGGTAAAAGTACCTTAGGTTATTAAATTTAAGGGGTATTGCTATGCGAATGTATAACCAATTCGGGTGAATAGTTTTTCGAATGATGTAACTTATCGTGCAAAAATGAAATGAGCATGTCTTTTCCGTTGTGGTACGATTTATTGTTGTTGACAATTACATCCACTTTGTTGAAGTATGGTTGAATGTAGTTTTCAAAAGAAGGGAGAACGTGGTGTTCATATCTGTACAAAACATCTTCCAGCGGATAATTTCTTTCAACACGATCCCTTTTGATTCGCCTGATTATTTTTTGTGTATCAGAGGCGTGAAGTAATATTTTTAGATCCAGTAATTCGAATACTTTAATATTGTGAAAAACAAAAAGTCCTTCGACAATAATGACGGGAGCTGGCTTAAAAATCAGTAATCCTGGTTCTTTTTTCTCATTATTAAACGTGTATTCCTGTTTTTCAACGACTATGCCGTTCATCAATTTGACTAGGTCAAAGTAAAACTCATCCTGATCGATAGAATCGGGAAGATCGTAATTACAAATACCATTTTCATCTGTTACTTGAACCTCTCTGGGTTTGTAATATTCATCCTGAGACAAAAAACAAATCTCCTCTTCTGAAAAATTGGATTTCAAATCCTTGATAAAAGAAGTTTTACCCGATCCGCTTCCTCCAGAGATCCCAATAATAAACGTGTTTGATTTTTTTATAGACATAAAAACTACCTGATTCAATAATTATCCTAATTTTGGCCAATTAATCGCCACAAAAATATAAAAATTAGCGAGTATGTCGGAAACAATTTTGGCTTTATTGAGAGGAATATTGGGAATGATGGTTTTAATAGCCATAGGGTACCTCTTTAGTCGAAACCGAAAAGCGATACAATGGAAGTACGTAGGCATAGGATTACTCATCCAGTTAATTCTAGCGCTCAGCGTGTTAAAAGTAGCTTTTGTCAAAAATATTTTTGAGTTTGTAGGCAATATTTTTATCAATATTCTCAATTTCACCAAGGCAGGTACCGTCTTTTTATTGGGTGACAAATTGTTGGACATCAATAGTTTTGGATTTATATTTTTATTTCAGGTTTTGCCTACCATCGTTTTCTTTTCGGCCCTGACCTCTTTATTGTTTTACCTAGGAATTATACAATTTATCGTAAAATCTTTTGCCGTTGTTTTTACTAAGCTTCTGAAAATATCTGGTGCAGAAAGTTTATCCGTAGCCGGCAATATCTTTTTAGGACAAACCGAAGCACCTCTGATCATCAAAGCCTACTTAGAACAGATGAATAAGTCGGAAATGTTGCTCGTTATGATTGGAGGAATGGCCACGGTAGCAGGCGCCGTGATGGCAGCCTATATTTCTTTCCTTGGCGGGGATGATCCTGTGCTTCGACTCGAATTTGCTAAACACCTTTTGGCAGCATCTGTTATGGCGGCACCAGGTGCTATTGTCATTTCAAAAATATTATACCCTCAAACTGAATCCATCGACAAAAATGTTAATGTTTCCAGCCAAAAAATTGGTTCGAATATCCTAGACGCTATTGCCAATGGTACCACAGAAGGATTAAAACTAGCTGCGAATGTTGCTGCTATGTTACTTGTTTTTATCGCATTTATTGCTATGATGAACTATTGTTTGATTTGGGTCGGCGACCTGACAATGGGTAAATTGACATTTGGCTTAATCGATTATAATACGTCTATCAACGGTGGAATACAGTACTATACTAATTATCAAAATCTATCAATAGAAACCATTTTGGGCATCGTTTTTTCACCTATCATGTGGCTGATTGGCGTAGCAAAAGAGGATGTGATGGTGATGGGACAATTGCTTGGTATCAAGCTTGCAGCAAGTGAGTTTGTCGCCTACATCCAACTTTCTGATTTAAAAAACCCAGAAAATGTGGTCCATTTAGTTCACCACAAATCCATCATCATGGCTACCTACATGTTGTGCGGTTTTGCCAATTTTGCCAGTATTGGCATTCAGATTGGAGGTATTGGTTCGTTAGCGCCTGGACAGAGAAAAACCCTTTCCGAATTTGGCCTACTTGCCCTGATAGGTGGGAGTATTGCATCACTTTTTTCAGCAACCATGATCGGTGCTATCATGGGATTATAAGGTTATGATTGGATTAATAATCAGTGTCTAACCAAATATAATCTGGACTTGTATTGTGCAATAATTGAAACCCATGGTTTTTTTATTGTCACTTGTTTTCATTCAAAATAGTTTGATATTACCTCAATTGTTAACATTGGAATACTTGTAAACTTTGCAAGGGTCACTCTGTTATAGACATTACTTCAACAAATAATATGATTGGTTGGCAATTTTCTAATAAGCCTAAGGATGAAGAAGAAGATCCTTTTGAGCGACTCTTCAAAATTTTTAAGGATTTACTTATACACACCTCCGGAGATGTAGCTGAAGCATTGTCGTGGTTGACAGAATTGGACAAACAATACAAACTGACCGATGATGATTATGGTATAGCCGACTTTATCAACGATCTATACGAAAAAGGATTTCTCAAAGACAAAAAGGGAGGAGGTGCGCCTATAGAAACATTGGCTACATCAAAATTGGAAGGTGCGCTGCGTAGGCAGGCTTTAAACGAGGTATTTGACCAGTTGAATAAAACAAAATATGGTCAGCACGTTTCCAATATCATGGGCAAAGGCGACGAGAGTACGGCGGAAATGAAACCATTTGAATTTGGCGACAGCCTAGACAATATCTCTTTTACCGAGACCATCAAATCTGCTCAAATAAACCACGGTTTTGAAGAATTCAGGTTGGAAGAAGATGATATTCATTTGCACGAAAAATTCCTTCAAGTTCAAACGAGTACTGTCCTCATGATCGATGTGTCTCACTCTATGATTTTATACGGCGAAGACAGGATTACGCCCGCCAAAAAAGTGGCTATGGCTCTTGCCGAACTAATCACTACGCGTTTTCCAAAAGATACCATTGACATCATCGCATTTGGAAATGATGCGTGGAAGATTGACATAAAAGAAATACCTTACTTGCAAGTGGGACCCTTTCACACGAATACGGTCGCTGGCCTCGAACTGGCTATGGATATTCTCAGAAAAAGGAAAAATCCCAATAAACAAATCATGATGATTACCGATGGAAAACCCACCTGTATCAAAAAGGGGAAAGGGTATTATATGAATAGTTTTGGTTTGGATAGAAAAATATTATCTAGAACATTGGCTTTGGCGATGACTTGTCGTAAAATCAATATTCCTATCACTACATTTATGATAGCACGAGATCCATATTTAGTACAATTTGTCGATAAATTTACTAAAGTCAATAATGGCAAAGCCTTTTATTCTTCGCTTGACGGGTTGGGCGAATTTATCTTTATGGATTATAAAAATAACAAACGAACAAGAAAAAAATAGGATCAAATGAATTATTTGGACATAAAAACATTAGGAGAACTTAAAAAAACGGGCTACACCTCAAAATCGATTAAAGAAGAAATTCGAAACAACCTCATACAAAAATGGCAGGATAAAGAAACCGTTTTCAAAGGAATTATAGGTTTTGAGGATACCGTACTACCTGATGTTGAACGGGCGTTATTATCTCGGCACAACATACTCCTACTAGGATTGAGGGGACAAGCAAAAACAAGGATAGCCCGATTGATGGTGCAGCTTTTGGATGAATATATTCCTGCGATTGAAGGCACAGAATTGGACGAAGATCCTTTGAACCCTATTACAAAAGCGGCCAAAGACATCGTGGAAAAAATGAAGGACAAAACACCTATTACGTGGATTCATAGATCGCACAGATATGTCGAAAAACTAGCGACACCTGATGTAACAGTAGCCGACTTAATTGGAGATATTGACCCTATTAAAGCTGCCAATCTCAAAGTGTCCTACGGCGATGATTTGGCCATTCACTACGGATTAATACCAAGGGCACACCGATCGATATTTGTGATCAATGAATTGCCCGATCTACAGCCTAGGATTCAAGTAGCCTTGTTTAATATCTTACAGGAAGGAGATATTCAAATCCGTGGTTTTAAGATGCGTTTGCCCTTAGATATACAGTTTGTTTTTACCGCCAATCCTGAAGATTACACCAATCGGGGGAGCATCATTACACCATTAAAAGATAGGATTGAGTCCCAGATTTTGACTCATTATCCTCGCACGGTTGAAGAAGCCAAGATAATTACGGAATTGGAGGCGAAAGTTCACAGTGACCAAACAAACAAGGTCAAGGTGTTGGATATCCATAAAACCATCCTCGAACTCATCAGTTTTGAAGCACGAGAAAGTGAGTATGTCGATGACAAAAGTGGGGTTTCTGCTAGGTTGAGTTTGAGTGCTTACGAAAATTTAATCAGTACGGCTGAGCGAAGGATGTTGCTCAATAACGAAAAGTCTACGGTGACTAGACTATCCGATTTTTGGGGTGTCATTCCGGCAATTACGGGAAAAGTGGAATTGGTTTACGAAGGCGAACAAGAAGGATTATATAATGTGGCGTTACATTTTATTTTTGGTGCAATCAGTAAAGTTTTTACATCGATATTTCCGAATCCTGAAACCAAATTAAAAAGAGACTTGAAAGATGAATATGGTGTGGTCAAAGCTTGGTTTGCGGGAGGAAACCATCTCGAGTTGTTAAATGACGGTACAAAAAAAGACTATGAAACGTGTTTGAACAGCGTAAGGGGATTGGATGATATGGTCAAAAAAGTATCGGCCGATCCTGTTGAGATTTTAGCTATGAAGGAACTGATTTTATTTGGACTTTCAGAGAGCGATGTCATCAGTAAAAACATCGTAGACAAAAAACTATACTTTACCGATCCTCTGAGCAATATGTTGGATGATATCGATGAGGAGGACGATTAAAACTTTGATTTTTCTTTTTAACATAATTTTAACTTGAATAAAGGAACTGATTTTCAACTTTTTACATCAAAATTTATTTGATGTATATATTAATTATTCATTCAAAATAACAAATCAATGAAAAACGTTTTATCAGCATTATGTTTCCTTTTTGTGTACAATTATGCTTTTGCACAAATTAAAGTACCTGCAGCTAGTCCTTTAGCCAAATCAGAATACACAGTTGGATTGACGACCATTAATACAGAGTACTCTAGACCAAGTAAAAATAACAGAAAAATTTACGGAGAATTAGTTCCCTATAATACCTTATGGAGAACAGGTGCCAACAAAAATTCTATGATCACTTTTAGTGATGATGTAGTGATTGGTGGTTCCGATGTAAAAAAAGGTACTTACGCAATATTTGCTAAGCCTACCATTGGCGCTTGGGAAATATTCTTTTACAGCAATACAGAAAATTGGGGGACTCCGGAAAAATGGGACGATGCTCTTGTGGCTGCTAAAGTGATGGCAACACCCATTATGTTAAACACAACCGTAGAGACATTTACAATCAACATAGGTAATCTAACCAATGCTTCCTGTGTGATGGATATCACTTGGGAAAATTTGAGCGTTCCGGTTAAAATTGAAGTGCCTACAGACAAAAAAGTTACCGCCAACATTACACAGGTAATGGCAGGAACTACGGCTAATGATTACTACAATGCAGCTAGATATTACCGTGAGGCTAAAAAGGATTTAACTCAAGCTTTAGCATGGATGGAAAAATCAGTTGCAATGGGTAACAACAAATTTTGGCACATGAGACAAAAGTCTTTAATTGAAGCCGACATGGGCAATTATAGTGCAGCCATAGCTAGTGCAAATGAATCATTAAAATTGGCTACTGAAGCTGGGAATAATGATTATATCAAAATGAACAATGACTCTATTGCTGAATGGTCTAAGAAAAAGAAATAAAAATTTCTCTATAATATTTATAGTATAGTTTTAGGTTATTTGTATACATGGAGGCTGTTACGACGGCCTCCATTTTTTTTTTGAACTATGAGCATGACTTTTGTGTTACGTTTCTTTTTAATGAATAAATTGAATGAAATAATATGAAAATTGAAGTTGGACAATTAGCCCCTGATTTTACCTTGCCTGATACTTTAAAGGCACCTTATACCTTATCTGAAAACAGGGATAAAAGCACGGTCATTTTATTTTTCCCTTTAGCATTTACGGGTGTTTGCACTACAGAATTATGTTCTATAAGAGACAATTATCACATGTATCAAAACCTTGATGCAAATGTGGTCGCTATTTCTGTGGACTCCTTTGCTACTTTGGCAAAATTTAAAGAAATAGAAAACTATACTTTTACTTTATTGTCGGATTTTAATAAGGAAGCAGGTGAAAAATACGGTGTTTTATACGAGGTTTTTGCAGCAGGTCATAGAGGTGTCGCCAAAAGATCCGCATTTGTTGTGGATAAAAAAGGAACAATTCAATATGCCGAAGTTTTGGAAAATGCTGGAGAACTTCCTAACTTTGCCGCTATTCAGGAAACACTAAAAAGTCTTTCTTAATTTTTAAATCTCCGCTTATGAATACAAAACCATTATTTGATCAGGAGGAGGATATTTTGGTTGAAGATGATACTATGTTGGGCTTCGAGTCTAAACTTATCGTGTACAATGACGACCATAATTCTTTTGATTGGGTTATCCAATGTTTTGTAGAAGTATGTCAACATTCGCAAGAACAGTCCGAACAATTATCCCTACTCATCCACTTTAAAGGCAAGGCAACCATCAAAACGGGTGATTTTGACACGCTAAAGCCGATGAAGGATGCCTTGGTCGACAGAGGATTGTCTGCTATTATCGAAACCGTTTTGGCTGAATAGTTTTTTGAATTCCTTATATCCATGCAAATAATTGAGGACGATTGTATTTTTCCTCATCCAAGTACCATAAATCGGTATGGCATTTTGGGAGTAGGAGGTGAGATGAATGTCAAAGCCTTATTTGTGGCTTATTCTTTTGGCATTTTTCCTTGGTACAATTACACCCACGAACCGGTTATTTGGTGGAATCCAACACCTCGTTTTGTCGTTTTTCCCGAAAGGGTAAAGGTGGCTAAAAGCATGAACGTGTATTTTAATCAAAATAAATTTCGAATAACGTACAATACCTGTTTTGATGCCGTCATCCGTCAATGTGAAATGGTAACTCGAAAAGGCCAAAATGGAACTTGGATAAATGAAGAAATTATCGAGGCTTATACAGAATTGCATCATAGAGGCATGGCTGAAAGTATTGAAGTTTGGGATGGCGACCATCTCGTCGGCGGCTTATATGGTGTGAAGTTGGGGAAAATATTTTTTGGAGAATCCATGTTTTCGCTAGTTTCCAATGCATCAAAATTTGGATTTATTTCCTTGGCCAAAAAACTGCAAGAGCAAGGGTTTTTAGTGATTGATTGTCAGCAACCAAATCCCCACCTTACTAGCCTTGGAGGCGAATTTATTGACAAAAAAACCTGGCACGACCTGCTAGCCCAGAATCGAAAAACAATATTAAAAGAAGAAGTTTGGCTATAGGATTAGGTCTATATAAAATGGTTTAAAAATCTAATTATAAAACATCCATTTTAAAGAAAACCGAAGCAATGGATCCATTTTCGGATAGTCTATGACGTCAAAATTGTAGCTTTTGGACAACCACTTTCCAGCATTTTCTATCATAAAAGAAACCCTAAATGTTTTGACTTTGGCATTTAAGATAAGGTCTAAATCTGGGAAGAGAGGTAGTGATTGCCGATCATCAGCAAAAAACTGACCGTGTAATGTACTATAACGAATGCCTTCATGTTCAGGTAATAATCTTAGTTCGCCACCGATACTCAACTGCAAACTCTTTTTAAAAATCTTTGGATTCCAATACAATTGGTGAACAGAATACCAGGTAGGTAAGTTGTATAAATTTTCATTAAAAATTTGTAAAAATACACCATGGTTAAACTGAATATTCGCTATACGAAAGTTTTGAAGAAATCGTAACGAGGAGTAGGAGAGTACATCTGTAGATTGTACACTTTCAATATCTATATTGCCAATAGGATCATTTTTCATCCTCCAATATATGGGATTTGTTTCTATAGATTGAACAGCTGAAATAGTTGAATTTGTATATGGTATGTGCAATTTTCCAGAAAAGGCAGTGCCAAATGATTTATCAAAAGGTTGGTCAATAATAATGGCTTCATTAACAACGAGTGTTTGTTGTGCATACGTTGGCTCGGACAAAAATATTTGTGCCCCACCAGTTAAAGTTGCCCAAGTACCCACATTTAGGTTGAGTGATGCCTCAGCATTAAAATTGCCCACATTATTTGCTAAGCCCAATGTACCTTTAGTTTGTAGGCTCAATACTTTAAAAAACGGTACATCACCTTGAAAAAGCAACGAAAGATCCCTTCTTTTAACACCAAATCCTTGGTTGTCTAGGTTAAAAACATCCAATTGTAAACCCAAACTTCCTATTAGATTTTTGGTGTTTTCTCCATAGATAAAAAATCCTGCTGACGTGTGATTTAAGTCAGTATATCGTCTCACACCTCTTGTATCACTTAGCAATGAACCATAATACAAAGTATCTTTTGATGTCGTTGCATGTGAATATTTATAATAAGAAGGGGTAAAAGATAAGTTGTTTTTGATATACAATTTCCAATCATCATTCCCAGCCAATGTTAGATATTGAACTAGTGAAAAACTTCGTTCTTGGTGGCGAGTTTTAGCCCCATTTAACAAAGTGGTAATGGAGCCTCTCAACGGACGAGTAATTAATTCTTCCACCAGAGCGATGCCGCCATTGTTTTCTTCGTCGTGAGCATGATTCAGGTAACCTAATATAAACGTATACCGATCTTTTTCCGTTTGATATTTCAACCCTACAAATAAGTTACTTGACTTAATAACATGAGATTGGTAAAAACCTTGTTCGGAAACCCGCAAATAATTCAAACTAAACGACCAACCATTTTTAAATGGAATCGCCATTTTGGCACCTGCTGAAAAGTTCAATTGATTAGAAAACTGAGAAAAAAACACTTCAGAATGTGGTTTTTTGGAGATATAAAATACTTGGTTATTGGGTTTAAAAGCATAGGGTGCATATTGGTTATAACCGATTTGAAAACGAGTGTTGACTTTTTTATTGTATAATAATGGATAAGCGGCCGAAAAAGTATTTCCTAGAGTAATATGTTCATTTCCAATTCTTTTAGTAGGATCAAACCTTGTAAATATGTGTTGAATAGAGGTGTCCTTGTCAATAAATATTCTGTACTTTTCTTCTGGGTTAAAAAACTGAAAAGTTTCCATCCTAGTATAATTGACCGTTGAGGCTTCATTATTTTTTACATTAGTTGTCGATAATTCTGGAGCATCGGAAGCGATGGTCTTTGACTGTGCATTTTGGTTAGTCACAATAAGGAAAAAAACTAAAAAGAAAGAAATGATGAATTTCAAAATGAAAAATTTTCGCAATATTACTACTTAAAACAGCAGTCTTCGAATAAGTATTATAAATTTTGACGTTTGCTTGCACATTTTTTGTATACTTGTTGGATTAAACCAGTTATAATGCTTTTTATATTATAATTTATTTAATATGAATTGTGTTTAAAAACCAGTATTTTATTTCGAAGTTTGTAGTAATTATCTACATATTTTATTTACTTAAGGAACTTCACATCTTATTTTAGTTTAAAAAAATTATTTAGATAAATTCTAAATAATTCAAAACTTGTATTAAAAATTCAATATAATCAAAGACAATTATATTTTTGTGCTCAAATTTTAAGAGAATTTTCACATTTTCATTGACATTTAGGAATATCACAACATAAAGATCTTCGACGATGATTTATAAGCATCTGAAATTCAACTTCATTCTGGCAATAATTTCATTATTTGCATTTACTCAACTTTCTGCTGAAGTAAGCGCCGATGCCGGAAAAGAACTCTTTAAAAGTTACTGCGCTGCCTGCCACGCAAAAGACATGAGGTCTTCGGCCACGGGTCCTGCTTTGGGCGGTTCTCAGTCGAGATGGAGTGATGATGTGGCATTGTATGCCTGGATTAGAAATTCACAAGCCTTGATTGCCTCTGGACATCCTAGAGCAGTTGAAATGTGGAACCAGTACAAACCTACTGTCATGACGGCATTTCCTAATTTGACAGACGACGAGATTGGTAGTATGTTGGCTTATGTAAATGGTGTCTATGATGGAACTTATGGTGCTTCTACGGTAGCCACTACTGAATTATCTGGCCCGGTAGAAGAGAAAAGTAATCTTCCGATGTTTATTATCATCGGTTTGATTTTGGCTGGGCTTTCATTATTATTGACCAAGATTATCATCAATCTCAACCAAATTGTTGCAGCCAAAGAGGGTGAAGCGCATGAGAAAAAAACACTTTGGCAAATTCTTACTTCAAAAGGGGTAATAACTTTTCTTATTTTTTCTGCAGTAATTTTGGGTTCCTATACAACTGTCAATAATGCAACAAACCTAGGACGACAAGAAGGATATGCACCTGACCAACCTATTAAATTTTCTCACGAGACCCACGCTGGCCTTCATAAAATTGATTGTCAATATTGCCACGATGGAGCAAGAAGGTCAAAACATTCTAGTATTCCAGGTGCCAACACTTGTATGAATTGCCATAAAGCCATCAAAGTTGGGTCTCAACATGGTACCGCAGAGATTACAAAAATATTTGCTTCAATAGGATACGATCCAACCTCCAATACTTACATTGAAGATTACGATTCAAAGTCTGAGGAAGATATCAAAGCCATTTATACCAAATGGATGGGGGATCAATACAAAGTAGCAAAAGAATTAGCTGATCTCGATATCAAAGGATTAGAAGTTGTTGATCGGCAATGGAGAGATTTGGTAAAATCATTAACCAACGACCAAAAGAAAAAAATTCAAGGACCTATTGAATGGACTAGAATACACAACCTCCCGGATCACGTTTATTTCAATCACGCACAACACGTAACCGTGGGTAAATTGGAATGTCAAACCTGTCATGGACCAGTTGAAAAAATGGAAGTTTTATCGCAAGCATCTCCACTTTCTATGGGATGGTGTATTAATTGTCATAGACAAACAGAAGTTAAATTTAAAGATAACCCGTATTACGCTGATTACACAAGATATCATGAAGAATTAGCTTCTGGAAAAAGAAGCAAGGTTACCGTAGCCGATATTGGTGGTTTAGAATGTCAAAAATGCCATTATTAATTATCGTAATTTTCCAACGCATCATATAATCTTATATATATAATGAAACAACAAATAGACAATATTTGGATAGGCCAAAAAGATTTAGAGCAAGACAAGGACTTCCTCATCGAGGCAGGTCAGGAAGTTAACTCTTCTGCGATGACCACGGCAGAAATGACAGAACATTTGGCTGGTAACAGGAGAGACTTTTTAAAGTTTCTAGGATTTGGATTGGGAGCAGCAACCGTTGCTGCAGGTTGTGATATCCCTGTTAAAAGAGCCATACCTTATGTTATTAAACCAGAGGAAATTGTTCCTGGTGTAGCTAATTATTATGCTTCATCTTTTGTGAATGGCGGTGACTATTGTTCTATTTTGGTAAAAACCAGAGAGGGAAGACCTATTAAAATTGAAGGAAACGAATTGTCTCCTATCACTAAAGGGGGTACTTCTGCTAGAGCTCAAGCGGCAGTGTTAAGTTTGTACGACACACATAGAGTGACAGGCCCTAAAATGAAAGGTGAAAGTGGTTGGAAAAATACCAATTGGACGGATATCGACAAAATGATGAAGACGACCTGTCAGGCATCGGCCAATATACGTATTGTTACGAATACAAACATGAGCCCAAGTGCACAAAAAGCCATGGGAGAATTTACAGCGAAATACCCTAATGCTAAGGTGGTTGTTTATGATCCTGTCTCCTACAGTGCTATTTTAGAATCAAACAAACTAAATTTTAATAAGAGGGCAATTCCTTCTTACCATTTTGATAAAGCCTCAATCATTGTATCTTTTAATGCAGATTTTCTAGGGACGTGGATTTCTCCAACAGAGTATGCTGGAGATTATATTAAAAATAGAAAAATAGACGACGTGACGAAAGCAAAAATGTCGCGTCACATCCAAGTAGAAAGTCATATGTCATTGACAGGCTCAAATGCAGATAACAGGATTTTGGTAAAACCATCAGAGCAAGGTGTAGCGATAGCTCATGTATATAACTCCATTACTGGAGGAAATATGAGTACGAGCGGCTTAAATGATAAAGCAAAAAAATCACTTAACAAAGTTGTCGGCGAATTAAAAGCAGCCCAAGGGACAGCACTCATAGTTTCTGGCTCTAATGTGGTTGCGGAACAATTGATGGTTAATGCTATAAACCAAGCCTTAGGTAGTTATGGAAATACGATAAATATGTCTATTGCTTCAAATCAAGGACAAGGTAGTGACGCCGATTTTTCAACCTTATTGGCGGAAATGAAAGGTGGTAGTATTGATTTGCTTTTGATTATGAGCGCTAATCCAGCTTACGACAGCCCTAACGCAGCCGAATTTGTGGTTTCTATGGGCAAAGTGAAAAATAAAGTGACGTTTAATACTACCGTTGATGAAACGGCTGAATTGTGCGACATTATTGCGCCAAATCACCACTTTTTGGAAAGTTGGGGCGATGTTGAGGCTAAACAAGGAATGTTTTCTTTGATTCAACCAACAATAGCACCATTATTTGATACAAGACAAAGTGAATTGTCTCTTTTGGTGTGGGCGGAGAGTGCTAACATCGACATGGCTAACCCACAACCATATTACGAGTACGTAAAAAATAATTGGAAAAATACCTTATTTGCAAGTCAGAATGCCGTGTCTTCATTTACTAATTTTTGGGATACCTGTGTTCACGATGGTGTATTTAACGCATCTGTAAGTGATAGTGTTAGTTATTCTTCCGTGAATATTTCAACTGATTACACGAAACCTTCTGGAAAAGAGTTGGAAATAGCGTTTTTTGAAACGGTTCATATTGGAAATGGTCAATATGCAGGCAATCCATGGCTTATGGAAATGTCCGATCCGGTAGCTCGAACAACTTGGGGTAATTATTTGGCTGTTCCCGTCAATTTTGATGGAGTTAAGAGTATGGTAGGATTCCAAGATTTGAAAGATGGCGATTTAGTCGAATTAACTTTAGGAGAAAATAAGTTTACCGTTCCAGTTATCCAGCAATTTGGACTTATGCCCGGGACTTTAGCCATAGCTTTAGGTTATGGCCGAACACATGCGGGAACCACGGGAAAAAACGTAGGTATAAATGTCAATCATAATTTGACCATTGTAAATGGATATCGACAGAATTATAGTAGTTCTGTAAGTGTCAGCAATAAAATTGGAAAAGAAAAAGACTTTTCATGTGTTCAATACCACCATACCATTGGTGTGAAAGGTATTGATACAGCAACCGGTCAAGAAATTAATGCCGATGAAGCTGCTTTAGTATTCTTTGATTATTTTACGGGAGCCAAGGGATTTCAAGGAGCTTTGACTGACCGATCTGTAGTTTATACAGCCCATGTCAATGACTTGGCAACTAGTGTTGAAGGCCTCACTAAAAAAAGAAAACATGCTCAGTATTTGAACGAGCAACAAATATATGGTGGTTATGACCACAATTATACCTTAGGTCATCATTGGGGAATGCATGTAGACTTGAACGCTTGTATAGGATGTGGTGCTTGCACCGTAGCTTGTATGGCTGAAAATAACGTGCCTGTGGTTGGGAAACACGAAGTTTCTATTCATCATGAAATGGCTTGGTTGAGAATTGACCGATATTATTATGGAGATGTAGAAAATCCGAATACCATTTACCAACCCATGATGTGTCAGCATTGTGATAATGCACCTTGTGAAAATGTTTGCCCTGTAAATGCAAGTAATCACTCTTCTGAAGGGTTAAACCAAATGGCCTACAACCGATGTATTGGTACGAGATATTGTGCTAATAACTGTCCTTATAAAGTAAGAAGATTTAATTGGTTGGATTATACCACAGCTGATATTTTCCCAGGAAACCAACCGAAATTATCTGACGAAACTGTACCATTTGGTGCCGACAATTTAACAAGAATGGTTTTAAACCCAGATGTTACCGTTAGATCAAGAGGCGTTATCGAAAAATGTAGTTTTTGTGTTCAAAGAATTCAAGAAGGTAAACTTGCTGCAAAAGTAGAAGGTAGATCTTTGATGGATTCTGATGTAAAAACAGCTTGTCAAACTTCGTGTCCTACTGGGGCGATTACTTTTGGTGACATGAACCACAAAGATGACTTGTTGGTCAATAAATTGGAGTCTCCTTTAAACTATATTGCCTTAGAAGAAATCAATGTACGATCTTCTGTGACCTACACCATGAAGGTGAATAACAGAGACAAATCTTTTGATGCCTAATTATTTAAGAATTAAAAAAGAATACAGATAATGAGCGCTGTTGTAAGTCCAATCAGAAAACCGTTGATCACGGGAAACAAAACGTATCACCAGATCACGGAAGATTTGATTTCACCAACCGAAAAGGCTCCTACAAAAGCCTGGACCATTGGATTTTTAATTTCTGTGGCGGTTCTATCGTACGGAGTTTTTTGTATCCTTTATACCATATATGTTGGAATTGGTACATGGAATCTAAACAGAACCATAAATTGGGGATGGGATATCACCAATTTTGTATGGTGGATTGGTATTGGTCACGCAGGAACGTTGATTTCAGCCATCCTATTGTTATTCAGACAAAAGTGGAGAACAGGTGTAAACCGTGCTGCAGAGGCGATGACTATTTTTGCTGTAATGTGTGCGGGACTTTTCCCTTTGATTCACATGGGTCGAATTTGGTTGGGAATGTTTATTATGCCCTATCCAAATACAAGAGGACCATTGTGGCCCAACTTTAACTCACCCTTATTATGGGACGTTTTTGCTATTTCGACTTACTTAACTGTATCGTTATTATTCTGGTACACAGGACTTGTTCCAGATTTTGCTACTATTCGAGACAGAGCTAAGGGAATGAGAAGAAAAATCTACAACTTTCTTTCATTTGGATGGACTGGTTCAGCAAAACATTGGCAAAGATGGGAATCTTTATCCTTAGTTCTTGCGGGTTTGTCTACCCCTTTAGTACTTTCTGTACACACCATCGTAAGTTTTGACTTCGCCACTTCAGTTATCCCAGGATGGCATACCACTATATTCCCTCCTTATTTTGTGGCGGGGGCCATATTTTCGGGTTTTGCCATGGTATTGACCTTGATGATCATCACTCGAAAGTTATTAAAACTTGAAGATTATATCACGGTAGAACATATAGAGTCGATGAATAAAGTAATCCTGACAACGGGCACAATCGTAGGAGTGGCTTACTTGACGGAGTTGTTTATTGCTTGGTATTCGGGATATGTATACGAACAATTTGCCTTTTTCAACAGGGCATTGGGGCCGTATTGGTGGTCCTATTTTGGTATGATGTTTTGTAATGTTCTTTCTCCGCAGTTATTTTGGAAAAAATCATGGAGAAGAAACATCACATTGACCTTCCTCATGTCTATTTTTATCAATATAGGAATGTGGTTTGAGCGATTTGTTATTATTGCGACAACTTTAGCTAGAGATTATTTACCATCAAGTTGGAGTTTGTATTCACCATCATGGGTTGAAATAGGTATTTATTTGGGAACCTTTGGTTTGTTTTTTACATGTTATTTGATTTTTGCTAGAGTAGCGCCAGTTGTAGCTGTTGCAGAAGTAAAACACATTCTAAAAACTGGTGGAAACCAATATGTCGGTAAAAATGCGTCAAAAGCGCACGAACACCACAACGAAAACCATTAATTCAAAGAAAATTATAATAAAATATAATGGCAAGTAATCATAAAGAAATCGTATTTGGTTTATACAATGATGAAGAAGATCTCATCAAAGCAGTAAAAGAAGCCAAAGCTAGTCATTTAGATATATATGATGTATTCACACCGTTTCCGGTACACGGACTGGATCCAATTCTCGAATTGGAAGAATCCAGATTACATGTGGCAGGTTTTATATATGGAGCCATTGGAACATTGACGGCGTTTTTAGGTATGACCTGGATTTTTACCAAAGATTGGCCAAATGTATTTGGTGGAAAACCTTATTGGTCGGTTCCGGCATTTATTCCAATTACTTTTGAGATGACTGTATTGTTTTCAGCGATAGGGATGACTGTAACATTTTATATAATTAATGGACTTGGACCTGGTGTTGTAAACAAACATCTTGATGATAGAATTACAGATGACAAGTTTTGTTTGGCATTTGACAAAGCAGTAGTAGGAGAAGAAAAAGCTATTTCTTTGCTAAAACAGACAGGAGCCGCAGAAATTAATCATAAATCGATATAACCTGAAATAGATATGACAAATCAAAAAATTATATTGTATTTGGTTGCGGGTTTAATACTCATTTCCGTTTTATTTTCATGTCAGCAACCTGGAAATAATGTAACGGGTAGTGAATATATGCCTGATATGGCTCACTCTGTTGCTTATGAAGCCAACACATATGCTTATTATTATAACAATCGTTGGGGTACCGAAGAAGAGTTGCATAAAATGGTCCAACCTAGACTACCTTTAGCGGGTACAATTGCTCGGGGAATAGCTGGAGGAAATGTTGGATTTGGTGCTTCAGATTCAAATATGGGTGTTGCTTTTAACGCCAATGGTGCAAAACCCTATTATTATGTCGATACGGAAGAAGATAGAACTCGTGCCAGCAATGAATTGATAAATAATCCTTTTCCAATCACAGATGATGGACTCGGTAGAGGGAAATTATTATATAATATTTATTGTAGCACTTGCCATGGAGAAAAAGGGGATGGGGCTGGTTATCTTTTAAGGGATGATGGCGGAAAATACCCTGTTCAACCAGCCAATTTTTTGAGTGATGATTTTATGGCGGCGAGCAATGGTAGGTATTACCATGGAATTGTTTTTGGAAAAAATTTAATGTCTGGATATACGGATAAACTTTCGTATGAAGAAAGATGGCAAGTAATACATTACATCAGGTCAATGCAGGCGAGCTCTAAAAAATTGGAATATAGTGAAAAAGCCAACACATTAAATAATGTGGATGTTCCTAATATGGTTTTAAAAGCAGCGGCACAAACCAAGGAAGTAGTAAATAGTGAAACAATCAATTAATCAAACACGGTAATCTAAAGGAATTACAATGAACCAATATATTTTTACGACAAAACAACGCAACGTACTCATTGGGGCCATGGTCATAGGTTTGATTTCCATGGGTTTAACCTGGTTTAACGACGATGCAGTTCACACTAGATTTTGGAGTAATTTTCTTCACAATTCAGTGTTTTTCCTAGGTATTTCCGTGATGGCCGCCTTTTTTATGGCAGTTTGTGTGACTGCATATGCGGGATGGCATACCACATTTAAAAGAGTTTGGGAAGCCTATTCTTCTTATATGCTTGTAGGTATAGGTTTTTTACTGGTTATAGGTATTGGCGTTTATATGCATTGGCATCACCTCTATCATTGGGCTGATGAAAAATTACTTGACCCTAATAATCCTGAATACGATAAAATTCTACACGGAAAATCTTCATTCCTTAATAAAAACTGGTATTTATTTGGAACTTTAATCGTAGTAGGAAGTTGGATATTTTTTGCTAGAAAATTTCGACAATTATCCTTAAGTGAGGATAAAAGTGGTGATTCTTCTTATAAACACCACAAAACACTCCGTATTTATGCAGCCATTTTTTTACCAATCGTGGGTTTTACAAGTGCTGCAATGATATGGCAATGGGTAATGAGTTTGGATTCACATTGGTATAGTACGTTGTTCGCTTGGTACACTGCTACAAGTTGGTTTGTATCGATGATCGCCTTGACAATTTTATTATTAATTTGGTTAAAATCAAATGGATACTATAAAGAAGTGAATGAAAACCATATTCACGATTTAGGTAAATTTATGTTTGCTTTTAGTATTTTTTGGACTTATCTATGGTTTTCTCAATATATGCTAATTTGGTATGCCAATATTGGTGAAGAGACCATTTATTTTAAAGAGAGGTATAACAATTATCCAGTTTTATTTTTTGGCAACTTAGCCATTAATTTCCTCGTCCCTTTCTTTATTTTAATGAGAAATGATACAAAAAGAAAATTCGGATCAGTGGGCATAGTTTCTATAATTTTACTCTTAGGTCACTGGGTTGATTTTTTCCTAATGATCAAACCAGCAGCTTTAATCACAGGTTCTCATGCTGTTCATGCTAGCCATTCAACTGATCATGCTGTTGAAGATCATGGTGGTCACGCAATGGAACATGCTTCAAACTTTGTAGAAGGATTTACCATGCCTGGATTTTTAGAATTAGGAACCTTTGTAGGATTCTTAGGACTATTTTTATTTGTTGCTTTAAATTCTCTTTCCAAAGCGCCATTGATACCCAAAAATGACCCTTATCTGGATGAGAGTTTACATCATCATGTTTAATAAAAATTAAGTAATCAAGAAATTTAAATAAAAATGACTTACCTAATAGCATTTGCCATCATATTTCTTCTTGCTGTCATCGTAATCCAGATTGGAAAGGTCACGGAATTGGCATCAAAAATTAGAGGAGAAGAGGAGGTTGAGTTACAAAGTAATAATACTCAAGGCCGTTGGCTTTTAGTATTTATGGTTGTATTTTTGGTTGGATGTGTCGTATCTGCCTATTATTACAAAAACGCTATGTTGGGATATGGACCTTTGACGTCCGCATCAGAACATGGATTTGAATTGGACAGTATTTTTAATGTAACACTAGTTTTTACAGGAATTGTATTTGTTATTACCCACGTTCTTTTATTTTGGTATTCTTATAAATATAGACAACAAAAAGGAACTAAGGCTATATTTTTTGCACACGACACTAAATTGGAAATGATTTGGACGGCTATTCCAGCAGTTGTCATGACTTTTTTGGTAGCTAGAGGTTTGGTGGCTTGGAATAATATTTTCCCTACTTTAACAAACGAAGACAAATACATAGAAATAGAAGCTACAGGTTATCAATTTGCGTGGGATATCCGATATCCCGGCAATGACAATACACTTGGAAATAAAGATTTTAGGTTGATCAATTTGGCAACCAACAGCTTGGGTATGGATTGGACAGATGAATATTCTGCCGACGATATTATCCTGGGTGGTACAGACAAAATTGTGATCCCTGTAGACACAACCGTCAAAGTAAGAATCACCGCAAAAGATGTGTTACACAATTTTTATTTACCTCACTTTCGTGTAAAAATGGATGCAGTACCTGGTCTGCCTACTTCTTTTATATTTAAACCTGTTTTGACTACAAAAGAATTTAGGCAGCAATTAAGTGCTTACCCCGAATGGCAAGTACCTGCTGACCCAGCAGATCCAACGGGACCTAAAAAATGGGAAACATTTGAATACGAATTGGCTTGTGCTGAATTGTGTGGTAAAGGACATTACAGTATGCGTCGAATTGTCGAAATTGTGACAAGGGATGAATATAACACATGGATAGCTCAACAGAAGTCTTTTTACATGGCCAACATTAGAAATACTGACGCAGATCCAAATAAAGGCAAAAAACTTTTTTCTTTCGAGATCAAAGAAAGAGAAAAAGAATTGAAAGTTGATTTTCAAAATGTATTGAGTGATTCTGCTACAACAAAAATAGTTTCATTAAAACATGTTTTTTTCGAAACAGGGTCAGATAAATTAAGTGACTTATCCAAATATGAATTGGACAATTTAGCAAAATTATTATCGGCAAGTGGTTCTACTAAAATTGAATTAAGTGGACATACCGATAATGTGGGCGATCAAACTTTAAACCAAGAATTGTCGCAAAATAGAGCCAATAGCGTCATGAATTACCTCAGTGCTAAAGGTGTGTCTCCTGACAGACTTGTAGCTAAAGGTTATGGACAAAATAATCCGGTCGAAACGAATGAAACAGCAGAAGGCAGAGAGAAAAATCGACGAACCGAATTGAAAATTATTTCAAAATAAAAAGATAACATCTAAATCATTTGATAAATGGCAAATACAACAGTACACGAGGAAGATGTGTTGATTAAAGATCATGGTTTTGACGATCACTTTCATGAACATCATGAAGGAGACAAATACCAAACAAATTTTATATTCCATTATATTTTTTCAATGGACCATAAAATTATTGCCCGTCAGTTTTTGATTACGGGTATGATTTGGGCCATCATTGGAGCAGCTATGTCAGTAATTTTCAGGATGCAATTAGGATTTCCTGAGGAGAGTTTGGCTTGGATTAAACCATTTCTTGGAAAGTGGATTGAAATAGATCCTACAACTGGGATGGGTAAGTTAGTGCCTGAGTTTTATTATGCACTTGTTACTATGCACGGTACAATAATCGTATTTTTTGTATTAACCGCAGGACTTAGTGGAACTTTTAGTAATTTATTGATTCCATTACAACTAGGAGCCAGAGATATGGCTTCACCTTTTCTTAATATGTTGTCTTATTGGTTCTTCTTTTTAGCAGGAATCGTAATGTTTTATTCCTTATTTTTGAGTACGGGGCCTTTTTCAGGAGGATGGGTTGCCTATCCGCCATTAAGTGCATTACCGCAAGCTAGTTCTGGTTCTGGTACAGGTATGACACTGTGGCTCGTGAGTTTGACATTTTTTGTTGTATCTGTGTTGTTAGGGGGTATTAATTATATCACCACTGTTTTAAACCTGAGGACTAAAGGAATGACACTATGGAGAATGCCTTTGACCATTTGGGCATTTTTTGTTACGGCAATATTAGGAGTGCTTTCTTTCCCTGTTTTGGCTTCGGGATTTTTTATGTTGATCTTTGATAGATCTTTAGGAACTAGTTTTTTCTTGAGTGAAATATTTATAGAAGGACAAGCTTTGGATAGAGTAGGGGGTAGTCCGATTTTATTCCAGCATTTGTTCTGGTTTTTAGGGCATCCCGAAGTGTATATTATTATACTCCCTGCAATGGGACTTGTATCTGAAGTAATGTCTGTTCAAGCGCGAAAACCGATATTTGGATATAGAGCCATGGTCTATTCGATTTTGGCGATTGGATTTTTATCGTTTATCGTCTGGGCTCACCATATGTTTATGTCTGGTGTAAATCCATTTTTATCCAACTTTTTTGTTGTCTTTACATTGATTATCGCTGTACCATCCGCCGTAAAAGTATTTAACTGGATTACCACCCTTTATGGAGGTAATCTCAGACTCAATACGCCAATGTTGTTTGCAATAGGATTTGTTTCTATGTTTATTTCAGGTGGATTGACAGGGATTTTCCTAGGTAATTCTGCCATAGATATACAATTGCACGATACTTATTTTGTAGTAGCCCATTTTCATATCGTGATGGGTGTAGCTGCATTTTTTGGCATGTTTGCAGGTGTTTACCATTGGTACCCAAAGATGTATGGACGCTTCATGAACGAAACATTAGGTAAAATTCACTTTTGGGGTACAATCATTGGCGCTTACGCCATATTTTGGCCAATGCACTATATTGGTATGGCAGGTGTTCCAAGAAGATATTATAGCTTTGAGTCGTTTGATGCATTCAAACACTTTGCGGATATGAATAAGTTTATCACCATTTTCGCTATCATTTCTTTTGCAATTCAGCTTGTATTTGTCATCAATTTCTTTTACAGTATTTGGTATGGCAAAAAAGTTAAATCTAAAAACCCTTGGGGTGCCAATACATTGGAATGGACAACTCCAATTGAGCCAATTCACGGTAACTGGCCTGGAAAATTGCCAGTGGTACATAGATGGCCATATGATTACAACAAAGATGAAAGAGAGTTTGTGCCACAACATATTCCTTTGGAAGAAGGAGAAATCGGCGATCATTAAATAATTTTGTGTTTTATTTTGAAGTCACCAAATACATATACCGCAACGGCAACTGAAAGCATTACCTATAGTAAGCTGGACGACTATGCTATGCTAGTGAAGTTTCGGTTGAGCTTAATGGTTGTTCTATCGTCCATTTTTGGTTTTCTTATCGCTGGAGAAGGCAGTTTTGAGCTTTCCATTTTATTAGCATTAGGCTTTGGTGGTTTACTCATTACGGGTGCAGCCAATGCCTTAAATCAAGTCTTGGAAAGAGAATTTGATGGTTTTATGTCTAGGACAATGGACAGACCAGTTGCAGCAGGGAGGATGAAGAGTTCTGAGGCAGTAATGTTTGCTGGTATAGCCTGTTTATTAGGCGTGGGTTTATTAGCAACGATTAATCCAATAACGGCTTTCTTAGGGATGTTGAGCATGGTGTCATATGCATTTGTTTATACACCTTTAAAGCGATATTCTACCCTGGCAGTTGCCATTGGTGCCATTCCAGGTGCCTTACCTGTCTTGATAGGTACTACGGCTATTTCTGGTCAAATTACCTATTTCGGGTTAAGTCTTTTTGCGATTCAGTTTTTATGGCAATTTCCTCACTTTTGGGCCATTGGCTATAATAGTTTTGAAGATTATAAAAAAGCAGGATTTAAATTACTTCCTACGGTTGGAGGCAAAATAGACCGTTCTCTTGGCAAACACGCCACGCTATATGCCATATTGATTCTGCCTGTTTTTGGGTTTATGTTTTTAATGAATTTTATTGGTGTTTTTGCTTTGATTACTTTAGGTTTATTAACCATCGGATACATAATATTTAGCGTTTTATTTCATCTTCGATTTGACAAAAAATCGGCTTTGCAATTGATGTTTTATTCGTTTTTGTTTTTGCCATTATTTCTATTATTTACCTTAATATTTTAAAAAATGATGGAAACAACAATGACCAATAAAAGGAATAAAATCAACGCTCAAAAGTTTGCTCTTTGGGCTGCGATGGCTAGTATAAGTATGATGTTTGCTGCTTTTTTAAGTGCATATATCGTCAAACAAGCAAGTGGAAATTGGTTAGAATTTTCTATGCCAAACACTTTTTTTGTCAGCACATTTATAGTGGTTTTATTGAGTTTTATATTGTTTAAAACAAAAGGATTTCTTGCAAATGGTCAATCATTTGCATACAAAATAGGCCTATTATTAGCATTTACATTTTCGATACTATTTATAGTAAGTCAATATATATCTTGGAATGAATTGGTCTCTAGAGGAGTAGACCTGAAAGGAAATGTCTCTGGTTCGTTTTTATACCTGTTAACAGGAATCCATGTTTTACACGTACTGGGAGGTATCGTTGCTTTACTTATTTCTGTATTATATACCTTTATTGGTCCTTTTAACAATAGTGAAGAAAAACGCCAAAAATTTGACTTAGTTGTTAATTACTGGCATTTTGTAGATGCACTATGGATTGTTTTATTTATGTTTTTAATGTTTTACAAATAGATAATTTTATTCGAATGGCTTCAGATAATTTAACTAATCATCAACATCATGAAGATTCTCCTGCCTCTTGGGGTGGTGGATCGGAGCCTTTTAAGGCAAGCTACGGCAAACTAATGATGTGGTATTTTTTACTTTCCGATGCGTTTACATTCTCAGGTTTTTTAATTGCCTATGGGGCTTTGCGTTTTAGCATGCCATCATGGCCAGTACCTGATTTTGTATTTAGTACTTTTCCAGGTGGATTCCACCACAAACCTTTACTATTTGTAACCTTAATGACCTTTATTTTATTAGCATCATCCTTTACGATGGTGAGAGCAGTACAAGAAGGACATAGAGAAAACAGAATGGGTGTGGTCAGATGGATGATCTTAACCATCGTAGGCGGGGCAGCCTTTTTGGGATGTCAGGCTTGGGAATGGAATACTTTGATGGGCAAAGAACACATGACTATAACTACCAATCCTTTTGGTACTCATGTCGAATCAGGTGTTTACCTTGAAGGCGATGGACATGATATAGAGGAAGGTGCAACGTTTACTGCAGGTTCTTCTTACATAATCCACAAACACGATGGTGAGTGGCATCCGTTAAAATACAAAGTTACAGAAGGAAGTGATGCAGGAAAAGAAAAGCAACAGGCTTTTGGACCTAAAGCATTTGGCGCCTTGTTTTTCTTTATCACAGGTTTTCATGGATTTCACGTACTTACAGGAGTTATATTTTTATTAATCATATGTGTAAATGCGTATACAGGTTTGTATGTGCGCCGTAAAAATGGCTACGAAATGATTGAAAAAATTGGATTATACTGGCACTTTGTGGATTTAGTGTGGGTATTTGTATTCTTGTTATTTTATCTTTTATAATCAAATTCAGAACAAAAAATGGGACATTTAAGTTACGAGAGTTCAAAAAAAATTGCCACTAAGACGATTACCATACTTGCAATCATTACGGTATTTGAAGTACTTTTTGCTTTATTGGGAAAAGGATATTTAGTTGAAGGATTCCATATCAGTGGATGGATTACTGGTTTTATGATGATCACCATGAGTATCGTCAAAGCCTATTTGATTGTATATGAATTTATGCACATGAAATACGAAGTTCCCGGCTTGGTAAAAACTGTACTTCTTCCTACGTTTCTATTAGTTTGGGCTATTATTGCCTTCTTGGTTGAAGGTAAATATTGGCTTCGTTCAAGGGAAGATATCAAAAATCCTAGTACCGAAATTCATGACAATCCTACCCAACACGGTTCGATATACATAATAAATAAACATCAGATTTAGATATAAAGGCGGGAAATACCCGCCTTTTTTATTTCTTTAAGTAAAACCAGTTCAACATAAACCATTTAGAGCATGGTTTGTTTCAGCATCAATCTTACTATATGAAACCATATTTTTCTTGGCTAGTAATTGGCGCCTTTTTAGTTGTAATACCATTGGGTTCTTGGTATTATTTGCAACAAGGTCTGGATTATAGAAAAAATGCGTTGGCACTGCTACAGACAAAACATACACTTCCAATATTGCCAGATTCTTTAGATGTATTTTCGGGTAAAACTTCTTTGGTCGTTTTAGATACCAATGCAGCTGTTTTAAATGCGGTTTCTTTGATTCAAGATCAATTTAAAGATGCTTATACCTTTCAAATTGTAGGTAATATCAATCAGACATATACCATCCAAATTCCTAAAGAAGTTGCTGATTTGTTTCATATAGGCCAAGGACAGTTTGCCATTGTAGACACAGCTAGCCAGGTACGAAGATACTACACAGACGAAATGGCACAACTCAAGGAGATGGTGGAACATTTAGCCATAGTACTACCTAAAGCCAAGGACAAAGACATAAAAATGAAGTAAATGAAGTACCCGGAAAAAGATATCATTTTGTACAAAAAGTTGCGCACGGCAAGTGTCTTAGTTTCGTTTGTGGTTTTTCTTTTAGTAGGTCTAATGCGACGGGTAAAAATTGATTTGGGCATCGATTTTTCATTTTTGCCTCCTTTTCACGCTATATTTAACACTTTGGTGGCTATTTTTCTACTTTTAGCCCTTTATTACATCAAACAAGGTGATTATATCAAACATAAAAAAATGATTTATGGTGCCATGACGTTCAGTGCACTTTTTTTGCTTGGCTATGTACTATATCATTTTACCACACCTGAAACTACTTATTGTGGGGAGGGGCTTATAAAGACGATTTATTATGTTGTTTTGATTACGCACATTATTTTGGCCGGGATTTCTTTGCCTTTTATTTTGATTACTTTTTCCAGAGGAGTATCACTTCATGTTGAGTTACATAAAAAAATGGCCAGATGGGTCTACCCAATATGGCTGTATGTTGCGATTTCTGGGCCTATATGTTACTTGATGTTGAAACCTTGTTATCAAATATAAGTATTTTTAATTATCTTTGTTATATGAATCATCGATCTATTTTATCTGTTGGAATTGTTGTTTGTGTGTTAGTATTAATTTGTCTATTTTCTACTGAAACAATAGCCCAATGTCCTATGTGTAAAATGTCCGCAGAATCAAATCTCAAGGACGGTGGTACCATGGGAAAAGGGTTAAATACTGGTATCTTATTTTTACTTTCTTTGCCTTACATTATGGTTGGCTCTTTAGGCCTCATTTGGTATAAAAACCGAAAAAACTACGACGAAACAGCCGAGTAGGTCGGATTGAATGAAACATTATTTACAATTATATATTGATTCTTTTCAAGCCTACCTTGAAAAAACAAAGGTGGGCCATCTACCAGCTTCATTGTATGATCCAGCCCAATATATCCTTGATCTAGGAGGAAAGCGAATCCGGCCTATTTTGGTATTACTGGGAACACATTTATACGATGAAACATTTTCAAGAGCGTTGCCAGCGGCTTTTAGTATAGAAGTATTCCATAATTTTACTTTGGCACATGATGACATTATGGACAATGCAGATGTTCGTCGCGGTAAAGCTACGATGCATAAAAAATTCAGTTTAAATCAAGCTATATTGACGGGGGACGCTATGATGATCCATTCTTTTAAATCTCTTTTGTCCTATGAAGAACTAGCACTTTCAAGACAATTGATGGAGGTTTTTACGAATATGGCCGTCGGCTTATGCGAGGGTCAGCAAATGGATATGGACTTTGAATTAGAAAATACAGTTTCTATAGGCGACTATATCAAAATGATCGAATTGAAAACGGCTATACTACTTGGTGCGGCTTTAAAAATCGGTGCTTTAATTGGTTTCGCTCCCCAAAATGACGCAGAACATCTATATCAATTTGGACTTAATTTTGGTATTGCTTTTCAACTGCAAGATGATGTTCTAGATGTTTTTGGTGATGGAGGAGATGTGGGTAAAAAAATTGGAGGAGATATTATTCAAAATAAAAAAACTTACTTGTATTTAAAAGCTTTGGAATTGGCTGGGGATGAGGAAAAAAAAGAATTGTTGTATTTGTATTCAGATCAACATAATGCAACAGTTAAGGATAAAGTGGAAAGAGTAACGACAATATTTAAATCCCTCGTCGTCAAAGAGTATGCGCAGCAAGTCATGGAGGCTTATCGAGATTTGGCCGTATCACACATTTATTCTACTACATTACTTTCAACTAAAAAAGAGATTCTAGTGCAGTTTATCGATGACTTTTTACATAGAAAGTCCTAACTTTTGTTAAACTTTTTTCAAAAAATCTAGGTATAAGTAGTCGATGAACATTAAAAATCGTATTGAAAAACTATTGGTTTGTGGTTCATTAATCAAATTACTTACATTTTGAAAATAGTCTATTTCTTCTTTAGATCCAGATGAAAAAATTTGATTTTTCCAAACAAACACCATATCACTTCCTGGTAAAAATCGCCAATTCAACTGAAGGTCAATGTTGAAAATATTGATATTTCTATCAAACACATATTGACCATCAATATTTGTGCCTTCAAAATTGATTTTATCGACTAAACCGTTGGCATTTAGCTTGCCAAAATAGTTTTGTTGCACATTATCGTAATAATGCCTAATCCGGGTATTTATCCCAAGATTATTGTTAAAAATCCATCGAATATTAAACGTGTTTTCAACAATAAACCTATTACGAACACCAATCATTACCTGATTGGGAGAAAAGTCTAAGGAGGAGTAATCTACCAATGATTTATTGACATATCCCGGTTCTGATGTGTTGTAAGCTATCCACAAACTAGGAAAAATAGAAAACTTATCGCTAAATCTAAATCTTGGAGACATCAAAAGACTGTAATTAGTTCGGTCTTTAATTTGAAAAGTTGTGTATTCAAATCGGATGTCTAAAGCTAAAGGTTTTCTATAATCTGAAGAAAAAAATGCACCCATTTCCAGAGAAGAAGGATGAGATAAGTAATTTATAAAATCAAAAGTTCGAGGTTCAAAGTAATCCCTGCGTTCCCAAGGAGAATGTATGAGGTATCCACCGACAGCATTTCTACTTTTCCAAAGATAGAAGGTGTTAAATGTAAGGTTAAAGTTAGTGTAATGGCCTGGTTGATACAAACTTCTATATGCGGTTTGTAACGAATATTCCCATTTTTGAAGCTTCTTGTTTTTTGGTTTAAACTCTTGTCTTTTGACGACGACGTTAGTATATTGTTCATTAGCTCTAAATAAAAAACCCATATCATTAGGGTCGTAATGAACTGATATTATTCCGTGACTAACGTCATAATTCCATTTACCACTTATTTTGCCAGCAGACACGTTATATGCAAAACCAGCATCATTGTTATTTTTACTGAGTTTTTGAGTAAGTGAAACATCTCCTCCTACGTGATACATCTGTCGTGCATCTTTTAGGTCAAATTGAAACATGGAAGCATTAGCATCATAAGCTCTTCCATTTCTCATTACGTTGGTATTCATTAAGCTAAAAAATGAATTATTTTTCATATTTTTATCTAAAACCAACACGTTGTAATTGGTGAGAGGATTGGTTAAAATTTCACGTTCGGCACCTTCCAAATTTTTGATTCTTGCCTTAGTTTCACCGACGATGGCATTAAAAAAACCGAGTCCTGTTCCGTTGGATGTTCGGCCTGAGATTTTAGTTGCATTATACAATTGAGATACATCTGGATTCTCAATTAATTCTTCACCCGGTGCTAACTCTGTTTCTGCTTTATGGTAGTTGAATGGTCTTCCACCAATCCTTCGAGAATAAAAGAGATTTCCTTTATTAAAAAGCTCCGTTCCTTCCGTAAAAAATTGCCTATTTTCTTCAAAAAATACTTCGAAGGGAGTTAAGTTTAATACTTGTTTATCCGAAATCACTTGTCCAAAATCAGGAATTACAGTCATATCCAATGTAAAGGCATCATTAATACCATATTTGATATCTAGACCTGCATTATAAGCAGTTTTAGTTTGGCTAACAATGTTTTTTTTGTCCGAGTAGTGATCTATATATCCAGAGATATATGGAAATAAACCAAGCCGTATTGGTGTTTTAATATTTTTTAAATTGGTCAATATTCCACTTTGTTGCACCCAACCATTGATGAGTGGATCGATAGGACTCCAATGTGATGTTTCTCTAAATCGTCTGATTTCTCGTTTAAATTGAATACCCCAACTCTGTTGTTCTTGGGAAGTAAACCGTAAAGATGAAAATGGAATTTTTATTTCGACTGTCCAATTATCCTCATTGATGGTGACAGCACTTTGCCAAATGGAGTTCCAGTTAAAGTCTTCATCGTTGTTGGACACAATCGCATCTAGTTGTACTCCAGAAGCCGTTATTTTAAACAAAAAACCATTTAAGCCGCTATTGTAGGGGTCAAAAAATACCGTGAAATTATCGGCATTACCCATATTGTCTCTAATGGATAATTCTTTTAAAATTTTTTTTGTTTCTGGATCTTTTAGAATTGCGCCAATGTACACCGCATAGTCGTCATATATAATTGATACTTTGCTTTCAAAAGTGGCTGATTGACCTACATTGGGTTCGTATTGTATAAATTCATCCGCTTTAGATGCATTTGTCCATTGACTTTCATCTAGCAATCCGTCAACCTTGATTTGATCATCATGACGATGGGCGTCAAGTGTCTTTTTCGTCGGGTTATTCGCTTCCGCAAAGGAACCATTAAAAACTAAAAAGGAAAAAAGAAGTATTAATTTTGTGGACATTCATTAAATATTGGAACAAATTAAAAGATTATTGACTTATTAATTGTTTATTTTGCAAACGTTTTAAATTATTTAACAGTGTTGGGAATTATATGAGTGAAAATTGGAAAGTAGGTAAAGAAGAAAAAAAAGGACTTCGCCGAGAAGTAGAATTTTGTATATTAGTTGGTGTTATTGACGAAAAGCATACGGAACAACAAGTGATGGAGTATCTAGAGGAGTTGCGATTTTTGGCAGAAACAGCGGGGGCAGAGACCGAAAAAGTGTTTACACAGAAACTACAACACCCTAATGTAAAAACATATGTTGGGTCGGGAAAATTGGAAGAAATCAAAGAATATATCGACGTTCACGAAAATATATCACTTGCTATTTTTGATGACGACCTTACAGGTAAACAAACGAGTTTTTTAGAAGAATTCCTTAAAGTTAAAATTGTGGATAGGAGTTCGCTGATATTAGATATATTTGCCGAAAGGGCACAAACTGCGCAGGCAAAAACCCAAGTAGAATTAGCCCAAATGCAATATTTACTGCCTAGGCTGAGAGGTTTGTGGACCCACCTTGAAAGGCAGCGTGGAGGTATTGGAATGCGGGGACCTGGAGAACAAGAAATTGAGACTGACAGAAGGATAGTTAGAGATAAAATTGCCATGCTCAAAAAAAGGTTGGAAAAAATAGACCAACAAGCACAAACTCAACGTAAAAACAGGGGAGAACTCATTCGTGTAGCATTGGTGGGGTATACCAATGTGGGCAAGTCCACTTTGATGAATGTATTGAGTAAGTCAGATGTGTTTGCCGAAAACAAGTTGTTCGCCACCTTGGATACTACAGTGCGAAAAGTAGTCTGGGAGGCTACTCCTTTCCTTTTGTCCGATACCGTCGGGTTTATACGTAAACTGCCCCATCATCTCGTGGAGAGCTTTAAATCGACCTTAGATGAGGTCAGGGAAAGTGATATTCTCGTTCACGTAGTCGATGTATCCCATCCCCAACACGAAGATCAGATACACACAGTACAAAACACTTTGAAGGATTTGGACTCTTCGGACAAAACAACCTTGATGATTTTAAATAAACTGGATCAATACAGGGAAATGAATTTTGACCCATATCTCGAAGATGAAGTGAAGATTGAAATTATCGAAGGTTTACAACAAAAATACGAAAATCTCTTTTCACATCCTGTTATATTGGTGTCAGCTCATACAAAGGAAAACCTAGATGTATTGAGGACTACTTTGTATGATATGATTACGAGGGAGTACGAACTTCGTTTCCCATTTCAAACCAAATCTTGGTAAAATTAGGTGAGGTAAGGATAATCTGATTGGGTGTAATTATCCTCGTACAACTCAGAAGGAAGAGGGTAAGGAGAGTTGTCCGCAAACTCCATTGCTTGGTCGACTTCTAAATCAATTTTGGCTTTGATGGCATCAACTTCTTTTTGGGTGGCTATACCATTTTTAACCATTTTATCTTCGGTCACCAAAACAGGGTCTTTAGTTCTATAATCTTCCAATTCTTCTTTAGTTCTATATTTTGCCGGATCGGAAACAGAGTGTCCCCTATAACGATACGTGTTAATTTCTAATAAATAAGGTCCTTTTCCACTGCGAATGTGAGCCGCAGCCCTTTGTAATCCTTCGTGTACAGCTTCAGGGCTCATGCCGTCGATAGATTCACTAGGCATTTCGTAAGAAAGACCTAATTTACTCATATCATGTACGTTACTGGTTCGTACGACAGAGGTACCCATTGCGTATTTGTTATTTTCACAGATATAAAGAACAGGTAATTTCCATGTCATCGCCATGTTGAATGCTTCGTGAAGGGCACCTTGACGTGCAGCTCCATCGCCAAACATAGTGACACAAAGTAAGTCAGAACCTCTGTACTTTTCAGCAAAAGCTATCCCAGTTCCAATAGGAATTTGTGCACCTACAATACCATTACCTCCAAAATAATTTTTTTCTGCAGAGAAGAAGTGCATACTCCCTCCTTTACCTTTGACACAACCAGTGGCTTTGCCATACAGTTCTGCCATACATTCGTTGGAAGTCATTCCTCTTGAAAGCGCTATACCATGCTGTCGGTAAGCGGTAACAATTTTATCTTCAGCTTTGATGCCTGTAGCTAAACCTGCAGTGATAGCTTCTTGTCCAATATATACATGGCAAAAACCACGTATTTTTTGTTGAGAGTAGGCATATAGCGTCTTCTCTTCAAATCTTCTGACGCGATACATAGTCTCAAACCAAGTTAGGTATGTTTTTTTATCGTATTTATTATTGGAAGATTTAGCTTCTTTAAGGCTGCTTGTTTTTTTACTTTTTTCTATTACGGTGGACATAGGTATCTTACATTAGATGAATTTCAAATCAAACGACAAAAATACGACTTTGTTTGTAAGTGACAAAATTTGGGGAAAAAGAAGTAGTTCATTGTAGTCTAGTCATATTCTTACAAGCTAATTTACAACCTATTTTATTTAGCTAATAAATATATTTAACAAAACGACACTTCGGTTAACCTCAAATATTTTTTATGCCCAATGGTTACATAGTAAACAAATATGATGAATGAAGGCACTAATAGAAATATAAGGAATTCAAATTTAAAAACTCTGGACAAAATTAAATGTATGGCTATGATGAAGAAACTATAAGGTGTCAACCAGTTTTCATGTTTATAGTTACTAATTTTCAGGTATTTAGTATCTTGTTCTTCAAAATCTAGGTAAATTTCAGGACTAGTACACCAATCTACTTTACATAGAATACGGTGTCGACCTGGAGAAATGTCAAACTCATTGGTTTCACCACTTGATATGGTACTTACCTGAGTCCCATCAACCAATATTTTAAAATCTCTCATTTTGTTCATGATTCCGGTTGTCCTTTGGATGTTGATTTTGGGCATGTTTTGGGCTAATTTAAATTTTTAGTAATAAAAAAAATGTAAGCCACTGGTTTTATATAGAATTTATATCATTATCTTTTACAAAATTCAATTATTCAACATTCTCTTAAACTCAGGGTTTTTATTCCTGAGATCGAGACCGCCTTCGTATACTGATTTTAAGTTTACCAAATAGAATGACCAACCCGAGTCACATCCTAATCTGATCTGATGTTTTGAATGGTCATCCGTTGGGATATTTTTTTGTGTTAGTTCGACGATAACGTAATCACCTTGTTGGGTAAGTCTAATGTCCACCAGACATTCTCCGGCAAACGTAAACTGCAAGAAGTCTTTTTCGTTGGCTTCTGTTATTTTTCCTTTTTCGAGATCGTCATAGAGATACCAGCTCCATTCATAGGTAAAACCAGTTTTGATAGACTCATTTTTGGCTACCATTTTCTGGTCGAGATTGTAAAAATTAGCCTTGCTTAAAAACCATTTTTCTATTTCTTCTGATTTAGTCCAAGCATCGTACAAATACTTTATGGAAGCCTTAATTTCTATTCGTCTGGTGAATGATGTCCAATTAAAATTTTTCATGATGTTGGTTTATTTATGGGGAGTTATTATTCTATTTTAAAATATGGATTGTTCAGTTTCCGTGGTGAACCGTTCTAAAAATTTCATACCTCTATAAGAGTTTCCCTTCTTATTTAGTTTTGGACTCCAAACCGCTATACAATACTTTTCGGGATGTAAGGCTACAATTCCTCCTCCAACACCACTTTTGCCCGGTAAGCCTACTTTGAAAGAAAATTCACCCGATTCGTCGTAAAAACCACAAGATTGCATAATGGCATTAATCCTTTTTGATTGACTCATATTGAGAACATTGTCTCCTTTTGCTGTTTTAAACTTACTGTCTACTAAGAACCTAAATGCCTTGGTCAACTCATGACAATTCATCTCTATGGAACACATATTAAAATAAAAATCTAATACTTCATCAGGGTCATTCTTTATATTGCCAAAAGATTTCATAAAATGACAGAGGGCTATATTCCGATGACCAGCCGATTGTTCGGACTGAGCAATGGATTCGGAAAAGTGGATGTCATTGCTCGAACTCACTTCATTTACAAAAGTTAAATAGTCCTTTTTTGGATTTTCCAAGTGGCTAATCAAAATATCACATATGACAATTGCTCCTCCATTAATAAGTGGGTTTCTAGGGATGCCATTGTCGGTTTCTAGTTGAATAAGAGAATTAAATGAAGAGCCAGATGGTTCGACGCCCACTCTTTTCCAGATATCATCACCCAACATTTTGTAGGCCAAACTCAAGGATAAAACTTTAGATATACTTTGTATAGAAAACCTGGTTTCCCAATCACCCAAACCATATTCTTCCTTGTGGGTAGATAAAAAATAAACACCAAATTTGTTGGGATCTATTTTGGCCAACTCTGGAATATAGGTTGCTATGTCACCTATGTTTTCTTGTGATCCGATGGATAAAAATATATGCTCAAGGATTTGTTTATAATTGGTTTTTGACCTCATTAATAATTTTGTTAAAGCGATTTAATTTCGATGGAAAGCATTGGTAGGTATTATATTACAATCAAACATATCATCTCATCTGAAATATTCTCTTAGCCAAAATCATTTTTTCCATATTCTAATGAGTAATTAGAAATAATGAACTAGATGAAGTCAATGGCCATTTCCACAAACTTGACAAATATAATAATTAAAAATTATTTCACTCTAAAACTTCAAATTTAGCTTGAAAAAAACGTAAATATTTGGGTTCATACACCATTTTCATTCCTTTGATTTTTTTTCTCCTTTTGTACACATGAGCAACTGATTCGGCAATGACATTCATATGTGCTTCCGTATAGACCCTTCTTGGGATAGTCAGACGAACTAACTCTAGTTTGGGAGAATAATTATCACCATTGACTTTTCTTCCAGCTGAAACAATACCCCTTTCCATTGATCTGACACCAGAATCTAAATAAATTTCGGCAGCCAACGTTTGAGCAGGAAATTGGTCTTGCGGAATATGGGGTAAAAACTTTTTGGCATCAATAAAAATTCCATGTCCACCAATAGGTTTTACGATGGGAATGCCGTATTCCATCATTTTTTCTCCTAGGTAAATGACCTGTCCAACTCTAGCTCTGATGTGGGCGTCTGAAACACTTTCATGAATGCCTATGGCCATTGCTTCCATATCTCTTCCTGCCAAACCACCGTATGTATGTAGTCCTTCGTACACCACCACCATATTTCTTGCTTCTTCAAATATTTCCCAATCATTGATGGCTAAAAAACCACCAATATTTACCAAAGCATCTTTTTTAGCACTCATGGTACATCCATCTGTATAAGAACAAATTTCTCGTACAATCTTTTTAACACTTACTTTTTTATAATCCTTTTCTTTTTGTTGGATAAAAAAAGCATTCTCAGCCACCCGGGTCATATCGTGTATAATTTTAATTCCATGTTTTTGGGTAAGTGCTCTCAACGCCTTTAGGTTTTGTATGCTAATAGGTTGCCCTCCGGCCATATTAACACTTGTGGCTATGCAGACATATGGAATTTTATGGGCACCATGTTTTTTGATAAGGTTTTCTAGTTTATTTAAATCGACATTTCCTTTAAATTCGAACTCATTTTCTGGGTCATGTGCTTCATCGATGATGATATCTTCAAATTTCCCTCCGGCTAGTTCCTGATGTAAACGAGTGGTTGTGAAATACATATTGCCAGGAATGATGTCTCCTTCTTTAATCAGTATTTTGGATAATATATTTTCAGCACCTCTACCTTGGTGTGTTGGTATGACATATTTATAGCCGTAAGTATCTTGTATAACTTTTTCTAAATGATAAAAGTTGGCACTTCCAGCGTATGCTTCATCTCCCATCATCATTCCAGCCCATTGTCGGTCACTCATGGCAGAAGTACCACTGTCAGTCAATAAATCTATGTAGACATCTTCTGATTTTAGTAAAAAAGTATTGTAACCAGCTTCTTTTAAGGCTCTTTTTCTTTGTGGTTGTGTGGTCATTTTCAATAGTTCGACCATCTTCATTTTATAGGGTTCTGCCCAACTTCTTTTTTGTGTTTTCATGTTACAATACTATATTTTTTACATTTAATTTTTTATTCAAATTTACAAAGGACAAGGTGTAACCGATAGCCATACCATACCAAAGTAGTACTTATGATTATTTTTATTTGGGTACATTTTTTTTTGAAAATGGTGGTAGTATATGTCTTTTTACTTCTGCAATATCATACCTATCATCGAAATCATAATTTTAAAAATCGATATAATAACTTTAATAACTTTTCAATCAACTACCTTACACCACTGCTTCTTCACCTAAATTAGTGAAGATTAGTTTATTGTTTAGTGTAATGTCCCAAGTCACGGGGATAGCTTTTTTTAACATACTACTGACACCGCAATATTTTTCTTGTGAATCATCTACTGCGCTCATTATTTGTTCAATTACCTCTTCAGAAGCTATAAACTCATAGGTAATGTGGATAGCGACGTATTGCCAAGGTATTTGTTTGCTTAGATCTCCTTTGACCTTCATATTAAAATCTTCGATGAATACATTCGCTTTTCTTAATAAGGTTACAATGTCCATCCCAGTGCAGCCAGATAGAGCGGTCAATACAAATGGTTTTGGTATTGGTCCGTTATCTTCGCCGCCCACTCTTTCAGGAGCATCCATTACGATGGTATGATCATTAATTAAGGAATTAAATTGCATTTTCCCCATCCATTGTGTTTCTATTTCATGATGTGCCATATCTTTATTTATTTGGTGGGGTAAAAATAAAAGATAATAATGTCTTTTATTGTGACATAAATCACATTCTCATTGACTTAAGATAGAAAAGTGGGAAACCACAAGGTTTTACTGACGAATAATAGTAGTTACTTTTTTCGTTTTGTATTTATATGAATATTTCTTCCAATGGCAAAAAATAAGAAATGTCTATATCTCATCTCTTGAGGCCGAAAGGAGTAGAATGATAGCCTATATTTATTTTGCCATTAAAATAGCTGGGGATTCTAATAATTGAAGATTAAGACCAAGCAATCCTGTTTTCTGTTTCAACATTGGGAAAAAATATTCACTTATTTAGTTCTAATTGTATATTTTTTTATACTTAAACCAAAGTAAAATGACCAACGATTCAAATCTATCCCATTTAAAATATCCAAATATCTTCCCTAAGACTGTCCAGTATTTGTGCCAATATTAAAAGATACAGGCAATGACAATGGAGAATCCTTCAAGACCTCTAGCCCTATCCCAAAATAATTGTTTGCATTAAAGTAGTTTTCAATTCTAGAGGCAATACCCAAAAAGCCAAATGAATGGCCTATTTGACCTCCTTTAGTGTTGTAAAAAATTTTTCCTCAGTTTTCATAATATCTCAATTTTTTTTACAAGTTATTAATAGTCAATTTTTTTTGTATTTCTTGAGTAGTTTACAAATTTACTCCAACTGTAGAAATGTGGTGAATTATCATTTCTATAATATCCCCAAAAAGGGTAAATGTTTGACTTTGTGATACCTTAAAGCTGCTTTAATACATTCTTTCAATTCTTTATTGATTATTGTGGTATGCAATTCAAAAACAATAGCTCGATTTCCTTCATATTCAAACGTGTTTTTGAAAACTTCCTTAAACGTCGGCACCAATCGGCTCGTGCATTTAAAATACATAGCGTATTTATTTGGTGTATTTGGTTTCCAATCTATCCTGATCGTACTTCCAGTTTTAGACAAATAACTAGGTTCTCCCCATTTTAGCGTTTCTTCTAAACTAGTAACTTCCTCCATTTCTTGGGCAGTTTGAATGATTAAGTATCTTAGCACCAACATTTTTGGTTTGACGTGTTCTGGATAATTGTCAAATACGGCATTTACTTTGGGATTGATAATTAATTCTAGTTGTTTCATACTTACTTAGATTCTAAAATGAATTTTGGTTTTAATTGAAGGTAAAAAAAAAGACCCACGGATTACTCTGTGGGCCTTTTTGACTTAAAAAATTAAATGAAAATGTTATCTCAAAGAAACATTTACTGCATTCAACCCTTTTTTTCCTTCCTCAGTTTCGTAAGAAACTTTGTCTCCTTCAGCAATTGAAATGCCGTTTAATCCATTGACATGAACAAAAACATCCTTTCCACCATCGTCAGGTGTGATGAATCCAAATCCTTTGCTTTCGTTAAAAAACTTTACTGTACCGTTACTCATTGTAAAAATTAAAATTATAAATAAAAAGGGCAAGATAAAAAAGTAATATCTTTACCACTAATCAATTAAACAGAGATTAAAAGTATAAAGTTTCATTTTTATGCTTTTTTCAACATAAAATGTTAAAATATTTTTAGGATACATAGAATCTTAACGTATTGAGATTCTATAATTGAAGTATTTTAATGTACACTTGCGTAAAAATAGGACAATTTAAAAATTAACAATTAAATTAGCCTTATGAAGAGTAGTAAATTTACAGAGAGCCAGATAATAAAGGCAATCAAAGAGAATGAAAATGGAAGAACAGCCGAGCAAATCAGTCGAGAGTTAGGCATTAACAAAGCCACGTTTTATAATTGGCGCAAGCAATATGGCGGCATAGAAGTATCTCAACTCAAAGAACTCAAGGATCTACGAGAAGAAAACTCCAAGCTTAAACGGATGTATGCTGAACAAGCATTGATGTTGGAAATGGCTATAGACGTCATTTCAAAAAAGTGGTAAAGCC
>JBATMZ010000090.1:0-2471 GCA_049290115.1 Saprospiraceae bacterium | reverse complement strand
AAAGGGTTTGTTGTTCTTCGTCTTTTTTTGAAGCATTGCCGATTTTTTAAATCCGGTTCAACATATTCAAACATAAAATTTCAAACGGCTATAATGAAAATTTGTTGTCAGATAGAAGAGTTAGGTTCTTGAATGTTTTACCATTTAATATTTAAACACTTTAAGTTATAACGTTCACTTTCAAAATTTTCTTCTTAAAATTAATTGTTCTAAAGGATTTGCTGTTTTTGGAAACTGGCAATTGTATTGCGGATGCTATGGCTTTATATATCAAAAACGGATATCAGGTTATAGATAATTGTGGTCAAAATAAGGGCAAAGAAAAAAGTATATGATTTTTTAAAATGGTAATCCTGAGAAAATGGGTTCAGAATTTTAAATCACCTGTAGTCAAAGAATTAATAAAATTGTCCGGCTATAGCAGGATATCTTATTATATGGCAGCGTAAATACAGAGGGTCTCCAACTTCAGCGGGAGTGAAACGGTCCTTTGCTGGCTGTGGTGTTTTACTTGGGTGCACAAGTTGCAAATCGTATCAAGCTTTAGCATGACTTGCGCTTTAGCAAGGGGCCTATCGTGTTCTTACCCCATAAGATGCAAAACACCGGCCCCTGTGATGGTAGAGGCTTTTGAACTATTCTTTAATTTTGTCATAATCTACATAAGGTCGTGTTTCTCTTATTTGTTTTATTATTACATTCTCTATTCTAACTTTTTCCTGCTTATCTATAGTAATTTTAAAATGAAAATATGGAATACCTTCTTTCTCTATTTGATTTGTAAAATAAGCTGCTGATAAAGTTAAGTTTATTGTATCATTTTGAACTTTGTAGTCAAATAACACAATGTCTCTAAATTGACCAGTATTTAAACTGTAGGTAGGTTCTGATATCACAAATCCTTCTATTGGCAAAGTATTGTTAGGCAAAAAGTGCATTATTTCACATCCATTAAAATCCATTGCTTTCGTATCAATAAATCTAATACTGGGTCTATTTCTTTTGGGGTTTTCAATTCCAATTACTTTCATAAGAACTCTGTTATTCAAGATCGAGTCTAATAATTCACACTTATTTGATAATGCAATTTGCTTCGTCACTTTTGAAGTAGTCTTACACGAAAACAAAATACAATTAAACAAAATAATAAAAACTAAAAGTAAATTTTTCATAATCATAGTTTGTCTGGTGGTATCATTGTAGGGTCAATTTTGCTTTTATCAGATGCTACTGGCTTACCAGAAGTTGGAGTATATATGTCTCCAGTGTTGTATAAGTGGTAATTTTGCCTTCCTGTGTCTAATGGAAATAATTCTCCCGCTGCTGCATTACCTTCATCAAAAACACCATCTCCCCAAGCTCCTAAGTCAACATTTTGTGAGTTTATAACATTTCCATTATCATCTTGAATTGCATCAAAACCATCCAAAGCATCTCCATAATGGGTGTATTCGTTAATAAATAATGCTGTAAAATCCATCTCACCCCACTTTTGTTTAGTAGCGTCTGGATTATTTAAAATTAATTCCAATCTAGCAAGTTCTATATTATCCATTTTTATGGTATTTGTACTAAAATCATATTCGCCACCACCAGCATTTACTGTTCCACCATAGCCAGTTCCTGTAATTTTTGGACCTCCATCTGATTTAAAGTCTGATGCAATTTGACTTGGATTTAAATTCTCTGTTGAGTATTTATTTAAAACTGATAACATTCTTGGGCTATTCTGAATATAACTTTGAAGTCTATTTTCGATGAAACTAGTTAATTGCGGATAATTTATTCTAAAATCAGGATCAATAGGAAATCTTCCATCAGGATCATTATAAACTATAGGATTATTAAACACATATGTATACGGAGACCAATCGGGTGCTCGACTTGCCAGCGGATCCACCCCAAACCAAATACTCAATCTCGTATCCAGATATCTCGCTCCAAAATAGTGCAATCCAGTAGCGACATCCTGCTCCTTGCCCGTAAAGGTATATGGTGTGGCCCATCCGGCTATCTTTTGATGTGCCATCGCCTCTCCAAAGGGCAGATACAACATAAATTCATATGGATACCCTGCTGCATCCGTCAGAAATGTACTCGAACCGATATGATCAGAGTGATAGTAGTATAATATATTCTCACAATGATTTTCATAAAAACATTGGCACTGTTTCTGACTTTCTTCTTCACCGTCACAAGTTGCTGCGTGCGGTTCATTATTGGTTAATTCATATTCTATTCCAAAATGTTGCATCATGCTGGTGATATCATCTTGTTGTCATAATGGTCAAATTTAATGGGTTTTTTTAACCTAACCATTGGTCATATTTTTGGGTAGTGTTATATACTTCATGTGGTCGATACCAAAAGAAATATCCCAATGCTCTTTTAAGTAATATCCCAATCTGAAATTGTATTGAGGGATGGTAAATTTACTCGGGTTGAAATAAGTATTTAATGAAAAGGGTGAT
>JBATMZ010000089.1:0-1543 GCA_049290115.1 Saprospiraceae bacterium | reverse complement strand
GGCAGCCTCCATCATTGCCGAAAAGCTGACGAGGAAAGATGTCTCGGATCCCTTGAAATGGTCCGTGGCGAACGGATTCCTTCCCTCCTATTTCACGGAGATCGCAACACGGCTTCGTGCGATCACACATCCAACGCCGCTAGTACGGGCGCGAGATCTCGCGCCCCTCCTTGGCGGTGGCACGGACCTCTACGTGCAGAAACACGATACGATGCATCATTCACCGATCCGCTCGGTGTTCAATGATGACGCGCTGAAAGGCATTCGCATTGAAGGTGATCAATGCATCATCGGCGGGGCATGCGTAGCAAATGACTTGTTAGCGTCGGAAGAATTACGATCTCATTTCCCGAACATTGAGAAGCACTTGCTGCTGGTCTCCTCTACGCCCATCCGCAACATGGGCACGGTGGCCGGCAACTTCGTGAATGCATCGCCGATCGGGGACTTCACCATCTTCTTCCTCGCGCTGGACAGCACGATCACACTGCGTGATGCGAAAGCAGGAACACGTGATGTGATGTTGAACGCTTTCTACAAGGGCTACAAGCAGCTCAACAAATCGCCCGAAGAGATCGTGAGCTCCGTGCATTTCACCTTGCCCTCGAAGAACACGCGCTTCAACTTCGAAAAGGTGAGCAAGCGTACCTATCTCGACATCGCCAGCGTGAACAGCGCAATCCGTTTGGAATTGGACGGTGAGGTGATCCGCGAAGCGCATGTGAGTGCTGGTGGTGTAGCACCTGTTCCGAAGTATCTGGCGAACACCTCTGCCTTTCTCGTTGGTAAGCCGATCACCAACGATACGGTCCGCGCAGCGATCAAGGTGATGAACAATGAGATCGCGCCGATCAGTGATGCACGTGGCACTTCGGAGTATAAACGACTGTTGCTGCGCCAACTCTTCTTCGCGCACTTTTTGGAGTTGTTCCCGGAGCGTTTCACCTTGAAGGAATTGGTGGCCACGCCTCCGTATGAAGCTTCGGCGGATAAGACATGAAGAACATCGACAGCAACGGCCACGTCACCGGGCGATCGATCTACCTCGATGATATCCCGGTGCAGCAAGGCACGCTGTTCGCACTGCCGTACGACGCGCCATCGGCCCATGCGCACATCAAGAAGCTAGATGTATCGAAAGCGGCGGCGGTTCCGGGCGTCGTGCGGATCCTGACGTACGCGGATGTTACCGGCGAGAACCAGATCGGCGGGATCATTCCGGACGAACCGCTGTTCGCAGGAAAGGAGATCCACTTCTGGGGCATGCCGGTGGCGTTGATCATCGCGACTTCCGAAGACATTGCGATCCAAGCCCGCAAGCTGATCACGATCGAATTGGAGGAACTGCCGGTGATCACCGATCCACGCGAAGCACGCGCGAAGGGCGAATTGATCATCCCGCCGCGCACCTTCAGGTTGGGTGATCCAGGAAAAGTGTGGACTGAATGCGCGCATGTCTTCGAAGGTCGCGCCGATACGAATGGCCAGGAGCACCTCTACATCGAGACACAAGGCGCCTATGCCTACCCGACCGAGCACGGCA
>JBATMZ010000088.1:0-1882 GCA_049290115.1 Saprospiraceae bacterium | reverse complement strand
AATCATGGCAGAGCTGTATTTGCGCCGGTCGAAGAGGTCGAAGACCTCCTCGGCGGTGTCGCGTTTCATGGAGACAACACCCCAATCGTCGATGATCCAGAGTTTTGCGGAGAGAAGACGCTTGAACCTAAAAACGAAAGTTGAAATTTCTTTCTGATCGGGTAAAGTATTGCTACGCTTGTATTTTCATAAGAATCCTGTGACAGAAAGGACTCCCCCAATGGGTGAAGCGAAACGGAAGGCATTGTTGTGTCAAGAAGGAGGCGTGGCCTTGGATACTTTCGGGGGACGCGTTCATGTGGAGTGGGACCCCCAGGCGGCCGTAACGCCCCTGGGGCAGTTGCCCTTTTTCATTGAATTTCTAAAAGTGAGCGGCTTGTTGGACGCCTGGGTGGCGGATTGTCCATTGGAATACAAAAGCAACAACGCCTCGGAAAAGCGGGACATTCTGGTGACACTTCTTCTCTCAATTCTAGCGGGGCACCATCGGTATGCCCACATCACGGCGATCCGCCAAGACGGCATCAACCCAGCGCTCTTTGGGGTGTCACAGCTTGTGTCGGAAGACACGGCGCGGCGGGCACTTTTGAAGATCGAAGAATCCGCTGGCATCGAGTGGCTGGAGCGACACTTGAGCAAGACGACAAAGGATTTATTGTCGACGCCCTGGATCCTTGACCTGGACACAACGGTGAAGTGTCTCTATGGCAAACAAGAGGGGGCGATCGTGGGATACAATCCGCGTAAACGTGGCCGTCCTTCCCACAGTTACCACAGCGGACTGATGGCCAACACGCGTTTGGCGTTGCGTGTGGATGTCCTGCCCGGCAACGAATCCGCGCCGATTCACAGCAAGCGAACCTTTTGGTCGTGGTTCGATGCGTTGGCAAAAGACGATCGTCCGACGATTATTCGTGGGGATATTGCCTACGGAAGTGAGTCTTTTTTGAAAGAAGCCGATCAGCGCCATCAACCGTATCTGACAAAGGTGAAACGGTCGCCCGTGGTAAAACGTCTGGTACGAGAATTGTTTGGTGAAAGCGAATGGGAAAACGCGGGGCAAGGATGGCAGGGGAAGGAAAGTGTTCTGACGTTATCGGGGTGGAGTCGAGCGCGGCGTGTGGTGGCTCTTCGTCGGGAAATCAAGGATGGACTGTTGTTGACCAAGGAAGATAAGGATCAAACGAAGTTCATGTTTCTCGATAAAGACAAGGCGAGTGCCGGTTATGAATATGCGGTGCTGGTGACGTCCACGGACTTTTCAATTTTAACGTTGGCGCAGATGTATCGAGACCGCGCGGATGCCGAGAATAATTTTGATGAACTGAAAAATCAATGGGGATGGGGTGGGTTCACCACGCACGATTTGGCCCGTTGCCAATTGGTGGCCCGCATGGTGGCCTTGGTTTATAACTGGTGGACACTGTTTGTCCGATTGGCCCAGCCGAACAAACATTTTGAAGCTATTTCCAGCCGCCCGCTCTTACTCCACGGGGTGGCCACACAGACACGACACGGAGGACAGACACATTTGACCATCACCAGCACACACCAAAAACAAGCGGTGATTCAATCAATTCTGACGAACCTGGCTCTTTTCCTGGCCACCTTGAAAAACACTGCGGAGCAGTTGACCGACAGCCAACGATGGCGTGCCATTGTGTGCCGTGCGTTTGCCAAATTTATTAACCCAGTCCCGGCGCCCACGCCATTATTGGCCCTGACTTGAACCAAAAACAAGGGTTCAACTTACGTTTTTAGGTTTATGAAGATTGCGACCCGAACGTCGTGGAGGCGCTGATCGGCTTAGAGATCCAATACGGCAAACCCCGGGTGGACGCCGCGCTGAAACTCATCGCCCAAAAAAGGCCCGACAATCCCC
>JBATMZ010000087.1:0-1838 GCA_049290115.1 Saprospiraceae bacterium | reverse complement strand
GGTAATACCCGTAAGCCTGGAAGAATTAACTGAACTCACAATAAACGAAGAGATAAAACAGATCAACATAGCTACGCTAAGGGCATAGAATTAGAATTAATTATTTGCCTTTATCTTCATTTAATATAAGTACCTTAGCATCTGCAAGCTCCTGTTTTTCCTTCTCGTTAATTGTTGGATATGCAAGATCCATTTTCTCAAGTGTGCCAACAATAATATCCCCAACCGCTGCGCGCATAAACCATTTTCTGTCTGCCGGTATTATATACCATGGCGCGTATTCAGTCGATGTATTTTCTATTGCCTGCTCAAATGCTTCCATATACTTATCCCACAATTGGCGTTCTTTAACGTCACTTGTTGAAAACTTCCAGTTCTTCTCCGGCTCATCTATCCTCGCCAGGAATCTCTCCTTCTGTTCATCTTTGGATAGATGCAGGAAGAATTTGAGTATTATCGTACCGTTTTCATATGCCTGCTTTTCGAAGTTATTTATGATCTCATAGCGCTTCTGCCAGAATTTCTTATCTATCTTCTTGACTGTTTCAGCGCCGGGAATGTTTTGACTTACGATATATTCCGGATGAACTCGGGTAACCAGCACTTCTTCGTAGTGCGAACGGTTAAATATGGCTATCATTCCCCTTTTAGGCATAGCCTTGGTAATGCGCCAGAGGAAATCATGCTCAAGTTCATCAACTGATGGCTGCTTAAAGCTGGTAACGTTGCACCCCTGTGGATTCACACCCGTCATCACATGCTTTATCGTGCCATCCTTTCCCGCCGCATCCATTGCCTGGAATACCACGAGCAGTGAATACTTATTCATCGCGTAAAGCATATCCTGCAGTTCCGCCAGCCTTGTTATATCCTTGGCAAGCATTTCGGAGGCATCTTCCTTATCATTAAATCCGCCGGTGTAACGCGTGTCATAATCGCTTAAGTTAACCTTGCTGCCCGGCTTTACCAGCAGGTTCTCATCTTTCCTGAAATTATTATCTGTTGAATTACTGCCCATATTAATTAACTCTTTAGTTTCCTTAATATAACATTATTTGTAGAAAGAATTGTAGTATTCCTTTATTCTGCCCGGCACTAATCTGCCATCTTTGTTTATACGTATGATAAAACCCCTGAACAGCTCACCCTTTGAATTATAATTATCCTCTTTCATTATCTGGTAAAGCGCTATTGCCAGCACATGAATACCCTCATCACTTTCCTTCCATCTTTTGCGGGCATCCATCGATATTCCAAGGTTTTCATTGATGATCTGGTCAAGTGACTGCACGCAATCTTCTTCAAACAAGCCATCAAGTGTATTGTAGCCAAAGGATTTATTATGATTATTAACCTTATCCATTACAAATTCATCGTTTTCAAACGACCCGATAACAGCTTTCAATTCCATGTCGTTATCATAATCATACGGAGGGTGCATCATTTCATGCGCTGAAGTGCCGATAGTGATCTTAAACGGCCATTGCATCGATGTCAGAAAGCGCATTCCCGTTATTTTTATCCCGTGCGGGCGATTGTAATACAGCATGTAGACTGTAATTGTATCAGAAGCCAGCTTAAAGCCCAGCATTTTTTCATTCTGAGCAATTACATCATATTTACCAAGTCCCTCTTTTTCAGCGGCAATTCTCTTTTCTATCCGGGGCTTGATATTTTCGCTCCAATATTCCTTAAAACCGTTATCATTCAGGTAATGGAATATCACCGACAATTCCTCTTTAACTGAAAGGAATATACCCCATTTCTCTTCATCATAATAAGGTGTTTGTTTGAAATTTTCTCTCAATATTGCCGGATCTACAACTGCAGCAATAAGG
>JBATMZ010000086.1:0-1689 GCA_049290115.1 Saprospiraceae bacterium | reverse complement strand
GGATCAGCTTGAAGTGTCTGCATACCTTTGAAAAATGCACCTTTGGTCAAGTCTCGTGTAGTTTGAGAATTAATTTTGATTTAGAAATGGAATAGGCTACCGCACCGCAAAAGAAAAAAACAATATTTTTGAGCGGCTATCGTGACTAAATAATGGCTACACGTTCCACCGTCAAGGCACTGATAATCAATTTGCCTGTTGAAAGCCGGTGCTTCCTTCCGTTGCTTATTTACTCGCTTGCTGTCCAAGCCAGAAACTCTGGTGATAGTATGCGCTATGTTAATTAATGCCGTTACTATGTAAAGCGTATGGGAAAAAATTTGGAAGTGGTTGGATTCTTGCTTGGTGGTCGAACAAAACAATTCACCGTTAGGTTCGTACTTACCTCGTTTTTAGCTCTGTATTGTCATTTCGGCAATGCATCTGCGGATGGCCTCCCTCAAACCATAGAGATGGTCAGGCCTTCCATTGTAGCTATAGGAACCATATTACACACTCGCGCACCACCAGCCAATTTTCTTGGAACTGGATTTGCTGTAGGCGATGGTATTCATATTATTACCAATGCCCATGTCGTTCCGCAAAATCTAAACTCGGAAAAAAAGGAATCGCTGGCAGTTTTTGTTGGTCGTGGTGCCTCAGCTCTGGCTCGGTCTGCAACCGTAGTCGAGGTTGACATTGAACATGACTTGGCGCTATTAAAAATTAGTGGTGAACCCTTGCCTGCCTTGGTAATTGGGGATTCAAATACTGTAAAAGAAGGTGACACAGTTGCCTTTACCGGCTTTCCCATTGGCATGGTGCTAGGGCTCTACCCGGTGACACACCAAGCTATTATTTCGGCTATTACCCCTATCGTCATCCCAGCATTAACCTCGAAACGGCTTGACATCAAAACAATCAAGCGGCTCCGCGCACCATATTCTGTATTTCAACTGGATGGAACTGCATATCCCGGGAATAGCGGAAGTCCGCTGTTTGATCCTAAAACTGGCAAAGTTTTCGGTATCCTTAATATGGTATTTGTAAAAGGCACTAAAGAAAACTTGTTAGCCCACCCTAGTGGTATTTCATATGCTATTCCAAGCAATTTTATCCGCGCAATCATGAAGCAATAAATGCTTCGGCTTAGCTGTATTATTAAATTTTCACTAGACCTGCGTGGTGATTTACCGAGTTGAAAAACATATTTCGTGAGTACAATTGATTAAATAATAGAAAGCCTGACCTTTTAGAATCACTTGTATACGATTTTAAACTAACAGGGAGAGGTAAAGGTATAAAGCAGTCCTTCAAGTTATGAAGAAAAAAACCATACGCACCTTTTTAGATTTTGTTGGGTATTCAGCTAAATGCTGCGTCTAGCTTCTCCAAGGGTGCCAAGACGCAGAAATAGCTAATTTTATGACATAATAATTTGATTAAATTGCATAATTATAAAACAACAGTATGTAGTTGAATACCTTACTTGGCATTTGGCACCCACAATAATTCACTGGCCAGACTACCTGGCGAGCGGGATTGATCCGGACTGAAAGGAGTAACAGCGGGGCGACGCCACTGCTTCAGAGCATATAAGGTCATTCGCAGAGCAGCTGGTTACAATTTAATTACAATTTAGTTATAATAAAGGTTTGAAATTGGTGCGTATTTTTGACGCTCCAAGCGTCATTAGATATTTTTCAGGAA
>JBATMZ010000085.1:0-2107 GCA_049290115.1 Saprospiraceae bacterium | reverse complement strand
ATTACGAATCTATTAAAAATAATAGGTACGAAATAAATTCTTATATAGAAAATACTTTAAAAATTCGCTGCACACTTTTATATTCAATTCAATGTGATACATATGGTAAATATTCAAATCAACTTGTTCTTTTAAATGATGATATTTCTGCTAAATCATTGATAGATAGTGCTGCATTACAATACGTTAATATTTTTGGAGATCATTACAGAATAAATTCATTGGATAAAACCTATATTAAAGGTACTGGCAATGAAAAATTGATTGAGCTTGTCAATAGTATTATAGAAAAAGCGAATAAAGAAGTTGAAAATGGCATTTTAACAAAAAATAAATTAAATAAAATTGTTGCCACATCTGCCTACTTAGAACCTTTGGCTAATAATATTGGGAATAAATTATCTATAATTTCTGGAAAAGCGGGTACAGGAAAAACTCTCTTGATAAATAGATTTATTTATAAATACACGAAAGAAAATAAAAATGTTCGGTTACTTACTTATAATAATCTACTAGTTTTTGATTTTAGACAAACTTATAGGAACTTTCCGTTTTACAATCCAACAAATATTGCTATATCAACGGTGCATTCTTTTTTTCGAAGTTTATCAGATAAATTGGGGATAAGATTAATTTTAAGTGAGAAAAGAATAAAAGAATTGTTAGGAGTGTGTGAGTTAAGAATAGAAGCACTTAATGAGCCATTACAAAAATATCTTGAAAAAAGTATTTATTTTAAAAAAGATGAATTTTTAAAATATCTTGCTATTGGGTTACATAATAATGCAGACAATGACGAAATTATAGATTTTAGTGAATTCATTCAAAACCATGGTAAAGTCATGAATTTAACTGAATTGAAAAATCAATATTTAGCATATAAAAAAAGAATCTTATTTGGTAGTGAAAACAAAGAAAGTTTTTTGTCTGATTATCCAAAACATCTGGAGCTAATTTACATGGCAGTAACTGATTCAAAGGAGTTTTATAATACGCAAAACATAAAAGAAAGATACGATTTATTAGCTACTTTATATAATACTGACAAGTATATTGGTGATGGTTTAAAAGAAATTCCATATGAAAACTTACTGGATCGTGTGAAAACTTTAAAATCCAATACAAATTGGTCAAAAGTATTAATTATCGACGAGGGACAGGATTTTAGTGTATATGAAAAAGAAATATTGTACCATCTTAGAGGTTCAGAAAATATGATTGTAGCTACCGGGGGAAGAGAACAAATAATCCGAAATTCTAAATTATTGGACTGGAGTAGTTCAATGTCAAAAAAAATCCCTAATCAGCAATTTAATATTTCTAACAAATCCTATCGACAAAAACAAAATATAATTAAATTTGTCAATATGTTTTCTGAATCATTTGAAATAAATATGAATTTAGAAAGTGTACCTGAAAGTGCTGGGTTAGGAAAAGTAATAATAGATACACGTAAAAAACAAACACTATGTGATCCGTATATAGCAAAAGAACTACTTGACCTTGGCAAAATAAATGGTTGTTCTCCTTACGAGAGTGTGATTTTTCTTATTCCTTCAAAAAATTATACATCAAAAGAAACTGGTAGAGGTCATGTGGTCAATGATATAGATTATTTTTATGAAGTTGAAGTAACTAAAAACCGTAAAATAATGGAAAAAGAATCATTAGAAGAGATTGGATATATTTGTTGGGATGGAGTTTCAGAGAATAAAAACAAATTAACTGTTCCAAATCAATTGGAAACAAGAATAATTCATTATGAATCATGTAGAGGACTTGAAGCTTGGTCTGTTGCTTGTTTGAGTTTAGATGAGTATTTCAAGTTTAAAAGTTCGACTAATGAAGCTAAACATCACCTATCAGACGATCTTTTTTATTCAGAAGAAGAAAGAAGAAATAAGTATGCTGCTATGTGGTGTTTAATGGCTTTTACCCGGCCTATTGATACTCTTTATATTCATCTAAATACAATTGATAATCCAATTTCAAAAATAATTCTTGACATTGGTAGTAAATGTCATGGAGTAGAGATTTATAAGGAAAATACATAGTATATAAAAATTGATTGGTTATCTAATCATTTTAATACAATACATTTAAAATA
>JBATMZ010000084.1:0-5344 GCA_049290115.1 Saprospiraceae bacterium | reverse complement strand
GTTCTGTCCTCTCCCGATAGCCAACCATCGGCCCATGCGGTCCATGATGGTTCTGTGTAAACTGCCTTGGCGCACAGGATGGCAAACCGAACGCGCGCCGCCGTCGAGATAACCGGCAGCGGAATTTCATGCAGCGTGGTCAACGTTTTGCAGCCGACTTTCATTTGGCCCTCGCGCTTGGCGATCTGGCCCTCGGCAATCCACAGGCGCGGGTTGACGATGTCGCCATGGATAGGATTAAGCACTAGTGCCAACAGCGGATGCTCGTAAGCATGCATCCAGCCCGGCCCGTATAGATCGCCCTCGCCGGTGCCGCTATGCGAAACGCCCTCTCCCCACAGGCACGCGTTGTCGCGGCCTGCGCTGGTATAACCGTTTTCATCGGTAAGTTTGTACAGCGTGGTCATGACGACACCTCGAGATCGCTGAGCAGCTTCGACCCGGGCATCTGCGTCAGGGACAGGCGTCCAATGTTGTCCCGGTAGACCGGCATGGTGGTGCAGAACTGGTTGACGCGCAGCTTGGGCCGCGTGGTGACGCCGTCGGCCAAGAGCCGCACGAAGCCCTGCCCCCATGCGGCGTAGAGGTACCCGCCCCGCGTGAACAGGGGTTTCTGGTAGTAAGTGCCGCCGCTTGTCAGCACGACGGTCTCGCCTTCGAGTTTGGTAAACAGTCCGGTCATGTCATTCTCCTGCTTTCGAATAGGCCCACCCGCTGCTGATCCCCACGGCCAGCGGTATTCCGTGCAGCCAAGGGCGTACCTTGGCCATTACTGCGTGCAGCGCGGCACGCGCGTCTGCCTCGCGGCTCTCGTCGACTTCCACCACGATCTCGTCATGGGTGTGCATGACAACCGGCATCCACTCGCCGAGTTCCGTGTACTCGATGGCCTTGAGCGCGTCGCGAAGGATGCGCGCGGCGCTGGCCTGCGTGGTGTTCTCGGCCAGCTTGCCGTGCCACAGCGCCGACCGGCCATAGCCTTTGTTAAAGGTGAGCTGGAACCGATCCTCTTTCACCTTGGTCTTTTTGTCCTCGACCTCGCGCCACTCCCAGCGGGCCATCGGGTAGGTCAGCAGGTCGCCGTTCGGCAGGGCGCAGAACAGGGTGCCGCCGAGGTAGTTCTTCTCGAAAAAGTAGGCGATACGCCCGGCCTCTTGGATGCTGCCCGGGTTTTCGAGCGCCCGGCAGGCGGCTCCCCACAGCCCGTAGGAGCCGTGCTTGTTGTGCTTGCCCCAGAAGTCGACGGCCCACACATTGGCCTCGCGCCATCGCTGCACCACGGACATGGCCGTGGTGGTGTCCAGATAGACGCCGTAATTGGACGCCATGGCGAGCAGCGCGCCCAGCCCGCCGCCGAAACCCAGCGACAGCACCGGCACCTTGCCATAGGCCTGCCGCGCGTCCTTGGCGTGCTTTTCCTTGGCGCGGTAGGCCGCCCACAGGGCCGCCGGGTCTTCGCGCAACAGCTCGGCAGCGGTCAAGATGTAGATGTCCGGCAGGTTCGGATCGGCGTCATTGGTGCGAAAGATATCCAGCACCTTCTCGCTGCCCCTAGAGGCGGCCAGCCACGGCAGCTTGCGCGCTTCGATGGCCGACCAGTCACCCCACACCAGAACCTTGCCGGGCGGGGCGATCAGCGACGGGCGCAGCAACATGGACAATTTCTTGGCCGGCGGGTAGGCGCGCGCCGTCGGCGACTGGCCGAGCGCGGCGAAGCGGTCAAGGAAAGCGTTGTCGAGTTTCATGACCGGCTCCTGCGCGCGGCGATCTCAAGCAGCTTGTCAATGCGGCTGCTGTCGATCTTGAGGTCATAAGCCAGCTCGTCGATAAACACGCGGTCGTCTATGCGTTGCTGCTCGGCAGCGTTCTGCTTCTCGCGTTTGGCGTCGAGCTCGCGTTGTTTCTGGCGGGCTTGCAGCCAGCCTTTGGCTGCGTTGACCGCCCCCTTGCCGCTGCGGCTGCGCGCGACTTCAACCCCGTCGAAGTAGGCGAAGTAGGTGATCTGGTCGTGTTGCGCGAAGTGCTGCGCGAAGGTTTCCACCGTAATCCTGTCCGTGCACCGGACCCCGTAGAGCGTTTGCATGTCAGACCTCCAGCTCGTAAATCATTTCAATGGCGGGTACTTCCAGCCGCTCCAGCGAGGCGCGGATCAGGTTGTGGATTTGCACGCCCTTCGACGAGAAGCGCCCGGTCTGGGCGGCCCCGTTGAACACGTACTGGCCTTTCAGCTTGCCATCGTCGTGCTGGCGCAGCATCTTGGCGAACTTGAACGGCGAGGTCGACGCGCCAAACTCGCGCAGCGTGAGCATGTCGACGATCTGGACCTCAGTGTCGGTCAGGCCCTCGGTCTCGTCGAGGTGCGCGTAGAAGGCCAGCACGCTGGCGACCCGCTGGCGCTCCAGCGACAGCTTGCCAACCACCAGATCGTCCTCGGCGTCTTCATTCCATTCGCTGACCAGCAGCTCGCGCGCCTCGCTGTGCTCGATGCGGTCGTAGACCCATTCGGCGATGCGGGCGGCCTGCGTCAGCGTCGTGATCTTGCCGCCGGTCATGGCGGAAATCAGCTTGTTTGAGCGGACGCTGTCGGCCTCGGCAACGGCAGCGGCCCGGGTCACGAACGGCAGGTCGATGCTGACCCCGCGCCGGTTGATGCGCTCGGAGACCCAGTAGTCCTCCCACTCGCTCACGGACAGGGGCCGCGTGTGGCGGTAGACCTCGCGCAGCTCGGCGGTATCCTGCACGGCGTAGCTCACGAACCGTTCCCAGTCTTCCGGGTGCGTCTGCGGCGACCACTCGGTCAGGCCGCAGAACATGGAGATCAGGCGCTTGCCGTCCTGCTGCTTGCCATGGCGGCTAATGGCCCGGCTCGCGCCTTCCAAGGCAGGCGGCAGGTTTGACGCAGTCGCCTGCGCCATAATGTCGATGAAATGCTCCGGCTCGACCCGGGGGAAGTCGTAGGTGGCCTCGTTCCACACTTCTCTGTCGAAGCCCGCGTTGAAGGCCGCGTACCAAGCCGTACCGGCCATGACGCGTTCGTGGAAGGCGTGCAGGCTGTGGGGCATGTCGCGCCACCTGAGCGCGCCGCCATTGAAGTCTTCGACCGCGCGGCTCCACACTGGCGCGTCTGCCTCGCAGCCGGTCAGGATGATCCCGTAGGCGTTCTTCACATAGCGATAGGTGCCAGCCGTCTTGAGGTTGGCGTCGCTGCTCGAGGCCCCGGGCAGCGCCCGGGTCTCGAAGTCGATGAAGGTGAGGTTGCGGATATCCGCGAGCGGGTTGGTCACGGCTTAGCCTTTGCGTATAGCGCCCGGCGTCAAGCGCCGAGCTGCGCGTCATTCTTCCCACGGGCCGACGAGGTCGAGCGGGCTTTCCTTGCCATGGAGACGCGCGCCGTTGCTCGCCCACGTAGCCGTTGCGCCGCCAAGCCGCCCGCGCAACGGATAAGACCCCGACCTAGACAGGCCGGTTAGCGCCGCCTGTACTTCTTTGTCACTGATCTTCTTCATTGTCGTCTCCTGTTGTGAAGCGAGCGGCTGCTCACGACCGCACCCGGTAGGCGACGATGTCGCGCGGGCCGCCCCGGTGCGTCCAGTAAAGGCCGTCCACTACTACGCTGTCGAGGAACGATCCGTCGCGGAGCCACACGCCAACGGTGGCGTCGTAAGGAACCGGGCGCTCTCCGCCGGCCCACTTGACCCAGCCTTCGCCTTCCGGCAGATCGTCGGCAGTTCCGGCTGTCGGCGCGGCCACGGGCGGCTTCACCTCGATACGAAGTACGGTCATGCCGCTGATAGCGCGCCTGACCTCACCTTCTGGCATGCCGAAGTGTGCCAGCAGTGCGGCGTTGGCCTCGCGGGGGGTCAAAGTGATCTCGTGAAATGTCTGGTCTTTCATGTCGTTCTCCTGCGTGCTTGCGTTAGCCAGATGCATCCTAGACCCCTGCATTGGTGCCTGTCAAGCACTAAAAAAGAACCCCCGCACAAGGCGGGGGTTGCAGTAGGGCGCTAGGCCGGAACGCTATCAGGCGACGTTGCGACGACGTCGCACGACGCCTTCGGCGACAGCCGGTGCCGGATCAGCAGGCTCGTTGAGCGCGGCCAGCTCGGCCTGCGAGCGGGCCTTGCGTTCCGCAGGCGCTGCCGGAGCAGGCGCTGCGGTCGGTTCGCTTTCGACGCCGTCCATGGACGCCCATGCGACAATAGTCACTTCCGGCGTGTAGGTCTTGCCCCATTTCTTGTGCATGTAGTAGGACGAGGCGAGCTCGACGACCGGAACCGGGTTGGCCGGGTCACGTTCCAGCTGGGCGAGCAGAGAGCCGACCAGCTTGTTGAACATGCCGAGGCCGCCGGTAGACGTGGTCTTGTAGAGCAGTTCGGTGCCGGTGTCTTCGCCGGTCATGCACTTGAGCGCGAACGAGATTTGCTGGTTCCACGGGAACCCGGTGTTCGGGAACCCGATGTTCGAGAGCTCAGCCTTGTTCGGCAGCGGCATGGTTGCCGGCACCATGACTTCGCCGATCAGCTCGTTCTGGCCCTTGCCGCTTTCCGACCACGAGCTGAAACCGTGCTGGATAGACAGCGGGTTGATGGCCCAGCGCGATCCGGTTTCGACTTCGACATTGTCCGCACCATAAACCCAGATGCCGTCCTTCATGAGCCGGAGCAGGGTGTCACCGCCAGCGACCACGAGGGTCGACTTGACGTTGGTGAGAGCCTGCTTGAGACCGCCGAGGGCGGCGAGAGCAGCGGTAGCGCGATTGGTAGAGACTTCATTTGACATTTTCTGTTTCCGTTTTCCTGTTTGGTAGCGACGAGACCCGCGTCGCCTTCGGGTTTACTGGCCGCTGAGTGCGGCCAATTTCTGGGCTAGCGCGAGGGCATACTCGGCTGGCGGTGCGGCAGGCGCACGCCGGTCATCGGCGGGCGCAATGGTGGTGCCGGAGGAGATAGCGTCGACGTACGGCTTCATCCATTCCTTGGCCGCTTCCTCGCGGGCTTTCTTGGTGGTGCCGTCCATCAGCGCCTCGGCCACAACAGCCCGGAACTGGGCCGGGCTCTTGACCGCCGGAGGATTGAAGAAGGCGTTCACGTCGAGCTTTTTCTTGCTCACCGCCGCGAGCTTCTGCGCTTCACGGATGGCACTGTCGGCGTCGGTGAAGAAGGGCGTCGCCCGTTTCGGCACCAGCTTGTAGGCGGTGTTTCCGTCGTGGTCAACGACTTGATTGCCTGCGTCCATGAACGCGTGAGCCTGCGTGCGGATTTCACCAATCAGGGCCTCGACGATGTCGGCGAAGGTCAGGAGATCGCCGTAGGCCACTGACCAGTCGATGCCGATGCCGCCGAGC
>JBATMZ010000083.1:0-1556 GCA_049290115.1 Saprospiraceae bacterium | reverse complement strand
CTTACGAGGCGTGGCTGCAATCGCCCGCCCGACTGAGGAGTGGGGCTGGAATGCTGCCGCTTCTGGATGCGGACGGGCACGAAGTCTCGGGCGCCTGGCTGTACCAGATCGAGCAGGCGCACGGCTTTGCCAACATATCCCATGCGGCCGCGACCGCCAGAGAACAGGGAAAGACGGCGGGGGAGGTCAAGCAATGATGGAACCGCAGCTTCGCGTCGGCGTCGATATCGGCGGCACGTTCACCGATCTGGTCATCATGAACCAGTCCACCGGACAGGTCCGGTTCCACAAAGTGCTCAGCACGCCGAAGGCCCCGGCCGTCGGGATGCTCAAGGGGTTGGACGAGACTGGCGTGATCAAAGACACCGGCTTTCTGGTCCATGGGACCACGGCCGGACTGAACGCCATTCTGTCCGGGGCCGGTGACCGGATCGCCCTGGTAACCACCGAGGGTTTTGCCGATGTGCTGGAGATCGGTCGCGGCGAGAACCGTGACGTGTGGAGCCTGTCTCCCGTCCGGCGCAAGCTCTTGGTCGCCCCGGAGGATGTGCTGACCGTCAGCGAAAGGCTGCGCCACGACGGTACGGTGAAGACGCCGCTGCGGACCGATGATGTGGTGCGTGTCGCGGACAGGCTTGGCGCCGAAGGGATCACAAGCGTCGCGGTCTGCTTCCTTCACGCCCACAAGAACCCGGTGCATGAACTGGAGTTCCGCCGTCTCTTGAAGGAGAGGTTGCCGAATGTCTCGGTGGTGCTGTCGCACGAGATCTCGCCCGAGCAGGGCGAGTATGAGAGGACATCGAGCGTCGTGGCGACGGCCTATGTCTCGCGCACGATCGACACCTACCTGTCCGAGCTGCAGCGCGAACTGTGCGCCCGGTCCTGCCCGGCGCCCTTGCATGTGATGCGGTCAAGCGGCGGCATCTGTTCGGCCGAACTGGTCGCGCGCCAGCCGATCCAGACGATCCTGTCAGGCCCGGCCGGCGGGGTAGTTGCAGCGGAGACGATCTCGAAGGCGCTGAACCGCCCGAACCTTATCGCCATCGACATGGGCGGCACCTCCTCGGATGTCAGTCTGGTCATCGACGGGCGGATGACCCTGGCTTCGGAGGGCGAGATTGCCGACAACATCCTGCGGATGCCGGTCGTGGAACTGCACACAATCGGCGCAGGTGGCGGCTCGATCGCGCGCGCCGAGGGCGGCGGGTTGCGCGTTGGGCCACAAAGCGCCGGGTCCAACCCCGGCCCTGCCTGCTATGGTCTTGGCGGCACACAACCGACGGTCACCGATGCGCAGGTCTTCCTTGGCCGGATCGATCCGCAATGGTTCCTTGGCGGACGCATGCAGCTTGACCTCGCAGCGGCGCAAAAGGCAATTGCCGGGCTGGCCGCCGCACTTGGCACCGACGAGGTTGCGGCGGCCGAGGGGATTGTCGATGTCGCCAACGCGATGATGGCCAATGCCATCCGCACTCTGGCGATGCGGCGCGGCATCGATCATCGCAAGTTCACGCTGGTCGCCTTCGGCGGGGCGGGGCCGCTGCACGGCGCGGCAC
>JBATMZ010000082.1:0-2420 GCA_049290115.1 Saprospiraceae bacterium | reverse complement strand
ACCACTACTCAATTCCTTTTCGCAGGCAATGACTCCGAAGGCCTTCGTTACGGAGCTATAGGCACACCTGAGAAGCATTATTATTCCTGGAAAGAAGATATAGACGATAACTCACTACTCCCAATAGATAAGTATTTATTAAAGCTCTGCAACAAAGAAAGAATCTTGGAGATTATCCGAGACTTTATTGTTTTTGATGGGGGTAAGAAGAAGCTGCCAAGATACCATCAATACTTTGGCATCAAAAAAGCACAAGAGCATGTGAGACGTAGAGAAGGTGGCATCATATGGCATACTCAAGGTAGCGGCAAAAGCATCGTTATGGTCATCCTTGCTCAATGGATATTGAAGACCTTGCCGAGTGCCAGAGTAGTTATCATTACCGACAGAACAGAGTTAGATAAGCAAATAGAAAGAGTATTTAATGATGCTGGAGAGACTGTAAAACGTACACAAAGCGGAGAAGAACTTATGGAACAGCTTTCGCAGCCTATGCCACGATTGATTTGTTCTTTGATACATAAGTTTGGTAGAAGAAATGTTACCGATATAGATGCATATATAGAAGAGCTAAATGCTCTTCCGTCACAGGCAATTGGAGATGTTTTTGTATTTGTAGATGAATGCCACAGAACCAATAGTAATACCTTGCACAAGTTAATGAAAGCTACCATAAGAAATGGTGTATTTATTGGCTTTACAGGTACTCCTCTACTCAAACAAGACAAAGCCACAAGCCTTGAAGTATTTGGCAAATACATCCATACCTATAAATTCAATGAAGCAGTCACAGATGAAGTTGTACTTGACTTAGTATATGAAGCGAGAGACATCGACCAACGGCTTTCTTCACCAGATCGTATTGATCAGTGGTTTGAAGCCAAGACTCGTGGCCTCAATGATTTCCAACGTTCAGAGCTGAAAAAGAAATGGGGCACGATGCAAAAAGTACTTAGCTCACAAAGTAGAATTGACAGAGTCATAGCAGACATAGTATTTGATTTCAATACCAAACCACGATTGAATAGCAACCAAGGCAATGCCATCATAGTCGCTGGTAGTATCCTTGAAGCATGCAAATATTTCAATTCTTTTCAAAACACAGAGTTCAAAGGTAGGTGTGCCATCATTACTTCTTACAATCCATCCACTAAAGACATCGTAACCGAAGACACAGGAGCAAATACTGAAACGGACAAAGAAATAATTTTCAACACTTATACAAAGCTATTAGAAAATGTAGTCGCTCAGACTGGCAAATCACAAACGGAGACTTACGAAGATAGGGCCAAATCTCTTTTTTTGAATGAGCCTGCCACTATGAGACTTCTTATAGTAGTTGATAAGCTCCTCACTGGTTTTGATGCTCCATCTTGCTCCTACCTTTACATAGACAAGAATATGCAAGATCATGGTTTATTCCAGGCGATATGTAGAGTCAATCGATTGGATACAGACGATAAGCAGTTTGGCTATATTGTGGACTACAAAGACCTATTTAGAAAAGTAGAAAATGCAGTTGCTGTATATACTTCTGAGCTTGATTACGATAATTTTGAAAAAGAAGATTGTGATATCCTACTTAAAGATAGAATAGCCTTAGGTAGAGAACGCTTAGACAATGCAATGGAGCAAATAGAGTTACTATGTGAACCAGTAGCTCCACCTAAAGGAAAATTAGAGAATATTCATTACTTCTGTGGCAATATGGAAATTCCTGAAGAACTAAAAGCGACAGAAGTAAGACGAAATGCCTTGTATAAAGCCTCAGTTGCATTTATAAGGGCTTATGCCAACATAGCAGAAGATTTGGACGAAGCGGCATATACTACCACTGAACAAAACCATATCAAATCTCGTCTGGATCATTATCTAAAACTCCGTGAAGAGATTCGCCTTGCCAGCGGTGAAACCTTAGACATGAAGGCTTATGAAGCAGATATGAGACATTTGATAGATACTTATATCCAAGCAGATGAGCCTCGTATTATTTCACCTTTTGGAGATATGCCTTTGATTGAATTAATTGTCAAAAGTGGTATAGCTGATGCTATTGATACCTTACCCAAAGGAATCAGGGAGAGTAGGGAATCTATTGCAGAAACCATAGCCAACAATGTAAGACAAAAGATCATCAAAGATCATCTCATAGATCCTACTTTCTTTGAAGAAATGAGTACATTACTTCAAGAAGTCATAATCCAGCGTCGAGAAAATGCCATCTCCTATGAAGAGTATTTGCAAAAGATTGCAGATATCGCTTCACGTATAATGAAAGGTTCAAATCCCGATGTGCCATCTACCTTAAAGACTTCTGGACAAAAAGCACTATACAACAACCTTAATAAAAACGAAGATCTTGCCCTACAAATCCACAAAAAAGTTATGTCGATAAAGCCTGATGGTTGGCACGGTAGTAC